>QAPD01000024.1 GCA_003052455.1 Sphaerisporangium cinnabarinum | reverse complement strand
AGCGCGCGCTCCGGTCGACGAGCGCCGCCGTGACGATCGCCCCGACCGCGGCAGCGAACCACGCGGGCCGCCAGACGTCGGGCGCGACGAGCGTCGCGGCGCCGACGAGCGCGACGCCCACGCCCGTCCCGGAGTTCACGACGGCCTGCGCGCGCCCGGCCCGACGGCCGTCGACCGTCGAACCGACCGCGGCGACGAGGGCGGGCGACGCCGCACCGGCGGCGCTGCCCGCGACGAGGACGCCCGCCGCGAGGCTCGCGGACGACCACGACAGCCCGACCAGGACCGCCCCGGCCGCGGCGAGCACCGCTGCGGCCCAGACGACCGCGCGCGGGGAGCGTCGGGCCAGCACGCGCTGGGCCCCGAGCGCGGCGACGCAGTAGGCGGCGAAGCTGCCCGCGGCGATCGCGCCCGCGGTGGGGGACGAGAGGCCGAGCTCGCTCGTGAGCGCCGGGAGCTGGAGGCCGTACCCGTAGCGGACGACGCCGTACGTCACCGCGATGAGGCCGGTCCCCGCGGCGACCAGGCGACCGGGGGCGGGCGCGGCTGGGTGTAACGATCGTTTCAGCATAGTGATCGTTACGCTATCCCCATGCCCCGGACCGACGCACGCCGACCGGCCCGCGACCGCCTGCTCGACGCCGCGGAAGCGCTGTTCGTCGAGCACGGCATCGCGGCGACCGGTGTCGACGCCGTGCTCCGCCGCGCCGAGGTGTCCCCCGCGACCCTGTACGCGCACTTCGCCGGCAAGGACCACCTCGTCGCGGCCTACCTCCAGCGGCGCCACGAGCGCTGGCGCGCCGCGTGGGACGACGCGCTGGACCGCTGCGGCGACGACGCGGACGCGCGGGCGCTCGCCGTCTTCGACGCGCTCGACGGCTTCCCCACCGCGACGAGCACCCGCGGCTGCGCGTTCCTCGCCGCCGCGGTCGAGGTCACCGACCCCGAGCACCCCGCGTACCGCTGGCTCGCCGCCGACACCCGGCTGCTCACCGAGCGCCTGCGCGACCTCGCCGCCGCGACCGGCGCCGCCGACCCCGACGCTCTCGCGGCCGAGCTCCTCGCGCTCTACGACGGCGCGCTCGCGTCCCGCACGCGCCGCACCGTCGCGGGCGACCACGGCCCGACGCCCCTCCCGTGGCGCGACCTCGCCGCCGGGGCGGTCGCGCGCCACCGCGCCTGACCTGCCCGGCGCTGCTGATGCGCTCCCCCGCGTGCGCGGCGATCCTGGACGCAGGGCCGCGTCACGACACGAGGGAGGCCCCGTGGAGTCCGTGCAGGGGAACGCGCCGCAGACCGAACCACCCGAGGACGACGAACCCGCCGTCGACCCGCGGGCCCACGCCAACCGGTGGCGTGCGCTCGTCGTCCTGGCGGTCGCGCTGTCGATGGTCGTCATCGACGGGACGATCGTCGCCGTCGCCGTCCCGGACATCGTCGCCGACCTGAACCTCGGGCTGAGCCAGGCGCAGTGGATCAGCGCCTCGTACGCCGTCGTGCTGGCCGCCCTGCTGCTCTCGACCGGCCGCCTCGGCGACCGGTTCGGGCGACGGCGGCTCCTCGTCGTGGGCGTCCTCGTGTTCCTCGCCGGGTCGCTCCTCGCCGCGGCGGCCGACGACGGCGGCTCGCTCATCGTCGGGCGGCTCGCCCAGGGCCTCGGCGCGGCCGCGATCCTGCCCTCGACGCTGTCGACCGTGAACGCGACGTTCCGCGGCAAGGACCGGGCCGCGGCGTTCGGGGTGTGGGGCGCCGTCATCTCCGGGGCCGCCGCCATCGGGCCGCTCGCGGGCGGGTGGATCACGACGTCGTTCACGTGGCCGTGGATCTTCCTCGTCAACGTGCCCGTGGGCCTGCTCGTGCTGGTCGGCGCCTACCTCTGGGTGCCGGAGACCCGGGCGCACGCGTTCGCGCCGGGGCTCGACGTCGTCGGGCTCGTGCTGTCCGCGCTCGGCTTCGGTGCGCTCGTGTTCGGGCTCATCGAGGGCCAGTCGTTCGGCTGGTGGAGCCCGAAGGGGGACGTCGAGCTCCTCGGCGCGACCTGGCCGGCGTCCGCCCCCGTCTCGCCGACCCCCGTCTTCCTCGCCGCCGGGCTCCTGCTGCTCGTCCTCTTCGTCGCGTGGGAGCGGCACCGCGCGCACGTGCGACGGTCCGCGCTGCTCGACCTCACGCTGTTCCGCATCCCGACGTTCCGGTGGGGCAACGCGACCGCGATGACCGTCGCCGTCGGCGAGTTCGGCATCATCTTCGTCCTGCCGCTCTTCCTCGTGAACGTGCTCGCGCTGTCCACGATGGGGGCCGGGCTCGTGCTCGCGGCGATGGCGCTCGGTGCGTTCCTCTCCGGCGCGTCGGCGCGCCACCTCGCCGCCGCCGTCGGTGCCCCGCTCGTGGTGGTGATCGGCCTCGCGCTCGAGATCGTCGGCGTCGCGGCCGTCGCGCTCACCGTCACCGCGACCGTCTCTCCGTTGCTGCTCGCCGTCCTGCTCGTGGTCTACGGCGTCGGGCTCGGGCTCGCGTCGGCGCAGCTCACGAGCACGACGCTCGTGGAGGTTCCGCCCGAGGAGTCCGGCCAGGGCTCCGCCACGCAGTCGACCGCGCGGCAGGTCGGCTCCGCGCTCGGCACCGCGCTCGTCGGGACCGCGCTCGCCGTCCTGCTCGCGAGCGCCGTGCCCCACGCTCTCGACGGCGAAGGGCTGCCCGACGCGGAGGTCACGCGTCTCACCGATGCGACGAGCGGCTCCGCCGGCGACGTCATCTCCGAGCTGCGGCGTGAGGGCACGCACGGCGAGCTCGGGCCGAGGGAGCCGGAGGTCGTCGACGCGCTCGCGTCCGGGTTCGCCGACGCGACGCGCGGGTCGCTGCTCGTCGCCGGGGCGTTCCTCGTGCTCGGCCTCGCGTCCGCGACGGCCGTCGTGCGGGCGTCGCGCCGGTCGGTGTGAGGGTGGGGCCCGACGCCGGAGCGGGTCGAGCTCGGCGCGGGGTCGAGCCCGGGGCCGGGTCGAGCCGGCTCGGGGTCACGCCAGGCGGTGCCAGACGCCCTCGGACACGACCTCGACCGCGCCGTCGACGACGAACGCGGTCTCGTCGTCGACCGCGTAGGCCGGCCCGCCCAGGGCGGCGGCCCACCGCCGAGCCGCGGCCTCCGTGTTGTCGGGCAGGTCCGGGTGGCCCAGGTGGGGGAACATCGCGAAGTCGACGAGCCCCAGCGGCGTCGCGTCCTCGCCGTCGGGGGGCTCCCACCCCACGAACTCCTCGCCGATGCGCGGCGTCAGCGCCATGCTGCCGCCGCTCATCCCGACGTAGACCGTGCCGGTGAGCGACGGCACGAGGTCCGCGAAACCGGACCGCCGCATCCAGTACGCCAGGTAGCCTGCGTCACCGCCCGCGGCCAGCAGGACGTCCGTCTCCCGGACGAGCGGCACCCAGCGGTCCGCGGGGATGCTCGGCAGCGCCGTCAGCTCCAGCACGCCGACCGACCCCCACCCCAGCCCCGCCATGTGGTCCGACTCCCCCGTGATGAAGTCCCGGGCGTTCTTCCCGGGCCCCACCCACGGGTGGCCGTACAACGCCGTCGGGATGCACAGCGCCGAGCACTCACCGATCGGCCGGCCCAGCAGCCCGACGAGCGCCCCCTCGATGCTCGGGTTCGTGACTCCCCCTGACGTGAGCAACAGCTTCATCGCGTCCTCCTCAGCTCCGACGGTCTGCACGGCAGACCACCGGGCGGGCGATAACTCATCGCCGGCACCGCCGCACGGCCCGAGAACCCTGCGGCGGCGGGCCGTCGTCCGGTCCCTGAAGGCAGACCGACGACCGTGTCCGTACACGGCGAGGGGTTCTCGGGGGCGCTCGGATACTCGCGCGCCGCAGCGACAGCTCGCGCTAGCAATTCGGCCGGCACCACGGGGCCCACATCCGCGGACGCATTCCCCAACCTGCGGGTCGTCATCGACCAGTTAGTCACCCAGGCGGGCACCGTGAACGGTGATCTGCCATGAACTGCGCCGCGTTGGCACACTTGTGGCCGTGGGAACGACAGCGCTCGTGCGCGACTACCGCGGCACCGTGCTCATTCTTGGCAACCTCGACCTCAGGGCCGTTCTCCGAGTGGCGAGGGGGCAAGGGCTCCCCTTCCTCGGGAACGTCGATGAACACGACGACACGGTCTTCAATGGCCATCAGCTGCGACTTGTCGCTGACGAGCTCGAGCAGATCACCCGAACGTCGCCTGGTCTCGAGCCCGAGTTGCAGGAACTCACCGGGATGGTCGAGCTGGTCGACGAACGGCCCCATCGCTACCTGGTGTTCAACGGCGACTGAGTCGAGAACCGCTCACAGCGTGGCTGCGGTCCCCGCCCCGTGTGATCGCTCAGGTGCAGTCGACAGGGCAAGACGGAGTGAAGACGGAGGCCCGGGTACCCCGAAGGGCCCCACAGCCGCAGGGTTCTGCGGGTGGGGCCCTTCGGGTGGCGGTAGCGGTGGGATTTGAACCCACGGTGGACTTTCACCCACACACGCTTTCGAGGCGTGCTCCTTAGGCCGCTCGGACACGCTACCTCGCCGGGATACCCGGCCCAGGAAGGATACCTGGTCACACCCCCGGACACCGAATCGGCCGGTCAGCCGCTCCTGCGCCGGGTCACGCGCGCCCGCGAGACGCCCGCACGGAGCCGGACCAACCAGCCCACCCCGCGCCGTCGGGCAACACTCGCCGCCGGACCGCGTCGGCGTCGCGCACTCCGCCGGAAGGCACGGGCGTCACTTCCCGCCGAGCGCCTCGGCGAACAGCGGGGTGACGTTGTCGATCGCGTAGATCACGGCCGTGGGCGTGCCGAGCGAGAAGGCGTTGGAGAGGTCCTTGTCGTCGAACACGACGTAGCGGCCGTCGGCGACGGACGGCACGGTCTGGAAGATCGGGAGCGCCTCGACGTCGGCGGCGGTGAAGCCGATGGGCTGGATGACGGTGAGGTCGGCGTCGAGCAGGTCGACGTTCTCGGTGCCGAGGGTCGCGGAGAACTCCTCGCCGGCGGCCTCGTCGATCTCGGGCTTGGTGTCGAACCCGAGGCCCTGCATGAACTCGCCGCGGCTGGAGGTCGAGACGTAGGCGCCGAAGCCCTCGGCCCAGTACGACCCGATGACGGCGGTCTTGCCCGCGAACTCGGGGTGCTCGTCGCGCGCGGCGGCGAACGCGTCGTCGACCTCGGCGAGCAGCTCGTCGCCGGCCTCGCTGCGCCCGAGGGCGGCGGCGATCATGCCGACCTGGTCCTCCATGGGCGTGAGGTAGGCCTCGCCGCCCTCGGGGATGGCGACGGTCGGGGCGATCTCGGAGAGCCGCTGGTACCGCTCGGGGTCGCCGGACGACTTCACGTCGAGGATGACGTCGGGGTCGAGCACGGCGATCTGCTCGTACGACGGCTCGAGGGTGCCGATGATCTCGGGCGACTCGTCGTACGCGTCGGCGAGCCACGGGCCGACGCCGTCGCCGCCGAACGCGAGCCAGTCGCTCGCGCCGACGGGCTGGACGCCTAGCGCGAGGACGGTCTCGGCGTCGCCCCACCCGAGCGCGACGACGCGCACCGGCTCCTCGGGGATCTCGACGTCGCCGAACGCCGTGGGGATGGTCACCGGGAAGGTGTCGGCGGCGCCGTCGGTGGTCGTGCTGCCCGAGGGCGACGCCTCGGCGTCTCCGTCGCCGGACGAGCACGCGGCGAGCGCGAGCACGGCGAGCGCGGACACGGCCGCGAGCGCGCGGCGGGGACGGGTGGTGCTGGTGCGGTGCATGGGACTCCTCAGTCCTCGAAGATCTGGCCGACGGGCTCGCGCTTCTCCGCCTGGAAGCGGTCCTCCGCGCGGCCGTAGGCCCAGTAGCCGGAGAGCGACAGGTCGGAGCGCGGCACGCCGCGCTCCGTGAAGACGCGGCGCAGGGCCTTCATGGCCCCGCGCTCGCCGTGCGCGAAGACGTGGACGCGGCCCTCGCGCCACGGGAGGTCGGCGACGGCGTCGGGCAGGAGCGTCGTCGTCCCGGCGGGCGCGTCGCCGCGCAGCACCCAGGTGACCTCGACGCCGTCGGGCGCCTCGAGCGGCAGGCGGTCCGCCTCGGTCCCGACCTCGAGCACGGCGTGCCCGACGGCGTCGCGCGGCATGGCCTCGAGCGCGGCGGCGATCGCGGGGAGCGCGGAGTCGTCGCCGGCGAGCAGGTGCCAGTCGGCGGCCGGGTCGGGCAGGTACCCGCCGCCGGGGCCGGAGAGGACGAGGCGGTCGCCGGGCTTCGCGCGCGCGGCCCACGGCCCGGCGAGGCCCTCGTCGCCGTGCACGACGAAGTCGATCGCGAGCCGCTGCGCCGCCTCGTCGACCCAGCGCACGGTGTACGTGCGGGTGACGGGCACGTCCTCGGGCGGGAGCGTGTCGCGCAGCGCCGCGACGTCGTAGGGCGGCTCGAGGCCGAGCTCGGGCTTGGCGAAGTAGATCTTGACGTACTTGTCGGTGTGCTCGTTCGTCGTGAACGCGGCGAACCCGTCGCCCCCGGCCACGACGCGCACGAGGTGCGGGGAGAGCCACGCGGTCTCGAGGACCTCGAGGACCGTCTGGGGGCGGGCGCGCCGCGGGGCGGGCGCGGTGGTGGTCGACATGACAACCTCTCGTCGGTGACTTAGGTGAGGCTAACATCACCGGCTGGGCGCGAGGTCGTGACGCCGGTCACCACCCCGGCGGGACAGCGCGGATCGCCCGGGCGAGAGGGCCTGAGGGAACTCATACACACGCCCTGTGCCCTCCACAGCGGCCGCACAGGGTCGACCGGCGGAATGGGGGACGTCCTCGACCACGGCGCCCAGCGCCCCGGCACCCGGAGGCCTCGTGTCCCAGCCCGTCCTGTACCTCGTCGACCTCGTCGCGGTCACCGTCCTCGCGTTCGGCCTCTACTTCCCCCGGCACCGCCGCCGCGACCTCGTCGTCGCGTACCTCGGCGTCAACGTGGGGGTGCTCGCGGTCGCGGCGACGCTCGCGACGAGCAGCGTCGGCGCCGGTCTGGGGCTCGGGCTCTTCGGCGTCCTGTCGATCATCCGCCTCCGCTCGACCGAGCTCTCGCAGACCGAGGTCGCCTACTACTTCGCCGCCCTCGCGCTCGGCCTGCTCGGCGGCCTTGGCGCGACCACCGGCTGGCTGTCCCTCGCCGGCATGGCGCTCGTCGTCGGGGTGATGGCCGTCGTCGACCACCCGCGCGTCCTGCGCCGCGCGCAGAGCCAGACCGTCGTCGTCGACCGCGCCCTCGCCGACCCGGCCGAGCTCACGCGCTACCTGGAGGAGCTGCTCGGTGCCGAGGTCCGCGGGGTGAGCGTGCAGCGGCTCGACCTCGTCAACGACACGACCTGGGTCGACGTCCGCTGGACCGTGCCGCGCACAGCACGCCGCGGCGCGCGCCCCGCGGTCCTGCCCGACGCCGTCCCCCCGCTCGCGGCCGACGCCGCGCCGCTCCGCGTGGCCGCCACGGCCCCGGACGGCCTCCCCGCGCGGACGGGGGTGCGCGCATGAGCGCGCAGACCCTCCCGGCCGACGACCGCGTGCGCGCCGCCCTGCACCCGCTCGCCGGCGTGGACCTCGACGAGCTCGTCGCGACGGCCGCGCTGCTGACCCGGGTCGACCGCAAGTACGTCCTGCCGGTGGACGACGCGGTCGCCGTGCTCGACGCCCTCGCCCGCACGACCGCCGCGCGCGTCCTGGAGATCGACGGCGCGCGCAGCGCGGCCTACGAGTCGGTCTACTTCGACACGCCCGACCTCGCGTCGTTCCGTCTGACGGCGACGCGCCGCCGTCGGCGGTTCAAGGTCCGCACGCGCACGTACCTCGACTCCGGGACGAGGTTCCTCGAGGTCAAGACGCGCGCCGCGCGCGGCACGACGCTCAAGCAGCGTGTCTCCCACGACTGCCCGACGGCGCTCGACGGCGGGCAGGAGTTCGTCCACCGGACGCTCGCCGCCGAGGGCATCGACGGCGTGCCGGAGCACGCGCTGGCACCCGGCCTCGTGTCGCGGTACCGCCGCACGACGCTCCTGCTCCCCCGGCCCGACGGCGCCGCGCGCGCCACCGTGGACACCGGGCTCACGTGGGAGCTCGACCGGCCCGACGGCGCCCGGCCCCTCTCCTGGCCCGTCACCCACCTGGCGGTCGTCGAGACGAAGGGCGGCTCGACGCCGTCGGACCTCGACCGGCTGCTGTGGCGGCACGGGCACCGCCCCGAGCGGATCTCGAAGTACGGCACCGGGCTGGCGCTGCTGCGCCCCGACCTGCCCGACGGCCCCTGGCGGCGCGTGATCCGCCGCCACCTCACCCCCTCCCCGGGCGGCTCGACGTCCGACGGGACTCCCGACCCCCACCTCGCCCGACACCCCGCCCGCACCCCCGGGCACGACGACAGGAGCCTGTGATGCGCATCCGACGACCCCTCACGTACCTCACCGCCGCTGCGGCGGCCGCCGTCCTCGCCGGCTGCTCGGTCCTGGGCAGCGACGCCGCCACGGACGACACGTCCGCGAGCGCGAGCACCACCGGCTCGACCACCGCGTCCGACGCCGTCGCCGGCCTCACTCCCGACGAGGCCCGCGCCGACAACGCCGAGGTGACGGTCGACGACGCCGACCTCGCGGTCGACGAGGCGTCGGCGACGACCGTCGCGCTCGACGGCGACGCCGCCACCGTGGACGGCGACGGCGTGACGGTCGACGGCGCGACCGTCACCGTGACCGCCCCCGGCACGTACGTGCTGAGCGGCGCGCTGGAGGGCCAGGTCGTCGTCGACACCGCCGAGGACGGTCTCGTCCAGCTCGTGCTCGACGGCGCCGACATCACCGCGACGACCAACGCCGCCGTGAACGTGCAGGACGCCGAGAAGGTGGCGGTGGTCCTCGCCGACGGCTCGACGAGCAGCCTCACCGACGCCGAGACCTCCTCCGGCCAGGACGCCGACGGCGAGCCCGACGGCGCGCTGTTCTCGACGGCCGACCTCGTGATCGGCGGCGACGGCGCGCTCACCGTGACGTCGCACGCGAACGACGGCATCGTCTCGAAGGACGGCCTCGTCGTCGCGGGCGGCGACCTCACCGTGGACGCGGGCGACGACGGCCTGCGCGGCAAGGACTACCTCGTCGTCACGGGCGGGACGCTCGACGTCACCGCCGCGCAGGACGGGCTGAAGTCGACCGAGGACGGCGACGAGACCCTCGGTTTCGTCGACGTGCGCGGCGGGGACATCACCGTCACGTCCGGCGACGACGGCGTGCAGGCGGTGACGGACGTCGTCGTCTCCGGCGGCACGCTGACCGTCACCGCGGCCGGCGGCGCGGGCGCCGACGTGAGCGAGGACGCCTCCGCGAAGGGCCTCAAGGGCGACGTGGGCGTCGTGGTCGGCGACGACGCGGCGGTCACCGTCGACGCCGCCGACGACGCGCTGCACTCGGACGGCGCCGTGTCCGTCTCGGGCGGGACCGTCGAGCTGTCGTCCGGCGACGACGGCGTGCACGCCGACGGCGACGTCACCGTCTCCGGCGGCGACCTCACCGTCACCACGTCCGTGGAGGGCATCGAGGGCGCGACCCTCACGATCTCCGGTGGTGACGTCGACGTGACGGCGAGCGACGACGGCCTCAACGCGACGGTCGGGTCGACGACCGTCACCGGCGAGAGCGACACGGCAGCGGGCGACAGGTCAGCAGGCGGCTCAGCAGCGGGCGGCTCGGCAGCAGACGGCTCGGTCGACGGCACGATGCCGGAGCCACCGGACGGTGCACCCAGCGGCACGACCGGCGGGACGCCCCCGGAGATGCCGGCCGACGGCGAGATGCCCGAGCCCCCGCAGGGCGGCGACCTGCCTGACGGTGCAGAGCCGCCCGACGGCGCCGACCTGCCGCAGGGCGGCCCCGGCGGCGGGAGTGGCGGTGCGGGCGGCGGTGCCGGCGGCATGGACGCCGACGACGGCTCGTCGCTGACCATCTCCGGCGGCACGCTCACGATCGACGCCGGCGGCGACGGGATCGACTCGAACGGCTCGCTCACGGTCACGGGTGGCGAGACGGTCGTCCAGGGCCCGACGAACGACGGCAACGGCGCGCTCGACGTGAACGGCACGTTCACCGTCAGCGGCGGCTCGCTCGTCGCGGCGGGCAGCGCGGGGATGGTCGTCGTGCCGGCCACGGACTCCGAGCAGGGCTGGCTCGCCGCGGACGTCTCCGCGAGCGCCGGCGACACCGTCACCGTCACGTCAGCCGACGGCACCGTCGTCGCCGAGCTCACCGTCACCAAGGAGACGGCGAACGTCGTCGTCTCCTCGCCCGACGTGACGACCGGCGACACCTACACGGTGACCACACCGGCCGGCTCGGTGACCGCCGTCGCGGGCGAGTGGACCGGCGGCGGCATGGGGGGCCGCCCCACCCGCCCGGGCACGCAGGACGGCACCACGGCCCCGGACGGCACGGGCCAGGACGGCACCACGGGCCAGGGCGAGACCACCGAGTCCTGACCGTGCGTCGTCCGGCCGGGGATCCCGGCGCGAGCGCTCTGCCGAGGTAGAGCCCCGGTCCCGCGAGGTAGAGCCGAGGTCCTGCGACGTCGACCCGTTCTCGCACGAGGTAGAGCCCGGCTCTACCTCGCGGGGCCTCGGGGCTCCCTCGGGGTGACCAGGGCTACCTCGGCGGACCGGGGTTTCTGTGCCGCTCCCGTCGTACCGTGGGAGACGTGCCCACCGACCCGACCGCACCGTCCCCGAGCGACCCGACCAGCCCGACGACCGCCTCCCCCGCGCACGTGGCGACGTCGTCCGCCGACCTGCCGTCCGCCGTCCCGACCCTGTCGTCGCGGCTCGCGTGGCGGCCGAGCCAGCCGCCGGCGGGCGCGGAGCCCGCGCCGCGGACGGGGACGGTCGAGGAGGCGGTGGAGCTGCTGCGCGGGCTGCGGGTCACGGCGCTCACGGGCGCGGGCGTCTCGACGGACTCGGGGATCCCGGACTACCGCGGCCCGGACTCCCCGCCGCGCAACCCCATGACGTACCAGCAGTTCGTGCAGGACGAGGCGTTCCGCCGCCACTACTGGGCGCGCAACCACGTCGGCTGGCAGCACGTGCACCGCACGCACCCGAACGCGGGCCACCGCGCGCTGGCGCGGCTGGAGGACGCGGGCGTGCTCGTCGGGCTCATCACGCAGAACGTGGACCTGCTGCACGAGGACGCGGGCAGCCGCAACGTCATCGACCTGCACGGCCGCTACGACCGGGTGATCTGCCTGCAGTGCGGGCGCGTCATCTCGCGCGAGCACCTGGCCGAGCGCCTGACCGCCCTCAACCCGGGGTTCCTGGAGAGCATCGGCGACGTCGGCGACGTGGAGATCGCGCCGGACGCGGACGCAGTGATCGAGCAGACGTCGCACTTCCGGCCCGCGCCGTGCGAGTTCTGCGGCGGGGTGCTCAAGCCGGAGATCGTGTACTTCGGGGAGAACGTGCCGCGCGAACGGGTCGACCGCGCGTTCGCCATGGTCGACGAGGGCGACGCGCTCCTCGTCGCCGGGTCGTCGCTCACGGTGCTGAGCGGGCTGCGGTTCGTGCGGCACGCGGCGAAGGACGGCAAGCCGGTCGTCATCGTCAACCGCGGCTGGACGCGCGGCGACCCGCTCGCGACGCTCAAGGTCGAGGCCGGCACCACGGAGACCCTCACCGCCCTCGCCGCGGCGCTCACGCGCTGAGGCGACCGACCCACGAGCGGTGGGGAGGAAGGACGGCGCCGGGTCGTGGCGGGCCTGGCGGGAGGCGGCGAGGAACGAGGCGCCGGATGGTAGACCCGGCGCCGTCCTTCCTCCCCACCGCGACGTCAGGTGTCGCTCAGCGCTGCGCGCCGAAGAAGTCGCGGAGCAGCCGTGCGCACTCGTCCTCGCGCACGCCGCCGACGACCTCGACCGCGTGGTTCGCGCGCTGGTCGCGCACGAGGTCCCACACGGAGCCGGTCGCGCCGGCCTTCGGGTCCCACGCCCCGAGCACGAGCCGCTCGACGCGCGCCAGCACGAGCGCGCCCGCGCACATGACGCACGGCTCGAGCGTGACGACGAGCGTGCAGCCCTCGAGGCGCCACTCCCCCCACGTCGCGGCGGCCTGGCGCAGCGCGAGCACCTCGGCGTGCGCGGTCGGGTCGCCCGTCTCCTCGCGCCG
The DNA here is from genome assembly GCA_003052455.1 of Sphaerisporangium cinnabarinum. Classification (GTDB taxonomy): domain Bacteria; phylum Actinomycetota; class Actinomycetes; order Actinomycetales; family Cellulomonadaceae; genus Cellulosimicrobium; species Cellulosimicrobium cinnabarinum. Next base: position 7,329 of record QAPD01000024.1, on the reverse strand, counting down.
GTTGCGCCCCACGCCGAGCAGCCGCCCGTCCGGCCCGACGACGACCGCCCCCACGGGCACGTCGGCGCTCGCGAGCGCGTGGGTCGCCTCGTGCAGCGCGAGACCCATGAGGGCGTCCCACGTGCGGCGGCGACCCGCGACCGTGTCGGGTGGGAACGCGCCCTCCGTCGCCGGGAGCGCGAACCCGCGAGGCACGGTGCCCGACGCCGGCCCCTCGCCCCGTGAGGCCGGCCCGCCCGGGCGCGCGGGGTCGCCCGAGCGGGCGGGGCCGCCTGGGTGGGCCGGCTCGCCGGGGTGGGCGACGTCGTCGGGCACGGGACCTCCGGTCGGTAGGGGCGGGCCGCTCCAGGCTAGCGACCGGGCGCCTGCCCGCGCGCGGATCCGTTACCGGCCGGTACGGCAGACGGCCCGCGGTCCGATACCGTTGTCACCATGCGCCTGCACGTCGCCGACCACCCGCTCGTGGCCCACAAGCTGACCGTCCTGCGGAACAAGGAGACGACGTCCTCGACGTTCCGGCTCCTCGTCGACGAGCTGGTCACGCTCCTCGCCTACGAGGCGACGCGGGACGTGCGCGTCGAGCCGCACGAGATCGAGACGCCCGTGACCACGACGGTCGGCGTCCGCCTCGCGGAGCCGCGCCCCCTCGTGGTGCCGATCCTGCGCGCGGGCCTCGGCATGCTCGAGGGCATGACGCGGCTCCTGCCCACCGCGGAGGTCGGGTTCCTCGGGATGCAGCGCGACGAGGAGACGCTCGAGGCGGTCACCTACGCGAACCGTCTCCCCGACGACCTCACGGGCCGCCACGTGTTCCTGCTGGACCCGATGCTCGCGACGGGCGGCACGCTCGTCGCCGCGATCGACTACGTCTTCGCGCGCGGTGCGCGCGACGTCACGGCCGTGTGCCTGCTCGCCGCCCCGGAAGGCATCCAGGTGCTGGAGAGGGCGGTCGGCGAGCGCGTCGACGTCCAGCTCGTGGTCGCCGCGGTCGACGAGCGGCTCGACGAGAAGGCGTACATCGTGCCCGGGCTGGGCGACGCGGGCGACCGCCTGTACGGCGTCGTCTGACGCTCCCACCTGCACGAACGCTTGCCGGGGCGCCCCGGCGCCCGCTCCGCACGACCGGAACGCGAGATCGTCGCCGTCCGCATGCTGAGAACTTCCGCGGCTCCTCTTGGCGTGCCGTGCGCTCCGCTGCCATGCTCGCTCCCGTGAGCACCTCGACCCGTCCCGTCAGCGCGCCGTCCGGCGTGCTCCCGGGCGCGGTCGTGTGCGTCTGTTGTCAGGCCTGAACCCTCTCCCGCACCTCGGTTCAGCCCTCGACCCTGCCGACCCGCCGGATGTCCGGCGTCGCCGTCGGCCCGACGCACCCGGAGCCACCCATGACGCTCACCGCTACCCGTCCCGCCCGCCGTACGCCGTCGGCCCGCGTCCCCGCCCCCCGGGCGGCCACGCCGCGCCCCGCCACCCCTCGGCCCGCCCCGGCGCCCCGCCCGGCGGCACCCGACCCCGCCGCCCCGCGGCGCAACCCCGGTTTCGTGCTCTACGTGGGCGTCGACGCCGCCCCGGGCGAGCAGCCGCAGGCGCAGCTCGTCGAGCTCGCCGAGGCCCTGGGCGAGCTCGCGCGCGACTGGCTGCCGAGCGCCGAGACGTACACGGCGCTCGCCCTCGCCGAGCCGACGACCGCGACGACGTCGCCCGTCCAGGACATCGCCGCGTTCCGCGAGCGGCTCGCGACCCTCTCGCCCGTGCCGCGCGTCGTCATCGACCCGGCCGGGCGCACGGTCACCGTCGAGGGCCGCTCGGCCCGCCTGACGTTCCGCGAGCTCGAGCTGCTGTCGTACCTCGCGCGCACGGCGCACCGCGTCGTGACGCGCGCCGAGCTGCTGGAGACCGTGTGGGCCGACCACGAGGTCGCGAGCGGCAGCCGCACCATCGACGTCCACGTGCGACGCCTGCGCGAGAAGCTCGGGCTGGAGCACGTCATCACCACGGTCCGCGGGCTCGGCTACCGGTTCGACCCGCAGACCCCCGTCGTCCTCGGCGGCACGGGGGACGCCGCCTGAGGACCGCGCTGCCGGGCCGCGGTCGACGTGGGGGTACGTGGGGGACCACGCGCCCGGCAGCGCAACCCCTCCTGTGACGACCCTCGCACGCCGCTCGCTCACCGGGCGCGGACGCCCCCGCGGCGATACGTTCGGCCCATGCGCACAGTCATCGCGGGAGGTCACGGCCAGGTGGGCCGTCGCCTGGCCCGCACGCTGGTGGAGCGCGGGGACGACGTCGTCGCCTTCGTGCGGTCCGCCGCGCAGATCACGGATCTCACAGAGCTCGGCGCGCATGTCGCGCTCGTCGACCTCGAGAAGGACGACGCCGTCGCGGTGTCCTTCGAGCTCGAGGGCGCGGACGCCGTCGTGTTCGCCGCGGGCGCCGGACCCGGCAGCGGCGCGCCGCGCAAGGACGCGGTCGACCGCGCGGGCGCGGCCCTCCTGGCCGACGCCGCCGAGCGCGCCGGGGTGGGCCGCTACGTCCTCGTGTCGTCGCGAGGCGTCGAGGCGGCCCGCGCCGACGAGCGCCCCGACGGCGTCGACGACGTCTTCTGGGCCTACCTGCGTGCGAAGGCCGCCGCGGAGGACGACCTGCGCGCGCGGACCGAGCTGCAGTGGACGATCGTCCGGCCCGGCCGCCTCACCGACGAACCGGGCGTGGGCCTCGTGGCGCTCGCCCCCGTGGGCGACGGCGACAAGCCCCGCGGCAAGCGGCGCAAGCCCGGCGCCGCGGTGGGCGAGCGGTCCGACGTGACGCGCGACGACGTCGCGCTCGTGCTCGCGGCGGTGCTCCACGAGCCCCGCTCGGCCGGTCTCGTGCTCGACCTCGTGGGCGGCGACCGCCCCGTCGAGGACGCGCTCGCCGACGTCCTGCCCTGACCGCCGGGCCCGACGACCGCCGTCGGGCGCGTCAGGCCCCGCAGCGCGACCCGCGCTGCCAGATCAGCCCGAGCGGGTCGCGGTCCGGCCGCACGAGGATGTTCGCGATCCGCGCCGTGTAGTTCCACCCGTCGTAGGACACCTGGTCCTCGTAGCCGTACCACTCGCCGGACTTCCATGCGGCGTAGCACGGGGGCGTCGCGCTGAACGGGTCGACCGCGAGCTGCTCCGACCAGGACCCGGCGTGGAGGACGTACTTCGCGCCCGTCCCGGGGGCCTCGCCCAGCTCGACCGTGCGTCGCTCGCCCGCCGCGAGGTCCCACTGCCCCTTCGCCTGACCCGTGACCCGGAAGGTCAGCGGGACGTTGGAGCCTGCGTTGTCGAGCACCACGGACACCGTGCGGAACGACGCGCCGCGCTGGGCGTCGTAGTACGGGTCACCGAGGACGAGGCTCGCGTCGGGAGCCGCGACCGCGCAGTCGAGCGCGTCGAACCGTGCCGTCACCGTCTCGGCGAACGGGGTGCCGAGGACCGTGCGCGACAGCTCGAACGTGACCGCACCGGGCCGCACCGCGAGCGCGCCCGCCGGCAGGTGGACGCTCGCGCTCGCACCGGGCGCGACCTCACCGAGGTCGCGCGTGCCGAACGGGGTGCGGACGACGACGCGGGTCGGCTCGTCGGCGTCGTTGCGCAGACCGGTCGTGAGGACCACCCCGCCGGCACCGGGCGCGCACTGCGTCGTCGCCGTGAGCGTCGCCGCCCAGTCGGGCACGTACGCCGCGCCCCGGTAGGTGGCCGCGAGGGTGGAGTCCTGGAACCCCTTCCCGAGCACCCAGCGGTACTGGCGGAAGGTCACCTTCCCGGCCTTGACGTCGAGCGCCCCCGTGTCGATCGTGAACGTCGCCGTCTCCCCCGGCCTGATGCCGCTCACCGGGGCCGAGTCACCGACCGCGCCGCCGAGCATCCGGGCGTCGAGCGTCTCCGCCGTGTCGTTCGTCAGGGTGCCGACGAGCCGGATCGAGCCGTCCTGCCAGCGCGCCTCGACCGTCGCCGTGCGCGCCCAGGACGGCGCGTAGGTCGTCGCGGCGTACGACGCGGTCACCGTGCTCGCCGCCAGGCCGGGGGCGTGCGCCCGCTCGACCGCGAACGTGACGGTCCCGGCCGGGACGTCGCGCAGGCGGGTGTCGACCGCGAGCGTCGCGGTCGCGCCCGGGGCGACCTCCACGGGCGCGGCGCCGCCGTAGGGCGTCGTCATCGCGACCCGCAGCGTCGTCGAACCGTAGGGGTTGTGGAACGTCCCGCGCACGACCGCCGAGCCCGCGCCCGCGCCGTCCGGCACGACCCACGTGGCGGTCGCCGCCGCGGCGCCGTCCGCGGCGGACCAGTCGAAGCAGTCGACACCCGGGACCCCGTGGCTCGCGAGGGCCGCGCCGTCGGCGAGCACGTCCAGCGTCAGCGACGCCTCCCCCACGCCGCCCGGCACGTCGACCACCACGTCCCGGCCGCCGTCGACCGTGCGCGTCAGGTCGTCGCGACCGGCGACGGCGAACACGACCGGGACGGTCGAGCGCGTGTTGTCGTAGCGCAGCGCGACCGGGGCGGACGACCGCTCGGTCGCCGGGTCGAGCACGCACGCCCCGACGGTCGGCGCGCCCACCGCGGGCGCGTGCCGTACGGCGTCGTAGGCGGCGGTCACGACGTGCGACCGGCCCGAGCCGTCGAGCCGCGAGACCCGGAACGCGACCTCTCCCGCGGCGACCTGCCGGGAACCGGTGTCGAGGGTCAGCACGGCCTCCGTGCCGGGCGCGACGTCGACCGCGCGCGTCGTGCCGAGGTCGCCGCCGTCCAGGACCACGCGCAGCGTCGCCGCCGCGTGGTCGTTGCGGAAGGTCCCGCTCACCACCACGGAGCCGCCGCCCTCGGTGGGCGCCCACTCCGCCGTCGCCGAGCCCTCGACGTCCCACGTGAAGCAGTCGACGCCGTCGACCGTGTGCTGCGCGACGGTCTCGCCGTCCGCGACGACCGTGAACGTCGCGCCCCGCGCGCCGACGCCGCCGGGCACGACGACGTCGCGCACCTCGCCGCCCGCGAGCGTCGCGGTGAGGTCGTCACGACCGACGACGGAGAACGTCACCGGCACGGTCGACGCCCCGTTGTCCAGGTGCAGCGTCACCGGCGCGGACGACGTGTCCGTCGCCGGGTCGAACACGCACTCGCCGACCGTGGGCTCGCGCGACGCCGACGGCGCGTGGCGCGCGGCGTCGAACGACGCCCGCACCTGGTGCGGCTCCGCGCCCGGGGCGCCGACGCGCGCGGCACGGAACGTCGCGGACCCCGCCGCGACGTCCCGCGAACCCGTGTCGACGGCGAACGACGCCTGCGCACCCGGGGCGACCTCGACGGTCTCCGCAGCACCGTGCCGGCCTGCGGACAGGGCCACGCTCATCGCCGTCACGGCGTGGTCGTTGCGGAACGTGCCCTCGACGACGAACGACCCGGTCTCCGGGGACCAGCGCGTCGTCGCGGAGCCCTCGACGTCCCAGGCGAAGCAGTCCACGCCGTCGACCACGCGCGAGACGAGCGGGTCGCCGTCCGCTCGCACCGCGTACGTCGCGGCCTCGGCGCTCGCCTCGGGGAGCTCGACCTCGGCGCGGGCGTGCGCCGGGACGGTCTGCGCGAGACCCGGGTGCCCGTCGACGGCGAACGCGACCGGGAGGGTCGAGGCCGAGTTGTCGAAGGTCAGCGTCGCACCGGCGGACGACGTGTCCGTCGCCGGGTCGAACACGCACTGCGCGACGGCCGCCTCCGGGACGACCGGCGCGATCGTCTGGCCGTCGAGCGCGAGCGCGACGTCGCTCGACGGCCGTGAGACGACCGCCTCGCCGCCCGACCCGACGAGCAGCCGCTCCTGCGAGAGCACGAGCATGCTCGCGGGCACCGCGGACGCGTTGACGTCGACCACGAGCGAGGCGCTCTCGCCCACGCTCGTGCGCCCGGGGAGGTCGGCCGCGTGCCACGCGGGCGTGTCCGGCGCGGCGAGGCCGACCGTGACGGGCGCACCCGTCCCGTTCGCGACGTCGGCGGTGTACTGCACCGTGCCGTCCGCGTTCTCCGCGCGGACCTGGACGTCGTCGGCCCCGAGCCACGCGAGCGGCACCGCCGCGCTGAGCGTGCGGCTCGCGGTCGCCGCCTGGTCGTCGGCCCCGGCCCGCACCTCGACGGGGACGGCCGCAGGGAGCACGCGGAGCGCGCCGTCGTCGCGCTGCTGGACCTCGGGCACGAACGAGCCGTCCGCGCGGAGCTGCACGGCCAGGTCGACCGCCGGCCCGGCGGACGCGCCGCGCGCCGGCGCGGGCAGCACGGTGTCGCTCGCGCACTCGAGCGCGGCGCCCCGGGCCGGGGTGGTGCAGGTCCAGTCGTCGTCGACGGGGCGGAGGGACAGCCCCTCCGGGAGCGCGGGCACGGTGAAGCGCACGCCGCTGGCGTCGCGGTCGCCGGTGTTGGCGGCCGTGAACGTGAGCGTCGCGGTCCCGGGGTTCGCCGCGAGCGTCACGCGCTCGTCGTCGAGCCGGACCTCCGCGCCGACGTACTTCAGCGGCGGGGGCGTGAGGTTGCGCTCCACCGTCCGCAGCCCCTCCGCCTTCACGCGCGCGGGGAACTCGTAGACGCCGCCGCCGCGGGCCGTGACCGTGACGACGAGGTCGCGCGCCTCACCCGGCGCGAGCACGCCCACCGCGCACGCGAGCGTGCCGCCCGCCGCGGCGGGACCGCACGGGAGCGCGGCCGTGCGCAGCACGGGGGCGACCGACGCGCCCCGCGCGACGACCGTCGACGTGACGGCCTCCACGCCGGCCGGCAGGTCGACCTCGACCGTGACGTTCTGCGCCGCCCTCCCGCCCGAGTTCGACACCGTCAGGCGCACGTCGGCGGGCTGCCGCGGGACCAGCTCGACACCGGACCCGAGCGCGACGTCGAGCGCGGCCGGAGCGGGCTCCGGCGTCGGGTCGACGGGCGTCGGCTCGCCGGTCCCCGGGTCGGTGGGGCCGACGGGGGCCGGGTCGACGGGTGCGGGATCGACGGGGGCGGAGCCGACCGGGCTCGTGCCGCCGGGCGCCGCTCCGCCGGCGGGCGGGGTCGCCCCCGCGTCGGGGGTGGTCGGGTCCGTCGGCGCCGGCGGGATGTTGGTGGGCGACGTCGGGTCCGTCGTGGGGTCGGGCGTCGGGGCGGTCGTCCCCGCGCTCGGCGAGGGCGACGGAGACGGCGACGAGCCGGACGGCGACGGGGACGACTGCGACGACGGCGACGGCGTCGGCTCGGGGGTGAAGGCCCCCAGCGCGCCCGCGACGCCCAGCCCTGCGACGGCGAGGACGCCCACGGTGACCGCCGCCGCGGCGATCGGCGC
>QAPD01000023.1 GCA_003052455.1 Sphaerisporangium cinnabarinum | reverse complement strand
GAGTCCGCGCGCGCCGCGCTCGACGCCCTCGACCGGGTGGGCGCCCGCGTCGCGGCGCGCGCCGTCCGGTTCGCCGGCCCCGCGCCGCAGGACCCGCCCGTGACCGTGGCGCCCGACGTCGTCGACCTGCGCCTGCGGTTCGACCACGCCGCGGGCCGCACCGCGCAGCACGTCCAGCGCGCGCTCGACGCCGCGTTCGGGCCCGACGTGCGACACCTGCGCCCGGCCGACGCCGCGGCGTGGGCGCACGCGCTCGACGCCGTGCGCGCGGGCGACCGTCCGCTCGTCGTCCTCACGCGCGAGCCGGTCCCCGGCTCGGGCGAGCACGAGCGGCTCACCGAGCTGCTCGCCGCGCGGCCCGACGCCGCCGTCGTGCACACCGGGTTCCCCGGCGCCGTCGACGCGTGGTTCGGCGCGGACCGCACGGTCGTGGTCGCGTGCGGGACGGGGCGCGCCAACGCGCGGGCCGCCGTCGCGCTCCTGCGGGGGACCGGCGCGGCCGCGGGCACCGAGGCGGAGACGCCTCGCGACGACCTGCCCGTCGGTGCGGCAGGGGAGGGGGACCGATGATCGTCCTCGGACTGTCCTCCGGCACGTCGGTCGACGCGATCGACGCGGCCGCGGCCGACCTCACGCTCGGCGACGACGGCGTGCTGCGCATGCGGCCCCTCGGCCACACGGAGTACGCGTGGCCGAGGGCCCTGCGCGAGCGCATCCTCGAGGCGTTGCCGCCCGCTGCGGTCGACGTGGCCGAGGTGGCCCAGCTCGACACCCTCATCGGGCAGGAGCTCGGCCGCGCCGGCCGGCGCGCGATCGACGACGTCGCCGGCGGCGACGTGGACCTCGTCGCGTCGCACGGCCAGACGATCTACCACTGGGTGGTCGGGGCGCGGGCCCGCGGGACGCTCCAGCTCGGCAACGCCGCGTGGGTCGCCGAGCACGTCAAGCGCCCGGTCATCAGCGACTTCCGCGTCGCCGACGTCGCGGCCGGCGGCCACGGCGCGCCGCTCGTCAGCGTGCTCGACGCGCTCTGGCTCGGGCGTGAGGACACCGGCGCCGACGGCGCGGTCACCGGGCTCACCGCGGCCCTCAACATCGGCGGGATCGCGAACGTGTCCCTCGTGGGGCGCGTCGACGACCCGGTCACCGGCTGGGACACCGGTCCCGGCAACTGCCTGCTCGACGTCGCGGTCGCGGCCCTCACCGACGGCCGCCTCGCGTACGACAGGGACGGCGAGCTCGCCGCGCAGGGCACGGTCGACCCGGTGGCGCTCGCCGCGCTGCTCGACGACCCGTACTTCGCCGCGCCCGCCCCGAAGTCGACGGGCCGCGAGCTCTTCGACACGACGTACACGGCCCGCCGGCTCGCGTCCGTGCGCCCGGGGCTCACCGGCCCCGACCTCGTCGCGACGCTCACCGAGCTCACCGCGGTCAGCGTCGCCGACGCGCTCGCGGGCCGCGACGTGCGCCGCGTCGTCGCGTCCGGCGGGGGAGCGCGCAACCCCGTGCTCCTCGACCGGCTGCGTGCGGCGCTCGCCGAGCGCGTGCCGCACGCGTGCGACGTCGTGACGTCCGAGGCGCTCGGCCTGCCCGTCGACGCGAAGGAGGCGTACCTGTTCGCGCTCCTCGGCTTCCTGTCGGCCCACGGCCTGCCGGGCACCGCCGCCGGCGAGCACCGCCGTCGGGCGACCGGGGCGCGCCGCGCCGTCGTCCTCGGCTCGCTCACGCCGCCCACGCCGCTGCCGTGGCCCGCGGCGAGCGGCCCGGTGCGCCGTCTGGCGCTCGCCAACACCCCGCACGGCCTGCACCCGGGCCCGCGCACCCAGGGTCCGCTGCCGGACCCGACGAAGGGAACCTCCCGATGACCGACCCGACCGTCGCCACGAGCGCCGCCTCGAGCTCCGACGAGTGGCAGGAGCTCGTCCGCCTCGCCTCGCCGACCGAGGAGCGCAACCCGCGCACCGCCGACGTGGACCTGCTCCCCACCGCGGACGTCGTGCGGCTCATCACCGAGGAGGACGCCGGGGTCGCGGACGCCGTCCGGGCCCAGCGGGACCGCATCGCCGAGGCCGTGGACCTCGCGGTCGAGGCGCTGCGCAGCGGGGGCCGCGTGCACTACGTGGGGTCGGGGACGTCGGGCCGCCTCGGCGTGCTCGACGCCGTCGAGCTCCTGCCGACGTACGGGGTGGGCGAGGAGTGGTTCGTCGCGCACCTCGCCGGCGGCGTGGGCGCGATGATGGTGGCCGTCGAGGGCGCGGAGGACGACGTGGCGCTCGGGCGCTCCGACGTCGACGCGGTCGGGCCGCGCGACGTCGTCGTGGGCCTCGCCGCGAGCGGTCGCACCCCGTACGTGCGCGGCGCGCTCGACCTCGCGCGCGAGCGCGGCGCGCGCACCGTGCTCGTCTCGGCCAACCCCCACGCCCCGCTCGCTGCGGGGGTGGACGTCGCGATCCTCGTCGACACGGGCCCCGAGGTCGTCACGGGCTCCACGCGCATGAAGGCGGCGACCGCCCAGAAGCTCGTGCTCAACACGTTCTCGACCGCGGCGATGATCCGCCTGGGCAAGACGTACTCGAACCTCATGATCGACGTGCGCCCGACGAACCAGAAGCTGCGCGCCCGCATCGTCCGGATGCTCGTCCAGGCGACGGGCCTGCGCGCGGAGGAGTGCGAGGACGTGCTGCGCGCGGCCGACGGCGAGGTGCACGTCGCGCTCGTCATGCTCCTCGCGGGCGTCGAGGCCGACGCCGCGCGCGACGCCCTGGCCGGCGACGGCGTGGCCGGCGTCCGCGGCGCGCTCGCGCGCCTGGGCGCCCTCCCCGCGCGCTGACGACCCCGCCGAGGAGAGGCCAGCCGGGGCTCTACCTCGGCGGGGTGGGGCGGGGGCCGAAGACGGCGGTGCCGACGCGGACGATCGTCGCGCCCTCCGCGACCGCGAGCTCCAGGTCGCCGCTCATGCCCATGGACAGCGCGCGGGCGTCCGCGGTCCCGGGTGCGCCCGAGCCCACGACGGCGTCGCGCACCGCGCGCAGGCGCGCGAAGCCCGCGCGCACCACGGCCTCGTCGGGCGAGTTCGCGCCGATCGTCATGAAGCCCGCGAGGCGCAGCTCGTCGAGCGCGGCGACCGCCGTCGCGAGGGCGGGCGCGTCGTCGGGCCGCACGCCCGACTTCGACTCCTCGCCCGAGACGTTGACCTGGACCAGGACGTCGAGCACGCGGCCGTCCCGCGCGCAGCGCGCCGCGAGCGCCTCGGCGAGCGCGAGCGAGTCCACGCTCTCGACGCCGGTCGCGGTGGCGAGGACCTGGTTGACCTTGTTGCGCTGGAGGTGGCCGATCATGTGGACCTCGACCCGGCCCGCGGCGACGAGGTCGGCCAGGTCGGGCGCCTTCGCGACGAGCTCCTGGACGCGGTTCTCACCGATGAGGTCCGCGCCCGCCTCGACCACGGCGCGGACCGCGTCGGCGCGCTGGGTCTTCGTCGCCACGAGCAGCCGCACGTCCGACGCCGCACGCCCGGCCGCGCGCGCGGCGTCGTCCACCCGGGTCCGCACCCGGGCGAGGTTCTGCGCGATCTGCGCGGGCAGCACGGACGACGGCTCGGCGAGGGGCATGCGGCCAGTCTAGGTCGGCCGCACGGTCCGGGATCCGGGTCGTCTCAGGGTGGTCCCCGATCCGCACGGCCGCCCCGATCGGCGAGAATGGTGGGGAAAGGACGGTGCCGTGAAGACGCTGCTCAACATCATCTGGCTCGTGTTCGCCGGGCTGTGGCTCGCGCTGGGCTACGTCGTGGCGGGGGTCATCTGCTGCATCCTGATCGTGACGATCCCGTTCGGCATCGCGTCGTTCCGCATCGCGGGCTATGCGCTGTGGCCGTTCGGCCGCACGGTGGTCGACAAGCCGACCGCGGGCGCCTGGTCGACGATCGGGAACGTCATCTGGGTGCTCGTCGCGGGGATCTGGCTCGCGATCGGGCACGTCGTCACCGCGATCCCGCTCTTCGTGTCGATCATCGGCATCCCGCTCGGGATCGCCAACCTCAAGATGATCCCGGTCTCGCTCCTGCCGCTCGGCAAGGACATCGTCCCGACCGACGCGCGGTACACGTTCTACCAGCGCTGAGGCCGGCGCGGGGTCGCGCCGCCCCGCGGCGCGGTCCTACCGCGCGACGGGGGCGGCCGTGCCCGCGGTGAGGCGCAGCAGGTCCGCGGGCGCCAGGCCCACGTCGAGGCCGCGGCGCCCGCCCGAGACGTAGACGGCGTCGAACGCGAGCGCGCTGTCGTCGAGGAACGTGCGGTGGGGCTGCTTCTGGCCCAGCGGCGAGATCCCACCGACGACGTACCCGGTCGCGCGCTCGGCCGCGGCGGGCTCGGCCATGGTCGCCTTCTTGCCGCCCGCGGCCTTGGCGAGCGCCTTGAGGTCGAGCTGCCGGTCGACCGGCACGATCCCCACGACGAGCGGGCCGCCGTCGACCACGGCGAGCAGCGTCTTGAACACCTGCTCCGCGGGCACCCCGATGGCGGCGGCCGCCTCCAGCCCGAAGGACAGCTCGCTCGACGGGTCGTGCTCGTACGGGTGGAGCGTGTGCGCGACCCCCTCGCGCTCGAGGAGGGCGACCGCGGGCGTTCCGGCGTGCGCGGAGGACTTCGACTTCTTGGCCACGTCCCGATTCTGCCGCAGCGGCCGCGGGGGAGCGCTCGCACGGGTCATCGGGGCGTGCGGGCCGTCGCGGGGCCGGTCACGCGACGCAGGACGGCCACCGGCACCAGGGCGAGGGCGGTCGCCGCCACGGCGACCCACACCGGACCCCGGTCGCCGAGCCCGGTGGCGATGGTCGCTGCGGCGGCAGCCGGCCCCACGGCCGCGCCGACGTTGAGCGCCGCCGTGGCGAACGAGCCGCCCAGGGTCGGTGCACCCGACGCCGCGCGGAGCACCCGCGCGATCAACGTGCTGCCGACCGCGAAGCCCAGGACGCCCTGCACCAGCACGAGGCAGAGCAGCACCACGGGAACGGCGGCGAAGGCGGCCAGGGCGACCCAGCCCCCGAGCAGCAGCACACCACCCACGCCGACCACGACCCCGGGGATGCGGTCGGACGTCCGCCCCGCGACGGTGACGCCGAGGAACGAGCCGACCCCGAACAGCACGAGCGCGACCGGGACCCACCACCGGCTCAGCCCGGCGACGTCGGTCACCAGCGGTGCGAGGAACGTGAGCGTCGCGAAGGTGCCGGTGTTGACCAGCGCGGCGGACGCCATCGTGAGGACGAGCGGGGGCGAGACGAGCTGTGCCAGCTCCGCCCGCAGCGTCGGTGCGCCGACGGGCACGAGGTCAGCCCGCTCGGTCCCGCGCGCGGCAGGGAGGCCGCGGGCGATCCCGACCGCGGCGGGCAGGCAGAGGACCGCGACGGCCCAGAAGGTCGACTCCCACCCCCACACGGCGCCGAGGAGCGCCCCGGCCGGGACGCCCGCGACCATCGCGACTGTGGTGCCCGACAGGAGCACGGCGACGGCACGCCCCGTGCGGTCCGCGGGGACGAGCGTCGTGGCCGTGCTGAGCGCGACGGCGAGGAACCCCGCGTTGGCGAACGCCGCCACCACCCGGGCCACGACGAGCGCCGCGAAGCTCGGGGTGACCGCGCCGACGACGTGGGCGAGGGCGAACAGCGCGACGCAGCCGAGCAGCGTCGCCCGCACCGGCAGGCGGCGGGCCGAGGCAGCCATGACCGGGGCGCCGACGACCATGCCGACGGCGAAGGCCGACGTCAGCAGGCCCGCCGTCCCCACCGGGACGTCGAAGCGGGTGGCGATGTCCGGCACCAGGCCGGCGAGCATGAACTCCGAGGTGCCCATGGCGAAGACCGCCAGGGCGAGCAGGTACAGGGCACGAGGCATCGAGGGCTCCGGGGTGCGAGAGGGCGAGCAGGAGGTGTCTCGTCACCACGGTCAGCACCCGGAGGGCAGCGTCCGGCACGGCACCCGCACGCAGCGGGGGGCGGACGGCAGTGCTGAGGGGCTCAGCGGTCCTGGGGGCTGACGGTGTGACCGAGAGCCCCCGGAGTGGATGCCTCAGGGCTCGACATGGGCCACACCCTACCCACAGCGCCGGACGGGCGCCCGGAGCGCCCCGACCGTCCCGGGTCGGGAGACCGGCTAGACGTTCACGTCGAGCAACGAGCCGATCGCGTACGTCACGCCCATCGCGACGGCGCCGCCGACCACGGTGCGGATCGTCGCGCGGCGGGTCGGCGCGTCGCCGAGCCGGGCCGAGCCCCACCCGGTGAGGACGAGCGCGAGCACGACCGCGACGAAGGTCAGCGGGATGCGGAGCGTCGCAGGGGTGAGGAGGATCGCCGCGAACGGCAGCAGCCCACCGACGGTGAACGACACGATCGACGCGACCGCGGCCTCCCACGGGCTCGTGAGCTCGTCGGGGTCGATGTGCAGCTCGGCGTCGGCGTGCGCGGCGAGCGGGTCGCGCTCGGTGAGCTGCACGGCGACCTGGCGCGCGAGGTCGGGCGTCAGGCCCTTCGCCTCGTAGATGCCGGCGAGCTCGTCGAGCTCCTCGTCCGGCATCTCCGCGAGCTCGCGGCGCTCGGTCGCGAGCAGCGCCTTCTCGGTGTCGCGCTGCGTGCTCACCGAGACGTACTCGCCCGCGGCCATCGACAGCGCGCCCGCGAGCAGCGCCGCGCCGCCCGCCGTCGCGATGACGGGGATCGACGTGCTCGTCGCCGCGACGCCCACGACGACGCCCGCCGTCGACACGATGCCGTCGTTCGCGCCGAGCACTCCCGCCCGGAGCCGGTTGAGCCGCGAGCCCGTGCTCTCCGGGTGATGGGGCTCACCGGGGTGCCGACCGGTACGGGGCGTGTCGCTCATGGTCTCACCGTAGGGTGCCGCCGCCGGAGCGCGACCGGTGGCGCGAGACCGTCGACCACGACCGGCGCGCGTCCTCTACCCTGCACCGCGTGACGCAGGGGAACTCCACGGACGACAGGCCGACGACGCGCGCGGAGCGCTACGAGCACGGGCGGGCGGTGTTCGGCGCGGTCAACGAGGCGGCACCTGCCGCGATCGCCGAGGCGCTCGCGGACGTCTCGCCCGAGCTCGAGCACCAGATCTCGGCGTGGGCGTACGGCGAGATGTACGCGCGGCCGCACCTGGAGCCGCGCGACCGCCAGCTCGTCACGCTGGGCATGCTCGCCGCGCTCGGCGGGTGCGAGGCCCAGCTCGACATCCACGTGGGCACCGCGCTCGACGTCGGGCTGACGCCCCGGGAGATCGTCGAGGCGCTCCTCCAGTCGGCCGTGTACTGCGGCTTCCCGCGCGCCCTCAACGCGACCGCCGTCGCGAAGGAGGTCTTCGCGCGGCGCGGGCTCCTGCCGGTCGAGTGAGGGCCGGGCCCGGACGCCCGGACGGCCGTGCGCACCCCGCCTACAGCGGCCCGACGGCGAGCACCGTCACCACGGGCTCGCCCGCCTCGTCGCTCGCCGCGAGGTCGACGCTCGCCGTGATCGCCCAGTCGTGGTCGCCCGCCGGGTCGTCGAGCACCTGCCGCACGAGCCACGTGCCCGCCGGTACCACGCCGCCGGGGGCGTGCTCCGCCGTCGGGCCCTCGTGGCCTGCGGGCAGCTCGGCGCCCGCCTCGACGACGCGGAACAGCGCCGCGGAGCGGGCGCCGGGCCCGATGCCGATCGCGTCGTCGCCCTGGTCCTCGAAGAGCGGGTCGAGCGCGTCGCCCCACGCGTCCGCGTCCCAGCCCGCGCCGCCGTCGAGCGCGCCGAGCGCCCGGTAGTCCTCGCGCGCGGCGAGCTCGACGCGCCGGAACAGCGCGTTGCGCACGAGGCGGCGGAACGAGCGCGGGTTGCCCGTGACAGGACGGGTGGGCGCCTCGGCCCCCGCCGCGGAGAGCGGGCCGTCGCCCACCTCGGTGTCCGCGTCGTCGTCGACCGGGTGCGCGAGGCGCTCCCACTCGTCGAGCAGCGACGAGTCGACGCCGCGCACGAGCTCGCCGAGCCACTCGACGATCTCCTGCACCTCCTCGGTGCGGTGCTCCTCGGGGACGACCTGGCGCAGCGCCCGGTAGGCGTCCGCGAGGTAGCGCAGCACCACGCCCTCCGTGCGCTCGAGGCCGTGGACGGACACGAACTCCGCGAACGTCATCGCGCGCTCGACCATGTCGCGGACCACCGACTTGGGGGAGAGCTCAGCGTCCGCGACCCACGGGTTGGACCGCTTGTACATCGCGAACGCGGGCGCCAGCAGCTCCTCGAGCGGCTTGGGCCACGTGATCTCCTCGAGCAGCGCCATGCGCTCCTCGTACTCGTACCCCTCGGCCTTCATCGCGGCGACGGCCTCGCCCTTGGCGGCGTTCTGCTGGGCGTAGAGCACCTGGCGCGGGTCGTCGAGGGTCGCCTCGATGACGGAGACGACGTCGAGCGCGTGGGTCGCGCCCTCGACGTCGAGCAGGTCCAGGGCGGCGAGCGCGAACGGCGACAGCGGCTGGTTGAGCGCGAACTCGCGCGGCAGGTCGCCGACGAGGCGCACGCTCGGGCGGTAGCCCGCGGGGCGCGACGGGTCGGGCACGCGGACGCGCTCGACGATGCCCGCGACGCGCAGCGAGCGGTAGATGCGGAACGTCTGGCGCACGTGCTCGCGGCGCTGCGACTCCGTGTCGTGGTTCGCGAGGAGCAGGTGGCGCATGGCCTCGACGGGGTCGCGGCGCGGGTCGGACGCGTCGGCCTGCGCGCCCCGCCCGTGCTGCGCCGTGCGCGCGAGGACGTTGAGCACCATGGCGTGCGTGACGGTGAAGTGGCTCGTCAGCGGCTCGGGCTCGGCGTCGCGCAGGCGCTCGAACGTCGCGTCGGTCCAGTTGACCGACCCCTGCGGCGCCTTCTTGCGGACGATCTTCTTGAGCTTCTTCGGGTCGTCGCCCGCCTTGGCGAGCATCTTGCGGTTCTCGATGACGTGCTCGGGCGCCATGACGAGCACCTCGCCCACGGTGTCGTACCCGGCGCGGCCCGCGCGCCCCGCGATCTGGTGGAACTCGCGCGCCGTGAGGTGGCGCATGCGCTCGCCGTCGAACTTCACGAGGCTCGTGAGCAGCACGGTGCGGATCGGCACGTTGATGCCGACGCCGAGCGTGTCCGTGCCGCACACGACCTTGAGCAGGCCCGCCTGCGTGAGGCGTTCGACGACGCGCCGGTACTTGGGCAGCATGCCCGCGTGGTGCACGCCGACGCCGTGCCGCAGGAACTTGCTCAGCGTCTTGCCGAACCCGGTGCCGAAGCGGAAGTCGCCGAGCTCGGCGGCGATCGCCTCCTTCTCGGACTTCGTCGCGACGTTCATCGACAGCAGCGACTGCGCGCGCTCGACCGCGTCCTTCTGCGTGAAGTGCACGACGTACACGGGCGCGCGGCGTGTGCTGACGAGCTCCTCGATGACCTCGGTCAGCGGCTCGACGACGTAGCTGAAGTGCAGCGGGACCGGCCGCTGGGCGGTGGTCACCTCGGCGACGGGCCGGCCGGTGCGCTCCTCGAGCTCCTCGACGAACCGGGTCGTGTCGCCGAGCGTCGCGGACATGAGCAGGAACTGCGTGTTCGGCAGCTCGAGCAGCGGCACCTGCCACGCCCAGCCGCGCTGCGGGTCGGCGTAGAAGTGGAACTCGTCCATGACGACCTGGGAGATCGCGTCCTCGTCATCCGCACCGGCGTTCTCGCCGCCGCGGCGCAGCGCGATGTTCGCGAGGATCTCGGCCGTGCAGCAGATGATCGGGGCGTCGGGGTTCACGGCGGAGTCGCCCGTCGTCATGCCCACGTTCTTGGAGCCGAACGCCGCGACGAGCGCGAAGAACTTCTCGCTGACGAGCGCCTTGAGCGGCGCGGTGTAGTAGGTGCGGCCGCCGCGGCCCGAGCGGTGCGCGGCGAGCGCCGCGAACTGGGCGCCCATCGCGACGAGCGACTTCCCCGAGCCGGTGGGCGTCGAGAGGATGACGTGCGAGCCGGTGACCAGCTCGATGAGCGCCTCGCTCTGGTGGGGGTAGAGCTCGAGACCCTGCTCCGTCGCCCACGTGGTGAACCCCTCGTAGAGCGCGTCCGGGTCGGGGGCCTTGCCCGTCGGGGCGGGCACGTGCGCGAGGAGAGCCGGGGTGCGGCCGGTCGTGGTGGTCACGGCACGAGTCTGTCAGGTGTCGCGAAGGCGGGTCGCCGGACCGGCGCTGCGGGCGACCCGGGGGCCCGAGAAGGGGGTTGATAGCGCTGTCAACGTGTGCGAGGGTAGCCCCGGACGTGCACGGGACGCGCGTCCGGCCTCCGCGTCACCGACGACTACCGAGCCCACGCCGCCGTGGGACGGAGGGAGCACCCCGTGCGGCCACCCGCAGATCACCCGCTCGTCACCTGCCCCTGACAGGGTGGCGCGGGCCCGCCCCGGCCGCCCGCGCCATCCCACCCCCTGACCGACCCTGCCGCCCCGGCGCCCCCGCCGGCGGCCCCTGCCCGAGGACACCATGGCCCCCAGCCTGCCGACCCCCCGATCCCTGCACCCCAGGCCCGTGACCCCCGCGACCCCGGACCGCCCGCGCCGGCCCGCCCCGCGGCTGGTCGCAGGCGCGCTCGCCGTGGCGCTCGCCGTCGTCGGTCTCGCGCCCGCGACCGCCGCGAGCGCCGCCCCCGAGCCGTCGGCCGACTACGCGTCCCTGGTCGACGTCTTCGTCGGCACCGAGGGCGACTACGGCAACGACATGCCCGCCGCGCAGGCGCCGAACGGCCTCGCGAAGGTCAACCCGCGCACGACCCCGGGCCGCAACAACACCGGGTACGACTACGCGCAGTCGAAGATCTCGGGCTTCACCCACACCAACCTCGACGGGGTCGGGGGCTCCGGCGGCGGTGGTGACCTCCTCGTGGTGCCGACGTCCGGGTCGTACACGGCGCGCCCCGGCACGGGCACGTACGCGCACCCGTTCTCGCACGACGACGAGGACGCCGGACCGGGCTTCTACTCCGTCGGGCTCGGCAACGTCGCGGGCAAGGACGGCGCCATCACCGGTGCGCCGGGCACGATCGAGGCCGAGGTCGCGGCGACCACGCGCTCGGGCGTGCACCGCTACGCATTCCCCGCGGGCTCGACGCCGAGCCTCGTCGTGGACCTCGAGACGAACAACACGAGCCGCCGGTCGTCGTCGGTGCAGGTCGAGACGCGCGCGGACGGCACCGTGGAGCTGTCCGGGCAGGTCACGGGCTACTTCTACAACGCGGCCTACACGCTGTACTACACCGCGCGCACGCTCCAGCCCGCGACGGTGCAGACCTGGGGCGACGACGACCGGCTCGTCGACGCGACCGCCCAGGACGGCGTCGACACTGGCGCGATCCTCACGTTCGACCCGGCCGACGCCGGGGAGGTCGGGCTCCAGGTCACCCTGTCGCCGGTGAGCGTCGAGCAGGCGCGGATCGACCAGCAGGTCGAGCTCGGCGACCTGTCGTTCGACGCGATCCGCGACCGCACCCGCGCGGAGTGGAACGCGACGCTCGGGCGGGTCGCGATCGACGCCTCGACGGCGACGGACCCGACGGGCGAGCTCCAGCAGCTCTTCTACACGCACCTCTACCGCATGTTCGCGATGCCGATGAACGCGACGAGCACCTCGGGCACGTACCGCGGCGTCGACGGGGCGGTGCACGCCGCGCAGGGCTTCACGTACTACGACTCGTGGGCCACGTGGGACGACTTCCGCAAGTTCTCCGTCATCGCGTACATCGACCCGGCGCTGTACCGGGACATGGTGCAGTCGCTGGTCTACCTGTTCGCGGACGCCGAGGCGACGGGCACCGGCGGCGGCCTCGGCGGGTTCGTGCACTCGGTCCCGACGGTGCGCTGGGAGCGGTCGTCGGTCGTGGTCGCGGACGCGATCGCCAAGGGCTTCGACGGGTTCGACCGCCTCGACGAGGCGTACCCGGCGCTCCAGCGGATCGTCGGGCAGTACAGCGCGGACGAGCTCCAGCGGGGCTACGTGGCGGGCAACCCCGGCGCGTCCGTGCAGCGCGGCTACGACCAGTACGGCCTGTCCGTGATCGCGGACGAGCTCGGGCTGACCGACGAGGCCCAGACGCTGCGCGAGCAGGCGTCGTGGCCGATCGAGAAGCTCACGAAGCCGGGCGCGTGGACCGCGGCCGACGGCACGCAGGTCGGCCTCCTCACCCCGCGCGCCGCGGACGGGTCGTGGCAGAGCGCCGACTACGCGAAGTTCGAGGCCGCCAGCCTCTACCAGGGCA
Source organism: Sphaerisporangium cinnabarinum (assembly GCA_003052455.1). Lineage (GTDB taxonomy): Bacteria > Actinomycetota > Actinomycetes > Actinomycetales > Cellulomonadaceae > Cellulosimicrobium > Cellulosimicrobium cinnabarinum. Next base: position 19,503 of record QAPD01000023.1, on the reverse strand, counting down.
CGCTCTGGCAGTACCACTGGTACGACGCGTACGACATGGACGCGCTCGTCGAGGCGATGGGCGGCCCCGAGGCGGCGCGCCTCGCCATGCGCCACATGTTCGGTGAGCACGCGCCGGACGACGGCAAGGCCATGCTCCACTCGAACGCGAACGAGATCGACCTCCAGGCGCCGTACCTCTTCAACTACACGGGCGAGCCGAGCCTGACGCAGAAGTGGGCGCGCGCGATCTACACGAAGGAGACCTGGAACCGGTACATCGCGACCGGCTCGTCCAGCGCCGTGCCGAGCGGTGGCGGCGAGTTCACGCCGCCCGTCAAGACGAAGGTCTACCGGCTCGACCCCCGCGGGATGCTCCCCACGATGGACAACGACGCGGGCACGATGTCGACGATGTTCGTCGCCGCGGCCGTCGGGCTGTTCCCGGTGACCGCGGGCTCGTCCCAGTTCCAGGTCGGGTCGCCGTTCTTCGACTCGACGACCATCACCTACGACGACGGCAGCGCCTTCACGGTCACGGCCGACGGCGTCTCCGAGGACGCGTTCTACGTCCAGTCCGCGACGCTCGACGGCGCGACGTTCGGCGACACGTGGGTCGACTACGCGACCGTGGTCGGCGGAGCCGACCTCGCGTTCCGCATGGGCGAGCAGCCGAGCGACTGGGGCACGGACACGGCGCCCGCGTTCTCGATGAGCACCGCGACCGACGAGCCGGCGGAGGGACCGCGCGTCAGCGCCGACCCGACCACCGTGCGGACCGGCGACGGCGGCGCGCTCGACGCGACCGTGACGCTCACGCTCGACGGCGCCCGCCTCGCCGCGCCCGCCGGCACGGACCTCGTCGCGAGCGGGGCGGCGAGCGTCGTCGGGCTGCCCGACGGCGTCGCCGCGGCCGTGACGGTCGCGTCGCCGACCGCGCTGACCGTCTCCCTGACGGGGACGGCGTCCGCCGACGCGCGCTTCTTCGTCCACCTGGGCGACGCCGCGCTCGCCGACGGCGTCGCCGCGGCGTCGCTCCGCGGGCAGGGCGTCTCGGTGCGCTCGCCCCTGCGGCTGTCCGTGGCGTCCGCCGAGCGCGCCGCGCTCGCCGCGCTCGTCGACGACGCCGTGCTCGTGCGGCACGGGAACTACTCCTCGGTGACGTTCGACCGGTTCTCGACCGCCCTGACCCGGGCGCAGGAGGCGCTCGCGGACGAGGCGGCGACGAGCATCGCGCTGCGGTTCGCGGCCGACCGGCTCGGTGCGGCGGCCGACGCGCTCGACCTCACGGGCGGCGGCTACCGCACGCTCGAGGCCGAGCAGTCCGAGGCGTGGTCGGGCGGGGAGCTGAAGAACGAGGCGAACAGCTCGTCCGGCAACCTCGGCGGCGTGCGTTCGGGGTCCTGGGTGCAGTACCGCGACATGACCTTCGAGACCGCGGCCGGGGACACCCCGCCGCGCTTCCTCACGGTCCGGTACGACACGAGCTTCGCCCCGACGGACACGCCGAGCACCGTGCGCGTGCACGCCGGCGACGTGAGCGGCCCCGTGGTCGCGACCGTCGACCTGACGGGCACGAGCGGCTGGGGAAAGTACACCGAGGTGACGGCGGAGCTCGGCGACGTGCAGGCGCTCGTCGACGCGCAGGTCGTGACGTTCGAGCTCCTCGCGCCGTCGGGCCGGAGCTGGGTCGGGAACTTCGACTGGTTCCGGTTCAGCGCCGAGGACCCGGGCGCCCCGGGCCAGCCGGGCGGGTCCCCGACCGTGACGATCGAGGCCGAGGACTGGACCGCGAGCTCCGGTCGCGGGCTCAAGAAGGAGTCCTCGACGTGGACGAGCGGGCCGGTGACGAACGTCGGCGGCACCGCGGACGGTGACTGGATCGCCTACGGCGAGGTCGACCTCGGTGAGCTGCCGCTCGGCGAGCTGTCGGTCCACTACGTGCACAACTCGAACCGGTCCGGGAAGAGCTCGGCGCTGTCGGTGTACCTCGACGCGTTCGACCCGGCGAACCCGGGCGAGCCGTTCGTCACGGTGCCGCTGCCGACCACGGGGTCGACCTGGACCACGGACGGGACGGCGACCGTCGTCCTGCCCGAGACGGTGCAGGGGACGCACGAGGTGTTCGTGCGCCTGACGACCGAGCCGTACGCCGACCACCCGTACGTCGCGAACCTCGACAGCCTGACGTTCGCGCCGGGCGGCCCGACGTCGGTCGTCGTCGAGTCCGAGGCCTGGACCTCGAACTCGGGTCGCGGGCTCAAGAACGAGAGCTCGACGTGGACGAGCGGGCCGGTGACGAACGTCGGCGGCACCGCGGACGGCGACTGGCTCGCCTACGGCGAGGTCGACCTCGGCTCCGCCGCGCTCGACCAGCTCTCCGTGCACTACGTGCACAACTCGAACCGTTCGGGTCGGAACTCGGCGCTGTCGGTCTACCTCGACACGTTCGACCCGGCGAACCCGGGCGAGCCGTTCGTCACCGTCCCGCTCGCGAGCACCGGGTCGAGCTGGACGACGGACGGGACCGCCGTCGTCGAGCTGCCGACCACGGTGCGCGGCAAGCACCAGGTGTGGGTGCGCCTGTCGACGGAGGCGTACGCCGACCACCCGTACGTCGCGAACCTCGACAGCATGCGCTTCTTCACCGACGCGTACGACGTCGAGGTCCCGCCGACCGACACCGCGGCGCTCGCCGCGGCGGTCGACGCGGCCGGGACGCCCGAGGCGGAGATCGCGCGCTACGGCCGGATCGACGCGAGCGTCTTCACCCGCGAGCTCGCGGTGGCACGGACCGTGCTCGCCGACGCCGGCGCGACCCAGGCGCAGGCCGACGAGCGGGCCCGGCGCCTCGGCCTGGCGACCGACCAGCTCGTGCCTGCCGAGCGCCGTCGGCTCGAGAACCTCGTGGCGAGCGCCGAGGCTCTGACCGACGAGGGGTACAGCCCCGAGTCCTGGCAGGCCTTCCGCACGGCGCTCGGCGCGGCGACCGGGACGCTCGACGACGCCGCGGCGTCCGACGCGGCGCTGCGCGACGCGCGGCTCGCGCTCCAGGGCGCGATCGACGCCCTGGAGGAGCCGGCCGACGTCGTGCTCGTCGAGGTCGAGGTCAGCCCGCGCTGCCTCGCCGGCAAGCCCTACGTCGCGGTCCGCGCGGTGAACGTCTCCGACGCGGCCGTCGACGTCGAGCTGGCGTCGTCGCTCGGCACGAGGACGTTCGTCGGCGTCGCGCCGGGTGCGAGCGCGTACCAGTCGTTCGCCGCGCGGTCCGCGACGGGCGACCTGGACGTCACCGTCGCGGCGACGGGGGCGGACGGCACCCAGACGGTCGAGCAGGTCGTCACCGTCCCGTCCTGCTCCTGACCGCAGGACGCACGACCGACCCGGGAGGCGCCGACGGGGCGCCTCCCGGGTCGGCACCCTGGCGCCTCCGCGGCGGACCGGGCACGCTGGTGCCCCGACCGACGACGGAGGCGCCACCGTGACCGAGGAGTACCAGGGCCGGCCCGCGTTCCACGCACAGACCCCCGCGGAGTGGCGGGCGTGGCTCGCCGCGCACCACGACGACCCCGAGCCCGGGGTCTGGCTCCTCACGTGGCGGCGCGAGAGCGGTCGGCCGACGTTCGGGTACGAGCCGTGGATCGAGGAGGCGCTGTCCTACGGCTGGATCGACGGGCAGGCCGCGACCGTCGACCAGGACCGGCACGCGCTGTGGTTCACGCGCCGCCGTCCTGGCTCCCGCTGGACGCGGCTCAGCAAGGAGCGGGTCGCGCGCGTCGAGGCGGACGGGCGCCTCACCGACGCCGGGCGCGCCGTCGTCGAGGCGGCCCGGGCGGACGGGTCCTGGACCCGGCACGACGACGCGGAGGCGCTCGTCGTCCCCGACGACCTCGCCGCGGCGCTCGGCGAGCGGCCCGACGCGCGGGCGCGCTTCGACGCCTTCACGCCCGGCGTGCGGCGCTCGATCCTCGGCTGGATCGTCGAGGCGAAGCGGCCCGACACCCGGGCGCGCCGGGTCGCGGAGACCGCCGAGCTCGCCGAGCAGGGCGTCGCCGCCCACCAGCCGCGTCGCTGACGGCGCACGGCGCGCCGCACCCCGCCGTCAGGACAGGTCCCAGAGCAGCCGGTAGAACGCGATGCGCTCGGGGTCGGGGTCGACGCCGTAGCCCGCGTAGACGTGGCCGTCGTACCCGGGGCCGTAGTTCCACTCCGTGCTCCATGCCGCGACGGCGAGGTCCGCCCAGCGGTCCGCGACCCCGAGCGACCCGAGGTCGACGTGCGCGGAGAACGTGCCGTCGTCGTGCAGGAGCGTGTTCGGCACGCACGCGTCTCCGTGGCACACGACGAGGTGGTCGACCGGGGGAGCGTCGTCGAGCCGGGCGCGCGCCTCGGCGACGGCCAGACCACGGTGCTCGGGGAACCACTGGTCGGGCCCGTGCCCGCGTGCGAGCCGGTCGTCGGCGTTCGCGACACGCTGCGCGACGGACCAGGTGAAGGGGCACGACGCGACCGGGAGCGCCTCGTGCAGAGCGCGCAGCCCGCGGCCGATCGCGGTCGCCGCGACCGCCGGGTCGCCCGTCCAGCGCGCCTCGACCGCCGACCGCCCCGCGACGGCCTGCGTCACGAGCCACGAGCCGTCGTCGTCCGCGCCCTGGTCGAGGACGCGCGGCACGGGGGTCCGGTCGCCGACCCACGCGAGCCGCTCGGCCTCTCCCGCCAGGTCGATCTCCGGGACGCCCGCCGGGACCCACTTCGCGTACCGGACCGGTCCCGCGGCCTCGCCGCCGCGCGGGTCGATGCGGAACGTCAGCCCGCCGACGGTGTTGCGCCAGACCGGGGTGACGCCGTCGTCCCCCGCGAGCGCGCGGACGACGGCGGGGACGGCCACGGGGCCGGTGGGGATCTCGGCGATGGTCTCGGCGCGGCTCACGCGGGCGATCCTCGCACGCGGGCCGGTCGCCGGTCACGGCCGTCTCCGGCGCGACGCCGGCCTCGTCTGCGCGTCGGCGCGTCAGCGGGGAGAGCGGGCGGCCACGCCGTCCGGCGGGAGCAGCGCGTCGCACGCGGCGACGAGCCGCTCGCGCAGCGCCGCCCCGCGGGCGGCGAACGCGCGCTGGTGCCGCACGTACTCGGCCTTGCCCTCGGGCGTCTCGATCGCGACCGGCTCCAGCCCGTACGACGACACGTCGTAGGGCGACGCCTGCATGTCGACGACGCGGACGTCGCGCGCGAGCTCGAAGGCGTCGAGCACGACGTCCCCGGGGACGGCCGGCGTGAGCTTGAGCGCCCACTTGTAGAGGTCCATCGTCGCGTGCAGGCACCCCGGCTGCTCCAGGGCGGGCTGCGTCTCGCGCGTGGGCCGCAGGCGGTTGAGCGGCCCGGCCTCGGGCGTGAAGAAGCGGAACGCGTCGAAGTGGGAGCACTGCACGGGGTGGTCCTCGACGACCCGGTCCGTCCCCTCGTGCCCGAGCCGCAGGGGGAGCGGGTGCCGGTGGTCGCGCCCGGCCGCCTTGTCGCGGTAGACCATGGCCCACTCGTGGAGCCCGAAGCAGCCGAACCGGCCCGGGCGCGACGCGGTGGCGTCGAGCAGGGCGCGCAGGTACCGCACGGTGTCGCTGCGGTCGGCGAGGAACGCGTCGGTGTCGAGCGTCAGGCCGTCGGGCGTGCTCCGGTACCAGCGCCATCCGGAGCGGTCGGCGTACGGGTCGGGCGCCGCGTCGGTGCCCGGTGCCGCACCGCTCGCGGCGGTCGGGGGAGCCAGCACGACGCCCGGCCCCGGGTGCCAGCGCCGGAGCTGGGCCGGGCGCGTGGGGTAGTAGGTGAAGAGGAAGTCCTCGATCGCGTGCCTCTGCCCGAGCGGCTTGCGGTGCCGCCATCCCGCCGTGAGCGCGTCCGCGCGCTCGGCGTGGGCGCGCTCGCGCTCCGCCCACTCCGCGGCGGGCAGCACGCCGGGGCCGACGACGGGCGTCGTCCGGGGGGTCGCGGGGGCGGTCGCAGGCACGCACCCAGGGTACGAGAGCCCGCGGGGGCGTCGGCGCGGCGGACTTTCACCCGCCGCGCGGTTTTCCCGATGTGGGCGCGACCGGGAAGAATGGCCGTGAACGTGCTGTGAAGACCCGGCGCGTCCGGCCGGCCGACCGCGCGTCGGCCGTCCACCCCGACCCGAACGACCGATCTCGCGGCGAGGCCGCGGAGGAGCACCATGTCGCAGCCGCCCACGGCACCGCAGGACCCGTACCAGTTCGACCCCTACCGGCCGCAGGGCTCCGACCCGGCGCAGGAGGGGCACGGACAGGGGCAGGACGCGTGGGCGTCGCAGGGAGAGCCGCAGCCCCAGCCGTACGGCTCGCCCGACGCCGCGTACGGCGCGCCCGGGTACGGCGGCACGCCGGAGCAGGCGCCCTACGGAGACCCCGGCCACCCGCCCTACGGTGCCGATCCTCAGGCCGCGCACGGGCAGCAGGGCTACGGCCAGCCCGCCGGGTCCCCGGCGCAGGGGTACGCGCAGCCCTACCCCGACGCCGGGGCGCAGCAGCCGTACGGCCAGCCCTACGGCGACCCTGCCCAGCAGCCCTACGGCGCCGCGCAGCAGCCCTACGGGAGCCCGTACGGGAACGGCTATGCCGCGTACACGGCGCCGGCGCCGTCGACCGGGACGATGGCGATCGTCGGCTTCGTGCTGGCGATCCTCGGCTTCCTCGGCAGCTGGATCCCGTTCGTCAACATCTTCGCCGCGGTGATGGGCATCGCCGGCGTGGTGCTCGGCTTCGTCGGGCTGTCGCAGGCGAAGCAGGGCCGGTCGGGCAAGGGCTTCTCGATCGCGGCGATCGTGCTCGGTGTGGTCTCGGTGCTCGTGACCATCCTCGTGTGGGTCCTCTTCGTCGTCGCGGCGAACGAGGCCTCGTCGCAGTACGAGCAGACGCTCTCGGAGATCCAGGAGGACTCCGACCGCGCGCTCGGCGAGTCGACGGACGAGATCCTCGCGAACGACCTCGGTGTCGAGGTCGGCACGTTCGAGGGCGCCGCCGACGAGTTCGGCTGGGTCGAGTCCGCCCTGCCGCTCACGCTGACCAACACCTCCGACGAGCCGCTGACGTTCGACCTCGACGTCGACGCCGTCGCGGCCGACGGCACGGTCGTCGAGTCCGACTTCGTCTACACCGACCAGCTCGCCCCGGGCGAGTCGACGACCGTCGAGGCCTTCGACTTCATCGACTCCGAGAACCTGGAGGCCATGAAGACGGCGACCTTCGAGGTCACGCGCGTGAGCGCGTACTGACCGGCGCACGGGACCGAGGGACGGACCGGTGAGCACGAGCGACTCCAGGACCCCGCCCGACGACGCGGCGCCCGCACCCGCGTGGGGCACGGCGCCCGGCGCGGCGGGGGAGCGCGAGCCCGCGCCGTCGGCGCCCGACCCCGCGGAGCCCTCGCCGCCCGCGGACGGCGTGGAACGCCCGGCCCCCGGCGACCCCGAGCCCGCACCGACGGCGCAGCCCGCGCGGGCCCGACGCTCGGGGACGGGCGTCCTCGTCGCGGCGTGCCTCGGCGTCCTGCTCGTCGGGGCCGTCCTCGTCACCGAGGCCATGACGGCGCGCTGGGGCTGGGCGCACGTGGGCTGGCTCTACCCCGTCGCCGGAGCCGTCGTGCTCACGGTCGGCGCCGTCGCCTGGCGTCGGGGCACGCGCGGCGTGCCGGGGGCGACGCGCGCGCTCGTCGCGCTGCTCGCGGGGACGGTCGTCGTCACGACCTGGGTCGCGGTCGACGTCGTGCCCGCGGCCGGTCCCGGCTACGGCGTGGGGAGCTCGCTGCGCGGGTACCCGCTCGGCGGCGGGTCCGACGACGGCCCGGAGATCACGGCCGTGTCCGACCGCGTCTGGTTCGGCGACTCGGTCCGGTACGCCGACGGCCTCGTCGTGTCGGTCTCGGCCCCGCAGGCGTACACGCCGAGCGAGCACGCGGCGGTGCGGGACGCCGACCCGCCGGACTCCGTGCGCGTCCGGGTGCGCCTGACGAACGGCACGGGCCGCGCCGTCGACCCCGGGAGCATCGACGTGCAACCGGTGTCGGGGGGCCTCGTGGCCCGCCGGGTGTACGACTACGCGCCGGACGTCCTGCTCGAGCGCCCCGACCTCGTGGCCCGGGGGTCGAGCGGCGAGTGGGACCTCGTGTACGCCGTCCACGACCCGGAGGACGTCACGGTGGCGCTGGAGCCGACGTGGGCGAACTACGCGGTGGCCGTCTTCTCCTGGTGACGCCTCTCCCCGCTCGCGCAGGCGTCACTCCGTGCGCCGCAGGTACTCCTGCGCGAGCCGGTGCGGGGCGCGGGCGAGCCATGCGTCCTGCACGAGCTCCTCGAGCTCCGGCACGGGAACCCGGTCGAGGCGCGCGAGCACGATCGGGTACCCGTCGAAGTGGCTCGTCGTGAAGAACGTGCCGGGGTCGTCCTGGACCAGCGCGGCCTTCTCGCCCTCGTCCGCGACGCGGAGCGCGACGGGCGGCTCCGCCGGGGCCGCGTCGCCCAGCTCGTCGAGGTCGCGCGGGCGCAGGGGGCGCTCCCACACGAAGAGCTTGCCGTGCACCGTCCACCGGCGCGCGTCCTTGAGGTCCGTGCCGGGCAGCACCGCCACGACCCGTCCGACGTCCTCCCACGAGGCCATGCCCCCACGGTAGGCAGCCGGTCGCGGTCGGGCCACACGAGCGGCCGCCGCGCCCGCGGGAGCGCGGCGGGGCGGGTCAGAAGGGCGCGACCTTCCCGAGCGGCGGGAAGATCTCGTCGAGCTCCGCGAGATCGTCGGCCGTGGGCCGCCACGCTCCGGCGGCGGCGTTCTGCCGCACCTGCTCGGGCTTCGTCGCACCCGCGATGACGCTCGACACCTGGGGCCGGGAGAGCAGCCACCCGAACGCGACCTGCACCTCGGTGATGCCGCGCACCTGGCAGAACGCGCCCAGCCGCGCGAGCGCCTCCCAGGGCGCGGACTCGAGCAGGTGCGGCTTGCTGCGCACGAGCCGGCCGTCGTCGGGCCGCGCGCCGTGCGCGTACTTGCCGGTGAGCAGGCCGTTCGCGAGCGGGAAGTACGGCAGGACGCCGAGCCCGTACGCCGCCGCGGCGGGGAGCACCTCGAGCTCGGCCGCACGGTCGACGAGGTTGTACTGGTTCTGCGCGGACACGAACCGCACGGTGCCCGCCGCGCGCGCGACGAGCTCTGCCTCCGCGATCTGCCACCCGGCCCGGTTCGAGTGCCCCACGTAGAGGACCTTGCCCGCGCGCACGAGGTCGTCGAGCGCCGCGAGCGTCTCGTCGATCGGCGTCTGCGGGTCGGGGGTGTGGAACTGGTAGAGGTCGATGCGGTCGGTGCCGAGGCGGCGCAGCGAGCCCTCGACCGCCCGCACGACGTAGCGGCGCGAGCCGCGCGCGTCGAAGTCCGCCCCCGCGGCCCCGCGCATCGACATGCCGAACTTCGTCGCCACGACGACGTCGTCGCGCCGCGACCCGAGCGCCTGGCCGAGCAGCTCCTCGCTCAGACCCGGGCGGCCGCCGTACGTGTCGGCCGTGTCGAAGAACGTCACGCCCGCGTCGAGCGCGGCGTCGACGACGGCGCGCGTGCCCTCCAGGGTCTCCGTCGCCGTCGCGGGGCGCCCGAAGTTGTTGCACCCCAGCCCGACGGCGGACACGGCCAGGCCGGACCGGCCGAGACGGCGCAGAGCGGGGCGGGGTGCGGTGTCGTCGCTCGTGGTGGTCATGCGGCCGACCCTACGTCGGCCCGCGCGACGACGTGACGGCGGAGGCGCGCACCGCGACGGACGCGACGAGCCGTTCCAGCGGGCCGCGGCCGAACGCCCAGCGCCACAGGGTCACGGCCCCGAGCGTCGCGAGCACGAGCCAGAGGAGCGGCCCGTTCGTCGTCTGCTCGTACGCCGCGTCGCCCCAGGCCCAGAGGACGACGATCTGGGCCGAGTAGACCGTGAGCGCCATGGCGCCGACCGCGGCGACGGGGGCGAGCACCCAGCGACCCACGCGGCCCGCGAACAGGCACAGCCCGAGCACCGCGACGGCGAACCCGCCCGACCCCACGACCTCCGGGAGCGTGTCCGTGTGCGGGCCGGCGAGCCACAGGTACGCGCTCGTCGGCCACGGGTCTGCCCACCCGAGCGGCTCCGGCCGGTACGCGCTCGACCACACCGCGGCCGCGTCCTCCACGGCCTGCGCCCCGCCGAGCGGACCCGTGAGCGCCGCCGAGACGCCGTACCCGAGCCCCGCCGCGAGCAGCCCGCCGCCGACCAGCGCGACGCGCGTCGTCCTCGCGCCGAGGTCGGACCGGCCGATCGCGATCCCGACGAGCACGTACGCCATCCACACGACCGCCGGGTAGTGCCCCGAGACGAGGAAGTCCGTGAGCGCGCCCGACCCGTCGTCCGGCAGGTGGAGCCCGGCGCGCGCGAGCACCTCCGGGAGCCACAGCGCGAGCACCGGGCCCACGACGGCGACCGCCCCCGCGAGGAGCAGGAGGTCCCGGCGCCGCCAGCGCAGGAACGGCAGCGCGAGCACGAAGTAGGCGGCGTAGAAGCCGAGGATCAGCAGGACGCGCGTGCCGAGCAGGTCCAGCAGGCCCGCCAGGGCGACCAGGAGCACCGCGCGCACGAGGACGCGGGTGCGGTTCTGCAGCGCGGGCAGCCCGTCGAGCGGGGTGCGCCCGCCCGAGACGAGAGCGAGCGACACCCCGGCCACGAGCGCGAAGAGGACCGAGGACCGCCCGTGGGACAGCGAGAGCCAGCCGGAGACCTCGCCGAAGTCGTCCGTCGTGAAGCCCACGTGCGCCGCGAACATCCCGAGGACCGCGACCCCGCGCGCGACGTCGAGCCCCGTGACGCGGCCCGGCCCGCCGAGCAGGAGGGCGGCGTGGCGCCGCGCGAAGCCCACGGAGGACCGGGCGGGGTCGCCCGAGGCGGAGGTCGTGCCGGTCGCGGCCGTCATGGGGGGATTGTCCGCGCGCGGGCGCGCTCCCACCCCGCCGCCACGCCGGGGACGAGCCGCGCGGGGACCACGCGCCCAGAGTGTGAGAACGGGGTCGAGAACGGCGCACCCGCGGCCTACGGTGCGGGTATGACGCACACCCCCCACGGCGCCGACGAGGCCGCCGAGCACCACGCCGACGCCCCCACCGGGGCAGGCAGCGACCCCGCGCAGGAGTCCGAGTCGTACACCCACGGCCACCACGAGTCCGTGCTGCGCTCGCACCGCTGGCGCACGGCCGAGAACTCGGCCGGCTTCCTCCTGCCGCACCTGCGCCCCGGCATGAGCCTCCTCGACGTCGGCTGCGGCCCGGCCACGGTCACCGTCGACCTCGCCGACCGCGTCGGCGACGGGCGGGTCGTCGGCGTCGACGCGTCCGAGGCCGTCCTCGACAGCGCACGCGAGCTCGCCGCCCAGCGCGGGACCGCGAACATCACGTTCCAGCACGCGAACGCCTACGAGCTGCCGTTCGCCGACGGCACGTTCGACGTCGTCTACGCGCACCAGCTCCTGCAGCACCTGTCCGACCCGATCGCCGCGCTGCGCGAGATGCGACGCGTCACGAAGCCGGGCGGGCTCGTCGCCGTGCGCGACGCCGACTACGCCGCCATGACCTGGTACCCCGAGTCGCCGGGGCTCACCGAGTGGAACACGCTCTACCACGAGGTCACGCACGCCTACGGGTACGAGGCCGACGCCGGCCGTCGCCTCTTCTCCTGGGTGCAGGACGCCGGGTTCCCGCTCGACGGGATCGAGCCCAGCGCGAGCACCTGGTGCTACGCCACCCCCGCCGACCGCACGTGGTGGGGCGGGCTGTGGGCCGAGCGGTGCGTCGCGTCGAACTTCGCCGTCCAGGCGAAGGAGTCGGCGCTCGCGGACGACGTCGCGCTCGAGCAGCTCGCGCAGGACTGGCTGCGCTGGGCCGAGGAGCCGGCGGGCTGGTTCGCCGTCCTCAACGGCGAGGTCCTCGCCCGCGCGTGATCGTGCGGGCACGGCCGGATAGCCTGGGCCCGTGCGCATCGCGAGATTCACCACCGGAGACGACCCCCGCTACGCCCTCGTCCAGCAGGAGGGGGACCGCACGTACCTCGCGGTCCTCACGGGCGACCCGCTCTACATGCCCGTCACGCCGACGGGCGAGCGCGTCGAGCTGGGCGACGGCGTCCGGCTCCTCGCGCCGGTGATCCCGCGCTCCAAGGTGGTCGCCGTGGGCCGCAACTACGCGGACCACGCGAAGGAGATGGGCAACGACGTCCCGACGAGCCCGCTGCTGTTCCTCAAGCCGAACACGTCGGTCGTGGGCCCGGACGACCCGATCGTCCTGCCCGACTTCTCGCAGGAGGTCTCGTACGAGGCCGAGCTCGCGGTCGTCATCGGTCGCCTCGCGAAGGACGTGTCGCCCGAGGCCGCGCCGGCGTACGTGCTCGGGTACACGGTGGCGAACGACGTCACCGCGCGCGACGCGCAGCGCACCGACGGCCAGTGGGCGCGCGCCAAGGGCTTCGACTCCGCGTGCCCCCTCGGGCCGTGGATCGACACCGACCTCGACCCCGAGGACGTCGGCGTCCGCAGCCGCGTCAACGGCGAGGTCAAGCAGGACGGCCGCACGAGCGACATGATCTTCGACATCCCGTTCCTCGTGTCGTACGTCTCCGAGGCGATGACGCTGCTGCCCGGCGACGTCATCCTCACCGGCACGCCCGCCGGCGTCGGGCTGATCGACGTCGGCGACCGCGTCGAGTGCGAGGTCGAGGGGCTGGGCGTCCTGAGCAACCCGGTCGTCCGGCGCGGCTGACCGTGGGACGCGCTCCGGGCCGCGCCGTCGCGCGGTGGGCGGGCTGGGGCGCAATCGTCCCGTGCGCGGTCGTCCTCGTGCTCGCGGTCCTCGCGATCGCCTCGGGGAACGTGCCCCCGGGGGAGGTGCTGGCGTACGCCGTCGTCCTGGCGATCATCCTGGTCCCGGGGTGCGCGCTCGCGGGCGCCGCCCTCGGGGCGGCGGTCGTGGCGACGCGGTCGTGGCGGGCCGGACGCGCGGGAGGCGCGGCGGGGACCGTCCCGGACTGAGACGAGGACGGGCCCGACGCCGGACGCCCGGGCGGCGGACGGCGTCGGGCAACTAGGCTGGGAGCCGTGATCCCCGCACCTGGTTCCTCGCCCGTCCGCGTCCGCTTCTGCCCGTCCCCGACCGGGACGCCGCACGTCGGGCTCATCCGTACCGCGCTGTTCAACTGGGCCTACGCGCGGCACACCGGCGGCACGTTCGTGTTCCGCATCGAGGACACCGACGCCGCGCGCGACAGCGAGGAGAGCTACCAGCAGCTCCTCGACGCGCTGCGCTGGCTCGGGCTCGACTGGGACGAGGGCGTCGAGGTCGGCGGCCCGCACGAGCCGTACCGGCAGTCGCAGCGCGCGGACATCTACCAGGACGTCATCGCGCGGCTCGTCGAGGGCGGGTACGTCTACGAGTCGTTCTCGACCCCGGAGGAGTCCGACGCGCGCAACGCCGCCGCGGGGCTCAAGACGAAGGGCTACGACAACTTCGACCGCACCCTCACGGACGAGCAGAAGGCCGCCTTCCGCGCCGAGGGCCGTGAGCCGGTGCTGCGCCTGCGGATGCCGGACGAGGACATCACCTTCACCGACGTGGTGCGCGGCGAGATCACGTTCAAGGCGGGCTCGGTCCCGGACTACGCGCTCGTGCGCGCGAACGGGCAGCCGCTCTACACGCTCGTGAACCCGGTGGACGACGCGCTCATGGGCATCACGCACGTGCTGCGCGGCGAGGACCTGCTGTCCTCGACGCCGCGCCAGATCGCGCTGTACCGGGCGCTGCTGGAGATCGGCGTCGCGCACGTCATGCCGGAGTTCGGCCACCTCCCGTACGTCATGGGGGAGGGCAACAAGAAGCTCTCCAAGCGCGACCCCGAGTCAAACCTGTTCCTGCACCGTGAGCGCGGGTTCACGCCCGAGGGCCTGCTCAACTACCTCGCGCTGCTCGGCTGGTCGATCTCGCCGGACCACGACATCTTCACGGTCACCGAGATGGTCGAGGCGTTCGACGTGCACGACGTGCTGCCGAACCCGGCGCGCTTCGACCTCAAGAAGGCCGAGGCGATCAACGCGACGCACGTGCGGATGCTCGCGCCGGAGGACTTCCGCGACCGCCTCGTGCCGTACCTCCATGCCGGCGGGCTCGTCCCGGCGGACTCGTTCGCCGACCTGTCGCCCCGCAACCAGGAGATCCTCACGGCGGCCGCGCCGCTCGTCCAGGAGCGCATGGTGCTGCTGGGCGAGTCGGTCGGGATGCTGGGCTTCCTCTTCACGGCCGACGACGCGCTCACGGTCGAGGACGACGCGCGCGGCGCCCTGCGCGACGACGCGAAGGACATCCTCGCCGCGGCGATCGCCGCGCTCGACGTGCTGCAGGACGACGAGTTCGTCACCGCCGCCATCGAGGAGCGCCTGCGCGACGCGATCGTCGAGGGCATGGGCGTCAAGCCGCGGTTCGCGTTCACGCCGCTGCGCGTCGCGCTCACGGGCCGCCGCGTCTCGCCGCCGCTGTTCGAGTCGATGGAGCTGCTCGGCAAGGGCTCGACGCTGGAGCGCCTCGTGCGCCTGCGGGACGCGCTGTGACCGACGCCGCGGCCTCGGCGGGCGCGCCGCTCGAGGGTGTCCTGTTCGACGTCGACGACACGCTCGTCGACACGCGTGCCGCGTTCGCGCAGGCCATCGCCGCCGCGTCGCGCGTGTGGCTGCCGCACCTGCCCGAGGAGCGCTACGACGAGGTCCTCGCGCTGTGGCGCGCCGACCCCAACGGGCACTACCGCGCGTACACGCGCGGCGAGGTCGACTTCGACGCCCAGCGCATGGCGCGCGCCAACGAGCTCCAGGCGGCGTTCGGCGGCGAGCTGCTCGACGACGCGGCGTACGTCGACTGGAAGGACCTCTTCTGGGGCACGTTCGAGGCGTCGTGGACGGCGTTCGCCGACTCCCGCGGAGTCGTCGACGCGCTCGCGGGGGCCGGGGTGCGCGTCGGGTCGCTGACGAACGCGCGCGTCGAGCTCCAGACCCGCAAGCTCGCGGCCGCGGGCCTGGCGGACGTGCCGCTGCTCGTCGGGGTGGACACGCTCGGCTTCGGCAAGCCCGACCCGCGCGTGTTCGCCGAGGCGTGCCGTCGTCTCGGTACCGACCCGGCCCGCACCGCGTACGTCGGCGACGAGCTCGACGTCGACGCGCGCGGCGCGCTCGCGGCGGGCCTCGTCGGGGTGTGGCTCGACCGCCCCGGCACCCGCCGCGGCGGCCCGCACCCGGAGGACCCGACGTCCGCCCGCGCGTCGGGCGTGCACGTCGTCCACGGCCTCGACGACCTCCCCGCGACGCTCGGCGTCGCGGCCACGGAGGCCTCGGCGCCGAGGTAGCGCTCGCTCCCGCGAGGCAGAGCCCTGGTCCCGTGAGGTTGAGGCCCGGTCATGACCGGACCTCTACCTCGCGAGACCGGGCCTCTCCCTCGGGGGGCGGTCAGGCGAGGAGCAGGACGCCCACGAGGGCCGTCGCGGTGACGAGCACCGCGGACAGGGCGCCGAGCACGAGCGACCGCCGCCCGGTGCGCACGAGGGTCGGCACGTCCACGCCGAGCCCGAGGGCGAACATCGCCGCGACGAACGCGAGCGTCGAGGCCGTGACGAGGACGGCGAGCACCGGCGCGGGCACCACCCCGAGGCTGCGGAGCGCCACCGCCGCCACGAAACCGACGACGAACCACGGCACCGGGGCGACGCGTCGCCTCCCGGCCCCCGCACCGGCCTCCGAACCGGCGCCCGCGCCGCGGGACTCGCCGTCGTCCGCCGCGGACGACGACGTGGCGTCCGACGCCCCGAGCGCGCCCGTGGCCGCGAGCGCCGACGCCGCGCGTCGGGCCCCACGAGCCACCACGACCCCGGCGACGGCGACCAGCGGCGCGAGCAGGGCCACGCGCGCGAGCTTCGCGACCGTCGCGGTGGCGAGCGCCGGCGCGGAGATCGTCCCGGCCGCGGTGACGACCTGCGCGACCTCCTGGACGCTCGCCCCGATCCAGAGCCCGGCCCGGTCGTCGGTGAGCCCGAGAAGCCCCGCGAGCCACGGCAGCACGACGATCGCGAGCGTGCCGTAGACGGTGACGAGCGCGAGCGCGGTGGCGACGCCGTCGTCGTCCTCGCGCACCTCGTCGGGGGTGCGCCCCGGCCGGTCCACGACGCCCTGCATCGCGGAGATCGCGGCCGCCCCGCACACGGAGAAGCCGGTCGCGACGAGCAGCGTCGTCACGCGCGGCACGCGCAGCAAGCGGCCGAGCGCGAGCGTGCCCGCGAAGGTGACGGCGAGCGTCGTCGTGACGACGACGAGCCCGCGCCAGCCGAGCCCCAGCACCTCGGGGAGCGAGAGCTGGAAGCCGAGCAGCACGACGCCCACCCGCAGCACGACGCGCGACGTCCACGCGACGCCGGGACGCGTGGCGGCGACCGTCGCCGCGCCCCGACGCGTCGTCGCGAGCCGGCCGAGCACCGGAGCGACGAGCGCGCCCAGGACGAGCGCCACGACGAGCGGGGAGACCGTCGGGACCAGGCGCGCGCCCGCGAGCACGAGGAGCGTCGCCGCGCCGACGAGCACGAGGCCGGGGACGAGGGCGCGCGGTCCGCGCGGCGCACCGGGGCGCCGGTCGGGTGCGGGCGCCGGGGGAGCGGCCGTGGCCGCCGGGACGCCTCGGGTCGCGAGGGCCTCCGCGCGGGTCGAGGGAGGTGCAGGCTGGGTCATGCTTCCAGCGTGCTGCGGCCGGTGCGGCGGCAGAAGATCGACTTCCCTCGCGAGGCATAGAGTGGGCCTATGGCTCCGACCGCCCGTGACCGGACGTCCCTCTCCGCGCTCGAGCTGCTCGTCGCGACCGACTCGCACGGGTCGATCAGCGCCGCGGCCCGCGCGCTCGGCGTCGCGCAGCCCACCGCCTCGGCGGGCCTGCGCGCGCTCGAGCGCCGCCTCGGCCTCGACCTCCTCGAACGCACGACGCGCGGGTCCCGGCTCACGGAGACCGGCCGCGCGACGGCGGCGTGGGCCCGCGAGGTGATCGAGGCCTCCGACCGCTTCGAGACCTCCGTCGCGGCGCTGCGCGACGCCCCGGCGGCCCGGGTGCGCGTCGCGGCGAGCCTCACCGTCGCGGAGTACCTCGCGCCGCGCTGGCTCTCCCGGCTCGCGCTCGAGGGGGCGCCGGGCAGCGCGTCTCCCGACGTCGAGCTCGTCGTCCGCAACTCGCGCGAGGTGACGGACCTCGTCCTCGACGGCGGGGTGGAGCTCGGGTTCGTCGAGAGCGCGACGCTGCGGCGCGGGCTGCGCAGCCGCACCGTCGCGCACGACCGGCTCGTCGTCGTCGTCGGCCCGGCGCACCCCTGGGCACGCCGCAGCGCCGTCCGCGTCGACGAGCTGCTGTCCGGGGGGCTCGTCGTGCGCGAGCGCGGCTCCGGGACGCGCGAGACGCTCGAACGCGGCCTCGCGGCGCTCGGGGAGCGCCTGCCGGACCACCTGCCCTACCTCGGCTCCACGGCCGCGCTGAAGACGGCTGTGCAGCACGGCGGGGCGGTCGCCGTGCTGTCGAGCCTCGCCGTCGCCGACGACGTCGCACGGGGTGCCCTCGTGCGCGTCGCGGTGCCGGGGCTCGAGCTGGACCGTCGGCTACGGATGGTCTGGAAGGACGGCACGGCGCTCTCCTCGGCCGCGCGCCGGATCGCGGCGGCCGCGGCCGCGTCGTCGGGCTGACGAGCAGGTTCAGCCGGGTGCGCCCCCGCGCACGGTCGCGTCCCAGCGCCAGCGCGTGCGCCGCGGCCGGCCCGGGAGCTCGCCCCGGCCGGACGCCCAGAGGAGCACCGCGTCGGGCTCCTCGTCCGGGCTCGTCTCGACGTCGGGGAACAGACGGGTCAGCGCCCGGTCCGCCAGCCCCGGGGGGAACGGGGTCGGTGCGTCCGTGAGCCCGAGGAGCACGTCGTGGCCGTGCACGAGGACCTCGACGACCCCCATCGCCGCGAAGCCGTCGGCGTCCGAGACCCCGTACGGGTGGAAGGCGCGCGCGTCCGGAGGGCGCGTCTCGGCGAGCGTCGCGAGCAGCTCCCCGCCGCCGGCGAGCGCCTCGACGAGCCCCGCCGTCCCGGACGCCCGGTCGACGTGCGCGATCTCGCCCTCGCCCCGGGGCCCGACGAGCGGCACGTACGCGAGCGTGGGGAGCGCCGCGAGCTGGAGCGCGTAGGCGAGGAGGTCGTCGACCACGTGCTCCGTCGTCGTCCAGCACGACCAGCGGACCGGGCCGGCCTGCGCGTCGAACGCCGACACGGGCTGGTCGACGAGGCGGTCGGCGAGCCACCGGACGGCGACCCGGACGTCCTCGCCCGTGACGACGTCGGCTGTGCGCGGCGCATCGACGGGTCGAGGCGTCGGCGGGCCAGGGTCGAGGAGGTCTCCGGGGGTCATGCCCTGACGGTGCCAGACGGCGCCCGTGCGCGTCGACCGTGCCACGCGCGCGTCGCCGCACGGCTCGGGTGTCGGAGGCGCATTTGGTCCGCGTCGGCATGTCCGGTAATGTTCTCGGCCGGTGGGACCTCCACGGGAGGGAGCCAGGGGACGGGTCTCGGACTCGTCTCAGCGGCTTCCTGACGCGGATCGGTTACCCCCTTGGGGTATGGTGTAATTGGCAGCACGAGTGATTCTGGTTCACTTAGTCTAGGTTCGAGTCCTGGTACCCCAGCGAAGAGCTCCAGCTCTGGATCGAGCGGTCAAGACCGCGAGAATCATGAGGTAGAGTTCTCACCGGAGAAACGGACCGGAAACGGTACGAAGCTCCACAGGCCCCCATCGTCTAGCGGCCTAGGACGTCGCCCTCTCACGGCGGTAACACGGGTTCAAATCCCGTTGGGGGTACAGAAGAAGGCCCGGTCACCATCACGGTGACCGGGCCTTCGTCGTTTCTTCGGTCGTTCGCTGATCTCCGGGTGATCGCCGGTACGCAGCGACCGACGCGCCCGGTGTGACGTACGTCGCGGGGCGACCGCCGCCGGGGGAGTCGCGGGGCGACCGGCACCGGGGGAGCGGCCGGCCCGGTCCGCTCCGGCTCCCGTGCCGGCGGGGTCAGGGTGCGTCGTCGCGGCCGGGGCCGGGCTCGTACGGCTTCGGGATGGGGGTCGACGACGGGCGCGCCGGCGTGACGGGGACGTACGTCGCGCGGTGCTCGCCGGACACCGTCCAGCCCTGCTCGTCCTCGCCGGGGCCTGCCGGTCGGCCGTCGGGACGCGGGGTGTCCCGTCCCGCATGGGCGTCGCCCGTGACGGGGATCGGCTGCGTGGGCCCGCTCGACACGCCGGCGGACCGGCCGGGCACGACGACGACCCGCGGGTCCGTCGGGAGCGGCGCCGGGGCCGGTGGGGCCGTGGCGGCCGGGCTGTGCCCGTCCCACGCGGGCGCGGGCTCGACCGGTGAGGGCTCGGCGGGCTGCGGCGGTCG
>QAPD01000022.1 GCA_003052455.1 Sphaerisporangium cinnabarinum | reverse complement strand
CGCTGCCGCGCGGAGAGCGCGCGAGCCGGGGCACGCCCGCGGCGTCCACCGCAGCCGCCGTGCCCGCCGCGCCCCGTCCGCCGCGGTCCGACACCCGCCGGCCGCCCCGGTCCGCCGGGGCCGGCGAGCCCGCGGACGGGCGAGCGGCTCGGCGACCCTGGTACCTGCACCCGGTCCCGTGGGTGGCGCTCGCGGTCGCCGCCGCGTTCGCCGGCTCCGTCGCCTTCACCGCGTCGATGGAAGACGCGCGACCCGTCGACGTCACCGCCCTCGCGGGAGGGCTGCGCCCGCTCGAGGACCCGCCGGAGCCGCGGTGGTCGGTCCCCGTCGAGCCCGGCACCGAGGTCGTCCCCGCGGTCGGCGCCGTCGTGACCGTCGACGGGGCGCTCACCGCGTACTCCGTCGCGGACGGGACGGTCCTCTGGCGGTCCGAGCGCCTCGGCGACCGCGCCACGTGCCTGCCGGCCTCGGGCGAGCCCGCGCGCGACGTGGTGGTGTGCGCCGTCCCGACGGGGTGGCGCGAGCAGGTGGCCCGGCTCACGACCGTGCGCGCGGCGACCGGCGAGGTCGTGGGGGAGCGCACCGCCGAGACGGCGGGGCGCCTGTCCGTGGTACCGGTCGGCGCGACGGACGTCGTGCGGGCGTGGTGGCGAGGCGACGAGGTGGTGGTCGTGCGCGAGGACGCCGCGACGGGAGAGGTCCGGTGGGAGCGGTCGCTCGCGCACGACGGCCTCGGGAGCGGCGGCGACGTCGTGCTCGACGTGCGCCGCGGCGTCGTGGACGTCCTGGCGCCGGGCGTGGCGGCGGCGCTCACGGAGGACGGCCTGTCGCTCGTCGAGGACGACGTGTGGACCATCGTCCGGCTCCAGGACGGACGCTACGTCGGCAACGAGTACGGCCGCGGCACCGCCACGGTGTTCACCGCCGCGGGCGAGCCCGCGTTCCGGATCTCCGGCCGCGTGCTCGAGGCGCCCCTGTCGGACGGGTCCGCCCCGGGCGTGATCGTCACGAACACGTTCGGGAGCATCGTGGGCGTGGACGCCGCGACCGGCTCGGAGCTCTGGTCGCTGCCCGGCACCGGCATGCGCGCCGTCGCGCGCGTCGACGGCCGCGTCGTGGTCCAGACGGACTCGGCCTACCGCAGCGTCGACGCGCGCACGGGCGAGGAGGTGTGGGCGGTCACGCTCGAGGACGGTGGCCCCGGGCCGGTGCTCACCGACGGCAGGTCCTTGTTCGTCACGGAGCGGCAGCGCCGGCAGCCGGGGCTCGTGTCGATCGCGCTCGACGACGGGGCGGTCGAGTGGCGCTGGGCGCTGCCGGAGGGCACCTACGACGTGCTCGCGGTCGAGGGTCGGCTCTTCCTCCTCGGGACCGGCGGGCTGACGGCCGTCTCCTGAGGCGGTGGGCGGGGCGCGACGCCTTGCGGCGTCGCCGTCGGCGCCGTCCGGATGGTGGTCCCGGGCCGCGTGGGCGCTTGAGCCGCACGTGATGAACCGGTAGAAACGGTCGGGGCCCCTCGGCCCGGCGTGCGTGCGACCGGCACCGCGCGACAGCGTAGGGAGTGCACGATGACCAACCAGACAGAGCCGGCCGAGGACCCGCAGCCCGGTGCTGCGGGCACCGGGCCGACACCGGCGCCCCAGGGCGCCGCGGCGGGTGACGGGGACTCCACGGCCGAGCGCGCACCGGACGGTGCGACGGGCTCGGCAGGGTCGGACCCGGACGCGGCGGGTGCCGCGCGGGCCGGGGAGAGCGACCAGGGCTCCGCGCGCGAGACCGCCGGTGCGCCGACGGCGACCGCCACGGCGTCGCCCTTCGCCGGGATCCCCGTGAGCGACTACGTGCGCGACGGCGTCGCCGCGCTGCTCCTCCTCGTCTCCCTGGCGCTGCCGTGGGACGTGTCGAGCCGCGCGTCGGACAAGATCGAGGTCGTCCTGCTGACGATCCTCTCGCTGCTGACGCTCGCGCTGCCGTACCTCGCGCGCACGGGCGTGCTCCCGACGACGTGGACCGTGCACACCACGCGCCGGGTCCGCCTGCTCGCCAACGCGCCGTACGTGCTGCTCGTGCTCGTCTACCTCGTCGTCGACGTCGTGGGCGGAGGCGACCTCGCCGACGGCTGGGGCGGGGTCGGCTCCGCCGCCGCGCTCGGCCTCGCGGGCGCGCTCCTCGCGGCGCAGCCGCGCGAGAGCGAGCTCGGGCCGCAGGACCAGGACCGCGCGGTCACCGACCGGTGGCTCCAGGCGCTCCTCGCGCTCGCGGCGCTCCTCGCCCTCACCGTGCTGCTCACGGTGATCCTCACCGCCACCGGCACGCGCCTCGGCGGCGCCCTGTTCGTGCTGCTGGTGATCGTGGCCGCGGTGTTCGTCCTCGCGCTCGCCGGGCTGCCGACGTACGGCACGTGGCGCCGGTCCGAGGCCGCGCGCCTCACGCTCGTCGGGCTGGGCGTCATGCTCGCCGTGGGGTTCGTCCTCGGCTCGGGCAACAACGGGCTCGTGACGATCGAGAGCACGCACGGCGGCCGGTTCGGGCTCGTGCTCGTGCCGGCGCTCGCGGCCGTCGCCGCGGCGCCCGCCGTGCACCGCGCGATGGCCGCGGCGGACCCGGTGACCACCTGGGTGCGCGTGGCCGTCAACGCCCTCGACCTCGTGCTCGTCGTCGCGGGCTACGTCGCCGTGAGCGCCGTGCTCACCCTGGCCGACGGCGCACGCGGCGTCCCGGTCGTCCTCGCCGTGATCGTCGGGGTCCTCGCGGCGGCCGTCGCGTTCGTCGCCCGCCGCTCGCTCGTGCGCGACGCCGCGACCGGGCGTCCGCTCGCGCTCGGCGGCGTCGGCGTCGTGGCGCTGCTCGGCATCGTCCTGCTCGTCGTGACGTCGAACCGTGTCGTGCTGGGCGGCGGCGTGGAGCACGTGCTGCTCGCGTTCGGCCTCCCGCTGCTCGTCGTCGGGGCACTGACGGTCCCGCGCGAGGTCCGTGCGTACTTCGCCGAGCACCGTCCCGTGCCTGCGGCGACCGGGGCCGAGGCGACGCGCGCCTACGTGTGGCAGCCGCCCGCGCCGAAGCCGCCCAAGCCGGCCCGGCCCGCGCCCGCCCCGGCGGGCCCGCCGACCGGTGCGCACCCGACGACCGGGCACACGGGTGCCTACCCGGGCACGGGCGCCTACCCGGCCACGGGGCCGACGGGCGCCTACCCGCCGGCCGGGCACACCGGGCCGGTCCCGACGCAGCAGGCCCCGGACCGCCGGTTCGCCGCGGGGTCCGACGCGACCGAGGTGCTGCCGGTCCAGCCGGTCGAGCCGGAGCGCAGCGGGTACGCGGCGCGTCCCGGTCTCACGCCCGACGAGGGCCCGTCGACGGCGGTCCTGCCCGCCTACCAGGAGGAGCAGCCGGGCACCGGCCCGCAGCCGACCGCCCAGCAGCCCGGACAGGGGTACCCGCAGCAGGGCTACGGCCAGCAGCAGGGGTACCCGGCCTCCGGGGCGGGCCAGCAGGGCTACGCACCGCAGGGCTACGACCAGCACGGCTACGGTCAGCAGGGGTACGCCCAGCAGCCCGCGGCGCAGCAGCCGTCGTACGCGCCCCCGGCCCAGCCGGCGGGCTTCACCGCGGCCCAGGCGCTCGACCCGGGCACGCCGCTCGAGGTCCTGGCGCAGATCGTCCAGGACGCGCCGCACCTGCGGCCCCAGGTCGCGGCCAACCCGTCGACGTACCCGGCGCTGCTCGAGTGGCTCGGCAACCTCGGCGACCCCGCGGTCGACGCGGCGCTGCGCTCGCGGCGCGGCTGACGCACCCTGACGCCCGGCCGGTCCTCCGCACGAGGGCCGGCCGGGCGTCCTCGCCCGCGGCGCGGCCGGGTGCCCCGGACGGCGTGCCCGAGGAACGGACGTCCCGGGCGCCCCGGCGACGGAGGAGTACAGTGGCGTCGTGCACCTGATGCGGCGGCTCCTCCTTCGTTGCCGCGGCGAGGCCCTCTAGCCGGTTCCTCGTCGCGGTGGTTGGTGTGCCGGCTGACACCGATCAGGACGACCCCGAAGGACCGACGATGAACGCCTCCGCCCCCGCCTCGACGCCCACCGCTACGGACCCGAACCCGCAGCAGCCGTCGGGCATGCCGATCCACAAGTACCTGCCGTTCCACCGGCAGATCGACGTCTCCCTGCCCGACCGCACGTGGCCGGACAAGCGCATCGAGACCGCGCCCCGCTGGTGCGCCGTCGACCTGCGCGACGGCAACCAGGCCCTCATCGAGCCCATGAACGCGGAGCGGAAGCTGCGCATGTTCGAGCTGCTCGTCGAGATGGGCTACAAGGAGATCGAGGTCGGTTTCCCCTCGGCCTCGCAGACCGACTTCGACTTCGTGCGGATGCTCATCGAGGAGGACCGCATCCCGGACGACGTCGTCATCCAGGTCCTCACGCAGTCCCGCGAGCACCTCATCGCGCGCACGTACGAGGCGATCAAGGGCGCGAAGCAGGCGATCGTCCACCTCTACAACTCGACGTCCGTCCTGCAGCGCGAGGTCGTGTTCCGCTCGGACGAGGACGGCATCATCGCGATCGCCGTCGACGGCGCGCGGCTGTGCAAGAAGTTCGAGGAGACGGTCCCCGAGACGACGGTCTACTACGAGTACTCGCCGGAGTCGTACACCGGCACGGAGCTCGAGTTCGCGGCCCGCATCTGCAACGAGGTGCTCGAGGTCTTCGAGCCCCGCCCCGACCGCAAGGTCATCATCAACCTGCCCGCCACGGTCGAGATGGCGACGCCGAACGTCTACGCCGACTCGATCGAGTGGATGAACCGGCACCTGCACCACCGCGAGAACGTCGTGCTGTCGCTCCACCCGCACAACGACCGCGGCACGGCGGTCGCGGCCGCGGAGCTCGGCTACCAGGCCGGGGCCGACCGCATCGAGGGCTGCCTGTTCGGCAACGGCGAGCGCACCGGCAACGTCTGCCTCGTCACCCTCGGCATGAACCTGTTCAGCCAGGGCGTGGACCCGCAGATCGACTTCTCCGACATCGACCACGTGCGCCGCACGGTGGAGTACTGCAACCAGCTCGGCGTCCCCGAGCGGCACCCCTACGCGGGCGACCTGGTCTTCACGGCGTTCTCCGGCTCGCACCAGGACGCCATCAAGAAGGGCTTCGACGCGATGGCCGTCCGTGCGGAGGCGGAGGGCGCCACGGTGGACGACATCACGTGGGCCGTCCCGTACCTGCCGATCGACCCCAAGGACGTCGGTCGCTCGTACGAGGCGGTGATCCGCGTCAACTCGCAGTCCGGCAAGGGTGGCATCTCCTACCTGCTGAAGTCGGAGCGCCACCTCGACCTGCCGCGTCGCCTGCAGATCGAGTTCTCGC
The DNA here is from genome assembly GCA_003052455.1 of Sphaerisporangium cinnabarinum. Classification (GTDB taxonomy): domain Bacteria; phylum Actinomycetota; class Actinomycetes; order Actinomycetales; family Cellulomonadaceae; genus Cellulosimicrobium; species Cellulosimicrobium cinnabarinum. The sequence continues at coordinate 136,898 of QAPD01000022.1, read as the reverse complement.
AGTCCGTGCAGCAGCACACCGACGCGCACGGCACCGAGGTGACGGGCGAGGACATCTGGCGCATCTTCTCGGACGAGTACCTGCCCGTCGAGCCCGGTTCCGGCCTGGAGCCGTGGGGCCGGCTCAAGCTGCGCTCCACGCGCGCGTCGTCGAGCGAGGACGGCCCGGACACCCTGAGCGTCGACGTCGTCGACCGCGGCGAGGAGCTGACGCTCGAGGGCACGGGCAACGGCCCGGTCGCCGCTTTCGTCGACGCGATCGCCCAGGTGGGGGTCGAGGTCCGCGTCCTCGACTACGCGGAGCACGCGCTCTCGGAGGGCGGTGACGCGACGGCTGCGGCGTACGTCGAGTGCCAGGTGGGCGACGACGTCCTGTGGGGCGTCGGGATCGACCCGTCGATCACGACGGCCTCGCTCAAGGCCATCGTGTCCGCCGTGAACCGCGCGGAGCGTGCCCAGGGCTGACCGCCGCCACGCCGATCTCGCCGACGGCCCGGACGACCTCGTCGTCCGGGCCGTCGGCGTTTTGTCGACGCGGTGTTGGTAAGATGCCGACGCACTGTCGACAACATTGGAAGGCTCCTCATGTTCCTCGCGTTGCGCGAGCTCGTCTTCGCGCGCACCCGCTTCCTGCTCATGGGCGGTGTCGTCGCGCTCGTCGCGGTCCTCGTCGTCCTGCTCTCCGGGCTGTCCGCCGGCCTCGTCAACGACGGCGTCTCCGGCCTCAAGCGCACGCCCGTCACCGACTTCGCGTTCGACGAGGGCACCGGGACCGACGCCGCGTTCACCCGGTCCGTCATCGAGACGGACCAGGTCGGCACCATGGCCGAGCAGCCGGGCGTGCTCGAGGCCGCGCCGTACGGCCTGCTCCTGGCGAACGCGCACCAGGAGGACGGCTCACCCGTCGACCTCACCCTCGTCGGCGTCGAGCCCGGCTCGTTCGTCGCGCCCACCGCCGTGGCGGAGGGGAGCCTGGTCGGTGCGGAGGACGGGATCGTCGTCTCCGCGACCGCCGCCGACGACGGGCTCGCCGTCGGGGACACCGTGGCCCTCGCGCGGCCCGAGCGCACGCTCACGGTCGTGGGCGTCCTCAAGGACCAGCACACGTTCGGCCACGTCGACGTCGCGTACCTCCCGCTCGGCACGTGGCAGGAGCTGCTCGCCGGTGCCGAGGAGCCGGGAGCCGACGTCCCGGACGTCGCGACCGCGGTCGCGCTGCGCACCGACCCCGGCTCGTTCGACCGCGAGGCCGCCGACGCGGCGTCGGGCACGGTGACGCGCACGCTCACCGAGTCCTTCGACGCGTCGCCCGGGTACACGGCCGAGACCGCCACCCTCCTGCTCATCCAGGTGTTCCTCTACGCGATCTCCGCGCTCGTCGTGGGCGCGTTCTTCACCGTGTGGGTCATCCAGCGGCGGCACGAGATCGCCGTGATGCGCGCCATGGGGGCGCCGCGCCGGTTCCTGCTCGCGGACTCCCTCGGCCAGGCGGCCGTGCTCCTGCTCGCCTCGATCGGCGTGGGCTTCGCCCTCGGCATCGCCGCGGGTGCGGGCCTCGGTGCCACCCCGATGCCGTTCGCGCTCCAGGCGCCCGACCTCGTCCTGGCCGGCGTCCTGCTCTTCGTCCTCGGGATGGCCGGAGCGGCCGTCGCCGTCGCGCGCATCACCTCCGTCGACCCCCTGACCGCCCTGGGAGGGCAGCGATGAGCACCACCACCCCCGCCACGCCCGTGCTCGAGATCGACCGCGCCACCGTCCGCCACGGCGACGGCGACACCACGGTCGTCGCGCTCGACGAGGTCAGCCTGAGCGTCGCCGCGGGCGAGCTCGTCGGCGTCGTCGGGCCGTCGGGCTCCGGCAAGTCGAGCCTGCTCGCGGTCGCGGGTGCGCTCACCGCACCGGAGTCCGGGACCGTCCGCCTCGAAGGGGTCGACCTCGGCGCGACGAGCGAGCGCGAGCGTGCGCGCCTGCGGCGCGAGCGCATCGGGTTCGTCTTCCAGTCCGGCAACCTCCTGCCGGCGCTCACGAGCGTCGACCAGCTCCGGCTCGCGCTGCGGATCGCGGGCATCGACGAGCGCGACCCGCGCGCCCGCGACCCCCGAGAGCTCCTGGAGTCCGTGTCCATGAGCCACCGCGCCGACCGTCGTCCGGACCAGCTCTCGGGCGGCGAGCGGCAGCGCGTGGGCATCGCCCGTGCGCTGGTCGCGAGCCCGGCGCTCCTGCTCGTCGACGAGCCCACGGCCGCGCTGGACCGGGCGCGCAGCCACGAGGTCGTGAGCCTCCTGGCCCGCGAGGTCGAGGCCTACGGTGCCGCGGCGCTCATGGTCACGCACGACCAGGACGTGCTCGAGCACTGCCACCGGGTCGTCGAGATGGTCGACGGCCGGCTCGGCCTGCCCGCCGTCACGGGCTGACGCCGGTGGGCGGCTCCGGGAGAGCCGCCCACGCGCCCCCGGTCGGGCATGATGGTCCGGCCGGGGGCCGTCGTGCTCCCGGGGGAGTGCTCCGAGAGCGCTCCGGGAAGGAGGACCATCGTGCCCAAGATCGCCGCCCCGACGGTGGCCGAGCACCGCGCCGCGCAGCTCCGGGCCCTGCTCGACGCCGCGCGCGACCTCATCCGCGAGGACGGGAGCGGTCTCACCCTCGCCGCCGTCGCGGCGCGTGCCGGGCTCGCCCGGTCGAGCGTCTACCAGTACTTCCGGTCGCGCGGGGAGCTCCTCGACGCGGTGGTCGCGGACGTCGTGCCGCGCTGGTCGGCGCGCATCACGGCGGCCGTCGCGACGGCCGCGTCCCCGGAGGACGCGATCGTCGCCTACACGCGCGAGAACCTGCTCCTCGTCGCCGAGGGCGAGCACGCCGTCGTCGCCGCGCTGCGCGCCGAGGCGAGCCGGGAGGCGCTCGCCGAGCAGAGCGCGGCGATGCACGCGACGATCCTCGTCCCGCTCGTCGAGGCGCTGGAGCAGCTCGGCGTCCCGGACGCCGCGCGCTCCGCGGAGCTCGTCAACGCGGTGGTGCTCGCCGCGGCCCGCCAGGTGGAGGCCGGCGAGGACGCGGAGACGACGCTGGCCCGCGTGCGCGCCGTCCTCGGGTGCCTCGCGCCGGCGTGACCGACGCCGTCGGCGGGTGGTGCGCGCCGTGTCGGCGGCGTGACGGACAATAGGGGCGTGGTGCTGTACCGAGACGACGCGATCGTGCTGCGCGCCCAGAAGCTGGGCGAGGCGGACCGCATCGTCACCCTCCTGACGCGCGAGCACGGGAAGGTGCGCGCCGTCGGCAAGGGCGTGCGCCGCACGTCGTCCCGGTTCGGTGCGCGGCTCGAGCCGTTCATGGTCGTGGACGTCCAGCTCTACGCGGGCCGGTCGCTGGACACGGTGACGCAGGCGGAGACGATCGGCCCCTACGCACGCCGGATCTGCGAGGACTACGGCCTGTACACCGCGGGCGCCGCGATGCTCGAGACCGCGGAGCGCCTCGTCGCCGACGAGCGCGAGCCCGCCGTGCAGCAGTACTGGCTGCTCGCGGGCGCGCTGCGGGCGCTCTCGGAGCACGCGCACGCGCCGGGGCTCGTGCTCGACTCCTACCTCCTGCGCGCGCTCGCCGTCGCGGGCTGGGCGCCGTCGTTCGTCGACTGCGCGCGCTGCGGGGAGCCGGGCCCGCACCACGCGTTCGCCGTCGCGCAGGGCGGGGCCGTGTGCTCGCGCTGCCGCCCGCCGGGCTCGACGGCGCCCGCCCCCCAGACTTTCGCCCTGCTCGCCGCGCTGCTCGCGGGGGAGTGGGACGCGGCCGACGCGTCGGACGCCCGGCACCGCAAGGAAGCGAGCGGCCTCGTGGCCGCCTACAGCCAATACCACCTGGAGAGAACGTTGCGATCACTGCGCATGGTGGAGCGGGACGCCCCCGCCCCCCACGTCCCCGCCGTCCCGCACGCCGACGAGGCTGACGCCTCCGCGGACCCGCGCGCCGGTGCCGGGGCGGACGCCTGATGGCGCGGCGCACGTACCAGCCACCGTTCCCGCACCCCAGCGGTGCCCGGCCCCCGGCGATCCCGGCGCAGTTCGTGCCGAACCACGTGGCCGTCGTCATGGACGGCAACGGCCGCTGGGCCAACGCACGCGGGTTGCCGCGCACCGCGGGCCACGAGGCCGGCGAGGCGGCGCTGCTCGACGTCGTCGCGGGCGCGATCGAGATCGGCGTCAAGCACGTGTCCGCGTACGCGTTCTCGACCGAGAACTGGAAGCGCTCGCCCGACGAGGTCCGCTTCCTCATGGGCTTCAACCGCGACGTCATCCGGCGTCGCCGCGACGAGATGGACTCGTGGGGCGTGCGCGTGCGGTGGGCGGGGCGCCGTCCGCGGCTCTGGGCGTCCGTGATCAAGGAGCTCGAGGTCGCGGAGGAGCAGACGAAGCAGAACGACGTCTGCACGCTGACGATGTGCGTCAACTACGGGGGCCGGGCCGAGATCGCCGACGCCGCGGCCGCCATCGCGCGCGAGGTCGCCGCCGGGCGGCTCGACCCGCGCAAGGTCACGGAGCGGACCGTCCAGCAGCACCTCGACGAGCCCGACCTCCCGGACGTCGACCTGTTCCTGCGCAGCTCGGGCGAGCAGCGCACGTCCAACTTCATGCTGTGGCAGGCGGCGTACGCGGAACTCGTGTTCCTCCCGGAGCCCTGGCCCGACGTGGACCGCCGCTCGCTGTGGCGCGCCGTCGAGGAGTACGCGCGCCGCGACCGCCGCTACGGCGGTGCGGTCGACGCGGTGGACGGGACGGCGGGCGGCACGGCCTGACGTCGTGCGCGGGGCGGCGCAGGCCCGTGGCCGGGACGTCGTGGGAGGCGGCCGGTAGCGTGCGCGGCATGACTCTGAGCATCGGCATGGTGACCGTCGACTCCACCGACCCGCGACCGCTCGCCCGGTGGTGGGCGCGCCACCTCGGCGGGCGGGTCGTCGACGAGGCGGACGGCTGGTTCCTCGAGGTGGTGCCCGCCGACGGGGTGACGGCTCCGGTCCTGGGGTTCCAGCGCGTCGAGGACCCGACGCCGGGCAAGAACCGGCTGCACCTCGACCTCGGCACGTCCGACCGCGCGGCGGACGTCGCGGCGCTCGTGGCGGACGGCGCGACCGTCGTCGGGGAGCACACGATGCCGGGCTTCGGCTGGACCGTGCTCGCCGACCCGCAGGGCAACCAGTTCTGCGTGGGTGCGCCCGAGTCGTCGGCGACGACCGTCGGCTGAGGCGGTGGTCGTCCCGTCGGGGCGGCCCCTCAGCGCGCCAGCGCGTCGAGGCGGGCGGCGAGCTCGGCCGGGCGGCTGAGCGCCACGAGGTGTCCGCCGGGCATCGTCTCGACCTCGGCGCCGAGCCGCTCGCGCGCGACGGCGCGCTGGAAGGGCAGCGGGAAGAGCCGGTCGTCGTCGCCCTGGAGCACGACCGTGGGCACGGCCGGCCAGGCGCGGGCTGGCCACGGCTCGGCGAAGGACCGCTCGGACGGCTGCCGGTCGCTGCGCTGCACGACGGCCGCGACGGGCTCCGGCACGTCGTGGAAGAAGTCGTCCACGGGGTCGAACGGGCCCAGGCCCGTGGCGGCCCGACGCGCGGCGTGGTCCGTCGTGCGCCACCAGTCGCCCCCGCTCTCGCCCGGGCGCGGGATCATCGGGTTGAGCAGCACGAGCAGGCGGACCACCTCGCGCTCGCACACGAGCGGCCCCACGTACGCGCCCATGGACTGGGCGACGACGACGAGGTCGCCCCGTTCGGCGAGGGCCGTCGCCCGGTGCAGCGTCGTGACCGCGACGTCGGTGAGGTCCGCCCAGCCGTGGTCCTCGTCGTGTTGGGGGAGGTCGACCGCGACGGCTCGGTGACCGAGCCGGTCGAGCTCCGGCACGAGCAGGTCCCAGTACGCGGGGTCGCCGCCGGCGCCGGGCAGCAGGAGGAAGGTCGTCATGGGGGTTCGGACGGCCGGGCGCCCGTCATCTCATCGGTCGGCGCGCGGCGTGTCCTCGTCGCGGGAGAGCACTGGCCCGGCGCCGTCCCCGGGGCCGTCCCCGACGGAGGCGGAGGTCGGCACGACCGCGGGGTCGCCGCCCGGGCGGGCGGCCCGACGCCGGACCATGAGGACCACCGCCACGACGACCGCGACCACGATCGCGACGAGCACCGCGACCCCCGTCGGCGAGCCCGTCGCGGCGGCGAACGCGGCTGTCCACACCGCCCACCCGACGGTCGCGTAGATCGTCGCGTGCACCACGCACCCGAGGGTCATGGCCGCGAGGTAGCGCCCGAACGGCATGCGCACGACGCCCGCCGCGGCGTTGATCACGGTCTTCGTCCCGGTCGCGAGGAACGACGCGGGCACCGCGAGGACGCCCCACCGCCGCACGGTCTCGATCCCGCGCGCGGCCGAGCGGCCGGACAGCCAGGCGTGGACGCGCGCGACCCAGGGCTTGACGGGGCGCGTGCGGTCGAGCGTCCACGTCGTGACGAGGCGCGCGATCCAGTAGGTCGCCTGGGTCCGCACGAACGCGATCGCGAAGAAGAAGGCGAAGAGCGCGGCGAACGGGGCGCCGTCCAGCGCGTCGGGCACCGCTCAGTCCTGGACGGCGGTGGCCCGCGCGCAGCCCGCGCACGTGCCGAACAGCTCGATGGTGTGCTGGATGTCGACGAACCCGTGCGAGGTGCCGACCTGGTTGGCCCACGCCTCGACCGTCGGGCCGTCGATCTCGACGGTCCGGCCGCACGCCCGGCACACGAGGTGGTGGTGGTGCTCGCGGCGCTCGCACCGGCGGTAGAGGTTCTCGCCCTCCTCGGTGCGCAGCACGTCCACGTCGCCGCCGTCCGCGAGGCTCTGCAGCGTGCGGTAGACGGTCGCGAGCCCCACGTTGTCGCCGCGCGTGCGCAGGATCTCGTGGAGCTGCTGGGCGCTGCGGAAGTCCTCCAGGTCCTCCAGCGCGTCCGAGACGGCGGCGCGCTGGCGGGTCATGCGCTGCACGGGTCACCTCCGGTGGTGCGGTGGGTCGACCCCGAGGGTACGAGGTCGAGCTCGACGTCGTCGGGGATGTCCGGGTGGGGGTCCCGGGCGACGCGCGGCCGCCGTCGGACCCACAGGGGGCGCAGCGCGGCCACGACGAGGTACGTCGCGATCGCGAGGACGACGATCGTCGCACCCGGCGAGACGTTGTTCCAGTACGTGAAGGACAGCCCGACGACGCACACGACCACCCCGACGACCGACGCGACGAGCATCGTGCGGCGGAACGAGCGCGTGACGAGCTGGGCGACCGCGACGGGCACGATCATGAGGGCGCTGACGAGCAGCAGCCCGACGACCCGCATCGACACGGTCACGGTGAGCGCGGCGACGACGGCGACGGCGATGTTCAGCGTGCGCACCGGCAGGCCCGACGCGCGCGCGAACTCCTCGTCGTGGCTCACCGAGAACAGCGCGGCCCGCAGACCGACGCCGACGAGCAGGATCACCGCGCTGAGCACGACCGTGAGGACGAGGTCCGACGACGTCACCGTCGAGATCGAGCCGAACAGGTACTGCATGAGGCTGCCGGACGAGCCGCCCGCGAGGCCGATGAGCAGCACGCCGCCCGCGATGCCGCCGTAGAAGAGGAGCGCGAGCGCGAGGTCGCCGCTCGTGCGGCCGCGCTCGCGCACGACCTCGATCGCGACGGCGCCGAGCACCGCCGCGACGACCGCGCCGGGGATCGCGAGCGCGTCGTTCGGCACGACGCCCATGGCGGCGCCGACGAGCCACCCGAGCGCGACGCCGGTGAGCGCGACGTGCCCGATCCCGTCGCCGAGCAGCGAGAGCTTGCGCTGCACGAGGTACGTGCCGACGACGGGGGCGCTGACGCCGACGAGCAGCGCCGCGAGGAGGGCGCGCTGCATGAGCGGGTCGGTGAGCAGCAGGGAGATCTCGGAGAACAGGGTGGTCATGAGGCCGTCCTGGGTGCGTGGCCTGCGGAGAGGTCGGGGTTCAGGGTGTCGGTGAGGCCCGTCTCCGGGCCCGCGGGGCGGTTGTCGCCGTCCACGGGCTCGTGCGGGTGCAGGTGCTGGTGGGTCGCGCCCGCGTGCGTGGACGACGCGCGGGGCGGGGCGCCGTCGTGCACGACGCGCCCGTGCCGCAGGACGACCGCGCGCTCGACGAGCGGGGCGAGCGCCCCGAGCTCGTGGAGCACCACGAGGACGGTGAGGCCGTCGTCCACGAGCCGCGTCATCGTCGCGGCGAACGCCTCCTGGCTCGGCTTGTCGACGCCCGCGACGGGCTCGTCGAGGACGAGCAGGTCGGGCCGACGGACGAGGGCGCGCGCGATGAGCACGCGCTGCTGCTGCCCGCCCGAGAGCTCGGCCGTCGAGTCGTCGGCGCGGTCCGCGAGGCCCACGAGCTCGAGCGCCTCGACCGTGCGGTCGCGCCAGCCGCGCGGGAGCCGGAGGCGGCCCCCGCCGAGGAGCCCGGACGCGACGACCTCCGACGCGGTGGACGGCATCCCCGACGGCGCGCTCACGCGCTGCGGCACGTAGCCGAGCCGCCGCCACGGCAGCCGCGGACCGAGCGGCGTGCCGAACAGGTCGACGGAGCCGCGGGAGAGCGGCACGATCCCGACGAGCGCGCGGACCAGGGTCGACTTGCCCGAGCCGTTCGCGCCGAGGAGCGAGACGACCTCGCCCGCGCGGACCGAGAGGTCGATGCCGCGCAGGATCTCGCTCCCGCCGAGCGTCACGTGGACGTCGTGCGCGGCGATCAGCTCCGGTGCGCCGGTCATGCGCACGCGAGGCCGGCCGTGAGCGCCTCGAGGTTGGACTCCATGACCTCACGGTAGTCCGTCGCGCCCTCCGCGAGGCTCTCGAGCGGGTCGAGCAGAGCGGTCCGGACGCCGAGGTCGTCGGCGAGCGTCTGGGTCACCTTCGGGCTGACGAGCGTCTCGAAGAAGAGCGTGGTCACGCCGTTCTCCCGGACGACCTCGCCGACCTCGCGCAGGCGAGCAGGCGAGGGCTCCGCCTCGGGGTCGATCCCGGAGATCCCGACCTGGTGCAGGTCGTAGCGCTCGGCGAGGTAGCCGAAGGCCTCGTGCGAGGTGACGAGCGTCGCGCCCGCGCACGGCGCGAGCGCCTCGGCGAACTCGGTGTCCAGGTCGTCGAGGTCCGCGGTGAGGGCGGCGGCGCCGGCCGCGTAGTCGTCCGCGTGGTCGGGGTCGATCGCGGAGAGCTCGTCGGCGACGGCGTCGCCCACGGCGGCCAGACGCGTCGGGTCGAGCCAGAAGTGCGGGTCCGTGGGGCCGTGGTCGTGGCCGTCCCCGGACTCCTCCGCGTGCTCGGCGTGCTCCTCCGCGGTCTCGTCGGCGTGGTCGCCCTCGCCGCCGGGGTGCTCCTCGAGCCCGGCCGACGCCGCGGCGTCGACCACGTGCTCGGGGGCACGCTGCTCGATGCCCTCGTCCACCGCGGGCTGGAAGCCCGAGAGGTAGACGACGAGGTCGGCGTCGCCGATCGAGCGGACCTGCGCGGGCGCCAGCTCGAGGTCGTGCGGCTCGGCCGCGGGCGGCGTGAGGTTCGAGACGTCGACGTGCTCCCCGCCGACCTGCTCGACGACGTACTGGAGCGGGTAGAACGACGCGAGCACCTGGAGCCGGCCGTCGTCGCCGCCCCCTCCCGAGCCGCCGGCACCGGGGGAGCACGCCGCGACGAGCGCGGCCGTGGCGAGGGCGGCGGTGGTGGCGAGGGCGCGACGGCGCCGGGCGGGGGAGCGGTGCATGACCACCAGTCTCCGCCTTCTTGAGAATGAATGTCAAAACCGTTCCCGGTGAGCCGGGTCACGGCCGGGTACGCTGGTCGGTCGGCGCCCGTGCGGGCGTCGCCCACCCGTCCAGCCCCCACGAGCCACGTGCGGGGCCGTGAGCACCAGGAGTGATGTCCGTGGCCGCAGCGCCCTCACCCACCGCCCGTCTCGACGCCGTCGTCTCCCTCGCCAAGCGGCGCGGGTTCGTCTTCCCCTCGGGCGAGATCTACGGCGGCACCCGCTCCGCGTGGGACTACGGGCCCCTGGGCACCGAGCTCAAGGAGAACATCAAGAAGCAGTGGTGGCGCGCGATGGTCACGAGCCGTGACGACGTCGTGGGCCTCGACTCGTCCGTGATCCTGCCGCGCCAGGTGTGGGTCGCGTCGGGTCACGTGGGCGTCTTCACCGACCCGCTGACGGAGTGCCTGCACTGCCACAAGCGGTTCCGCGAGGACCAGATGATCGAGGAGTTCGAGGAGAAGAAGGGCCGTGCGCCCGAGGGCGGCCTCGCCGAGATCGTCTGCCCGAACTGCGGCACGCGCGGGCAGTGGACCGAGCCGCGCGACTTCAACATGATGCTCAAGACGCACCTCGGCCCGGTCGAGGACGAGTCGGGCCTGCACTACCTGCGCCCCGAGACCGCGCAGGGCATCTTCGTGAACTTCGCCAACGTCATGGGCGCGAGCCGCAAGAAGCCGCCGTTCGGCATCGGCCAGATCGGCAAGTCGTTCCGCAACGAGATCACGCCGGGCAACTTCATCTTCCGCACGCGCGAGTTCGAGCAGATGGAGATGGAGTTCTTCGTCGAGCCGGGCACGGACGCCGAGTGGCACCAGTACTGGATCGACACGCGCACCGACTGGTACGTGGACCTCGGCATCCAGCGCGACAACCTGCGCCTGTACGAGCACCCGCAGGAGAAGCTCTCGCACTACTCGACCCGCACGGTCGACATCGAGTACCGCTTCGGCTTCTCGGGCTCGGAGTGGGGCGAGCTCGAGGGCATCGCGAACCGCACCGACTTCGACCTCAAGACGCACGCCGAGCACTCCGGCAAGGACCTGTCGTACTTCGACCAGACGAAGAACGAGCGCTGGGTGCCCTACGTCATCGAGCCGGCCGCGGGTCTCACGCGCTCGCTCATGGCGTTCCTCGTCGAGGCGTACACCGAGGACGAGGCGCCGAACGCGAAGGGCGGCGTGGACACGCGCACGGTCCTGCGCCTCGACCACCGCCTCGCGCCGGTCAAGGCCGCCGTGCTCCCGCTGAGCCGCAACGAGCAGCTCTCGCCCAAGGCGAAGGAGCTCGCGACCGAGCTCCGCAGGTACTGGAACGTCGACTTCGACGACGCGGGCGCCATCGGCCGCCGGTACCGCCGCCAGGACGAGATCGGCACGCCGTTCTGCATCACCGTGGACTTCGACACGCTCGACGACCAGGCCGTGACGATCCGCCACCGCGACTCGATGAGCCAGGAGCGCGTCGCGCTCGACAAGGTCACCGAGTACCTCGCCGGGCACCTGCTCGGCGCCTGACGCCCGACCGGCCCGGCGCACCGGCGCCGGGCACGCAGGAGGGGCGGGACCGTACGGTCCCGCCCCTCCTGTCGCGTCTCGTCGGGACGCGTCGCCCCCTGCGGCCTCGCGCTAGCGGGCCGCCCCCTTAGCCCGGTTGAGCAGGCCGATCACCAGGCTCACGACGAGCACGATGATGCCGATCCAGATGAGGATCTTCGCGGCCTCGATGGCGACGCCGAGGATGAGGAGCACGGCGCCGACGATGACCAGGATGAGCCAGAGAGGCATGTCGTCCCTTTCGTCCGTGTCCGGCCTGTATTGCCGGACCTCCTCAACACTGCCACGACGGTCCGCTGCTCGCTCGTCGAAACGGGGCTCGCCGTGCAGCGCGAGCCGGGTGGGACAATGGAGCGCGTGACTGCACCCGCTCCTGCCCTCAGCACGACGACCGACCGCCCCGACCCGGGGACCGGTCCGCTCGTGGCGCCGTTGCGGATCGGCCCGATCGTCGTCCGGACCCCGGTGGTCCTCGCCCCGATGGCCGGCGTCACGAACCGCGCGTTCCGCACGCTGTGCCGCGAGGCCGGCGCGTCCGGCGGCGACGACCCCGGCCTCTACGTCGCCGAGATGGTCACGAGCCGCGCGCTCGTCGAGCGCAACCCCGAGGCGCTGCGCATCGTGACGTTCGGCGCCGACGAGACCCCTCGGTCCGCGCAGGTGTACGGCGTGGACCCGGCGACCGTCCGCGAGGCCGTGCGCATCATCGTCGCCGAGGACCGCGCCGACCACGTCGACCTGAACTTCGGCTGCCCGGTGCCCAAGGTCACGCGTAAGGGCGGGGGAGCGGCGCTGCCCTGGAAGCGCGACCTGTTCACCGCCATCGTGCAGGGCGCGGTCGAGGCCGCCCGCCCGTACGGGGTGCCCGTCACCGTGAAGATGCGCAAGGGCATCGACGACGACCACCTCACCTACCTGGAGGCGGGTCGCATCGCCGAGGGCCTGGGCGTCGCGGCGGTCGCGCTGCACGCCCGCACCGCCGCCGAGCACTACTCCGGCACGGCCGACTGGTCCGCGATCGCGCGTCTCAAGGAGGCCGTGACGAGCGTCCCGGTGCTCGGCAACGGCGACATCTGGTCGGCCGAGGACGCCGTCCGCATGGTCCGTGAGACCGGGTGCGACGGCGTCGTCGTCGGGCGCGGCTGCCAGGGCCGGCCCTGGCTGTTCGCCGACCTCGCCGCGGCGTTCGCGGGCCGCCCCGAGCGCGTGCGCCCGGGCCTGCGCGAGGTGGCGGGCACGATCTACCGCCACGGCGAGCTCATGATCGAGTACTTCGACGGCGACGAGGGCAAGGGCATGCGCGACCTGCGCAAGCACATGGCCTGGTACCTCAAGGGCTACGCCGTGGGCGGGGACGCGCGCCGCGCGCTCGCGATGGTCTCGACGCTCGCGGAGCTGCGCGCGCTGCTCGACGACCTCGACCAGGACGCCCCCTACCCCGGCGAGGCCGCCGAGGGCCAGCGCGGCCGGGCGGGTTCGCCCAAGACGCCGCACCTGCCCTACGGCTGGCTCGACTCGCGCGAGCTCGACGCCGAGCACGAGGAGCGGCTGCGTGAGGCCGAGCTGAGCGTCTCCGGCGGCTGACCGCAGCCTCCTCCGTCGGCTGAGCGCCGCCCCTCCGTCGGCCACCCGAGCGCGGCCCTGCGCCGACGGGACGAGAAGCACGACGGCCGGGACCCCCGGGGGGCCCGGCCGTCGTGGACGACGCGGCGGCGTCGGTCAGTGCGCGCGCAGCCAGACCGTCGTGTCCGACGGGACGCGGACCTGCGGGTCCGCGGAGCGGTCGGTCAGCACCGGGCCGGAGGCCACGAGGACCTCCGCGCCGCGCGGCAGCAGCACGGGCTCGGTGCCCAGGTTGGCGAGCACGACGACGTCGCGGTTGCGGAAGGCGACGACGTCCGCCGAGCCGGCGAACTCCTCGACCCACGCGAGCGTGCCCGCGCCGAGACGCTCCGCGCGACGCGTCGCGAGAGCCGTGCGGTACGTCTCGTACGTCGAGCCCTCGACGCCGCGCTGGACGTCCGCGGCGTAGCGGCCGTACGACTCCGGCTGGGGGAGCCACGTCTTCCCGGACGGCCCGAACCCGAAGCCCTCGGCGTCCGCGGTCCAGGGGAGCGGGATGCGGCAGCCGTCGCGACCCGCCTCGGCGCCCTGGGTGCGGAAGAAGGCCGGGTCCTCACGGACGTCGTCGGGCAGGGCGGTGTGTTCGGGGAGGCCGAGCTCCTCGCCCTGGTAGAGGTACGACGACCCGGGCAGGCCGAGCATGAGCAGCGACGCGGCACGGGCGCGGCGCAGGCCGAGCTCCTCGTCGGGCTGCGGGTCGTGGGCGAAGATGCCGTTGGGGCGCAGGCCCGGGTCGGCCAGGCCGAGGCGCGACGCGTGCCGCACGACGTCGTGGTTCGACAGGACCCACGTCGTGGGGGCGCCGACCTCGTCGTTCGCGTGCAGCGACGCCGCGATCACGGTGCGCAGCGGCGCGGCCGCCCACCCGGTGGTGAGGAACGAGAAGTTGAACGCCTGGTGCATCTCGTCCGGGCGGACGTAGCGTGCGAGGCGCGAGAGGGGCTCGACCCAGGCCTCGGCGACGAGGGCGCGGTCGCCGTCGTACTCGGCGAGCACGCGGTGCCACGCGCGGTAGATCTCGTGGACGCCGTCCTGGTCGAACATCGGGCCGGAGTTCCCGGCGCCCGTCGAGCCGTCCTCGGGGGCGCCCGGGTCGGTGCCCTCCTCGCCGGCCTCGGTGCCCTCGACCATCGAGACGGTGCCGTCCCAGTCGGGCAGCCCGTCGGCCTTGATCATGCCGTGCGCGACGTCGACGCGGAACCCGTCCACGCCCTTGTCGAGCCAGAAGCGCAGCACCTGCTCGAACTCCTCGCGCACCTCGGGGTTGTCCCACGCGAGGTCCGGCTGGGTCGAGTCGAAGAGGTGCAGGTACCACTGCCCGGGCGTCTCGCCCTCGGCGCCGGTCACGGGGCGCGCGTTCGCGCCGGCCGTCACGCGAGTCCACGCGGGGCCGCCGAAGATCGACTGCCAGTTGTTCGGGGGCAGCTCGCCGTGCTCGCCCTCGCCCTCGCGGAAGATGTAGCGCGCGCGCTCGGGGGAGCCCTCGGGCGACGCGAGCGCCGCCTGGAACCAGGCGTGCTGGTCCGACGTGTGGTTCGGGACGAGGTCGACGATGATGCGGATGCCGCGCGCGTGCGCCTGGGCGAGGAGCTCGTCGAAGTCGGCGAGCGTGCCGAACAGGGGGTCGACGTCGCGGTAGTCGGCGACGTCGTAGCCCGCGTCCTTCTGGGGCGAGCGGTAGAACGGGCTCAGCCAGACGGCGTCGACCCCGAGCTCGGCGAGGTGGTCGAGCTTCGAGGTGATGCCCGGCAGGTCGCCGACGCCGTCGCCGTCGCCGTCCGCGAAGGAGCGCGGGTAGACCTGGTAGATGACGGCGTCGCGCCACCACTCGGGGGCCTCGCCCGGCCCGGTGTGCACGAGCGCGCCCGTGCTGAAGGGTGCCGGGGCGGTGGCCGTGGCCAGTCCGGTGCTGGGCGCGGTGGCGGTCGGCGTCGAATCGATACGAGTCATCGAGCTGTCGGTCCTCACGTACGTGGTGCTGGGGTTTTCAGGGGATCTTCCGGTGATGATCACTCGGCAGGCGGAGCGGGGTGTCGCCGACCCTCCGTCGAGTGTAAGCGCTTGCGGTGCGGTGTCGACAAGGGCCGACGACCGCCCGCAGCGAGGTGGGTGGGTGCCGGTCTCAGGCGGTCGGCGAGCCCGCCGCGGCGACCCTGCTCGCGTCCGGGGCGGACGCCGCGCGGGCCGGTGCGGCCCCGGTCGAGTCGCGGACGATGAGCTCCGGCTGGAACAGGAGCTCCGTCCGCGGCGCCCGCTCGCCCGCGATCTCCGTGAGCAGCGCGCTCACGGCGGCGTGCGCCATGGCGCTCACGGGCTGGCGCACGGTGGTCAGCGGCGGGTCGGTGAAGGCGATGAGGGGCGAGTCGTCGTAGCCGAGCACCGAGACGTCCTGCGGCACGCGCAGGCCGCGCGAGCGCGCCGCGCGGATGGCGCCGAGCGCCATGAGGTCGGAGCCGCAGACGATCGCGGTGTGGCCCGAGTCGATGAGCTCGCCGCCCGCGGCCTGGCCGCCCTCGACCGTGTAGAGCGTCACGACGACGTGCTGCGCCGCCTCGGCCTCGTCGGCGACGAGCCCGTGCCGCACGAGCGACTCGGCGAAGCTCGCGAGCTTGCGCTGCGCCGGGACGAAGCGGTCCGGGCCGATCGCGAGGCCGACGCTGCGGTGCCCGAGCGAGACCAGGTGGCGCACGGACAGCTCGACGCTCGCGACGTCGTCGGGCGAGACGAACGGGGCGTCGATGCCCTCGGCGAAGCCGTTGACCAGGACGATCGGGATGCCCCGGCTGCGCAGGCGCTCGTAGCGCTCGTGGCTCGCCTGGGTGTCCGCGTGCAGGCCGGAGACGAAGACGATGCCGTCGACCGCGTGGTCCATGAGCATGTCGACGTAGTCGTCCTCCGTGGTCCCGCCCGGCGACTGCGTGCACAGCAGCGGCGTGTACCCGTGCTCGGACAGGAGCGACTCGATCGTCTGGGCGAACGCGGGGAAGACGGGGTTCGTCAGCTCC
Source organism: Sphaerisporangium cinnabarinum (assembly GCA_003052455.1). Classification (GTDB taxonomy): domain Bacteria; phylum Actinomycetota; class Actinomycetes; order Actinomycetales; family Cellulomonadaceae; genus Cellulosimicrobium; species Cellulosimicrobium cinnabarinum. The sequence continues at coordinate 120,921 of QAPD01000022.1, read as the reverse complement.
GGGACGACGAGGCCGACGAGGCCGGCGGAGCGGGTGCGCAGCGTCGACGGGCGCTCGTAGCCCAGCACGTCGAGCGCGGCGAGCACCGCCTGGCGGGTCTCGCTCGCGACGCCGGGCTTCCCGTTGAGGACGCGCGAGACCGTCGCCGTGGAGACGCCTGCCTGGGCGGCGAGATCACTGAGACGGGTACGCACATGGGGCAGCGTAGGGGACACCGGACCTCCTCGTCCTGGTCGTCCGGTCGGCGAGCCGCGATCCTCCGGGCGGAGGCGCGCGGACCCGGCGACCGGAGGAGGCGGGTGGGCGCCGGTCGACGCCCTGTAAAGCGTTGCATGAAAGTTACCGCAACGACTTGCACCCGTGCCACCTCCCGCTCTACCGTCGTGCTCATCAGGGTCCGGCGCCGGTGCCAACGCCGGAGCGGGCCGCCCATCACGACACGCTTGGAGTGACCACTGATGCGACGGAGCATCCTTCTTGCCGCCGCGCTGACCACGACGCTGGCGCTGACCGCCTGCTCGTCCGGCGGCTCGGGCGACGAGACCACCGACGAGCCGAGCGCCGAGGGTTCGTCCGCCGGTGGCTCGCTGACCGTCTGGGTCGACGAGACCCGTCAGGACGCCGTGACCGCGGCGGCCGAGTCGTTCGAGACCGAGACGGGCACGACGGTCGACGTCGTGCTCAAGAACTTCGAGGACATCCGGGCGGACTTCCTCGCGCAGGTCCCGACGGGCGAGGGCCCCGACATCACCGTCGGCGCCCACGACTGGCTGGGCGAGCTCACGACGAACGGCGTCGTGGCGCCGCTCGAGCTCGGGGACAAGGCGGCCGAGTTCGAGGACGTCTCCATCGAGGCGTTCACGCAGGACGGCCAGGTCTACGGCCTGCCCTACGCGATCGAGAACATCGCCCTCATCCGCAACACCGCGCTCGCGCCGACCGCCCCCGCCACGTGGGACGAGGCCGTGGCCGCGGGCCAGGCCGCCGGGACGCAGTTCCCGATCCTGGTCCAGTCGGACGGCGACAAGGGTGACCCGTACACCCACTACCCGTTCCAGACGTCCTTCGGCGCTCCCGTCTTCGCGCAGAACGAGGACGGCAGCTACTCGTCCGAGCTCGCGATGGGCGGCCCCGAGGGCCAGGCGTTCGCGCAGTGGCTCGGCGCCCAGGGTGCGGCCGGCGTCCTCAGCCAGGACACCACCTACGACATCGCCGTCGAGGCGTTCAAGAACGGCCAGTCGCCGTTCATCGTGGGCGGTCCGTGGATGATCGACTCGTTCGAGGGCCTCGACCTGTCGATCGACCCGATCCCGACCGCGGGCGGCCAGCCCGCGCAGCCGTTCGTCGGCGTCCAGGGCTTCTACCTGAGCGCGGAGAGCGACAACGCGATCGTCGCGAACGACTTCCTCGTGAACTTCCTGTCGACCGAGGACGCGCAGCTCGCGCTGTACGAGGCGGGCAACCGTCCGCCGGCGCTGACCGCCGCCGCCGACACCGCGGCCGCCGACGACCCGATCGTCGCGGGCTTCCGCGCCGTGGGTGCCGAGGCCGTGCCGATGCCGTCGATCCCCGAGATGGCTTCCGTGTGGAGCTTCTGGGGCGTCACCGAGGCGGCGATCGTCGCCGGTGCCGACCCGGTCTCGAGCTGGGACAAGATGATCGCCGACATCCAGGGCGCGATCGACGCCTGATCCGGGTGCAGCCCGCCGCCGCGGTGCGCAGGGCTCCTGCGCACCGCGGCGGCGCGTCCCGCCCTCCGGCCCGGAACGGGCCGCGACGCAGCACGACGACACTCCAGAAGACGCAGCACCCCGCGCGTCCGACGACCTCGGAGGCACCACGATGTCCGCCCCTCAGACCACGGCCGACGACGAGCGCGTCGGCACCTCCGGAGCCGACGGCCCGCCGCCGCGGGACGCGCGCCGCCTGCGGGCCCGCGACGCGTCGCACGCGCGCGACTACGGGCCCGGGTTCTTCGTCAAGCTCGCCCTCATGGCGGTCGTGGACGCGCTCGGCGTGTACGTGGTCTGGTCCGCGTGGACGGCCGGCTCTTACGGCATCCTCGCCGCGACGCTCGCGATGCTCGTCGCGGCCAACTGGGTGTACTTCTCCAAGCGGTCCCTGCCGCTGAAGTACATCCTGCCCGGCCTGATCTTCCTGCTCGTCTACCAGATCTTCGTCGTCGGGTACACGGGCTACGTGGCGTTCACCAACTACGGCACGGGCCACAACTCGACGAAGGAGCAGGCGGTCTCCGCGCTGCTCATCCAGAACGAGCGCCGGGTCGAGGGCTCGGCGTCGTCCGCGCTGACCGTCGTCGAGGACGGCGACGCGCTCGGCTTCGCGGTCGTCACCGACGACGGCGAGGTCGAGGCCGGCACCGCCGAGCGGCCGCTGTCGGTCGTCGACGGCGCGACGGTCGAGGACGGCCGCGCGACCGAGGTCCCCGGCTACACGGTCCTGCCGCGCGACCAGGTGCTGCAGCGCCAGGCCGAGGTGACCGAGCTGCGCGTCCCCGTCTCGGACGACCCCGAGGACGGCTCGATCCGTACCACCGACGCGCGCACCGGCTACGTGTACACGTCCGCCCTCGAGTGGGACGCGGCGGCCGACACGATGACCGACACGACGACGGGCACGGTCTACACGCCGAACGACGAGGGCCAGTTCCAGGCGCCCGACGGCTCGACCCTCGCGGTCGGCTGGCGCGTCCCGGTCGGCCTCGACAACTTCGTCACCGCGTTCTCGGACGCCCGCTACGCCCAGCCGTTCGTCAAGATCCTGCTGTGGACGTTCGTGTTCGCGATCGGCTCGGTCGCCACGACGTTCCTGCTGGGCCTGTTCCTCGCGATCGTGTTCAACGACACGCGGATGCGCGGGCGCAAGGTCTACCGGACGCTGATGATCCTGCCGTACGCGATCCCCGGCTTCCTCGCGGCGCTGCTGTGGTCCGGGCTGCTCAACACGCGGTTCGGGTTCATCAACGAGGTGATCCTGGGCGGCGCGCACATCCCGTGGCTCACCGACCCCTGGCTGGCCAAGCTGTCCGTGCTCGGCGTGAACCTGTGGCTGGGCTTCCCGTACATGTTCCTCATCTGCACGGGCGCGCTGCAGTCGCTGCCGTCCGACGTCATGGAGGCCGCGAAGATCGACGGCGCCGGCCGCTGGACCACGTGGCGCGCGATCACGCTGCCGCTGCTGCTCATCTCGACGGCGCCGCTGCTCATCTCGTCGTTCGCCTTCAACTTCAACAACTTCACCCTGATCTACATGCTCACCGGGGGCGGGCCACGCTTCGCCGACGCGTCCGTACCGCTCGGCCACACGGACATCCTCATCTCGATGGTGTACTCGATCTCCGGCGTCGACGGCTCGGCGCAGAAGGACTTCGGGCTCGCGAGCGCCCTGTCGATCGTCATCTTCGTCATCGTGGGGACGATCTCGGCCATCGCCTTCCGCAGCACGCGCAAGTTCGAGGAGATCAGCTGACATGGCGACCACCCAGGCACCCCCCGTCGTCGGCGGCACGGCCGCCCCGGCGTCCCGGAACCGCATGCGCCCGGGGCGCTGGTTCTCCGAGCTGGGCTGGCGGCACGTCGTCGGCGTGATCGCCGTCGTCTACGCCGCGTTCCCGCTCGTGTACGTCCTGTCCGCGTCGCTGTCGGAGAACGGGACCCTCACCGGCTCCAACTCGCTCTTCTCCGACGTGAGCACCGCGAACTACGCCCAGCTCGGCACCACGATGTTCTGGACGTGGATGGGCAACACGCTCGTCATCGCGGTCGCGACGTCGGTCGGCACCGTGCTCATGGGCGCGGCGGCGGCGTACGCGTTCTCCCGGTTCCGCTTCAGCGGCCGGCGCGCCGGACTGACGTCCCTGCTGATCATCCAGATGTTCCCGCAGATGCTCGCGTTCGTCGCGATCTTCCTGCTGCTCATCTCGCTGGGGAACGTCGTGCCGGTCCTCGGCCTCAACAGCAAGATCGCGCTCGTCGCGGTGTACCTCGGCGGCGCCCTGGGCGTGAACACGTTCCTCATGTACGGGTTCTTCAACACCGTGCCGCGCGAGCTCGACGAGGCCGCGAAGATCGACGGCGCGACCCACACGCAGATCTACTGGACGATCATCCTGCGCCTCGTCGCGCCGATCCTCGCCGTCGTCGCGCTGCTGTCGTTCATCAGCACGTTCGGCGAGTTCATCATCGCGCGCATCGTCCTGTCGTCCGAGAGCAACTGGACCCTCGCCGTCGGGCTGTACGGGTGGGTGTCGTCGCTCAAGGAGGCCAACTGGGGCCTCTTCACGGCCGGCGCCGTCATCTCGGCGCTGCCCGTGCTCGCCCTGTTCCTCTACCTGCAGAAGTACATCGTGGGCGGCCTCACGGCCGGCTCCGTGAAGGGCTGACCGCGTGCACGACGTCGTGACCCCCGTCCCGCACCACGACGGCTCGGCGCTGTACGTCCCCGAGGGCGTCCCCGCCCTCGGGGACACGGTCCCCGTCCGCGTGCGCGTGCCCCGGTCGGCCGGCGTGCGCGACGTGTGGCTGCGCACCGTGCGCGACGGCGAGCCGCGCCTCGCCCCGGCGCGCCTCGACCGCTCGGACGAGCACGAGGACTGGTACGTCGCCGAGGTGCTCGTGCACAACCCGGAGACCGGGTACCGGTTCTTCCTCGACGAGGGCGAGCGCGGCTACCGCTGGCTCAACGGCCGCGGGGTGTGGGACCGCGACGTGCCCGACGCCGCGGACTTCCGCCTCACCGTCCACGAGGGCGCGCCCGCGTGGATGCGCGACGGCGTCGTGTACCAGGTCTTCCCGGACCGGTTCGCGCGCTCGGCCGCGGCCGACGGGCGTCCGCTCCCCGAGTGGGCCGTCCCCGCGGCCTGGGACGAGGAGCCGCACGGCGCGGGGCCCGACGTCGGCACGCAGTACTACGGGGGCGACCTCGCCGGGGTCGAGGAGCGGCTCGACCACCTCGTGGCGCTCGGCGTCACGACCCTCTACACCACGCCTGTCTTCCCGGGGCGCTCCAACCACCGCTACGACGCGAGCACGTTCGACCACGTCGACCCGCTGCTCGGCGGCGACGCGGCGTACGCGTCGCTGATCCGCGCCGCGCACGCGCGCGGGCTGCGCGTCATGGGCGACCTCACGACGAACCACACGGGCGCCGGGCACGAGTGGTTCGCGCGGGCGCTCGCCGACCCCGGCGCGCCGGAGCGTGACTTCTACTACTGGACCGACGGCGAGCCCGGGTACGTGGGCTGGCTCGAGCACGCGTCGCTGCCGAAGCTGTCGTACGGGTCGGCCGAGCTCGGGGCGCGCATGATCGACGGGCCCGGGTCCGTTGTCGGGCGCTACCTGCGCGAGCCGTTCGGTCTCGACGGGTGGCGCATCGACGTCGCGAACATGACCGGCCGCTTCGGCGCCGAGGACCGCACGCTCGACGTCGCACGCCGCCTGCGCACGACGATGCGGAGCGTGAACCCGGAGGCCGCCCTCGTCGCCGAGCACTTCCACGACGCGTCCGGCGACCTCGCGGGCGACGGCTGGCACGCGAACATGAACTACTCGGCGTTCACGCGCCCGGCGTGGACCTGGCTGTCTCCCGCGCACTCGCCCGTGCCCTACCTCGGGCTGCCCGTGCGCACGCCGCGCCGGGCCGGACCAGCGGTCGTGGAGACGATGCGCGAGTTCGACGCCGTGCTGCCCTGGCGCGTGACCGCGTCGCAGTGGAACATGCTCGGCTCGCACGACACCCCGCGGCTGCGCTCGATCGTCGGCTCGCGCGAGATGGTCGAGGTCGCCGCGACGCTCCTGCTGACCTACCCCGGCACGCCCGTCGTCTTCGCGGGCGACGAGCTGGGGCTCACCGGTCTCAACGGCGAGCACGCGCGCGCGACGATGCCGTGGGACGACGCGGGCTCGGGCCACGGGCGCTGGGACGGCGCGACGTTCGACCTGTACCGGGCGCTGATCGCGGTGCGCCGCGGCTCCGACGCGCTGCGTCACGGCGGCCTGCGCTGGGTGCACGTCGCCGACGACGCCCTCGTCTACCTCCGGGAGACGCCCGAGGAGCGCGTCCTCGTCGCGCTCGCCCGCGCGCCGTGGGACGGCGTCACGCTGCACCCCGCGCTCGTGGGGCGCGGGGAGCCCGAGCGGCTGCACGGCGCGCTGGAACTCGCCCCGCACGACGGCGGCGCGCGGCTCTCGGGCGACGGCCCGGCCGTCGGGGTGTGGCGGCTGCCCTAGCCGAACAGGTGCGCGACCGCGCGCACCGCGTCGTCGTACTGCGCGCGGTCGAACGTGAACGGCCCGAGCGCGGAGTAGTCCCACTCGGGGCGGAACGGCTGCGTGAGGTCGCGCCACGTGACGGTGGTCGCGTCGGCGGACACGGCCACCTCGAACGGCCAGCAGCCCGCCTCGTGGCAGTCGCACGCGAGCACCCACGCCCGACCGCCCGCGGGCACGCGCCCGCGGCCGTACCACTGGTGCGCGGCGTCGCCGTAGCGGAAGAACGCGGGGACCAGCCCGCCGTACGCGCCCGCGGGGGAGTACCCGCGCGCCGACTCGAACCGTCCGACGACGTCCACGAGCGACCGGCCGTCCACGTACGGGACGACCTCGACCAGGCCGTCGACGGTGACGGCCCGCAGCTCGAGCGCACGCGCTGCACCCATACGCGGGAGGGTACGCCCGTGACGGCGCGCACGCCGTCCGCCACGTCGTGACCGGCGTCGTTACGCTGGGGCCCGTGCAGACGTTCGAGCAGCAGGCGTTCGACCCCGCGGTCGTGGGGACCGGCCCGCGCCCGGCGCGCGGCGAGGAGGGCACGGCGTCGTACTCCGACGCCGACACCGAGCGGTGGTTCGTCGAGTCCGCGAAGTCCCGGGCCCGCACACCGTTCGAGCGCGACCGCGCCCGCATCGTGCACTCGTCGGCGCTGCGCCGCCTCGGCGCCAAGACGCAGGTGCTCGGGCCGGGCAGCGACGACTTCGTCCGCACCCGGCTCACGCACACGCTCGAGGTCGCCCAGGTGGGCCGCGAGATCGGCAAGGCGCTCGGCTGCGACCCGGACATCGTCGACACCGCGTGCCTCGCGCACGACCTCGGGCACCCGCCGTTCGGGCACAACGGCGAGCGGGCGCTCGCGGACCTCGCGGTCGATGTCGGCGGGTTCGAGGGCAACGCGCAGACGCTGCGCCTCCTCACGCGGCTCGAGCCCAAGGTCGTGGAGGACGGCCGGTCGTACGGGCTCAACCTCACGCGCGCGAGCCTCGACGCGAGCGTCAAGTACCCGTGGGGCGCGGGGGAGGCGCCGCTGCGCGCGGACGGCCGACCCACCCACAAGTTCGGCGTCTACGAGGACGACCGCCCGGTGTTCGACTGGCTGCGCGCCGGGGCGCCCGCCCAGGTGAAGTGCCTCGAGGCGCAGGTCATGGACCTCGCGGACGACGTGTCGTACTCCGTGCACGACGTCGAGGACGCCGTCGTCGGCGGGCGCATCGAGCTCGCCGTGCTCGACGACCCCGACGAGCGTGCGCGCGTCGTGCGCGCCGTCCACTCCTGGTACGGCACCGCGTACGACGAGGCGGCGCTCGACGCCGCGATCACGCGGCTCCAGGGCACCGGGCACCTGGTGACCGGGTTCGACGGGTCACGTCGCGCGCTCGCCGCGCTCAAGGACGCGACGAGCCAGCTCATCGGCCGGTTCACGGGCGCGGCCCAGGACGCGACGCGCGCGCTGTTCGGGGACGGCCCGCTCACGCGGTACGCGGCGCGGCTCGTCGTGCCGGACGAGACGGTCGCCGAGATCCTCGTGCTCAAGGGCGTCGCGGTCGCGTACGTCATGGCGCCGCGCGAGCAGGAGCCGCTCTACCAGCGCCAGCGCGAGGTGATCGCCGACCTGGTGCACGTCCTGGGCGAGCGCGCGCCCGTCGCGCTCGAGCCGTCGTTCGCGGCGGACTGGGAGGCGGCGCCCGACGACGCCGCCCGCCTGCGCGTGGTGATCGACCAGGTCGCGTCGCTCACCGACGTCTCCGCGATGCAGCTCCACGCGCGGCTCGTGCGCCCGCCCGCCTGACCGACGGGCGCACGGGCCGGGTCAGCCGCGCTCCGCGACCCACGCGTCGCTCGCGCGCTGCACGTCCTCGGCCGTGACGGAGTCCGCGACGGTCGCGAAGTACCAGCGGTGCCCGAACGGGTCGCGCACCGCCGCCTGGCGGAACCCCTCGAACCAGTCCGACGGCTCCGCGAGGCTCGACGCGCCGGCTGCGAGCGCCCGCGCGTACGCCGCGTCGGTGTCCTCGACCGGGACGGTGAACGACGCGTGCGTCGGTGCGCCGGGCTCCGGCGCGACCGAGTCCGGCGGGAACGCCTCCGCGACGGTGAACGTGCTGGTCCCCGCCGGGGAGACGAGCCGCAGGTCGGAGTGGATGACGGCGTCGCCCGCCGTGATCGTGTCGACCACCTCGGCGCCGAGCGCGGCCTCGTAGAACGCGATCGCCTCGCGCGCGCCGCTCACCGTGACGTTGGGGTGCAGTGCCGACATCTCCATGGTGTCCTCCTCCTCGTGGTTCCCCGCCCTCCGGGGACGGGCCGTCCCCCCATGCTGGTGTCGGCGGGCCGTGCCAGTCTTGGAGGAATGCGACAGGTGTTCGAACCCGCCGGTCCCGGTGCCCCCGTGGGGCCCCGGCGCCCGACGACGTCCGTCCGCGGTCTCGTCGACCCGGCAGCCGCGCGCCGCGGCTTCGAGCTCGTGCGCGTCGAGCCCGCCCCCGACCTCGCGGACCTGGTGGAGCGGCACTGGGTCGTGCGGTGGGACCTCCCGCCCGGCGCGGCGTTCACGCAGGTCCTCGTGCCCCACCCGGTCGCGAACGTCGTCGCCGAGGAGTCGGGGTACGTCGCGCACGGGATCCCACCCGGCCTGTTCGAGCGCACGCTGACCGGGTCGGGCGCCGTCGTCGGCACCAAGCTCCGGCCGGGCGCCTTCCGGGTGCTGCTCGGCCACCCGGACGCCGTGCGTCCCGGCGTGCAGGTCCCGGCCGCGGCGCTGCTCGGCCCGACGGCGGAGCGCACCGGCGCCGCGGCGCTCGCCCTCGCGGTCGCGGGCCGCGACGAGGAGGCCGCGCGGACGGTCGAGCCGCTGCTGCGCGCCCGGGCCGAGCGGGTCCGCACACCCCGCGCGACGCGCGACCTCGACCGGGTCGCGCGGGCGTTCGCCGCGCTCGTCGGCGGCGAGCTCGGGCCGGGGGCGGGCGTCGGGGACCTCGCGGACGTCGTCGGCACGTCCGCGCGCTCGCTCCAGCGTCTGTTCGCCGCGTCCGTCGGCGTGAGCCCCAAGTGGGTGCTCCAGCGGCACCGCGTGCACCTCGCCGCGGACCTCCTGGCGGCGGACCCGGGCCAGGACCTCGCGGCGCTCGCGACCGCCGTCGGCTACTACGACCAGGCCCACCTCGGGGCGGACTTCGCGCGCGCGACCGGTGTCACCCCGGGCGCGTACGCGCGCCGCTGCGCGGCGTCGCGCGCGGCCCTCGTGGGGGCGACGGCGGGGACCGGGACGGAGGTGACGGACGCCGCCGCCGGGGCACCCGCCGGGCCGGTCCGGGGCGCATAGACTCGCCTCGTGGCAGGCCTGATTCGACGCGAGGACGTGGAAGCCGTCCGCGACCGCGCGCGGATCGACGAGATCGTCTCCGCGCACGTCACCCTCAAGACCGCCGGCGTCGGCTCGCTCAAGGGTCTGTGCCCGTTCCACGACGAGCGCTCGCCGTCGTTCCACGTGCGCCCCGGCGTCGGGCGCTGGCACTGCTTCGGGTGCGGCGAGGGCGGCGACGTCATCTCGTTCGTGCAGAAGATCGACGGCCTGACCTTCGTCGAGGCCGTCGAGTACCTCGCGGACCGCATCGGCATCCAGCTGCGCTACGAGGACTCCGGCGGCCCGCAGCGCCCCCGCGAGGAGCCCGGTCGCCGCCAGCGGCTGCTCGAGGCGCACCGCGTCGCCGCCCAGTACTTCTCCGAGCAGCTCTTCGCCCCGGGCGCCCAGGCCGCGCGCGCGTTCCTCGCCGAGCGCAGCTTCGAGCGGGCCGACGCCGAGCACTTCGGCGTCGGGTACGCGCCCACCGGCTGGGACAACCTCCAGCGCCACCTCCAGGGCCGCGGCTTCACCCAGGCGGAGCTCGTCGCCTCCGGCCTCATGAGCCAGGGTCAGCGCGGTATCTACGACCGGTTCCGCGGCCGCCTCATGTGGCCCATCCGCGACGTGACGGGCGAGATCATCGGGTTCGGCGCCCGCCGCCTCTACGACGAGGACCAGGGCCCCAAGTACCTCAACACCCCCGAGACCACGCTCTACAAGAAGTCGCACGTGCTCTACGGCATCGACCTCGCCAAGCGCGAGATCGCGAAGCAGAAGCGCGTCGTCGTCGTCGAGGGGTACACGGACGTCATGGCCGCGCACCTGTCCGGCGTGACGACGGCCGTCGCGACGTGCGGCACCGCGTTCGGCTCGGACCACGCGCGCATCGTCCGGCGCCTGCTCGGCGACACGACCGCGGGCGGCGGCATGCAGCTCGCGTCGGGCGCGTCCGTCGGGGGAGAGGTCGTCTTCACGTTCGACGGCGACGCCGCGGGACAGAAGGCGGCCGTGCGGGCGTTCGGCGAGGACCAGCGCTTCTACGCCCAGACGTTCGTCGCCGTCGAGCCGAGCGGCATGGACCCCTGCGAGCTGCGCATGGCGCGGGGGCCGGACGCGGTGCGCGCGCTCGTCGACGGCCGCCAGCCGCTCTTCGAGTTCGTCATCCGGACCACGCTCGCGTCGTTCGACCTCGACACGGCCGAGGGGCGCGTCGGCGCCCTGCGCGCCGCCGCGCCGGTCGTCGCCGGCATCCGCGACACCGCGCTGCGGCCCGAGTACGCGCGCATGCTCGCCGGCTGGATCGGCACCGACGCGGAGCGCGTCCGGCGCGAGGTCGCCGCGGCCGCCAAGCGCGGCAGCGCACCCGGGCCCGTCCGGACCACGCGGTCCGACGACGCCCGCCCCGGTGCGGAGTCCCGCGCACCCGAGCCCGAGGTCCCCGCGCTGCCCCTGCCCGACCCCCGCGACCCCGTCGCGCGCCGGGAACGTCTCGCGCTCGCCGCCGTCCTCCAGTACCCCCAGCACGTGCCGCCGATGTTCGACGACCTGGGCGAGGACGCGTTCGCCGTCCCGGCCTGGCGCGCGGTCCACGCTGCGATCCGCGCCGCGGGCGGCGTGCGCGAGGGCAGGTCGCTCGGCGCCGGGCACTGGGTCGAGGCAGTCGTCGAGCAGGCCGCCGAGCCCGTGCGCGGCCTCGTGACCGAGCTCGCCGTCGCACCCCTGCCCGAGGACCGGGAGAACGTCGTCGGCGGCTACGTCGCGGGGGTCGTGCGCGGCCTCGTCGACCTGGGCCTCACCCGCCGCGTCGCCGACGCCAAGAGCCGGCTCCAGCGCCTCGACCCGTCGGTCGACCTCGCCGCGTACCAGGAGGCTTTCGCCGCCCTCCTCGCCGTCGAGGCCGAGCGCCGCACGCTGCGCGAGGGCGAGATCGCCTGACCCGGCGGCCTCGGTCGGTCCGGGGCGTCCTGCGCCGACGGAGGTGTGTCCGCAGACGCCCGGCCCGCGCGAGCGGCGCGGACGCGTCGACGGGTGCTCGGAGAGGTCGGACGCTCCCGCGCCGGACGGAGGTTCGTCCCGGAGACGCAAGAGGTCCGGCCCCGGACCGTTGTGCGGTCGGGGCCGAACCTGAGGGCTCCCGCGGTAGGACTCGCGACCTACGTCCCACGACGGTCCGCCAGTACCGGCACTACCTCGACTCCCACATCCTCCCGACGCTCGCCGAGCGTCTCCTGGCGGACGTCACACCCACCGAGGTAGCGCGCTGGGAGGCGACCTTGCGCCGCGACCTCGCCGCCGCGGCTGCCAAGACCTCGCGCCCGGACCGCACCGGGAGCACGGCCGTCGCCCACGCCTACGCCCTGCTGCGCACGATCTACCGGGCTGCCGTGCGTGAAGACCTCGTGAGCGTGAGCCCGTGCCGCGTGGAGGGTGCTGGGCAGGCTAGGCGAGCTGTCGAACCCGTGACGCTCGAGCCCCACGAACTCGCCGCCCTCGCCGCCACGATCCGGTCGGATCTGTCCGCGCTCGTCCTGCTGGCAGGCTGGGGAGCACTGCGCCTGGGTGAGCTGCTGGAGCTGCGCCGCGCCGACGTCGACCTCAAGGCCGGGTCCGTGCGCGTGGTGCGCCAGGTCCAGCACCTGCCGCACCACGAGCCCGTCGTCGGGCCGCCGAAGACCGACGCCGGACGCCGGACCGTGCACCTGCCCCCGCACGTCGTCGAAGCGCTCCGCGTCCACCTGGCCGAACTTGCCGCGCCCGGTCCCCAAGGGCTGCTGTTCCACCGCGACGGAGCGTGGTGGGCGCCCTCGACGCTGCGAGACAAGATCCGGCCCGCTGCCGCCGCGATCGGCAAGCCTGCGTTGCGTGTGCACGGGCTACGACACAGCGCCTTGACGCTCGCCGCCCGCACCGGGGCGACGACGGCCGAGCTCATGGCCCGTGCTGGGCACACGTCACCGCAGGCCGCGCTGCGCTACCAGCACGCGGCGCAGACCCGAGACGCGGAGATCGCCGCCGCGCTGGCCGTCATGGCGAGTGCGACCGTGAGCCTCGACGTCGAGCGAATCTGGAGGGCAGAGGGATGACGCGGCACTTGGACGTGGTGTGCACAGGGAAGGGGCATCACGGCCGCGGGGAGCACGCCGAGGAACTGCTCGGGAAGATCTACCGCTATGAGTCGCTGGCTGAGCGCTGGGCGCGAGAGGACCCGCTGCCCGACGGGTTCCCCGACCCGCGCGACGAGCACGATCCGCCCGACTACGTGCACGAGTGGTTCACGACCTACGGCGTGCGCACCGACAACGGCAAGGCGCGGATCCTCGCCCCTGACGCGGACATGTTCACAACGGGAGCCTACGGAACTCCCGGGTGGCACCGGACGCACATCTACAGATGCCGCATCTGCCGCCAGGACCCGCCGCGCATGTTCCGCGACGAGACGCTGACGCAGTACGAAGAGATGACGCGCCACACGCCGACGGCCGGGCGACTCGACGTCTCGCTCAAGCTGCCCAAGATGCGATGACACGGGCGACACGCCGAGCGTACGGCTCGCCAGACGTGTCCCCACTCACATACCCTGTCCCTAGCAGCCCACCCTGTCCCATTCGGGGAGGTGCCAGGCTCCGGCACTCCGGGCGGGAACATTCCCGGGGGTTCCTAGGCCCACACTCGCAGCGCGAGGACGGGTCTCTAGGTCAACCCCTGGAGCCCCCGTTGAGCACCGCAACCCATCCTGAACGGCTCGCCAGCACCGCCGTTGCTGGCGAGCGCTACGACGTCCACGCCCGAACGATCCGCCGATGGATCGCAGAGGGGCGCCTGACCGGCTACCGCGTCGGTCCCAAGTTGCTCAAGGTCGACCTCGACGAGTTGGACCACATCCTGTGCGCTCCGATCCCGACGGCTGGTCGGGGGCACGTCGCGTGATCACACCCCAGACACGAGAACGCCGCCCGGGTGGCGACCAGGCGGCGGCGGTTCTCGAGGGCGAACACCCCCAGTCTAGCGACTGCCACCGACGATGCCGCGGTGTTCTTCCGCGAGTCCTACGCCGTGCTCGTGCGCGGCAAGACCGTCCGTCGGCACCTGTACTTCAACCTCCCCGCGGCCGAGCGTGCAGTGCGCCGTGCGCGTTCTCGAGGAGACCGGGCCGACATGGTCCTGGTGAAGCTTGTGCCAGTAGACGCGCGGCAGCTGCACCTCCTGCAGGAGGTGAGCGCCGATGGCCAGCCCGTCGAGTGAGTGCCTCGAGTGGTACGAGGCTGGTTTGGCCCAGGGCATCGAGCTTGGTCGTCGCCAGGTCGAGCAGGAGAACGCCGAGTCGCATGAGACCGCAGCACGCGTCGCTCGGATGATCGCGGAGACGGTGCCGTACGAGGAGCTGTGCCGTCGTCGCGGTGAGGAACGCCGGGCCGAGCACCAGCGCAGGATCCTGCAGGCAAGGGGGATCCTCGCATGACCGAGCTCATCGTCGAAGACCCCCCCGTTCGACCCGTTCGAGCCCACCGGTTCCACCGGCTCAACCGGTCCAACCGGTTCACCGGGGTACCCCCAGACCGGAACCGGAGAAGCGGTGCTGGACCGGGTCCGCGCCTGGCTCGCGCGGTTCGTGTGCACGATGCACGACGCAGACATCGACCTCCTGATCCTCTGGGCCGCGCACACACACCTGTGCGAGCAGACGTACACGACGCCTCGTCTCGTGCTTGACTCACCGGTCCCCGGGTCCGGGAAGACCACCGCCCTCGAGCACCTGCAGCGACTGTGCCTGCGGCCGATCCAGGCGGCTTCACTGTCGAGCCCGGCGATGCTCTCGCGTCTCCTCGACAAGGAGTTGCGGACAGTCCTGATAGACGAGGTCGACCGGAACCTCAACCCGAAGAAGGACGGGGTCGAAGACCTCCTCGCGATCATCAACGCCGGGTACAAGCGCGGGGCGACCCGCCCAGTGCTCGTCCCCACTCGGGACGGGTGGGACGTGAAGGAGATGCCCACGTACTCGCCGATCGCGATGGCGGGCAACTCTCCGACCCTCCCGGATGACACTCGGTCCCGGACCATCCGAGTCCTGCTCCTTCCCGACCTCGAAGGTCGAGTGGAGACGTCGGACTGGGAGGAGATCGAGCCGGACGCGATCGACCTTGGTGAGGCCCTGGCAATCTGGGCCGAGCAGGTGCGCGACGTCGTGCGCACCGTGCGGCCCGAGCTCCCCGCGGGGTGCATTGGTCGAACGAAGGAACGATGGAACCCACTCCGTCGAGTCGCCGAAGCGGCCGGCGGACGCTGGCCGTCTGTGTGCGAGGAACTGATCCACCGCGACCTCGCCGAGGCGGTGGCAGACCGGGCCGACGGCATGGAACGCATCCCGCCCGCAGTCACCCTCCTGCGAGATCTCGCGGCCTACTGGCCCGAGGACCGACCCTTCTGGGCCACCGAGCAGATCCTCTCCACTCTCGTCCTGAGCAACGCCGAGATCTGGGGGCGCGAGTCCGCCTACGGCAAGGCGCTCACCGCCCAGCGCATGGGCCGGATGCTCGTCACGAGCTTCAAGGTGAACTCCGACCGACCCGGTGGCGTCGGTCCCCGCGGCTACCAGGTCAGGGACCTCACACCGGTCTGGCGCCGGATGGGGGTACCCCTACCCACTCGAACCGGTGGAGCCGGTGGAGCCGGTGGAACCGGTGGTGACTCATGACCGCCGAGACGACCACCCAACCCATTCTTGCCGACCTGCTCGCGATCACCCGGCGCATCCTCGCGCGCCTCGACGAACTCACCGCGACGAACGACGGAGACCCCCCGATGACCACAACGACGAGCCGTCCCGAGACTGTCGACCAGCACGGCACCCGCCACCGGTACGGGTGCCGCATCCCGGGCTGGACTAGCGAGCCGTCCCCGTTGCGCGGATGGCACATCTGCCGATGCTCCGAGTGCGGCGCGGTACGGCTCGTGAGGGCGGGAGGTGGCAGCGATGCCATCACATCTTGATGCGACGACCCTTCTCGTCGCGGGGAACCTTCTGAGCAGTCTCGAAGATCCCGTAGACGAAGAGCAGGCACAGGAGGGCCGCGACGGCCGCGAGGGTGTAGCTCCACCACGCGCCATTCGCGACGAGCCACACCGTGAGCCATCCGAGCGCTCCGGTCAGAATCACCGACACGACCAGCATGGGGGTGTCTCGGCGACCTTCTGGCTCGGCCGATTGGGCCTCCACCGTCCGGCGGATTCTCTCAAGGATCAGGGTGCGGGCTTCCGACTCCGGCAACTTCGCCACCCGCTCAACGTCGTGATCGAGTCGCCGGTCGAGAGGGCTTGTCCGAAGCGAGGCCAACACGAGCGGCACGATCACCGGAAGAAGGACGCCCACAGCCTTGAGGGCAACGTCCCAGTTGAAATCCATGGCGTGGAACCTAGCGGGAGGCGCTGACATGGCCGCACGCGCATCCAGGCACGTCATTGGGGTCAGCGGGCCCGCTGTCGTCGTTCCCGCCCGCGTCGCGGCCTGGCTCGACACCCATGCTCGGCTGAGCTCACTTCGTGTTCGGGCACGTGGGCTGGACCCCGAGGTGGACGACGTACTCGTGGCACTCCGAGTCGCGGGTCTGGCCTGGCTCACTTCCGCCACCGGAAGTGAGGTCGAGCCAGAACCGGAAGTGCCGCGAGAGTCGAGGTCAGTGGTTGAGCACGGGCCAGGCCGCCGAGCTGCTGGGCATGACTGACCGAGGAGTCCGACTCGCGATCTGCGAGGGACGACTCGAAGCAGAGAAGCCCGGAGGCAGGTACCGGGTCAGCCGCGCGAATTTGGAGCACTTTCGGGCCGCGAGGGGGGCGTGACAGGAGGACCGATGGACACGAACCAGGCGATCGAGAAGATCGTCGCAGCGGGCGGCGCGGACGAGTTGCGCACCACGCTCGACAAGCACGCCACCAGCGCGACGCGCGAGTACGAGGACATCCGCAGCCAGGAGGACTACACCGAGGACGCTCGGCGGCGGCTGCTGTCCGAGGCCTACGACCGGCGCAAGGCGTCGCTCGACAACGACCTGGCCCAGCTCGCGTCCAGCGCCGGCGAGGTCGACCGCAGCGCGGTCGGGAGAGCGTTCGGGACCACGGGACTGCCCGGCGACCCCGCGTCGCTCACGATCTCGCTGCGCGACGCCCAGGACCGCGTCGCGAAGATCCGGGACGAGGACGAGCTCGAGACGCTGCTCGGGCGTGCGACCCGCAGCGGCGACGAGGTCCTCGCCCGGGCCGTCGCCGCACGTGCCGCCGAGATCGGCAAGACGTACGGCGTCGAGGAGTTCGTCCGCGTGCGCCCAGACCTCAAGCTCGACGTCGACCGCGCGATGCTCGCCGTCGGGCGCCAGTCGTCCGCGGGCAAGCTCGAGTGGAGGGTCCGCCTCGGCAAGATCCGCCCCTCCGAGCTGACGAGGCGCTGACATGGCCACCACGTTCAATGTCGCGACGCTGCAGACGACCTTCACCGCGAACACTGACGAGGTCGACGCCGCAGTCAAGCGCGTCAAGGGTGAGGCCGAGGCCGTCACGAAGGCCCCTGCGGTGCTCGAGGTCGGGGCCGACACGGGCGAGGCCGACAAGAAGCTCAAGGACGTCCAGGATCTCCTCAAGTCCGTGGGCCGCGAAGATATCGAGCCTCAGGTTGTCGTGGACGCGCTCGACGCCATGGCCGATCTCGAGAAGCTTGCGGACGAACTTGAGGACGTCGACCGGAAGCGGGCCGAGGCCGAGATCCAGGCCGACGCGAACGAGGCACTGGACCGGGCAGCGAAGGTCTACGACACGCTGCAGGACATCGACGACCTCGACGTCGAAGCAGAGGTCCACGCGGACACGGACCGCGCATCCAAGGGAGTGGACGGGTTCAAGGACGAGGCCGGTCAGTCCGGCCGCGAAGCCGCAGCCTCGTTCTCCGGTGGCTTCGACGACGTGTCAGACACCGTCCAGGAGATCGCCGCCAACGCGTTCGCCGGCTTCGGCCCCATCGGTTCCGCGGCCGGGACCGCCGCCGCCGGCCTGGGGATCCTGTTCACCAGGCTGGAGGACGTCGCGGACCTCGTGAACGACGCCAAGGAAGAGTCAGGGGAACTGGCACTCGAGTTCAAGGAGGCCGGCGTCGGGTTCGACCGGTCGGGCCTCATCGAGAAGTTCGACGAGATGCTGACCAAGGTCACCGACGTCCGCTCGTCCTGGGAGCTTTGGCAGGCCGAGGCCAAGACGAACCTCGACGACATCCAGACCGGGCTCGAAGGGACGACCGTCACCCTGGGCGACCTGTACGCCGCGGTGGGATCCGGCGACTTCTCCAACCTCGAGAAGCACATCGACATCCTCCGCGAGCAGAACGAAGCGCTCGACGAGCAGTACCGGGCCCTCGACCCCCTCCTGGACGCCCCCGTCGCGGACAAGCTGGCCGACGAGTACCAGGCCCGCAGCCGCACGATCGAGGTCCTGCAGTCCCAGGCCAACACCATGCGGGACGCGGAAGAGGTCTCGTATCAGTTGCGCGAGGCCGAGACTGGCCTGACGGAGGAGCAGCTGCGCCAGGCGGATGCGCTCGACCGGGTGAACGACGCACTGCGGGACATGAACGACCTGCGGCAGTCCACGATCGAGGCGACCCTCAGCTTCGAGGATGGCATCGCGTCACTGACGGACAAGCAGAACGGCTGGAACAACAGCCTGTCCACCGGGGACCAGATGGGCCGTGACAACCAGCGCACGATCCTCGGCCTGACCGACGACCCGCAGGCGCTATACGACGCCACGCTCGAGCAGACGGACTCGCAGGAGCAGGCAAACGCCGTCCTCCGGGACGGGCGCCAGCGCCTGATCGATAGCGCGACGGCCGCGGGGTACACCACGTCAGAGGTCGAGGCCCTCGTCGACGAAGTCCTATCCATCCCGCTGTCCCGGGGGACCGACATCTACGCGAACACCGGCGACGCCGTGTCTGGCATCCGGTACGTGAACCAGCAACTCGACCTCCTGGACGGGCGGCGCGTGAACGTGACCGTGCAGTACAACGCGGCAGGCGAGCAGGTGACGCGGGTCGGGTTCAACTCGATGCGCATGGCTGCCGGCGGAACCATCCCCGGCCCTCCGTGCGCGACCGCCCCTCTCACGATCGGAGCCAGCACATGAGCTTCCTCGCCCTCGCCGCACACAGCGACCACGCGGAGCTGTTCTCCGACACCTGGAACTACTCCCGCACCGCGCGCGTGATCGACACCACGACCAAGGTCGAACCGATCCTGCACCTCGACATGGCGATCGCCACCCTCGGTGACCATGAGGTCGGTGTCACGTGGAAGCGCATGGCCGGCCTGACCAACGCCACGACCCTGGACGAGTTCAACGACGTCACCCCTGATCTCGCGCGGCAGATGTGGGCGAGCCTGCCCACCCTCGGCGATCGCGAGGAAGTCACGCTCGTGCATGTCGGGTGGTCCCACCGTGCAGCAGCGTTCACCGCGACCACGTTCTCCTCCCGGTTCGGCTTCGAGCCTCGCCCCGTCGTCGGCCTGTTCGTCTACCCCGCACCGATCGGGATCCTCCCCAGCGACATGGAGCTCGCAGGTATGGCCGAGCGACTCACCGGCGACGGTGGCCTCGCCACGCTCGAAGCGTTCGCCGGGTTCCCCGCCACGCTCCCACCGACCACCACCGAGGAGTGGGTCAGACTCGCGATGCGCGCCCGGCTCGACCGCGCATGCGCAGACCAGTCCACCCACATGAAGGTGCTCCTCGGCGGGAAGCTGCAGCGCACCGTCCTGCACCGCGGCAAGGTCGAGCAGTCCGTGGTCCACACCTTCGACGACCGGGTGAACCGGCCCGAGTTCCAGGCCGCCGTCGCCGGCACCATGCACCCCCGCGGCCAGATCCAGGACTGCGCCTGCGGATCCGGCAAGACCTACCGCGACTGCTGCATCCAGACCTACATCGACGACCCGTGCTGGTGCGGCAGCGACAAGACCATGGGCAACTGCTGCGCCCTCCCGCTCGACAACGTCCTCCTCACTGCCCACCGGAAGGACGCACCGTGAACGATGAGACCCACTCGCACCGCACCAGCGCCGCGCTCGAAGCCCTCGCCGACGCCACCCGCAAGCGCCAGGCGCGACGGGCCGAGACCGGGTACACCACGGCCATGGAACGCCTCAGAGCCACCCGCAACCCACCCGACAAGCAGACCGCGGCGCAAGCCCTACGACGACACCTGACCCGATGACCCCCGGGGGGTGGCCCTGGCCAAAGAAGGGGTTCGCAGCCAGGTAGTTAGCGAAATCTCGCCCGGTCACCCAAACGTTGAGCCCTTCGATCCGGCCCAAGGAGGCCCCGCTATGGCCACTACGCAAGCACCAGCGACCCCCGCAGGACTTCGCGCGCCCGGCATCGAGCTGTGGGACGCGATCGTCGCCGACTTCGAGCTCGGGCCCGCCGAGGCTGCGCAGCTTGAGGAGGCGTGCCGTACTCGCGACCGGATCCGTGAGCTCGATGCTGCGGTGGAGAAGGACGGCATCATGATCACGAGCAGCCAGGGGATGCGACTTCACCCGGGCGTCGCCGAGGCTCGTGCCCACCGTCTCGCGATGGCGCGCATCCTCGCCACGCTCGGAGTGCCCGGACTCGACGAGGATGCGCCGCCGGCTCGACCTGTCCGCGGCGTCTATGCGGGACGGGGTCGACGATGAGGCGCCGACAGCCTGAGCCTGAGCCCACGATCGAGCCGCCGCCCGAGCTGCTGATCTTCGACCCGGATCTTTGGCCCGACGTGCCCACCTGGCAGCGGGCACGCCAAGACTGGCGCCACGCGCACGGCGTCAAGATTCCGCCGGACCCCGACGGCTACTACCGGATGTTCCGGGTGGAGTGGATATGAGGCGCCGCCATGAGCCCACGGGGAGCACGCCGGTGCCGGCGCGGCTGCGCACGTTCTCTGATCGAACGATCGACGACTGGTACCCCTGGCATGCCGAGCGTCACGCCTTCTACCGCGAGAACCCCGACGCGTGGCCGAACATGGTCGACTTCCTCCGCGAGAGCTATGAAGCCCGGGACAGCGTCATGCCCAAGTCGCGACGGACGAGGTAGGACCGCACCGGCGCTCGTCGACGGGTGAATCTCGCATTTCACCCACCCTGGACGAGTAACCCGTACGGATTGAAGTGGGACCGTGAAGCGGAACGTCTGGTACACCAACGATCTCAAGGAATTGCCATGAAGACTCGCTTGCTTGCCCCCGCCGTTGTTCTCGTCGCGGCGCTCATCGCTGGGTGCTCCGCGGCGAGCCCCTCGTCGTCAGAGCCGCCCGAGCTGGCTGGGACTCGCACTCCCAGCGAGGAGCGCTCCGAGGAACCGAGCGCCGAAGAGGTCGATGTCGAGGAGACCGAGGAAGCGACTCCGGCCGAGCCGGAGACGAACGAGCGAGGCAACATCGTCAAGGAGATCGGCGAGACCGGCGGCCTGCAGGACCCGGCGACGAACGAGTGGACGCTCGACTTCAAGGTCACGGAGATCGTCCCGAACTTCCAGTGCACGAGCGAGTACTCGGAGCCGCCGGTGAACGGGCAGTTCGTCGCGCTGCGGTTCGAGGTGAACACCACTGCGGCGTGGGACTCCTCGACGATGGGTGACTTCATGATGACGTTCCACGACTTCCAGGCGTTCGACGCGAACAACATGCGGATCAACGATCCGATCGGCAACGCCTATATGTGCCTGAGCGACGCAGAGCAGCTCCCGCAGACGATGGGGCCGGCACAGTCCGCCAACGGGACGATCGTCCTCGACGTTCCCGCGGGTGCAGGTGTCGTGGCGTACCGGCCGGTCTACGTTCAGGGCGGTGGCTGGGAGTGGGCCTTTTGACCGGACATGGATCAGCAGCCTTCTCGGTACTCGTCTCGAGCCACTAGGCTCCAGCCATGGTTGAGAACAAGGGTCGAATCAGCGAACCGGGGAGCGGCAGAGACTCGCTCACGGGGTCTGCTGCCACGGAGCGAAAGTCGGTTGACCAGGTGATCGATGCGAAGGGCAAGGGTGGGGGATCCGGCGACGGCGCCAAGAAGGATCCCGCCGGCAAAGCATGATCGACGGCTGGACAGGCCTCATCATCTTTCTTCTCGCTGCGGCACCTGGGCTCCTCTTCGATCTGAGAGCCCGCCGTTGGAGAGTCTCACCCCACGAGTCGGCGTTCGCTGAGGTCGGGCGAATCGCCCTTGCGTCGATCGTGTTCTCGACGATTGGGGCGCTCATCGCTATCAGCGCCTGGTCGCTGCACTCTCGGCTGTGGTTTGACTACGTGCGGTTCGCAACGGACGACGTCTATCGCCTTGAGATGGCTCCACGTGCTCTGGTCCTCGCAGGTGTCGCGACCAGCTTCGCGTGTTTCCTGGCGTTCATGGCGGACCAGCTGTGGAAGATGTGGCGCGCAGGCGACGGCAAGACGCCAAACCTCACTCCCGACCCCGAGTGGCTCATCGCCTTCCGCAAGCAGTGCCCAGATGGGCACGAGCCGTTCGTGAGAGTTGCGATGGACGACGGGACGCTCTGGCTGGGCTGGGTCGGCGCCTACTCGACCGAGGCAGACTCCGAAACTCGCGCCCTCGTGCTGGCTGGCCCCCTAGCCCGCCGCGATCCAGGTAAGAAGAAGGCCGTCAATCTCGATCCAGCGTATGAGCGCGTAGTGCTTGAGGGCGCCCACATCTCGTCGATTGCGGTCCAGTACCTAGAGCCCTAGTTTCGAAGATCGAGTGGTGACGATCGGCCGACCCAGCAACGTAGACGGCATCCACAAAACCGTTTGAAGCGTTTGGATGCCCGAGACCTAGGACACGTCCTGGGCGATGTGCGCGAGTGTCACGTCGCTCGTGGCGAGCAGCGCGCACGACTTGTCGGGATCGCCCGCCCGTCCGCCCTTGGCGACGATGCAGTGCATGGTCTCACCGGCGTCGATGCGCTTGGCGATCCGTGCCGCGTTCTGCTTGTTGACGTACCCGATCCTGCCGTTCCTGGCGTAAATGGCGACGGCGTTCCTGTCGTGCTCGTTTTCTGGCTCACGCACGAGTTCGAGGAGTCGACCGAGTGGGAGAGCGGCAGCCACGAACGCTGCCTCGTGGTAGGCGCGCCCGCGGAGGCCGAACATGTAGATGCCGGTCTTGTAGAGCGCACGCGAGCGCGGGTTGATCCAGCCCATACCGGGGGCCTCGAGTGCCAGGCGACCGCGTTCCTTCACGAGGCGCAGGTGCGGAAGGCCATCCTCCCGACGGGCCAGTGCTGCCGCTTCTCGCTCGCCCTCGAGGTACTCGTCCCGCCACACCGTCGTGCGCTGAGCGACCGGAGTCGGCGCACGGCGGGCAGGCCGAGAGGGCTGGGTAACCCGGTGGGAGCGTTCGACCGTGACCCGGACCGTTGGCGCGGGTGCGGGTCTCGGCTGCGGTGTCGCGTTTCGGCGACCAAAGAGCTTCTTGAGGAGTCCCATGGCAGGCGTGGCTCAACTACGTGTCAGGTCGCGACGAAGTGCCGGAACGAGTGCGCTGACTCGCCCATGCTGCTCGCGGTTCGCACTGCGCGATTGCGGGAGGGTAAGAGTCAGTTCGTCGTCGTAGGTCAGTTTGAGCGAGACCCGTCCGGGCCAGCTCTCCGCCAGGCCGTTCGCAAAGGCACTGGTCCCAGCCGTGATCTCGAGCGCCGAGAGTGTTGCACGGTCCCGAACAGTCGTCGTCCGCTCGTCACGCTCGCCCGCACTGACACCGTGGACCTGAATGAGGAGGCTGCTCGACAGGATGACGATGTCGACCGTGAAGTCGTCGTCCTCGCTCCCGAGTGACACGCCCACGTCCGCGAACTCGATCTCCTCGCCATCCTGCAAGGCCAACGCGATGTCCGAGAGAGCTAGGCCGTACCACCGCGGCTGCCCGTAGCCGAACACGCGGGCGAGTTCGTTTGAGCTCTGGGCGATGGCGTCGTTGATGGGCTTGAACACTTCTCTGTGATCCATGTCCGAACGCTCCCAGAACCTCTCGGCGCGGGGAAGGATGAAAGACACGGACGCCCTGGCGGGCGGCTCTCTCCCGGAGCAGACCCCCTCCCCAAGCAAACCCCCGATCCAGCGCCCGGATTCGGAACCGGCCACGACCAGTAGCCCGCCCCGGTGTCGGGAGCGAGCTTCGCGTGGACCCTGGCGACGTCGTGCACTACGAGGCGAGGGTGCCGCGGCCGGTTCCGCGGACTGTGCCACCGGACCCATCGGTTCACGGCTGAGGGGCAGGAGCGCCGTTGTGGAAGAGCTGGCAGGGTCAGTAGTGCTGACCCCATCGACCGCTCAGGCCCGCCAAGGGGGTGCACAGTGTGGACACTCTTGGCGAGGCTCAGCGGTCGATAGGCGGAGCGTCAGAGGGCACGTAGGGCGCGGGCCTTCTCGAGTGTCTCGGCGGCTTCGATCAGAGCCGAGGCCACGTTGCGGGCGCTACGCGGGCGAATGCCGACCTCATCGATCTCGACCCGCACGCTTGCGGGCATGCTCCTGCCGTCGGCCCGCACGTACTGCTCGACCGTGACCTTCGCCGCTTCGTCTTCGAGAGTGTCCTTGTAGAACCTGACGGCCAGGTCGTCCGGACTCGGCTCGTAGCCGCCTCCGAGTACGACCGACTCCCGGCCTGTTGCCCATGCGGGCATCGGCACGTCGTGGCCCGCGGTGTGGACCGGAGGGAGGAGCAAGCGGGCGAGGCCCTCGCGTGCTCCTTCGGGAGAGTCCGCCACCATCAGGCAAGCCTGTGCGTCGAAGTCAGCGTCAGCCAGGGGGTGCTCCCGGCGGAATTGGTCGAGCATCTCCGCTCGCCATCCCGTGGTCACGTCGTGAAGCTCGGTGTCGGTCATAGTGATTCTCCCTTCGTTGGCGCCGCCGTCGTTGGCGGTCATCTCAGGCTGCTGCGGCACGTCGGCCGCGGGAAGGTGCTCGATGACGTCGAGCGCGTGAGGAGACGTCAGCCACGCGTCGTCGCCGTCCCACGCGACCGGGACCATGCCGGGCTGCTCCGCGAGCAGGTCCGTCTCCACGGCCGTGTAGTCGACCGTTCCCATGCGTCCGTTGTCGGTTCGCCGCACGCGCGTCCCGGGCGCCAGCGTCACGTCCCGCTGCAGTCGGCTCGTCTCCCACATCGTGATCGATCCGTCGTCGTGCATCACGTGGACGAACGCCTCACCGTCCGACGACGTGAACGGCTCGCTACGCACCACGCCCGTGACGCCGTCGTACTCGTCACCGCGGTCCGTGACACGGAACCGGTTGCCGGGCGCGAGGACGCTCACCGGCTCGGGCTCGACGACCTCGAGCTCCTCGGGCGCGTAGGGCAGCCGCACGACCTGGCTCGGACCATCCGGCACCGTGAGCAGGACCGGGCGCTCGTGCTCGACGTCGACGACCCGCCCGTTGCCGCGCGTACTGACGACGGTGCCCGTCCGCCCGCTCGAGGCTCCGGTCAGGATGCGCACGCGGTCACCGGGCGCGAACGTCGCCGCGCTCACTGGACCCGCTCCGGGTACGTCAGGTGCGTCGTCACGACGGGCGTGATCCCGGGCGTCCACTTCACGTCGCTCCGGGCCGTGCCGAGGGCGTCAGTGCCGCACGACATGCACGACGACTCGATCACGAGACCAAGCGCCGGCGAACTGAGGATGAGCGTCCCGTCCGCGGGTGCTCCACACGTGCACGGGGATCGGTAGGGTTGTGGCTCACGGTCTGCACCTCTCACTAGGTGCCCGACCGAGGGCCAGGTTCGCGGTTGCTGCCGCTGCCTGGCCCGACTTGTCTGCGGTCGGGCTCTGGGGAGGCCAATTGCCAACACGTTGCCATGCAGAACGCAGAAGGCCCTTGACCTGGGTAAATTCCCAGGTCAAGGGCCTTCCATACGTGCTCCCGCGGTAGGACTTGAACCTACGACCGTCCGATTAACAGTCGGATGCTCTGCCAACTGAGCTACGCGGGATCGACCATGGCCGTTGCGGTGTGCACCGCAGCGACCGGGGAAAACTCTAGCAGGCTCAGAGGGGTAGTCCGGACGCCGACCGGACCCGCCCCTCGGCCGCGTCGACCCGGGCCTCGACCTCCGGGTCCGTCAGGTCCAGCCCGGGGTCGGCGACGACCTGCGAGAAGAGCTCGCCGTCCGCGTCCCGCCGCACGGCGACGCGCGCGGTCAGGCCTGCGGCGAACGTCACGGTCTCCGAGAGCACGACCGACGACTGGACGCGCTCGCGCAGCGTCTGCGCGAGCGACGTGCGGCGCGGGTCGGCGAGGCGCATAGCCAGGGGAGGGGTGCCGTCGACCCACGTGACGGTGATCGTCGCGCTCTCCGGGTCGTACCCCGCCCGGTCGACGTCCGACCAGAGGCGCCGGTCGACGGTCGTCCCTCCGGCGTCGCTCGTGAGGAGCCCGGCCCGCGTCGCGACGGCCCACGAACCGTCGGCGAGCTCCGCCGACGCGAGGACACGATCGGTGGCCGGGAGGTCGAGCGCACGACGGACAGGGTCGGGCAGCGCGGGACGGCGGAACCAGGACACGTCCCCACCGTAGCGGCTCTCCGATCGCCTGCCGCACGGGCGGTATGCTCGCCCGCGCGCCCCGTTAGCTCAGCTGGTCAGAGCAGGAGACTCATAATCTCTCGGTCGCGGGTTCAAGTCCTGCACGGGGCACCCTTCTGCGTCGCGCGTGCGGCGCGAGCGTGCGCGCGGTGTCATGGCCTCATGACGGTACGGACCAAGCGCGTGTACGAGCCGGCCGAGGAGCAGGACGGGTTCCGCGTGCTCGTCGACCGCCTGTGGCCGCGCGGAGTGAGCAAGGAGGCGGCGCACGTCGAC
The DNA here is from genome assembly GCA_003052455.1 of Sphaerisporangium cinnabarinum. Classification (GTDB taxonomy): domain Bacteria; phylum Actinomycetota; class Actinomycetes; order Actinomycetales; family Cellulomonadaceae; genus Cellulosimicrobium; species Cellulosimicrobium cinnabarinum. The sequence continues at coordinate 94,413 of QAPD01000022.1, read as the reverse complement.
CTGTGGCTCAAGGACGTCGCGCCGTCGACGGACCTGCGGCGCTGGTTCCACCACGAGGAAGGGCTGTTCGACGAGTTCGCCGAGCGGTACCGCGCCGAGCTCGACGCCCACGGCGAGGCGGTCACGGAGCTGCGGGACGTCGTCGGGCAGCACCCGGTGGTGACGCTGGTGTACGGGGCGAAGGACGAGCAGCACAACCAGGCGGTGGTGCTGCGCGACTACCTCGCGGCGACCGGCTCACCCTGAGCGCTCCCGGCGGCGGCGCGGGACGGGCGGTCGAGGTCGCGGCGCAGGTCGCGGTCGAGGGCGTGGCGCAGCCGGGGCCCGAGCGGGCGTTCGACGGCGCGGTGGATCAGCCAGGCGAGGGCGAGGCACACCGCGACCGCGACCGCGAGGGTCGCGGCGCGCGAGAGGTACGGGTGCACGGACTCGATGACCCACCGCCCCCAGGACGAGTGCACGAGGTAGAGCGGGTACGTGAGGGCGCCGAGCGCGGTGAGCCAGCCCCAGGAGACGCGGGCGAGCGGCGTGAGCGTCGCCGCGGCGACGAGCGCGAAGCACACGACGATCGCGACCCACCACGCGGTGGGCGAGACGACGACGTCGGTGCTGTTCTCGATGCGCCCGGACTGGATCCGGCCGGAGAGCGCCGCACCGAGGAGCACGTTCAGCGCGAGCGCGAGCCAGAGGACGGGGGACCGGCGCTCGCGGGTCAGCAGGTAGAGCACCATGCCGCCCGCGAAGAGCGGGGCGTCGGGGGCGACGAGCACCGTCGCGAGCAGCTCGGAGCCGGTCTGGGTGGCGATCGCGCCGGCGACGGGCCACAGCACGACGAACGCGAGGACCCGCGCCCGGGTGAGGCCGACGGCGACGAGCACGCCGACGAGGACGTAGAACCGCAGCTCGGACCAGAGCGTCCAGTAGACGGCTTCGAGGTCGGGGATGCCGAACGCGCGCTGGACCATGGTGAGGTTGGCCGCCGCCTGCGGCAGGTCGACGTCGCGCCGCCCGGGGACGACGAGCGCCAGCAGGACCACGGTGAGCAGCACCGAGGCCCAGTAGGCGGGGAAGAGCCGCCCGGCGCGCGACGCGACGAAGCCGCGCACGTCGCGGCCCCAGGCGGTCATGAGGATGACGAAGCCGCTGACGACGAAGAAGAGCTGGACCCCGAAGGACCCGTAGGCGGTGACGGCCTGGGCGCCGGGGAGGGAGGCGCTCGTGCGCTCGCCCCACGCGTGGTGGTTGACGGCGACGAAGTGGTACACGAGCACCGCGGCCGCGGCGGCGAACCGGAGTCCGTCGAGCACGGCGAGGCGAGGAGTCTGCGTCGGCATCCGGGGCACGTTACCGAATCGTGATCCACGAGACCTGAGATGGGCGCCCGGCGTGCGCAGCACCCGCAGTTCTGGCACCGTGTGCGGGCCGGAGAACCCGGCGGCGCGGTGGGGGCGGCGTCCCGACGACCGAGGAGGTCCTGTGGCACCGAGCATGAGCTCGACCGGCAAGGCGGCAGCACGCGGCGCACGCGGCAGCAAGACCCTGGAGCTCCTGGCCCGCGCAGGCTACGCGGTGAGCGGTCTGCTCCACCTCGTCGTCGGCGTCCTGGCCGTGCAGGTGGCGACCGGCTCGGCCTCCAGCGAGCAGGCCGACCAGACCGGTGCGCTCACCGCCATCGCGCAGACGCCGGGCGGTACCGCGCTGCTCTGGTTCGCCGTCGTCGCGTTCGCGGCGCTCGCCCTGTGGCAGATCACCGTCGCGCTGAGCGGCGCGGGCGAGACGTCCGACCGGCTCAAGGCGGCGGGCAAGGCCGTCCTCTACCTGGCGCTCGGGGTGATCGCCCTCCAGGTCGTGACCGGGTCCGCCGGTGGCTCCGGCCAGGAGGAGAGCATGACCGCGACCCTCATGGAGAAGCCCGGCGGCGTGCTGCTCGTCGGTGCGGTCGGCGTCGGCATCGTCGCCGGTGGCGTCTACCACGTCGTCAAGGGATGGCGGAAGAAGTTCCTCGAGGACCTCGAGGGCGGGACCGGCGGGCACCTGGGACGCGCCGTCGTGACGCTCGGGCAGGTCGGGTACATCGCCAAGGGCGTCGCGCTCGGCGTGCTGGGGGTGCTGTTCGTCGTGGCCGCCGTCCAGCACGACCCGCAGCAGGCGGGCGGCCTCGACAGCGCGTTCGCCACGCTCGCGGGGCAGCCGTTCGGGGTCGTCCTCCTCGTCGCCGTCGGCCTGGGCTTCGCCGCCTACGGGCTCTACTCGTTCGCGCGGGCGCGGTACGCGCGGATGTGACACGCGCCCCGGCGCGGGGCTGGGGACGACGGCCGGACGGCGCCGCGCGCATGGAAGAATGGTGACCATGGCGATGAGAGAGATCCGGACCATCCCGGACCCCGTGCTCCGCACCCCTTGCGACGAGATCACCACCATCGACGACCGGGTGCGCTCTCTCGTCGCCGACCTCGTCGAGACGGTCGACCACGAGGGTCGCGCGGGGCTCGCCGCCAACCAGATCGGCGTCAACCTCCGGGCGTTCTCGTGGAACATCGACGACGAGATCGGGTACGTGCTCAACCCGCGCATCGTCGAGCTGTCCGACGACTACCAGGACGGTGACGAGGGCTGCCTCTCGGTCCCCGACCTCTGGTACCCCACGCGCCGCGCCTGGTACGCGCGCGTGGTCGGCACCGACCTCGACGGCAACGAGGTCGTGGTCGAGGGCACCGAGCTCATGGCCCGGTGCCTCCAGCACGAGTGCGACCACCTCGACGGCATGCTGTACCTGGACCGGCTCGACCGGGCCGTGCGCAAGAAGGCGATGCGCGAGCTGCGCGAGCACCTCTGACACGGGTGTGCCCGGTCGGTCCCGGGCACGCCCGCCCGATCTCTCGCGCGCACGCGCGATGTCGTGCAAGATGAGCACGAGACACGCCGCGACATCTGTGCGAGCGCTGTGGACCCGCCCTGGGTGAGGACGTTGGGGAAGACGAAACCTCGACCTAGGGAGGCAGACATGGCCGGTGCCATCACCCGCGGTGTTCTTTACGTGCACTCAGCACCGCGTGCTCTGTGCCCGCACATGGAGTGGGCCGCGGGCAACGTCCTCGGCGTGCGCGTGTCGCTCGACTGGACCGAGCAGCCCGCCGCGCGCGGCCTCTACCGGGCCGAGTACTCGTGGCAGGGGCCGCAGGGGACGGGCGCCAGGCTGGCCTCCGCGCTACGCGGATGGTCCCACCTGCGGTACGAGGTCACCGAGGAGCCCAGCCACGGGGTCGACGGCGGACGCTGGTCCCACACGCCCGACCTCGGCATCTTCTACGCCCAGACGGACGTGCACGGGAACATCGTCGTGCCCGAGGACCGGATCCGTGCTGCGCTCGAGCAGGTGAGCGAGCCGTGGGCGATGCGCGACGCTCTCCACCTCGCGCTCGGCAAGGCCTGGGACGACGAGCTCGAGCCGTTCCGCTACGCCGGCGCCGGCGCGCCGGTGCGCTGGCTGCACCGCGTCGGCTGACGCTCACCGACGCCGCGCCGCGGGGACTGCTCACGCACACCCGTCGGCAGAGACCACGAAGGGCGCCTCCCGGAGATCCGGGAGGCGCCCTTCGCGTCGTCGTGGCGCCTGGTCAGACGCTGGCCACGGCGAGGGCGACGTTGTGGCCCCCGAAGCCGAACGAGTTGTTGATCGCGACGACGTCGCCGCTCGGCAGCGGCGCGGGCGTGTCGCGCACGAGCGGCACCTGGAGCTCCGGGTCGGGGTTCGCGACGTTGATCGTCGGGGGAGCGAGGCGCTCCGCGACGGCCTTGATCGTGAAGATCGACTCGAGCGCGCCGGCACCGCCGAGGAGGTGCCCGGTCATCGACTTCGTGGCCGAGAGCAGCACGTGGTCGGCGTCGTCGCCCAGGAGCGAGCGGATGGAGCGGGTCTCGGTGAGGTCGCCCACCTTGGTCGAGGTCGCGTGCGCGTTGACGTGCACGACGTCCCGACCGGTGACCCCGGCCTCCTCGAGCGCGCGGCGCATCGCCGCGACCTGGCCCCGGCCCTCCGGGTCGGGCGAGGTGATGTGGTAGGCATCGGAGGACAGCCCGACGCCGGCGAGGCGCGCGTAGACGCGGGCCCCGCGGGCCGCGGCGTGCTCCGCGCTCTCGAGGACGACGACGCCCGAGCCCTCGCCGATGACGAAGCCGTCGCGGTCGACGTCGTACGGGCGCGACGCACCCTGGGGGTCGTCGTTGCGCAGCGAGAGCGTGCGCGAGGCGGCGAAGGCCGCCATCGGCATGGGGTGGATCGTGGCCTCGGTGCCGCCGGCGACGACGACGTCCGCACGGCCCGCGCGGATCATGTCGACGCCGTAGCCGATCGCCTCGGCGCCGGACGCGCACGCGGAGACGAGGGCGTGGGCGCCCGCCCGGGCACCGAGCTCGAGCGAGACGTACGCGGTGGGGGAGTTCGGCATGAGCATGGGCACGGTCATGGGCAACATGCGGCGCGCGCCGCGCTCCCGCAGCGTGTCCCAGCCGTCGAGCGTGGTCCAGATGCCGCCGATGCCGGACGACACGACCGTGCCGAGCCGGTCGCCGTCGACCTCGGGGCTGCCCGCGTCCGCCCACGCCTCGCGCGCGGCGATGATCGCGTACTGCGTGGAGGGGTCCATGCGCTTGATCTCGGGGCGCGCGAGGACCTCGGCCGGGTCGACCTTGATCGTCGCGGCGAACGTCACCGGGATCTCGTAGCGCTCCGCCCAGTCGTTCTCGAGCGTGCGCGCGCCGGACTCGCCGGCCAGTGCCGCGGCCCAGGTGGAGGGCACGTCGCCGCCGAGCGGCGTGGTGGCGCCGAGGCCGGTGACGACGACTTCAGTAGCGGCGGACATGGTGCTCCTCGGGGGTTGCGGCGGGGGCGGGGAGGACGGGCGGGCCGGCGTGGGTGACGCCGGCCCGCCCGCAGGCCTGCGAGGCAGGCGGGGCGTGCTCAGGCCTGGGCGCCCGTGATGAAGGACACGGCGTCGCCGACCGTCGTGAGGTTCTTGACCTCGTCGTCCGGGATGCGGACCCCGAACTTGTCCTCGGCGTGGGTGACGATCGTCATCATCGACAGCGAGTCGATGTCGAGGTCGTCGGTGAAGGACTTCTCGAGCGCGACGGCGTCGGTCGGCAGACCCGTCTCCTCGGCGACGATCTCCGCGAGGCCGGCGAGGACTTCCTGCTCGGTGTAGGCCATGGTTTCTCCTTGTCGTGGGGCCGGCGGCGACCGGTCCCGGTGGCGGTGCCCGGTGGGTGTGCCGGGCGGTACTTCGTCAGACGGGTGCGCGCGACGGACGGGTCCGCCGACGGCGTGGGTCCTCCCCGCGGGGAGGGCGGCCGTCCGTCCAGGGTGATTCTCCCCTACGGCAGGACGACCACCTGCGCCGCGTAGACGAGCCCGGCGCCGAACCCGATCTGGAGGGCGAGGTCGCCGGAGCGGACCTGCCCCTCGTCGAGCAGGCGCCGGGTCGCGAGGGGGATCGAGGCGGCCGACGTGTTGCCGGTCTCCGCGATGTCCCGGGCGACCGCGACGGACGCGGGGAGCTCGAGCTGCTTGATCATCTGGTCGATGATCCGCATGTTCGCCTGGTGCGGCACGAACGCGCCGATGTCGGCCGGGGCGACCCCGGCCTCGGCCATCGCCTTGGCGGCGACGGGGGCCATCTGGAACGCGGCCCACTTGAACACGCTCTGGCCGTCCTGGCGCAGCGTGGGCCACCCGAGCGAGGGGTCCTCGCGCAGGTCCGACCACGCGTGCGTCTGGCGGATCGCCTGCGCCTTGCCGCCGTCGGAGCCCCACACCGTCGGGCCGATGCCCGGGGTGTCGGACGGCCCGACGATCGCGGCGCCGGCGCCGTCGCCCAGGAGGAACGAGATCGAGCGGTCGGTCGGGTCGATGAAGTCGCTCATCTTCTCCGCGCCGACCACGAGCACGTGGGTCGCGATGCCGGCGCGGACGAGGGCGTCGGCCTGCGCGATGGCGTAGGCGTAGCCCGCGCACGCGGCAGACACGTCGAACGCGGCGGCGGGCGTCGCGCCGAGGCGCTCGGCGAGCACCGCCGCGGCGGCGGGGGTCTGGTGGAAGTAGGTGACCGTCGAGACGATCACCGCGTCGACGTCGGCGCCCTGGAGGCCCGCCCGGGCGAGCGCGTCGCGCGCCGCGGCCTCGGAGAGATCGAGGACGTCCACGTCGGCGCCCGCACGACGGCGCGTGACGATCCCGGTGCGCTGGCGGATCCACTCGTCGGAGGAGTCGATCGGGCCGGCGATGTCGTCGTTCGTCACGACGTTCTCGCCGCGCACCCCGCCGATCGCGAGGATGCGCGAGTGCGCCGGGCCCGTCGCCTGGCGCAGGGTCGCGCCGCTCACGCGTCGACGCCCGGGGCCGCGCCGGCCGCCACCGAGTGCCGGGCGACGAGGTCGCGGGCCGCCTCGACGTCGTCGGGCGACTTCACGGCCACGGCCTCCACACCCTTGAGCGAGCGGCGGGCGAGGCCCGTGAGGACGCCCCCGGGCGCGAGCTCGAGCAGTGCGGTGACGCCGAGCTCCGCGAGGGTCTCCTGGCACAGGTCCCAGCGCACGGGTGCCGCGATCTGCGCGGTGAGGCGACGGACGACGTCGCGCGCCTTGCCGTAGGTGCTGCCCTCGATGTCGATCGTCCCGTAGGACTCGCCGTCCGCGTTCGAGAGGAACGGCAGGCGCGGGTCGGCGACGTCCCACGACGCGGCGACCGGCTCGAACTCCTCGAGCGCCGGCTGCATGAAGGGCGTGTGGAACGCGCCTGCGACCTGGAGCGGGATGACCCGCGCCTTCGCCGGCGGGTTCTCCGCGAGCGCGGCGAGGTGGTCGAGGGCGCCGGCGGCGACGACCTGCCCGCCGCCGTTGACGTTCGCGGGCCACAGGTGGGCCGCCTCGATCGCGGCGAGGACCTCCTCCGGGTCGCCCCCGACGACGGCGCTCATGCCGGTCGGGGTCGCAGCGGCGGCCGCGGCCATGGCGCGCGCGCGGTGCGCGACGAGCCCGACGGCGCCGGTGTCCGTCAGCGCCCCCGCGACGGCCGCGGCGGCGAGCTCGCCGACCGAGTGCCCGGCGGTCACGTCGACGACGTCGGCGGTGTCGCGCCCGTCGAGGATCACGCGGAGCGCGACGAGCGACGACGCGACGATGAGCGGCTGCGCGACGGCCGTGTCACGGATCGTGTCGGCGTCCGACTCCGTCCCGTGCGCACGCAGGTCGAGGCCCGCGGCCTCGCCGAACGCGGAGACCTGGTCGGCGACGCCGGGCAGCTCGAGCCAGGGGGCGAGCATTCCGGGGGACTGGGAGCCCTGTCCAGGGCACAAGACGGCGAGCACCCGTCAACTGTGCCAACGCGAGGCCCGTGCGCCACGTCACGACGCGCACCAACCTTGCGGAGGGTGGTTGTGCCGAACCTACAAGGCGGCGCTGCGGAGTGCCCCGGGGGTCGTCGGACGGGCCCGGCTCCTCAGCGGACCGTCGAGAGCTGCCCGAGCGCGAGCGCGACCTGGAGCACGAACGACTCGCGGGCGTCGAGCGGGTCCCAGCCGGTGATCTCCGAGACCTTGCGCAGGCGGTAGCGCACGGTGTTCGGGTGCACGTACAGGGACCGGGCCGCCGCCTCGAGCGACCGGCCCGTGCCGAGGTAGGCGGACAGCGTCTCGAGCACCGAGCCAGTCGCCTCGGCGAGCGGGCGGTACGCCTGGGCGACGAGCGTGCGCCGCGCCGTGGTGTCGCCGGTGAGGACGCGCTCGGGGAGCAGGTCGTCGGCGAGCACCGGGCGCGGGGCCTGCGGCCACGCGGGCGCGGCCCGCAGCCCCGCGAGCGCGGCCTGCGCCGAGCGCGCGGCCTCCTCCAGCCCGGGGACCGTCGGCCCGATGACGACCGGGCCGGGCCCGAAGCGGGGCAGGAGCGACGCCGCGGCGGCCTGGAGGTCGCCCTCGCCGCCGAGCACGAGCACGAGCCGGTCGCCGTGGATGCCCACGAGCGCGTCGCCCGCCGCCCGGCGCGTCGCGCGGCGCAGCTCCGCCGTCCGGACCTCGTCGAGCGTCGCGGCGATCGTGCCCGCCATGACGAGGGTCGAGCCGTGGCCGCCCCAGCCGAGCGCCGAGACGCGCGACCGCAGGGAGTCGTCGCCGTCGCCGCGGATGAGCGCGTCCACGACGAGGGCCTCCAGGCGCGCGTCCCACGCGCCGCGGACCTCCGCGGCGCGGGCGTAGACCTCGGCCGCGGAGAACGCCACCTCCCGGGAGTAGCGCAGCACGGCCTCGCGCAGGTCGCGCTCCCCGCCCGGCGCCGCGAGCTGGTCGGAGTACGCCTCGACGACCTCGACGACGATGCGGACGAGCTGGAGCGTGTTCTGGAGCGAGATCGAGCGCGTGAGCTCGGGCGGGGCCGCGGCGAAGATGTCGCTCACGCCGTGCGGCGGGGCCTGCGGGTCCGCGTACCACGTGACGAACGCCGTGATGCCGGACTGTGCGACGAGACCCACGTAGGAGCGGTCCTCGGCCGGGAGCTCGCGGTACCAGCGGATCTCGTCGTCGAGGCGGCGCAGCGCGGCGGACATGAGCAGGCCGCTGCCGTCGCGCAGGCGCTGGAGGTTGTCCGCGTTGCCGGCCGGGCTCGTCGGGGCCGGCGCGGTCGCCGGGGTCCTGGGGGTGGCCGTCACGCGCCGAGCATACGGCCGGGGTTGTGGACAGTCCACAAAGCGCGCGCCGCGACGGTCGGCGCGTCGCCGGGGGACCGGGTCGCTGGGTGAGCACCCGGACGACCCGCTAGGGTCGGGGAATGGCACTCATGCCCCGACTTCGACAGCTCATGCGTCGGCCGACGTCCGCGTCGACCGTCGGCACGCGCCGCCCACGGTCCGGGGAGAAGCGTGGCGACACGGTCCACGAGGACGCGCTGCGGGCGATGCTCGTCGACGACCCGAACGACGAGCGGGCCTTCCGCGCGCTGGCCGAGCTGGTCCGTCGTCGGGCCGCCGAGGGACCGACCACGGACGACCCCCTGGCCGCCCCGGCGGACGAGACCGAGAAGCAGCGCGCCGCCGACCTCGCGGTCTGGGCGCTCGCCGAGGAGCTCGCCGGGCACCCCCGCGGGTGGTACCCGCTCGTGGAGCTCGGCCGTCTCTCCCTCGACGACGACCCGGAGGCGGCTCTGCGCCGCTTCGCGACGGCCGCCGAGCGCGACCCCTCGGGGCACGCGCTCGCGCAGTCCATGGAGGTGCTGCGCACCGCTGGTCTGCCGGTCGAGGCGCTGGGCCTCGGCGTCGGCCACTGGCGTGCCCGCGAGCACGAGGCCGAGGTCGGGCGCCAGCTCGTCCTCGCCGCCATCGAGGCCGACCGGCCACTCGACGCCCGCCACCACCTCGAGTCGCTCGTCGAGTACGGCGACCCCCGGGGCGTCGCGCCGCTGCGCGCCGACCTCGAGCGCGCCGTCGCCCAGGCCGAGCAGCACCGCGCCGGGACCTGACCCGCGGCGTCGGGCACCTTCCGGAGACGGCGACGGCCGGTCACCCCGCGGGGTGACCGGCCGTCGTCGTCTCAGGCGGTGCGGGTCAGGCCTCGCCGCCCGCGTTGCCGGACGTGCCGGCGGTGACGTCCATCAGGCGGTACTTCTCGATCGCGCGCGCCGACGCGTCCGCGGGGACCTTGCCCTGCTTGGCGAGCGCCTGGAGCGTGCGCACGACGACGGACGGGCCGTCGATCTTGAAGTGCCGGCGGGCCGCCGCCCGCGTGTCCGAGAACCCGAAGCCGTCGGCGCCGAGCACCTCGTAGTCGCCCGGGACCCACTTGCGGATCTGGTCGGGGACCAGGTGGTCGTAGTCGCTCGTCGCGATGAACGGCCCCTCGGCGCCGGAGAGCTTCTCCGTGACGAACGGGACGCGCGCGGGCGCGGCCGGGTCGAGGAACGCGGCCTGGTCGGCGGCGAGCGCGTCGCGCCGCAGCTCGTTCCAGCTCGTCACGCTCCACACGTCCGCCGCGACGCCCCAGTCCTCCCGCAGGAGCTGCTGCGCCTCGAGCGCCCACGGCACGCCGACGCCCGACGCGAGGATCTGGGCGCGCGGCCCGTCGCCCTCGCCCACGGAGATGCGGTGGATGCCCTTGAGGATGCCCTCGACGTCCACGTCCTCCGGCTCGGCCGGCTGGACCATCGGCTCGTTGTACACCGTGAGGTAGTACATGACGTTCTGGTCGCGGCCGTCCGCGCCCACGCCGTGCTCGCCGGGGCCGAACATGCGCTCGATGCCGTCGCGCACGATGTGCCGGATCTCGTAGCCGAACGCCGGGTCGTACTGGACGATCGCGGTGTTCGTGCCCGCGAGGAGCGGGGAGTGGCCGTCGGCGTGCTGCAGGCCCTCGCCCGTGAGCGTGGTGCGGCCCGCGGTCGCGCCGATGATGAAGCCGCGCGTGAGCTGGTCGCCCGCCGCCCAGAACTGGTCGCCGGTGCGCTGGAAGCCGAACATCGAGTAGAAGATGTAGAACGGCACCATGATCTCGCCCTGCGTGGCGTAGGACGTGCCGACCGACTGGAAGGCGGCCGCGGAGCCCGCCTCGTTGATGCCGGTGTGCATGATCTGCCCGGCCTCGGACTCCTTGTAGCTCAGCATGAGCTCGCGGTCCACGGCGAGGTAGTGCTGGCCCTGGGTGTTGAAGATCTTCGCCGACGGGAAGATCGAGTCCAGGCCGAACGTGCGAGCCTCGTCGGGGATGATCGGCACGACGCGCTTGCCGAACTCCTTGTCCTTGATGAGGTCCTTGAGCAGGCGGACGAACGCCATCGTCGTGGCGATCTCCTGCTGGCCCGAGCCCTTCTTGAGGATCTCGTAGGACTTGTCGCCGGGCAGCGTGATCGGCTTCGGCGACGAGCGGCGCTCGGGCACGAACCCGCCGAGCTGCTGGCGACGGTTCAGCAGGTACTGGATCTCCGGCGCGTCCGGGCCCGGGTGGAAGTACGGAGGCTCGTACGGGTTGGCGTCGAGCTCCTCGTCCGTGATCGGGATCCGCAGCGAGTCGCGCAGCGCCTTGAGGTCGGCCAGGCCGACCTTCTTCATCTGGTGCGTCGCGTTGCGGCCCGCGAACGACGGCCCGAGCGCGTAGCCCTTGACCGTGTGCGCGAGGATCACGGTCGGCTGGCCCGTGTGGGCGCGCGCCGCCGCGTAGGCCGCGTAGATCTTGCGGTAGTCGTGGCCGCCGCGCTTGAGGTTCCAGATGTCGTCGTCGGTCATGTTCTCGACGAGCGCCTTCGTCCGCGGGTCGCGGCCGAAGAAGTGCTCGCGGATGAACGCGCCGGACTCCGCACGGTACGTCTGGTAGTCGCCGTCGGGCGTGACGTTCATGAGGTTGACCAGGGCGCGGTCCTTGTCCGCGTTGAGCAGGACGTCCCACTCGCGGCCCCAGATGACCTTGATGACGTTCCAGCCCGCACCGCGGAACTGCGCCTCGAGCTCCTGGATGATCTTGCCGTTGCCGCGCACCGGGCCGTCGAGGCGCTGCAGGTTGCAGTTCACGACGAACGTCAGGTTGTCGAGCTGCTGCTGCGCCGCGAGCTGGAGCATGCCGCGCGACTCGGGCTCGTCCATCTCGCCGTCGCCGAGGAACGCCCACACGTCCTGCTGCTCCGTGTCGCGGATCCCGCGGTTGTGCAGGTACTTGTCCGTCCACGCCTGGTAGATCGCGCTCGCCGGGCCGAGACCCATGGAGACGGTCGGGTACTCCCAGAAGTCGGGCATGAGCCGCGGGTGCGGGTACGACGGCAGGCCGCCGCCCGGGTGCGACTTCTCCTGGCGGAACCCGTCGAGCTGGTCCGCGGAGAGCCGGCCCTCGAGGAACGCGCGCGCGTACACGCCGGGGGAGGCGTGGCCCTGGAAGTAGACCTGGTCGCCGCCGCCCGGGTGGTCCTTGCCGCGGAAGAAGTGGTTCAGGCCCACCTCGTACAGCGTCGCCACCGACGCGTAGGAGGAGATGTGGCCACCGACGCCGATGCCGGGCCGCTGCGCCCGCGTCACCATGACGGCGGCGTTCCAGCGGATCCACGAGCGGTAGCGACGCTCCAGCGCCTCGTCGCCGGGGAAGTAGGGCTCCTCGTGCACACCGATGGTGTTCACGTAGGGGGTCGTCAGGGAGGTCGGGACGGCGACGTTGCGCTCCCGGGCCCTCTTGAGCAGGTTCAGCAGGACGTAGCGGGCGCGCGGGCCCCCGCGGTCGTCGATCAGGCCGTCGAGGGCCTCGACCCACTCGCCGGTCTCGGCGGGGTCGAAGTCCGGAACCTGGCTGAGCAGACCGTTGATCAGCGGTCCGGTCTCGTCGTACGAAGCCACCAGCAACCTCATATCTCGTCGGATGCCGGGCGCTCGGCCGCGCGGTACACGGCCGACACCCGTCTCGGGCCCACTCCGGGCACGGCGCCGCGGCCGCTGGTGGCGACCGCGCCTCTTCACGAGACCAGGGTGGTCTACCCATTGTGTTCACAACGCGCGCGTAAGTCACACCATCGGGTGGTCAAGAGGGCGTGATTTCGGCGACACGGGCCGGACGGCGTGCGCGCCGCCGTCGTACGGCAGCCCGGCCGTGCCCGACCACGGCGAACGACCCCCGGGACGGCTGTCCGTGGGCGGTGCCTTGCCAAGCACCGCACCCTGCGGTGGGCTACCTTTGCCAGACACGGCAGGTCGTCGTGCGCGCGGGCGCCCGCCCGGGTGCGCGCGACGGCCACCGCACCGACAGGACGAGGAAAGGAACGACACGACAGTGACCGACACCGTAGGGCCCAGCGGGGCGGACCGACTGGGGTTCGCGCCCGGCAACGTGGTCCAGGAGTTCGGCTGGGCGGACGACGTCGACGACGACCTGCGCGGTGAGCTCGAGGAGCTCGTCGGCGGCGAGCTCGTCGACGAGGACTACGACGACGTCACGGACGGCGTGGTCGTGTGGTTCCGCCAGGACGACGGCGACCTCACCGACCTGCTCGTGGACGTCCAGACCGTGCTCGACGACGGCGGCCTCATCTGGGTGCTCACCCCCAAGCCCGGGCGGCCGGGACACGTGGGTCACAACGACATCCAGGAGGCCGCGAACACGGCCGGGCTGCACGCGACGAGCACGTTCGCCATCGCGCCCGACTGGTCCGCGACGAAGCTCGGGACCCGTGGCCGCGGTCGCTGACGACGCCTCGACGACCGGACGCACCACGCCGCCCGGTCCGGGCGACCCGGCGCCCGACTTCACGCTGCCGGACACCCACGGCACGCCCGTCCACCTCGCCGACCTGCGCGGCGGGCCGGTGCTCCTCGTGTTCTACCCCTTCGCGTTCTCGGGGATCTGCACGGGCGAGCTGTGCGAGCTGCGCGACAACCTCGAGGAGTTCGAGGCAGCCGGCGTCACCCTGCTCGGCATCTCGTGCGACTCGGTGTTCGCGCAGAAGGCGTGGACCGCGCAGGAGGGCTTCGAGTTCGACCTGCTCTCCGACTTCTGGCCGCACGGAGACGTCGCGCGGGCCTACGGCGTCCTCGACGAGGACGACGGCCTCGCGCTGCGCGGCTCGTTCCTGCTCGACGCCGACGGGATCGTCCGGTGGTCGGTCGTCAACCCGCGCGGGCAGCGTCGTGACCTCGACGGTTACCGGCGGGCGCTGGAACAGCTCTGAGCCCCGGGAGCCCGGCGGTCGTGGCAGGTGGCGGGGTACCGACCCGGTAGGCTGTGCTCCGCCGTTCCAGGGCCTGTAGCTCAGCTGGTTAGAGCGCCACGCTTACACCGTGGATGTCGGGGGTTCGAGTCCCTCCGGGCCCACCACCCCTCCTTCGCCCGCCGGGCACGCCCGTGCCTCGCTCGGACGAGGCGCGCGTCGCCCGGATACTGGCCCGCGCCGTGTCGGCGGCCACCCCTAGCATCGGGCCCACCAGCAGCGACGACGTGACGGTGAGGTAGAGGGTGCTCGAGAAGGTCAAGGGTCTGTTCCGGCGTGACGAGGGGCAGACGGGAGCCCACCGCCCGAGCGCTCGGCTCGTCGACGCCTTAAGGGTGCTCGCTGTCGCGTCGCCGGAGCTCGCGGACCGTGCGGTCGCGTACGTGCACCGGGGCGAGGGGCCGGAGGTGCTGCTCGAGCTGGAGGCGCTGCGGGGCGGCGACGTCGAGGCCCTCCTCGGCCGCCCCGGCCAGTCCGGGGTCTACTCGTGGACGACCCCTGCCCAGGACGACCGGTTGAAGGTCGCCGTGCCGGGGTGGACGTCCGCCAAGGCGGTCACCGCGCGCTCCAACCTCTACACGCTCTCCGACTCGGTCACCGTCCCGGAGCTCGTGCGCCTCGGCAGGGTGCTCAGCGCGGTCTCGTCCGAGGTGGACCGTGAGCGGTCGTCGGACCCGCGCTGGCTCACGACGCTCGTCAACGACATGTCGCGGCGCGCGAACGAGCGCCGCCACGGCAAGAACGGCAAGGGCGCGCCCGACCGCTGGACGCCGGACCTGCTCGTGACCCTCGCGGTCGAGGGCGGCGTGCCGGAGGCGGACGCGCCGGCGGTCGTGCTGCGCGAGCTGTTCGAGCGGCCGGTGTCAGCCGGCTGGGCGTCGCGGCACCTGGGCCCGGCGCTGCTCGGCGACCCGGCGCGGGAGTTCGTCGTCGCGCACCTGGACGTCGCGACGCAGGTGCTGCCGGGGGTGAGCGCCGCGGGGCGCGGCGAGCTCGTGGCCCTCGTCGCGGCGGACCCGGCGGCGACGGAGTCGCTCGCCCCGCTGCTCGCCGTGCTCGCCGCGGACACGAGCAAGGCGGTGCGCGAGGCGGCGGTCGCCGCGCTCGTCCCGCTCCCCGCGGCGCGGCAGCTCGAGCTCCTCGCCCCGCTGCTCACGTCGCTCCCGGCCTCGCGGCTCGGTGCCGTGGTGACGCGGCTCGCCCAGGTCGACGGCGGCCTGGCCGCTCTGGAGGAGACGGCCGTGCGGTCGACGGGCGCCCGGGCGACGCTGCTGCGCGACACCGTCGAGCGCGCTCGCGTCCTCGACGCGGCACGGGGCGACGAGCCGGAGATCGAGGTACCGCCGTACGAGCCGCTGCCTGACGTCGTCCTCGGCGAGGACGCCGTCCGCGCTGCGCGGGCGGCGATCGACACGGCGCTGGAGCGTGCCCGGGCGGAGCGTGCGGCGCACCCGGCGAAGGGTGGTGACGAGGGCTGGGCGCGGTGGCGTCGTCAGGCCGTCGAGGAGGACCTCAAGGAGCTGCCCGGCATCTCGGACGACGACATCCGGGTGTTCACCGCGTTCCTCTCCGGCACGAGCACGCGGCGCCCCGACCGGGTGACGATGCGTCGGCTCTCGGCGCCTGCCGTCTTCGCCCGCCTCCCGGGCACCACGCTCCTGCACCGTCTGCGCCTGGTCGTCGCGGAACGCGGCCCGCGCGAGCACTTCGCGTGGTACCGCCTCCACGACGGGGACCTGCTCGACGTCGACCTCCGCGCCCTCGAGGCGGCGCTGCGCCAGGTGGGCCGTGAGGACGCGGACGGGCTGGTCGACGACCTCTACTTCTCGTCGTGGTGGGCGGCGGACACGGTCTCGCCCCGGAACGCGTGGCCGTACTACGCCGGGCGGCTCGACCGTCTCGCCGAGGCCCTCGACGACCGCGAGCGCACCTACGGCACGGCGAAGCCGGCGCGCGCGATCGCGCTGCTGGGGCAGTTCCCGCAGGTCCCGCGCCGCTTCCTGCCGCGCCTGACCGAGCTCGCCCTCGGGGAGGGCCGCTCGTACCGCTCGGCCGCGCAAGAGGTCCTGCTGTCTCACCCGGGCGTGCGAGACCTGGCCGAGCAGGGGCTCGGGAACGGCCGGGCCGAGATCCGGCGCACGGCGGCCGAGTGGCTCGCGCGGCTCGGTGACGCCGGCGCGGTGCCCGCGCTGCGCGCCGCGCTCGGCAGGGAGCGCAGCGAGGTGGTGCGCGCCACGCTCCTCACGGCGCTCGAGGCGCTCGGCGAGGACATCTCCGCCGACCTCGCGCCCGAGGCGCTGCTCGCGGAGGCGACCAAGGGACTGCGCGCGAAGAAGCCCGTCAGCATGGCGTGGTTGGACCTCGACGCGCTGCCCGCGGCCCGCTGGGCGACGGACGGCTCGCCCGTGGACCCGACGGTCCTGCGCTGGTGGGTCGTGCTCGCGGTCAAGCTCAAGGACCCGAGCGGTGCCGGGCTGCTGGAGCGGTACCTGTCGCTGCTCCGGGAGGAGGACCGCGCCCGGCTCGGCAGCCACGTGCTCGCGGCGTGGGTCGCGCAGGACACGCGCAACCCCTCGCCGCAGGAGAGCGACGCGTACGCGACGGCCGGTGCCCAGCTGCGGTACGACCAGTACCAGGCGTGGGCCAAGCGCTCGCCCGAGCACTACTCGGTCGAGGCGTCCAAGACGGTCGAGGACCACCATCGCGACCTCTACCGCGAGCACCAGGCCACGTACGTCGGCTCGGCGGTCAAGGACAAGGGTCTGCTCGCCCTGACGGTCGCGATGCCCGGCGCCGAGCTCGCCGCGACGTTCCAGCGCTACGCGAAGGCGCACGTCGGGCGCCGCGCGCAGACCGAGGCGCTCGTGCACGCGCTCGCCGCCAACGGGCAGCCGGCCGCGATCCAGGAGCTCCTCGCCGTCTCGCGGCGGTTCCGCCAGGCCACGGTCCAGGAGACCGCGCAGCGGCTCGCGGGCGAGCTCGCGGAGCGGCGCGGCTGGACGGCGGACCAGCTCGCCGACCGCACCGTCCAGACCGCCGGCTTCGAGGACGACGGGCTGCTCCACCTCGACCTCGGCTCCCGGGAGTACGTCGGGCGCATCACCCCCGCGTTCACGCTCGAGCTCACGAGCGACGCCGGGAAGGTGGTCAAGGCGCTCCCGGCACCCCGGGCGCAGGACGACCCCGAGCTCGTCGCGGCCGCCAAGAAGCAGCTCACCGCGAGTCGCAAGGAGCTCAAGGCCGTCGTCGCCCTGCAGACCCAGCGGCTCTGCGAGGCGATGTGCGTGGGCCGCACGTGGACGGCGTCGGAGTGGCAGGAGTACCTCCTCGGGCACCCCGTGATGTCGCGGCTCGTCGAGCGGCTCGTCTGGGTCGAGAACCCCGGGACGGAGCGTGCCCGCCCGTTCCGGCCCGACGGCGGCGCGCTCGTCGACGCCGACGACGAGGACGTGGAGCTCGGGGAGGGGTCGACGGTCGGGCTCGCGCACGCCGTCCTGCTCGGTCCGGAGGCGACGGCGGCCTGGACGGCGCACCTGGCCGACTACGAGGTCACCCCGCTCTTCGCGCAGCTCGACGTCGCGACGCCCGACGTCCTCGCGGGCGCGACGGCGATCGACGACCACAAGGGCTGGTTCTCCGACAGCTTCTCCCTCCGCGGGCGCGCGACGAAGCGGGGCTACTCCCGCTCGCAGGCCGAGGACGCCGGGTGGTTCAGCGCGTACACCAAGGCGTTCACGAGCGCGGGGATCGTCGTGCAGATCGAGTTCACGGGGTCGTTCGTCCCGGAGGAGAACATCCCGGCCGCGGTGACGGCGCTGACGTTCGAGCGGACGGGCCGCGGGTCCGGGCGGGGGACCGCGCGGATCGCGGACCTGCCGCCCGTCCTCGTCGCGGAGGCGTACCGCGACTACGTGGCGGTGGCCGAGGCGGGGTCGTTCGACCCCGACTGGGAGCGGAAGAGCCAGTGGTGACCCGGCGGACGCTCCCGTGAGCGACGGCGCCGCCCCGTGATCGTCGTCGCGACGCTCGCCTGGCTGCTCGTCGCCGTGCTCGCGCGCCGGTCGCCGGCAGTCCGGTCCACGGTGAGCACGGCGACGTCGACGCTGCTCGCCCTCGCGGGCGTCGGGGCGGTCGTCGTCGTGGTGGCCGTCGCCGCGGACGACGGCGGGACCCGGGCGCTCGGCGCGCTCGCGAGCGTGCCCGTCGCGGCCGGCGCGGTTGCGGCGGGGACGTGGTGCGCGCGAGCGGTGGTCCGCCCGTGGACGGCGCGGCGGCGTGAGCGCGCGGCGGGCCGCGTGCCGTGGCAGGACCGCGTGCTCGCGGCCGCGGCGCGCACCGGACCGCGCGTGCGCGTCGCCGACGTCGCCGCCCGCTCGGCGTTCCGCGTCGCCGGGGTCCGCGTCACGGGCCTCGCCGCCGAGATGTCGTACTACGGGCTCATCTCGCTCATCCCGCTGACGACCGCGATCGGGTCCAGCCTCGGCTTCCTGCGCCCGCTCCTCGGCGACGACACCGTCGACTCGATCCGCTCGTCGATCGTCGGCGGGCTCACCACGGTGTTCGCCGAGCACGTGTCGACCTCCGTCGTCGCGCCGCTCGTCGACAGCCTGCTCGACGAGCAGCGCACCGGGTTCGCCGTCGGGTCCTTCCTCGTGGCGCTCTGGCTCGCGAGCCGCGTCTTCCGCGCCGCGGTCCGTGCGCTGGACGACGCGTACGGCGTCGAGCGGCGCCGCGGGGTCGTGGCGCAGTACGTCCTGGGGGTCGCGCTCGCCCTCGGCGCGATCGTCACGGCGGTGTCCGTCGTCGCGCTCGTCGTCGTCGGCCCGCTCCTGGGCGACGGCGCCGACCTCGCCGAGCGGCTCGGTCTCGACGCGGCATTCCGGCAGACGTGGGACGTGCTGCGCTGGCCGACGGTGGTGCTCGTCTGCGGTGCGTACCTCACGCTGCTCTACCGGTACGCACCGAACGTCGACACGTCGTGGCGGCGGTGCCTGCCGGGCGCGGCCGTCGGGACCGGCGGCGTCCTGCTCGTGTCGTGGGGGTTCGGCCTCTACGTCCGGCTCGCGGGACCGGCGGCGCCGGGCACGGAGGCCGGGACGACGGCGGTCGTCCAGGCGGCCGGGCAGATGCTCGGCCTCGTCCTCGCCGGGGTCCTGTGGGGCTGGCTCACGAGCATCGTCGTGCTCGTGGGCGGCGTCGTGAACGCGGAGGCCGACCCGCACCGCGTGGTCCCGGCGGGTCGGGCCGCGGGCGGGTCGTGGGCCGACGGGCAGGGCGCCACGACGACGGCCGCGCTCGCCGGACCCGTCGACGACCCTCCCCGGCGCATCGGCGCCGGCCGTGTGGGACGCGGCTCCTACGCTGACCCGCAGGACCACGGGCACGGTGCCCGCGACCGGACCGAGGAGGAGCCCGGGTGACGAGCACGACGACCGGTGACGAGCAGGCGCCCCCGGCGCTCGCGGAGCTGCGACCGCCGGCGGAGGTCCGGTACGCCGACGAGCTCGCGGCGCTCGCGGACGCCGACGCCCGGCGCGGGGCCGACGTCCCGCCGGGCTGGCGCCTGAGCCCGCGCGCCGTGCGCGCGTTCGTCGTGGGCGACCGGGAGCTGGGCGTGAGCCGCAAGTTCTTCGGCGACGACCCGCTCGTCGACCGCGCGGTCGTGTCGCTGCTCGGTCGGCAGGGCCTCATGCTCGTCGGCGAGCCCGGCACGGCGAAGTCCCTGCTGTCCGAGCTGCTCGCGGCGGCCGCGAGCGGCACGTCGACCCTCACGGTGCAGGGCACCGCGGGCACGAGCGAGGACCACGTGCGGTACTCGTGGAACTACGCGCTCCTCATCGCCGAGGGGCCCAGCGAGCGCTCGCTCGTCCCGTCGCCCGTCTACCGCGCGATGGAGAGCGGGCGCGTCGCGCGGTTCGAGGAGATCACGCGCTGCGCCCCGGAGATCCAGGACACGCTCGTGTCCGTGCTCTCCGAGAAGCAGCTCATGGTCCCCGAGCTCGGCGCCGACGCCCGCGTCGCGGCGCGGCCCGGGTTCAACGTGCTCGCCACCGCGAACCTCCGCGACCGCGGGGTCCACGAGATGTCGGCCGCGCTCAAGAGGCGCTTCAACTTCGAGACGGTCGCGCCGATCCGCGACCGCGCGTTCGAGATCGAGCTCGTCGAGACGCGCCTCACCGCGGAGCTCGGGCCGGCCGCCGACCGGCCCGTGCTCGACCGCGACGTGCTCGAGGTGCTCGTCACCGTGTTCCAGGACCTGCGCACCGGCACGACGGCGAGCGGCGCACCGGTCAAGCGCCCCGAGACCGTGATGTCGACGGCGGAGGCGGTGAACGTCGCGATCGCGGCGTCGCTCGAGGCGCGCTACCTCGGCGACGGCACGGTCACGGCCGGGCAGGTCGCGCGCCAGGTGGGCGGCGTCGCGCTCAAGGGCGACGAGGAGGACGCGCGGCGGCTGCGGCACTACGTGGACAACGTCGTGCGGGAGCGTGCGCGGTCGGACGCGCGCTGGAAGGACTTCCTCACGGCGGCGGGCGACCTGTGGCGGTAGCCCTGCGTGCCGCGTGGGACGCCGCGCCGTCGCGGCTGCGCCAGGCGGCCCACGACCTCGCGCTGCTGCGCGAGCGCGACGGCGTGCACCTCGTCGGGGTGCGCCACCACAGCCCTGCGTGCGCGGTCGCGGTGGCCGCGCTCGTCGCCGAGGTCCGGCCGTCCGTCGTGCTCGTCGAGGGACCTGAGGAGTACACGCGCCTGCTGCCCGCGCTGCTCGACGAGCAGACGGTCCCGCCCGTCGCGGTCCTCAGCCTCGCGGGCGATCCCGCGGACGCCGCGGGAGGCGGCGTGCGCGCCGCGGGCTTCTACCCGCTCGCGCGGTACTCGCCGGAGTGGGTCGCGCTGCGCGCGGGCCACGCGGCGGGGGCGGAGCTCGCGTTCGTCGACTCCCCGTGGGGGGAGCGGGCGACCGAGGAGGACGACGAGCGGGAGGCCGCCGCGCGCACCGTCCTCGCGGAGCGCCACCTCGCGCACTCGCGCACGGTCGCCCGGCTCGCGGAGCGGCTCGGGTGCCGCGACCACGACGAGCTGTGGGACCACCTCTTCGAGGCGCGCGAGACGGCGCGCCTGCAGGACTGGCGCGAGCTCGTCGACGACGTGTTCGCGTGGGCCGCGCTCGCGCGGCTCGACTACGAGGAGGAGGCGCTCGCCGCCGACGGTTCGCTCGACCGCGAGGCGCGCATGTCCGCACGCGTCGCGGAGCACGCGGCGCGTGCGGACGGGCCGGTCGTCGTCGTGACGGGCGCGTTCCACACGCTCGCCCTCGTGGAGGCGCTCGTCGGGAGCGAGCACGGCGCGGCGGTCGTGGCGCGGCGCCCCGCGGACGGGTACGGCGCGCTCGCCGACGCTCCCGCGTGGCTCGTCCGCTACGACGACGAGCGGCTCGACGCCCTGCGGGGGTACGGCGCGGGCATGCCCGCACCGGGCTACTACGACCGCCTCTGGGCCGCGCACCACGACGCGGCCGGGCCCGCTGCCGCCGCGACCGGGGTGCTCGTCGACGTCGGGCGTGGGGCGTCGGAGCGCGGGGCGCTCGTGAGCGTCGCGCAGTCCCAGGCCGCCGTCGAGCACGCGCACCGGCTCGCGGTCCTGCGCGAACGGCCCTGGCCGTGCCGCACCGACCTGCTCGACGCGATCACCTCGTGCTACGTGAAGGACCCGGACGACCTGGACGCCGCGGGCGACCGCCCGCTCGGCCTCGCGGTCGCCGAGGTCTTCGCCGGGCGCGCGCTCGGGGACGTCGCCCCGGGCGGCGCAGCCCCGCCGCTCGTCGAGGAGGCCCGGGCCCGCGCGCGGGCGCTGCGCCTCGACGTGTCCGACGCCGTGCCGCGCACCGTGCGGCTCGACGCCCGCCGTCGTGCCGCGCACCGCGACCGGCGCCGGTTCCTCGCGCTGTGCGCGTTCCTCGAGCTGGGGCTCGCCCGCCGGGTGTCCGGCCCCGACCACGTCGCGGGCCGCGGGCTGGGGCTCGTGCTGGAGGAGTGGACGTACGCCTGGACACCGCTCGTCGAGGCGCGCCTCGTCGAGCTCTCCCACCGCGGCGCGACGCTCGAGGCGGTCGCGGTCGCGCTGCTCGACGACGCGCGCGACCGGGCGCGCGAGGAGCGCTCGAGCGACGCCGTCGCGCGTCTCGTCGCGCAGTGCGTCGTCGTCGGGCTGCCGGAGCGGCTGCCCCCGCTCGTCGCGCTCGTGCGGTCGACGCTCGACGTGGACCCGTCGCTCGCGTCGGTCGTCGCGGGCATGCGGCGGCTCGTGGGGCTGTGGCGGGCGCGCGTCGAGCTGGAGCTGGGCGACCACGCGGAGGCCCTGCTCGACCTCGCGGAGCAGGGGCTGGCCACGGCCGCGTACCTGGTCCCGGACGTCGCGGCGGCCGACGCGACGACGCAGGACGACGCCCTGGCGAGCCTCGTCGCGCTGCGGTCCCTCGTGCGCGACGTGCGCGGCGCGGGCCGGGACGGACCGGGCTCGGCGCCCACCGCGGTGGGACAGGCGCTCGCGCGCGTGCGCGAGGACGCCGGCGCCTCCCCGGCGGTGCGCGGTGCGCTCACCGCGTTCGCCGCCGTCGACGACGAGCTGGGCGACCAGCCCGGCGAGAACGGGCTCGTCGAGCGCGTGCGCGCCCAGCTCGCGCCGGGGGCGGACCCGGTGGCCGCGACGGCGTTCCTCGGCGGGGTCCTGCGCGCGGCCCCGGACCTGCTGCTCCACACGCCCGAGATGTTCGACGCGGTCGACGCGGGCCTGCGCGGTCTCGACGAGGACGCGTTCCGCGCGGTCCTGCCGGACCTGCGCCGCGCGTTCACGTGGTTGCGGCCCACCGAGACGCACCGGCTCGCCGAGCGCGTCGCCGCCCGGACCGGGACGCGCGCGGACGCGCTGGACCGGCGCGTGGACGTCTCGGAGGACGACCTGCGGGCCGCGCTCGTCGTGGAGCGCGAGCTCGTCGCGGTCCTCGAGCGGGACGGGCTCGGCGCGTGGGCACGCGGGAGCGTCTCGTGACCGCGGGCGGCGACGGCCTCGGCGTGGACGTCCGTGCCGACGTCCGCGCGGACGACCGGGAGGCCGCGTGGCGCTGGCGGCTCGTGCTGGGCCGGTACGCGGGCGACGCCCTGCCCGTGGCGCCGTCGGACCAGGCGATCGACCGCACGCTCGGGCACCTCTACGACCGCGAGTACACCGCGCGCGGCCACCGGCACGGCAGCGGCGGCGAGCCGGACGGCGGTGGCGGGAGCGGTCGCGGAGGTGGCCGCGGAGGGTCGGTCGTCGAGGGGCTCGACTGGCTGGGGTCGGCGCGCGAGCTGTTCCCGCGCGAGACGTTCGAGCGCATGCAGGTCGAGGCGGTCGGCCGGTACGGCATGACGGAGCTGCTCGCCGACCCGCAGGCGGTCGAGGCCGTCGAGCCGAGCACGGAGCTGGCGTCGGCGCTCCTGCGCGTGCGAGGCAGGCTCGGGCCGCAGGTGCAGGACGGGCTGCGACGGATCGTCGCGCGGGTCGTCGACGACGTGGTGCGCCGCCTGCGCCCCCGTTTCGTGACGGCCGTCGACGGTCGACGGGACCGGTCCCGTCGGTCGTTCGTGCGGTCGAGCCGTACGTTCGACGCCGCCGGGACCGTCCGCGCCAACCTCGGCCGCTGGGACCCGGAGCGCAAGCGTCTGCTCGTCACGGACCTGCGGTTCTCGGCGCGGCGGCGCAGAGCGCTGTCGTACGACGTCGTGCTGCTCGTCGACCAGTCGGGGTCCATGGCGGCCTCGGTGCTCTACAGCGCGGTGAGCGCGGGCATCCTCGCGGGGCTGCCCGGGATCACGGTCCGCCTCGTGCTGTTCGACACGGCGGTCGTCGACATGTCACACCTCGCGCACGACCCGGTGACGGTGCTGCTCACCGCGCAGCTCGGCGGCGGGACCGACATCGCGCGCGCCGTGCGGTACGCGGAGCAGCACGTGCGCGACCCGCGGCGCACCGTCGTCGCGCTCGTCAGCGACTTCGAGGAGGGCGGCTCGGTGTCCCAGCTCGTGTCCGCGGTGGGGCGCCTGCACGCGTCGGGCGTCCGGCTGCTCGGGCTCGCGGCCCTCGACGGGCAGGCGAACCCCGCGTACGACCGCGGCGTCGCGCGCAGGCTCGCGGAGCAGGGCATGGAGATCGCGGCGCTCACGCCGGAGCGGTTCGCCGAGTGGCTGGGCGGGGTGCTCCCGTGAGCGGGGTCGCCGCCGTGCTCGGTGCGTGGGCCGCGGTGTACGCGGGGTACGACGACGACGCGCTCGCCACCCTCGCGAGCCCGGGCCTCGTCCGGCGCGCCCGCAAGGACGTCGCCGCCGGGCGGGTCGAGTCGGTCGAGTCGCGCCCCGACGGCGTCGTGGTGTCCGTGGGCGGGATGCAGGTCGAACTCGATGCGGGTGGTCCTGCCGAGGCGCGGTGCGCGTGCCCGACGCCGGGCACGTGCCAGCACGTCGTGGCCGCGAGCCTGTGGGTGCGGGAGGCGGGCTCCACGCCCGCGGAGACTCCCGCCGCGGCAGGTGACGGCGCGGCGGCGCCCGCTCCCACCCCGGACCCGGTGGCCGAGATCCTCGCGCTCGACCCGCGCGTCGTGCACCGTGCCGCGGGCGCCGCCGTCGTGCGGTCGGTCGCCGAGACGGCGCCCGGCCCTCCCGCGGGGGCGACGTTCGAAGGTCTCCCCGCGGGGGCGACGGTCGACGGTCTCCCCGCGGAGGCGGCGGTCGGCGGCCCTCCCGTGGAGGTGGTGGTCGACGGCCCGCGCGCGGTGGTCTCGTGGCCGGGCGCGCCACGCGTCACGTACGTCGCGGGGGCGGGGTTCGCGGGCATGCTCGTGGCCCGCGAGGGGACGGCGTGGAGCGACGCGGACGAGCGCCGCTGGCGGCTGGAGGCGCTCGCGCACGTGTGGCGCGCGCACGACCGCCCGTGGCCCTGGCCCGAGCGGGCTGCGACCGCGCCCCGCGCCACGGGCGTCCCGGAGGCACGAGCGGTGGCCGACGAGGTCGTGCGCGCGGTCGAGCGGCTGCTCGACGTCGGGCTCTCGCACGTGGGCCGCGACGACCTGGAGGAGCTGCGCGGTGCGGGCGTGGTCGCGCGGCTCGGCCGACGGCCCGCCGTCCAGCGCCTCGTCACGTCCGCGGTCGGGCGGCTCGAGGCGCTGGTGGACCGCCGCGACGCGGTGGACGAGACGGACTGCCTCCTGGCCCTGGCCGAGCTGTGGGCGTACGTGCAGGCGGACCCGCCGCCCGACGCCGGCACGCCCGACGAGCGCACGACCGACCTGGCCCGGGTCGTGCCGCTCGGTGCGCGCTGGTGGGTCGCGGCGTCGGGCGCGCGCGGGGTGACCGTGCACCTGTGGGACGCGGACGCCGGGCGCGTCCGATCGGTCACCACCGGCCGCCCGCCGGGCGCCGACCCGACCTTCCGGCGCTCGTGGGACCTCCCGCTCGTCTGGGGCCGCTCGGTCGAGGCGCTGTGCCGCGGCCCGTTCGCGCTCCGCGGCGCGACCGAGCGCGCGGGCACGGGGCTGCGCGCGGGCGAGGGGCCCGCCGTCGAGCCGCTCGGGGCGCTCGACGCCGACGAGCTCCGTGACGTCGCGGCCCGCACCGCGGCGACCCCGCCGCGGGCCGAGGCCGGGTTCGGGCGGACGCCCGCCGTCGTGCGGGTCGTCATGGTCCGTGAGGCGGGGGCGATCGGGCTCGACGAGGTCGCGCAGGAGCTCACGTGGACGCTGGTCGCGGCGGACGGCGCGGAGACGGTCGTGCGCGTCGACGCCGCGGACGAGGCGGCGTGCGACACCCTGCTCGGGGTCGCGGCGGGGAGCCGGCGCGTGGTCGCCGTCGCCGTCGAGCGCGACCTGGCGTCGCGGCGTGACGAGGCCGTCGGCCTGTTCGTCGACCGCCCGGGCGAGGGTCTCGACGTCGTCGTCCCGACGCTGACACCGGCGTACGACCATCGGGCGTGGTCGACCCCGTGGGCCCGGCTCCGGGCGCGCGTCCGGTCGCTGCGGGGGCCTGCGGGCACGCACGCGCGGGACGTGGTCGTGCCCACGCCCGTCGAGGACGTGTGCGACACGCTGCTCGACACGGTCGTGGCGCTCGCCGCGACAGGGCGTCGGTACCTCACGCCGCACCAGGCGCGCGCGCTCGCGCGCGCCGCGCGCACCGCCGACGACCTCGGGGCGACGACGCTCGCCGCCACGGTCGGGCTCGTCGCGCACGCGCCCGACGCCGCCGGGCTCCTGCGTGCCGGCTTCGTCGCCGCCCGGGGCCGGACGCTCGCGCGCGCCGTCGCCGCCGCGCCCGACCCCGGGCCCCGAGCGCGGGAGGCGAGCGCGTGAGCACGTACGCGGTCCACGTCGGCTCGCCGGGTCGGGCCCGGGTCGAGCACGTCGCGGACGGACCGCCGGACCCGGTCCGCGAGACCTGGGACGACACGAACCGGTGGTACCCGCCCCTGCTCGCGGCCGGGCGACGCGTGGAGCGGTCGCACGACCTGCGTCTGTCCCACGTGCTCCTGCGGCGCTCGCGGCTCGTCGCGGGCACGCCGTTCGCGCGGCGCGACCCCGGCCCGTGGGACGAGCTCGCCGCGGTGCCGGCCGGGCGCGACCCGTCCGTGCCGCCGCAGCCCGTCGGGCTGTTCGAGCTCGGCGCGCAGGACGGCCCGAGCGTGCGGCTCGACCCGGTCGCGGAGCTCCGAGACCAGCTCGCGACCGTCGCCGCCGCGGACGGCCCGGAGGCGGCCGGACGGCTGCGCCTGCTGCTCGCCGGCGAGTCCGCGGGCGCGCTCGTCGCCGCCGAGATGCACCACGCGGGCGTGCCGTGGCGCGCCGACGTGCACGACGCGATCCTCAGCGGCGAGCTCGGGCCGCGCCCCCGGCCGGGAGAGCGGCCCGCGCGCATGGAGGAGCTCGTCGCGCGCATCCGCGCCGCGCTCGACGCGCCACCCACGCTCAACCCCGACTCCCACCCCGACCTGCTCAAGGCGCTGCAGTACGCGGGCGTCGGCGTGCGGTCCCTGCGCAAGGGAGAGCTCGAGCGCACGGACCACCCCGTCGTCGAGCCGTTGCTCGAGTACAAGAAGCTTGCGCGGCTCCTCACGGCGAACGGCTGGGCGTGGCTCGACACCTGGGTGCACGACGGCCGGTTCCGGACCGAGTACGTCGTGGGCGGGGTCGTCACGGGCCGGTGGGCGTCGAGCGGCGGGGGAGCGCTGCAGCTCCCGAAGCAGGTGCGGCGCGCCGTCGTCGCGGACCCGGGCTGGAGGCTCGTCGTGGCCGACGCCGCGCAGCTCGAGCCGCGCGTCCTCGCGGGGCTCGCGCACGACGAGCGGATGGCCGCCGCAGGGCGTGGCGGCGACATGTACGCGGGGATCGTCGCGTCGGGCGCCGTCGCGACCCGCGACCACGCGAAGGTGGGGATGCTCGGCGCGATGTACGGCGGCACGACGGGCGACAGCGCGCTCGTGCTGCCGCGGCTCGCGAAGGCGTTCCCCGACGCCATCGGCCTCGTGGAGCGCGCCGCCCAGGCGGGTGAGCGCGGCGAGGTCGTCTCGACGCTCCTCGGCCGCAGCTCCCCGCGACCCGGCGAGTCGTGGCACGCCGCCCAGGACGGGGCGTACGCGGTCGAGGACGCCGGTGCCACCGAGGACGCCGCGTCCGGGGCCGACGCGCAGGCGCGGGCCCGGTCGTACACGCGGGCGTGGGGCCGGTTCACGCGCAACTTCGTCGTGCAGGGCACCGCGGCCGAGTGGGCGCTGTGCTGGCTGGCGTCGATCCGGCGGCGCCTGTGGGACCTGCCCCTCGCCGCGACCCCCGGCGCGGCGCCCGCCCCGTTCGCCGACCGTGCGCACCTCGTCTTCTTCCTGCACGACGAGGTCGTCGTGCACGCGCCGGCGGAGCTCGCCGAGACGGTCGCGCACGAGGTCCGCGCCGCGGCGGCCGAGGCGGGACGCCTGCTGTTCGGCGACTTCCCGGTCGACTTCCCGCTGACCGTCGCGGTCGTCGACCACTACGCCGAGGCGAAGTGAGGCGCGGCGAGGCGAGCCGAGGCCGGGCGTACCGCGCCCGACCGGCGGCGCGCGGCGGGCAGCACGCCCGACGCCGTCACCGCCGCGGCTCCCCGCGGTACGTGCCGAAGGACCAGAGGTTCCCCTCGGGGTCCTGGAGCACGAGCTCGCGGCTCCCGTAGTCGGTCTCGCGCAGCGGCACGACGACGCGGCCACCCGTGCCGGGCACGCGCTCGCGCAGCCGGGCGTCCAGCGCCTCGATCGCGGCGTCGTCGGGCACGACGACGTACGTGCCGCACGTCCCCGGCTCGCGCGACCACTCCCGCTCGGGGGAGTGGCTGCCGAGCATGATCCCGCCGCCGTGCGGCCAGTCGAGCTGGGCGTGCGCGACGTCGCGGTCGTCGCCCGCCATGACGGCCGCCGCGACGAACCCGACGACGTCGGTGAGGAACGCGACGAGCGCGCGGGCGTCGCGCGCCTGGAGGGTCGGCCAGACCTGGGGGCTCGGCGTCCCGGTCGGCGTCCCGGGCGGCGTCCCGGTCGGTGTCCCGGCCGTCACGGCGGCGGGGGCGTGGTCAGCGGTGTCCCGGGTGCTCTCGTGGATGCTCATGGTCCCAGCCTGGGCCGTCGGTGTGGCCCCCGGCTTGGATGTTCCCGACCTCCTCGCGGACCCACCCCGTCGGGGTCGTGCCGGCGAACCGGCGGAAGTCGCGCACGAGGTGGGAGTGGTCGGCGTACCCGGCGCTCGCGGCGACGTCCGCCAGCGTGCGGGGCCCGCGGCCGAGGGCGAGGCGCTGCACCGCGCGACGGGCGGCGTCGAACCGCGCGAGCCCGCGCGCGGCGCGGGGCGACACCCCGAGCTCTGCCCGGAACAGCGTCTCCAGACGGCGTTCGCCCAGCGCCACGTGCCGTGCGACGTCCCGCACCCGGGCGCGCCCGCGCGTCCGCACGAGCACCCGCCACGCCTCCGCGACCTCGGGGCGCACGCCGTCGCGCCGGGCGTCGGAGCCACCCGGTGCGGCCCCGCCGGGTGTCGCGAGCGCCGCCCGCACGACGTCGAACGCCGCGGCCCACGAGCCCGCCTCGGCCACCTGCTCGCGCAACCGCTCGGCGACGGGTCCGAGCACCGCGTCCGCGTCCTCGACGAGGCCGAGGTCGCCGGCCCGGACACCGAGCAGCTCGCGGCACGCGAGGGGGTCGAGGGCGAGCTGCACGCCCGCCTGCTCGGGCGGCTGGTGGATGTACGCGGGCCGCGTGTGCAGGCCGCCGACGAGCGACGCGTACCGCGTCGGCGCCGCGTCCGGTCCGACCGCCGTCGGCACGACGCCCGCGGTGCTCACGACGAGCGTGAGCCACGGCGACGGCAGGCCGCGATGGACGGACGGCGTGCCGTCCGTCGTCGCGGTCCGCAGGCGGTACCCGACCATCGACACGACGCCGGGCGGCAGCGTCGGGGGCAGGGCCCGCACGTACTCGTGCACCGCTCCAGGCTAGGCAGTCAGGTCGACGGTCGCAGCCCGCGCACCTGCGGGACGTCCGTGCCGGTGGCCGCACGGCGCACGTGCGAGCGCGCGTGCTCGATCGCGTCGTCGAGGGCGTCGAAGAGGTGGTTCTCGTGCCGGAGCTCCGCGAGCGCGCCGACGTTCGTGAGCAGCGCGCGGTGCCGGTCCTGCACCCCCTTGACGAGGACGGTCACGCCGCGCGCCTCGAGGCCCTCGACGAGCTCGCCGAGCGCCCTCGCGCCGGTCGCGTCGACCATGCGGAGCTGGGAGAGCCGGAGGATCACGACCAGGACGTCGTCGTGCGCCGAGGCGTCGGACACCTCGGCGAGCACGCGGTCCGCAGCGCCGAAGAACATGGAGCCCTCGAGGCGGAAGAGCGCGACGTGCTCGTCGCCCGGCTCGGCGGGGCCGGGGAGCGGGTCACGGTGCACCCCCGAGGCGCGGGCGACGGTGCGCAGCGCGAAGAACGCGGCGACGAGGATGCCGATCTCGATGGCCTGCACGAGGTCGAACGCGACGGTGACGACGGCGGTCACGGCGAAGGTGGCCGCGCTGGAGCGCCCGGCACCGACGACGGAGCGGATCGTGCGTCCGCCGATCATCCGGAAGCTCGTCACCATGAGGACGCCGGCGAGGGCGGCGAGCGGGATCCGGGAGACGGGACCGGTGGCGAGGTACATGACCGCGAGGATCACGACGGCGTGCACGACGGCGGCGAGCCGCGTGCG
The DNA here is from genome assembly GCA_003052455.1 of Sphaerisporangium cinnabarinum. Lineage (GTDB taxonomy): Bacteria > Actinomycetota > Actinomycetes > Actinomycetales > Cellulomonadaceae > Cellulosimicrobium > Cellulosimicrobium cinnabarinum. Next base: position 64,424 of record QAPD01000022.1, on the reverse strand, counting down.
GGCGCCGGAGCGCACGTTGACCGCGGTGCGCGCGATGGCGCCGGTGGCGGGCATGCCGCCGAAGAGGCCGCTGGCGACGGAGGCGACGCCCTGCCCGACGAGCTCCCGGTCGGGCTGGTAGACGGAACCACCGCCGGGCCCGGACTGCACCATGGTCGCCGCCACGCGGGCGGACAGCAGGGACTCGATCGCCGCGAGCGCGGCGATGGCGAGCGCGGCGCCGCCGAGGTCGCGCAGCGCGCCCGGTGTCACCGAGGGCAGGACGGGCGCGGGCAGCGACGACGGCAGGGCGCCGATGCGCGGGACGGGCGCGCCGAGCACCTCGACGAGGACCGTGGCGAGCACGACCGCGACGAGCGACGCGGGGACCGCCGCGTGGAGGCGGGGGAGCAGCAGCATCGTCGTGGCGACGAGCGCGACGCAGCCGAGCGTCCACAGCACCGGGGCGGCGGGTACGTCGGTCACGGCGGCGCGCACGGCCTCCACGGCGGACACCAGGGTGTTGTGGCCGGGTGCGACCTCGACGCCGACCGCGGCCGGGACCTGCTGGAGGAAGATGATGCACGCGATCCCGAGCGTGAACCCCTCGACGACCGGCCACGGGATGTACGTGACGACCCGCCCGAGCCGGGAGAGCCCGGCGACGAGGACCACGAGCCCGGCGAGGACGGTGACGAGCGCCACCGATCCTGGGCCGTGCGTGACGACGACCGGCGCGAGCACGACCGCCATCGCCCCGGTCGGCCCGGACACCTGGTGGTTCGACCCGCCGAGGACCGCCGCGACGATACCGGCGACGACGGCGGTGACGAGCCCGGCGGCGGCCCCGACCCCGGAGCTGACGCCGAACGCGAGCGCGAGCGGGAGGGCGACGACGCCCACGGTGACGCCGGCGAGGAGGTCGGCGCGCAGGGTCCGAGGCCGCACGTCGTAGTCGGAGCGCCGGGGCAGCAGGTCGCGGACGGCGGCGAGGCGGTTCATGCCGAGGGGGTCGACGCGGTGGTCGCGTCGAGCACGGCGCGCGCGGACGCGCCGGGCAGGGCCGGGAGCCGACGCGCGGCCTCGAGCTGGTCGGACGCGCCCGCGAGGTTCGACAGCAGGAACGCCCGCGCGACGACGAGGAGCTCGGCGACGAGCGGCTCGGCGAGGCGGTACTCGACGGCGTTCCCGCTGCGCGTGGAGGTCACGACGCCCGCTCGGCGCAGCACCGCGAGGTGCTGGGAGAGCTGGGAGGCCTCGCACCCGGTGACGCCGAGCAGCACGGAGACGGGCGCGGTGTGGTCGGCGTCGGCGGCGAGGACCTCGAGCACCTGGATGCGCGTGGGGTGCGCGAGGCACCGGAAGAGCTCGGCCTTGATGCGGTAGAGGGGAGCGGTCTCGTCGGTGCCGGGGGCGCCGTCGTCGGGTCGGGGTGGGCGGGGCACGGGTCCTCCGGGCAGCGGGATGATGGATTGCGCAATCCATCAAACCACGGCGAGCGGCGTGCGGCGGCCCGCCCGGGATAGCCTGCCGCCATGACCGCCGCGCCCGACCCGAGCACCGACACGTCTCCTGCGGACCCGGCGGCCGACGGCGCGGGGCACCCGACGCTCGGCCGCGTGGTGCGGACGCTGGACGAGCTGTACCCGCCGTCGACGGCGGAGGACTGGGACGCCGTCGGCCTCGTCGCCGGCGACCCGGACGCGCCCGTGCGCAAGGTGCTGCTCGCCGTCGACCCCGTCGAGGAGGTCGCTGACGAGGCGCTGGCCTGGGGCGCCGACCTGCTCGTCACGCACCACCCGCTGTTCCTGCGGCCGGTGCACTCCGTCGCCGCGACGACCTTCAAGGGCTCGCTCGTGCACCGCCTCATCCGCGGCGGGTGCGCGCTGTACGTCGCGCACACCAACGCCGACGCCGCGCAGCGCGGGGTCGCGGACACCCTCGCCGACGCGCTCGACCTGCTCCACCGCGTCCCCCTCGTGCCGCACCCCGCACCGTCGCCGCACGAGGCGGCGCGCACCGGCACCGGCCGCGTGGGCCGGCTCGCGGAGCCGACGACGTTGCGCGCCTTCGCGCAGCGCGTCGCGCAGGTGCTGCCCCCGACGGTGCAGGGCGTGCGCGTGGCGGGCGACCTCGACGCGCGCGTCGAGTCGGTCGCGGTCGTGGGCGGGTCCGGCGACTCGCTGTTCGACGCCGTGCGGGCGAGCGGGGCCGACGTCTATCTCACGTCCGACCTGCGCCACCACCCCGTGTCCGAGCTGCGCGAGCGCGCGCGGCTCGACGGCGGCGAGGCGGGGACGCCGTTCCTCGTCGACGTGCCGCACTACGCCTCGGAGTGGCCGTGGCTCCGCTACGCTGCCGAGGACCTCGTGCGCGTGCTCGCGCGCTCCGGCGCGGCCGTGGAGACGCGGGTCAGCACGCTCGTCACCGACCCGTGGACGGCGCGGTTCCCGTCCGCACCCGCCGACCCCGGAGCCGACGCCGGACCGCCCCGCGACACCGCGCAGGGCTGACGCCCGCCGCGCGTCGACCCGCACCCGTCCCCACCGACCCGCACGCCGGCCCCCACCCGGGGCCCACGAAAGGAACCACCCGTGGCCACTGCACCGCCCGCCGACCAGCTCCGCCTGCTGGACGTCCAGGAGCTCGACACGCGTGCCCAGCAGCTCGCGCACCAGCGCAAGAACCTGCCCGAGCACGCGCGCATCGCCGAGCTCGACGCCCAGCTCGAGGACCTGCGCGGCAAGCTCGTGGAGTCGCGGACCGCGGTGAGCGACCTCCGGCGCGAGCTGACCAAGGCCGAGGGCGACGTCGAGCAGGTGCGGACGCGCGCCGCGCGCGACCAGTCGCGCCTGGACTCCGGCCAGGTCGGGGCGAAGGACGCGCAGGCGCTCGTCGCCGAGCTCGAGTCGCTCGCGCGTCGGCAGGGCGTCCTCGAGGAGGTCGAGCTCGACGTCATGGAGCGGCTCGAGGCGCACGAGGAGGCCCTCGCGAAGCTCGAGTCGGCGCACGCCGAGCTCGAGTCCGCCAAGGCCGAGGTCGTGACCGCGCGCGACGCCCGGTACGCGGAGCTCGACGCCGAGGCCGCGCAGGTCGCCTCCCGCCGCACGGACGCCGTCGCCGGCCTCGACGCGGGCCTGCTCGCGCTCTACGAGCGCGTGCGCGACCAGAACGGCGGCCGTGGCGTCGTCGCGCTGCGCGGCCAGCACGTCGACGGGCTCAACGTCTCGCTGAGCCCGGCGGAGCTCGCGGCGATCACGTCGGCCGCGCCCGACCAGGTGGTGCGGCTCGAGGACTACGGCCACATCGTGGTGCGGCCGGAGGGCGCCGGCGCGTGAGCGGGGCGAGGGGTCGGCACCTCGTCGTCGAGGCCGACGGCGGCTCCCGCGGCAACCCGGGGCCCGCGGGCTTCGGGGCGCTCGTCCGTGACGCCGCGACCGGCCAGGTGCTCGCCGAGCGGGCCGCGTACCTCGGCACGACGACGAACAACGTCGCCGAGTACTCGGGCCTCGTCGCCGGGCTGCGCGCCGCCGCGGAGATCGACCCCGACGCGCGCGTGACCGTCCGGATGGACTCGCGGCTCGTCGTCGAGCAGATGTCGGGGCGCTGGCAGATCAAGCACGACGACATGCGCCGCCTGGCGGCCGAGGCAGCGGCGGTGCTCCCGGCCGCGCAGGTCACGTACGAGTGGGTGCCGCGCGCGCAGAACGCGGCGGCCGACGCCCTCGCCAACGAGGCGATGGACACCCGCGGGACCGTCGTGCGCGACCACGAGCCCGCGGACCTGTCGGAGGCGGCGGCCGACCCCGTGGCGGACACCGCGGCCGACCCTGAGGGCGCGACGACGACGCTCCCCGCCGTCCCGGAGGGCGCGGCGCTCGACACGGTAGCCCGGCCGTCGGGCGCCACCGTCCGGTTCGACGAGGCGCCCGCGCTCACGGTCGTCCTCGTGCGGCACGGGCAGACGCCGCTCACCGTCGCGGGCGCGTTCAGCGGCTCGTCCGTGCCGGGACCGTCGCTCACCGCGCGCGGCCGGACACAGGCCGCGCAGGCCGCGGACCTGGTGTTCCGGATCGGGCGCCAGGCGTGGCCCGACCTGCCGCGCCCGTCGGCCGTCGTCGCCTCGCCCATGGTCCGGGCCCAGGAGACCGCGCGCGCCGTCGGCCGACGGCTCGGGGTGCCCGTGACGACGGACGACCGGTTCGCCGAGGTGGACTTCGGCGCGTGGGAGGGGCTCACGGCCGCGGAGGTCGACGCCGGGTGGCCCGGCCTGCTGGCCGCCTGGTACACGACCGGGACGACTCCGGCCCCCGGGGGCGAGTCGGCCGCCGACGTCGGCGCGCGCGTCCGGCAGGGGCTGCGCGACCTCGTCGACACGATGCTGCCGGGCGCCGGACCCGCGGGCCGCACCGTCGTCGTCGTGGGCCACGCCGTCCAGGTGCGGGCCGCGATCGGGACGGCCGTGGGCGCGCCGCCCGAGCAGTGGTCGCGCGTCCGCGTCCCTCCGGCGTCGGTGAGCATCCTGCGGCTGTGGGCCGACGGCACGAGCGAGCTCACCGCCCAGGGCGTCCCGAGCGACCTCTGATCCCCTGAGCGACGCTCCCCGTGGCGCGGGGTAGAGCCGTGGTCGCGACCACGGCTCTACCTCGGCGGCCTCGGAGTCGCGGTGCGGGCGACCTGGAGACCGGTCTCCACCCAGGCGTCGAGGTCGCGCGGGTCCGCCAGGCGCGGACCGTCGACGACGACCCAGCCCGCCATCGTGCGGGTGCCCATCGTCATCGGCCGGGCGCCGTGCTCCAGGGCGGCGGTGCGTCCGCCCGTGCCGACCCGCACCATGAGGGCGTCCCCGGTGATCGCGACCGCCATGCGCCCGTCCACGAGGAACGCGAGGCCGCCGAACATCGTCCGCTCCTCGAACGGGGCGCGGGGCGTCAGCACCGCGCGGACGCGGTCGGCGAGGTCCTGGCTGACGGCCATGGGTCCACTGTGGACCCCCGCCCGTCCCGGCGCAGCGGCGCGGGGCGCCCGTCCGGGCCGACGACCGCGCCGGACCGCTCGGCCGGAACGCTCGCCCGGACCGCTCGGCCGGAGCGCTCAGGAGATGACGAGCTCGAGCGTGCGCGGCCCGCTGCGGGTCGTGGCGTCGTGCAGGGTCGCCTCGATCAGCCGGTAGGTGAGGCCCGAGCCGACCTCGGTCCCGATCACCGTGCCGACGAGCTCGCGCGCCGCGTCCAGCAGCCCGGCCGCGGACGACGGCGCCGCCGCCTCCCGGCGCACGAGGTGCCCGGCGAGCACGCCGCGCGTGTGCTTGGCGTTGTGCGAGACGACGGTGCGCTTCCCGGCGTGCTCGCGCACGACCCGCACCGCGACCCACTCGGCCGCCGACGGACCCGACGTCCGCGGCTTCCACGCGCCCACGTACGTCGCGGACCGGCAGTCCGCGACGACGTCGCCCGCCGCGCGCTCGTCGAGCACGGGGGCGAGGCGCGGCCGCCACGCCGTGGCGAGCCTCCCGACGCCCGGCAGGTCCACCGCCATCGAGAGCCGGTACGCCGGGACCCGGTCGGCGGGGGAGAGCGCGCCCCACAGCCCCGACACGACGCGCACGTCCTCGCAGGCCCGACGCGCGGGCTCCCCGCCCGCGGCGAGCGCGCCCGCGAGGTCCGCGGCGCCGTACAGCACGCCCGTGTACACGTCGGCCGCCGGACCGGCCGGGGCCGACCGCAGCACGGTGTTGCGCCGCACCTCCTCGGCGAGCCCCGGCGTCGTACCCAGGACGTCGTGCGCGTCCGGCCGGGCGCTCGCGGCGGCGAGCGCGTCGAGGACCGTCACGCGGTGCGCGGTGAGCGCGGGGGAGGTCAGGGCGTCGAGGTCGACGGGCGGGGCGCCGTCGGGCGCGGGGGTCTTGCCCTCGGACGGGGGGAGCAGCACGAGCACCGGGTCACTCTACGAGCGCGCGCGACGTCGCCGCCGCGGGTGACCGGGGCCGACGGCGTGGGGTGCGTCACGGCTACGCTCGCCCCGTGGCCCAGGTAAAGATCTACGGACGGCGCAGCGTGTGGGGCGAACGGCGCCGGGAGGTGTCCGACGCGCTGCACGACGCGCTCGTGCGCGCGTGGCAGCTCCCGCCGGACAAGCGGTTCCACCGCTTCCTGCTCCTGGACGACGACGACATCGTCGCCCCGCGCTCGGACGCGTACCTCGTCGTCGAGGTCGTCTGCTTCACCGGACGCACGCGCGCGGCCAAGCGCGCGCTGGTCGCGGCGCTGTACGACGACGTCGCGCCCGCCCTGGGCGTGACCGCGGACGACGTAGAGCTCGTGATCCTGGAGAGCCCGCGCGAGAACTGGGGCATCCGCGGGGTCAGCGGCGACGAGCTCGCGCTGTCGTACCGCGTCGACGTCTGACCCGCATCGCGTCCCCTGCCTCGGGCGGAGGGGGGCGGTCCGGAGCCCGGCGCGCGGCCGCTCAACCCGCCTCGGCGACGACGGCCAGCACCGCGTCGCCGTACCGGGCGAGCTTGTTCTCGCCGACGCCGCTCACCTGCGCGAGCCGCTCGAGCGAGCCGGGCCGGGCGGTCGCGATCCCGCGGAGCGTCGCATCCCCGAACACGATGTACGCGGGCACGCCCTGGGTCTTCGCCTCGCCCGCCCGCCAGGCGCGCAGCGCCTCGAAGAGCGGGACGTCGGCCTCGGCCAGCTCGGCGGCGGCCGCCGCCTTCCGTCCCTTCGCCGCCCGCACCGGACGAGCCGGCTCGTGCCGCATCCGGACCTCGCGTCGCCGGGCCAGGACCTCCCCGCTCCCCGTGGTGAGCACGAGCGTCCCGTGCGCGCCCTCGACGGTGAGCAACCCCTGCGCGAGGAGCTGGCGCACCACGGCCCGCCACTCGTCCTCGGACAGGTCCTTGCCGACCCCGAACACCGACAGCTCCTGGTGCCGGAACCGGCGGACCTTCTCCGTGTCCCGGCCGAGGAGGATGTCGACGACCTGCCCGACACCGAAGCTCTGCCCGCGCTCGCGCTCCAGACGGAACACCGTCGAGAGCACCTTCTGCGCGGCGACCGTCCCGTCCCAGGCCTCGGGCGGGGCGAGGCACGTGTCGCACGACCCGCAGCCCCCGGGGTGCTCCTGCCCGAAGTAGGCGAGGAGCTGGGCGCGACGGCACTCGACGGTCTCGCAGAGGGCGAGCATCGCGTTCAGGTGCTGGCCCAGGTTGCGCCGGTGCGCGGCATCGCCGTCGGACGTCTCGATGAGCTTGCGCTGCTGCACGACGTCGGCGAGGCCGTAGGCCAGCCAGGCGGTGGAAGGCAGCCCGTCACGCCCGGCCCGCCCCGTCTCCTGGTAGTACCCCTCGACGGACTTGGGCAGGTCGAGGTGCGCGACGAACCGGACGTCGGGCTTGTCGATGCCCATGCCGAAGGCGATCGTCGCGACCATGACCAGGCCGTCCTCGCGCAGGAACCGGGACTGGTTCGCGGCGCGCACCGCCGCGGGGAGCCCTGCGTGGTAGGGCAGCGCCTGGATCCCGTTCGCGACGAGCGACGCGGCAGTCCTCTCCACCGACGCGCGCGAGAGGCAGTAGACGATCCCCGCCTCCCCGGCGTGCTCGGTGCGCAGCAGGTCGAGCAGCTGCTTCTCGGGCCGGTCCTTGGGCACGATCCGGTAGGTGATGTTGGGGCGGTCGAAGCTGGAGACGAAGTGCCGTGCGCCCTCCAGGTCGAGGCGCTGGGCGATCTCCGCCCGGGTGGCCGCCGTCGCCGTCGCCGTCAGCGCGATGCGCGGGACGGAGGGCCAGCGTTGGTGCAGCACCGACAGCTCGAGGTAGTCGGGCCGGAAGTCGTGCCCCCACTGGGACACGCAGTGCGCCTCGTCGATCGCGAAGAGCGCGATCGGTGTCCGGTCGAGGAGGTCGAGGGTGGCGCGGCTGCGGAGTCCTTCCGGTGCCACGTACAGCAGGTCGAGCTCGCCCGCCACGAGCGCGCGCTCCACGGCGCGGCGGTCCTCCGAGGACAGCGTGGAGTTGAGGAACGCCGCGCGGACGCCGAGCGCCGCGAGGGCGTCCACCTGGTCCTGCATGAGGGCGATGAGCGGTGACACCACGACACCGGTCCCCGCGCGGACCAGCGCGGGGATCTGGTAGCACAGCGACTTGCCCCCGCCGGTGGGCATGAGCACCAGGGCGTCGCCGCCGCCGACGACGGTGTCGATGATGGCAGCCTGCTCGCCCCGGAACGCGTCGTACCCGAAGACCCGCCGGAGCACGTCGAGCGTGGTGTCCGTCGCAGTGTCGGTCGCAGTCGCTGTGGCCACCCGGGCACCCTACCGAGGAGATCCGACACGACGGTCCCGGCCCGTCCGTCCACGCGCCGGGGCGCCCGTCACGGACGGCGGAGCTCGGCGGGCAGGTCGTCCCGGTGGCGGACGGCGAGGGACGTCACCGCGCGGGTCAGGCAGACGTACAGCCGCCGCAGACCCGTGACCCGGTCGGGCTCGCCCCGGACCACGCCCTCCGGGTCGTCCAGCACGACGTGGTCGAACTCCAGCCCCTTCGCGAGCGACGCGGGCACGAGGTCGAGGCGCGCGTCGAACTCGACCGTGCCCGCGTCGTCCGTCGCCTCGCCGACGACCGCGAAGGCGAGGCCCGCCGCGGCGAGCGCCGTGCGCGCGACGTCCGTGCCGGCGTCGGGCACGATGAGCCCGACCGACCCCTCCCGGTCGAGCGCCGTGCGAACCAGCTCCACGAGCGGCCCCGTGGTGAGGACGAGCTCGCCCCGCGCCCGGCGGACGGCGACCGGCGGGTCGAGGTCCGGCGCGATCGAGGGCAGCAGGCGGGCCGCGTACTCGATGACGTCGCCGGGGACGCGGAAGCCCGCGGTGAGCTGCTCCACGTGGCCGTCGGGCTTGCCGAGATGGGTCAGCGCGTCGGTCCACGAGGAGACCCCCCACGGCGTCGTCGCCTGGGCCAGGTCGCCCAGCACCGTCAGCGAGCCGGTGCGCGCCCGGCGCCCGAGAGCGCGCAGCATCATCGGCGACAGGTCCTGCGCCTCGTCCACCACGACGTGCGCCACCGACGCGCCGCGGGCCAGCAGGTCCGCGACCTCGTCGAGCAGGACGAGGTCGGCCAGCGTCCAGCGGGCCGTGCCCGCCGTCCGGGAAGGTCGGGCCGGGCGCAGCAGCTCCTGCTCGGCAGCAGTGAGGACGCCGTCGGCGCTCGCGGCGAGGAACGCGGGGTCGACGAGGAGCCGGTGCAGCAGCGCCGTCGGCGTGACCTTCGGCCACACCGCGGCGGTGTAGTCCCGGACCGGGCGCGTGCGCGCGAGCGCGTCCCAGGCCCGCTCGTCGAGGGCCTCCCCGGACTCCTCGATCTGCACGAGGATCCGGTGCGCGAGCGCGTGCCGCAGGTGGTCGCGACCGGCGTCGAAGCGCGGCTCCCGGCCGACCACCTGCGCCACGCACTCGCGTGCCTCGTGCGCGGCGACGCGCCAGCGGCGCGCACCGCGCGGCAGCACGAGCGCCTCGGACGGCTCGACGAGGTGCGACCACACGGCGCGTCGGAGCACCTCGGCCAGGCGCCCGTCGCCCTTGAGCCGCGCGACCTCCGCGGGCTCCGTGCCGCGCAGGCGGCCGTGCGCCGTGACGATCTCCTCGACGGTGGTCTGGGTCGCGTCGACCTCGCCGAGCGCGGGCAGCACGTCGCGGATGTACCGCAGGAAGCTCGCGTTGGGCCCGACGACGGTCATCCCGGCGCGGCTCACCCGCTCTCGGTGGGAGTACAGCAGGTACGCGGCGCGGTGCAGCCCGACGGCGGTCTTGCCGGTGCCGGGCGCGCCCTGCACGACGACGGTCCGGTCGAGACCGCTGCGCACGATGACGTCCTGCTCGGGCTGGATGGTGGCGACGATGTCGCGCATCGGCCCGGTACGGGGACGCTCGATCTCGGCCTCGAGGATCGCGGAGGGCTCGGCACCGGGCCCCGGGGCGGTGAGCGTCTCGTCCTCGAAGCCGGTGAGAGCGCCCCGCTGGAAGCCGTAGCGGCGGCGGACGGCGACCCCCATCGGCTCGGTGCGGGTGGCGCGGTAGAAAGGCGTGCTCACCGGGGCGCGCCAGTCGACGACGAGCGGGTCGCCCTCGGGGTCGGAGACGTGGCGGCGCCCGATGTGGAAGACCTCGGCGGGCTCGTGGTCGGTGCCGTCGAGGTCGATGCGGCCGAAGAAGAGCGGGACCTCGGGGTCGTCGGCGAGCTGGGCGAGCCGACGGGCGAGCGCGGCCTCGAGATGCTCGGCGCTGACCCGGTCCCCGGCGAGGGCGTCGAGCGACCCGGCCAGCTCGCGCATGCGGGCGAGCTGCGTGCGGGCGTCGGCCAGGAACTCCTGCTCCCGGGCGAGCTCGCCCGACGCGTCGCCGGCGGGTGTCGCGCTCGGTGCGTCGGGGGCGGACGGTACGGCGGTGGCGGGCACGACAGACCTCCGGGAGCAGTCTTCGAGGGGGGCGGGACATCCTACGGGCACGATCCGCCGACGGGACCGGTCGCTGGTCCGCCGAGCCGCCCGGGAGCGGTAGCCTTGCTGGCGCGGACGAGTCGGTCGGACGGTCGCGTCGGGGGGCCTCGTGCCTCCCGCCGAGGAACGTCCGGGCTCCGAAGGGCAAGGTGGTGGGTAACGCCCACCCGGGGTGACCCGCGGGACAGTGCCACAGAGAACAGACCGCCGCGTCGGGAAGGGCTCCGGCCCCGACCGGTGCGGTAAGGGTGAAACGGTGGTGTAAGAGACCACCAGCGGACCGGGTGACCGGTCCGGCTCGGTAAACCCCACCTGGAGCAAGGTCAGACAGACTGTGTCTGAGGGCTGCCCGCCCGATTCTCCACGGAGAAGCACAGTCGGGTAGACCGCTCGAGCCCTGCGGTAACGCAGGGCCTAGATGGATGACCGTCGCCCGCGGGAGGGTGACCTCGCGCGGGAACAGAACCCGGCGTACAGACCGGCTCGTCCGCATCCCACCGCCCGACCTGCGGCGTGGCAGGCAGGTTGCCCTCGGTCTGCACGAGGCCACGAGACGGCTGGGGGTCTTCTTCGGCGGGTCGGTCCCGCGTGTAGTGCTTCCGTGCGGACTCGTGGAGCTTCACGCGACGTGGGCCCAGGCGCGCACCGCGGCGCGGATCGCCTCCGACTCGTTCGCCAGACCTTCCTGCTTGGCGCGCTCCCGGAGCGCGGTCAGGGTCTGCTCGTCGAGGCGGACCGTGACGGGCTTGCCCGGGCCGTCGCCGGCCGCGGGGCGGCCGCGGCGGCGCTTGCGGAGAGCGGGCAGGTCGTATCCGGCCTCGGCCTCGTCCGCCCAGGCCTGGATCTGCTCGTCGGGGACCGGCTCTCCGTGGATGGTGCGCTGTTCCTCGCTCATAGGAATAACGTACACGAAAATGTGTGAGGCGTTCAGTCCGTTGCGGCGGCGCCGGGCCGCGGCGGCCGCGGGACGGCGGGACGGCGTGCGAGCCACGGTGCGGCGTTAGGCTGTCGTGCCGCACCCGCCGCGGAGACGCCGGTCCGCCGGCTCGTCCGTCCGCCTCTCCCGGCACCACCGGGAGGACGGACCCCGTCCTACTCGTGCCGAGGAGCACCATGTCGCACCACGACTCGCACACACCTCCGCTCGCCTACATCATCGCCGGCTCCGAGGCCACCGGCGGCGCCGGCATCCAGGCCGACCTCAAGACGTTCCAGGAGCTCGGCGCCTACGGCGTCGGGACGCTCACGTGCATCGTCTCGTTCGACCCGAAGAACGACTGGGGCCACCGCTTCGTCCCCGTGGACCCGCAGGTGATCGCCGACCAGTTCGAGGCGGCGACGGTCACGCACGAGCCGTCGGTCGTGAAGATCGGCATGCTGGGGACGCCCGCGACGATCGACGTCGTCGCCGAGTCGCTGCGCTCGCGCACGTGGGAGCACGTCGTGCTCGACCCGGTGCTCATCTGCAAGGGCCAGGAGCCCGGCGCCGCCCTCGACACCGACACGGCGCTGCGCGCGCAGGTGCTCCCGCTCGCGACCGTCGTCACGCCCAACCTCTTCGAGACGCGCACGCTCGCGGGCGTCGAGTCGATCGAGACGGTCGAGGAGCTCGTCGAGGCGGCGCGCAAGGTCCAGGCCCTCGGCCCGCGCGCCGTCGTCGCGAAGGGCGGCGTCGAGCTGCCCGGTCCCGACGCGGTCGACGTCCTGGTCGACGGTGACGAGGTGCACGTGCTGCGCACCCCGAAGATCGGCGAGGAGCGTGTGAGCGGGGCCGGCTGCACGTTCGCCGCCGCGATCACCGCGGAGCTCGCGAAGGGCGCCTCGGTGCTCGACGCCGCGCGCGTCGCCAAGGACGTCGTCACCGCCTCCATCGAGAACCGCGTGGCGTCGAACGCGCCGTTCGACGCGGTACGGGTCGGCGCGCGCCGCTGACCTCCTGCGGTGCGCCCGGGCCGTGCCTCACGACCCCGGGCCGACCCGTGCTCGACCAGCGATCACCCCTCGGACGTCTCGACGTCCCCTGACGGTCAAGGAATACTCTCGTCACCGTGAACGACCTCTCCCCTTCGGAACTGTCCCCGTCCCCGGGTGCTGCCGACGGCCCCGACCGGGTCTCCGCCGACGTCTCCGACCTCCCCGACGACACCGGTCACGCCGGGCGCGGCCTCGCGCGCCACGACGTCCCGGGCCCGCTGCGCGACGACGTCCGCCTCCTCGGCGGCCTCCTCGGCACCGTGCTGCGCGAGACGGGCGGCCAGGACCTGCTCGACGACGTCGAGCGCCTCCGCGAGCTCTCGATCCGTGCGTACGACGACCGGTCGGGCGCGGTGCTCGCCGAGGCCGAGGCGCTCGTCGAGGGCCTGTCCATGGCGCGCGCCGAGCAGGTCGCGCGGGCCTTCACGTGCTACTTCCACCTCGCGAACCTCGCGGAGGAGTACCACCGCGTGCGCGTCCTGCGGGAGCGCGAGGCGGAGTTCGCGACGCGCGCCACGACGCCCGACGACTCGCTGCCCGAGGCGTTCGAGCAGCTCGTCGGCGAGGTCGGGCGCGAGGAGGCGCTGCGGCGTCTGCGTCGCCTCGAGTTCCGCCCCGTGCTCACCGCGCACCCCACGGAGGCGCGCCGTCGTGCGGTCTCCGGCGCGGTGCGGCGCATCGCGACGCTCCTCGACGAGCGGGACGCGCAGCGCCTCGGCGGCACGTCGCTCGCGGAGAACGAGCGTCGTCTCCTCGCCGAGATCGACACGATGTGGCGCACCGCCCCCATCCGCGAGCACAAGCCGTCGGTCCTCGACGAGGTGAAGACGGCGCTCGGCGTGTTCGACGCGACGATGTTCGACACGTTCCCCACCGTCTACCGCCGCCTGGACGACTGGCTGCTGGGTGATGAGGCGGGGCGCGAGGAGCCGCTCGTGCGGCCGTTCGTCAGCCTGGGCACGTGGATCGGCGGCGACCGCGACGGCAACCCGAACGTCACCGCCGACGTGACGCGCCAGGCCGCGGCGATCGCGGCGGACCACGCGCTCGCCGCGCTCGAGCAGCAGGCGCGCGCCGTCGGGCGCAAGCTCACGCTCGACCAGGACGGCACGCCGCCGTCGGACGGCCTGCGCGCCCTGTGGGAGCGCCAGCGCCGGCTCTCGGAGGCGGTCACCGTCGCCGCGTCGGAGGCGTCGCCGCGCGAGCCGCACCGCGCGGTGCTGCTCGTCGTCGCGGACCGCATCGCCGCGACGCGGGCGCGCAACGCCGACCTCGCCTACCCGGACGCGGAGCAGCTCGAGTCCGACCTGCGCGTCGTCCAGGAGTCCCTCGTCGCGGCGGGCGCGCCCCGCGCGGCGTACGGGGACCTGCAGCAGCTCGTGTGGCAGGTCGAGACGTTCGGCTTCCACCTCGCGGAGCTCGAGGTGCGCCAGCACTCCCAGGTCCACGAGGGGGCGCTCGCCGAGATCGCGGAGAAGGGCCTGCACGGCGACCTCTCCGACCGCACGCGCGAGGTGCTCGACACGTTCCGCGCGCTCGGCGCGGTCCAGCAGCGCTACGGCATCCGTGCCGCACGCCGCTACATCGTGTCGTTCACGCAGAAGCCGGAGCACCTGGCGGCGGTGTACGAGCTCGCGGAGCTCGCGTTCGAGGGCTCCGACGAGGCGCCCGTGGTCGACGCGATCCCGCTGTTCGAGACCTTCGCCGACCTGCGGGCGAGCGTCGACATCCTCGAGTCGATGCTCACGCTGCCGCAGGTGCAGCGCCGGCTCGCCGAGAACGGGCGTCGCGTCGAGGTCATGCTCGGCTACTCGGACTCGTCCAAGGACGTCGGCCCGGTCTCCGCGACGCTCGCCCTGCACGACGCGCAGAGCCGCATCGCGCAGTGGGCCGAGCGCCACGACATCACGCTCACGCTGTTCCACGGCCGCGGCGGGGCCCTCGGCCGCGGCGGCGGCCCGGCGAACCGTGCCGTGCTCGCCCAGCCCCCGGGCTCGGTCGACGGCCGGTTCAAGCTCACCGAGCAGGGCGAGGTCATCCTCGCGCGCTACGGCGACCCGACGATCGCGTCGCGCCACATCGAGCAGGTCGCCGCGGCGACGCTGCTCGCGTCGGCGCCGTCGACCGAGAAGCGCAACGCCGAGGCGACCGAGCGCTACCGCGACCTCGCGGCCGCGCTCGACGAGTCGTCGCGCCGCCGGTTCCACGAGCTCGTGCGCGCGGACGGTTTCCCGCAGTGGTTCTCGCAGGTGACCCCGCTGGAGGAGGTCGGCCTCCTGCCGATCGGCTCCCGGCCGGCACGTCGCGGCCTGTCGGTCTCGTCGCTCGACGACCTGCGCGCGATCCCGTGGGTGTTCTCCTGGTCGCAGGCGCGCATCAACCTCGCGGGCTGGTACGGGCTCGGCACGGCGCTGCGCGAGTTCGGCGACCTCGAGCTGCTCCGCGAGGCGCACCGCGAGTGGCCGCTCTTCGCGACGCTGCTGGACAACGTCGAGATGTCGCTCGCCAAGACGGACGAGCGCATCGCGGAGCGGTACCTCGCGCTCGGGGACCGCGACGACCTCGCGCAGGCGATCCTCGACGAGCTGCGCCTCACGCGCGAGCAGGTCCTCGCGGTGACGGAGAACGCGTGGCCGCTCGCCGGCCGGCGCGTCCTGGGCCGCGCGGTCCAGCTCCGCAGCCCGTACGTCGACGCGCTCTCGCTGCTCCAGGTCCGCGCGCTGCGCGGCCTGCGCTCCGGCGCGGAGGGCCCCGTGAAGGACGAGCTCCAGCACCTGCTGCTGCTCACCGTCAACGGGGTCGCGGCCGGCCTGCAGAACACCGGCTGACGTCCGGCACCCGCCACGACGGCCGCCACGTCGACCCGAGACCGGGTCCGTGGCGGCCGTCGTCGTCTGGACAGCCGTCCAGTTGTTGAATGAATCCTCAACCATCGCCCGGGTGAACGGCCGCTCACGGGGGTCTGGGTAAAGTCTTCGCCAGAGGCCTACCAGCCGCCGCTATCCGTGGGGTACTCTGGCGACGACCGACCACGCCGGAGTCCTGCTGTCGCCCGACGACGTACGAGAGCAGGGGCCCGACAGGTCGGGGCGTCGGGCAGGAGGCGCGGCACTCGTCGGGGTGGGCGAGGCAGGACGAAGGGCGGGGCAGTGTTGGTACAAGAGCTCGAACGCAGCGACACCGGAGCAGGGACGGGCGGCATCCGGCTGCTCGAGGAGCGGGACGCGAGCGTCGTGGACATGTGGGGTGAGATCGACGTCGCCCTGCGCAGCGAGGCGAGCGCCGCGCTCGCCAACGCGCTCGAACGCGACGTGCCCGTGGTCATCGACACGTCCAAGGTGACGTTCATGGACTCGACGGGCATCGCGTTCCTCGTGCAGTTCTACACGATCGGCTCCGAGGAGGGGCTGTCCGTGACGCTGCGCAACCCGCCGACGGTCGTCACCGACGTCCTCGAGATGCTCGGTGTCATCGAGATCTTCGGCACCGAGCACCACGAGGTCAGCCCGGCCTGACGGCACCGGCGCGCCCGGCCCCGGGGGACCGGGGCGCGCCGCGCGCACGACCGTCAGACGGCGTCGGCAGCGAGCGACGCGGCGCCCACGATCCCGGCCGCGTTGCGCAGCTGGGCGGGCACGATCGGCGCCCGCAGGTGCAGGAGCGGCAGGAAGTGCTCGTGCTTCTTGCTCACGCCGCCGCCCACGACGATGAGGTCGGGCGAGAACAGGTCCTCGACGACGCCGAAGTAGCGCTGCAGCCGCTCGGCCCACTGCGCCCAGTCGAGGTCCTCCCGGTCGCGCGCGGCGTCGGAGGCCCGCGTCTCGGCGTCGTACCCGTCGATCTCGAGGTGCCCGAGCTCGGTGTTGGGGAGCAGGTGGCCCTCGACGAGGAGCGCGCTGCCGATGCCGGTGCCGAGCGTCGCGACGAGCACGACGCCGTCCGCGTCGCGCGCGGCGCCGTAGCGCACCTCGCCCACGCCCGCGGCGTCGGCGTCGTTGACGGCGACGACGTGGCGCCCGGTCTCGCGCGCGACGAGTGCCGGGAGGTCGACGCCCGTCCACGACTTGTCGAGGTTCGCGATGAAGCGGACCACGCCGTGCTGGAGCGGGGCGGGGAACGCGACGCCGATCGGGACGTCCTGCGGGAGGTCGTAGGCGCCCACGAGCTCGGCGATCACCTCCGCGACGGCCTGGGGCGTCGACGGCTGAGGGGTGGGGATGCGGTGCCGGTCCTGCGCGAACTCGCCGGTGGCGAGGTCGACGGGAGCGCCCTTGATGCCGCTGCCGCCGACGTCGATGCCGAAGGCGGTACGGGGGCGTGCGCGGTCCGCAGGGGGTGCGGCGTGCGAGTCCTGGTGGGCGTTCATGGCAGTGTGAGGATCTCCGCTCCGTCGTCGGTCACCAGCAGCGTGTGCTCGAACTGTGCGGTCCGCGAGGCGTCCGCGGTGACTACCGTCCACCCGTCGTCCCACATCCGCCACTCGGACGTGCCGAGGGTGAGCATGGGCTCGATGGTGAAGACCATCCCGGGCTCGATCACCGTCGCGTGGTCCGGGGCCGCGTCGTAGTGCGGCACGACGAGCCCCGAGTGGAACGCGCGCCCGACGCCGTGGCCCGTGTACTCGCGCACGACCCCGTACCCGAAGCGGGCGGCGTAGCGCTCGATGACGCGACCGACGACGTTGATCTGGCGGCCAGGCGCCACGGCCTTGATGCCGCGGGCGAGCGCCTCGCGCGTGCGCTCGACGAGCAGCGCCGACTCCGGGTCCACCTCGCCGACGGTGAAGGTGGCGTTCGTGTCGCCGTGCACCCCGCCGACGTACGCGGTGATGTCGACGTTGACGATGTCGCCCTCGACGAGCTCCGTGGAGTCCGGGATGCCGTGGCACACGACCTCGTTGAGCGAGGTGCACAACGACTTGGGGAACCCGCGGTAGCCGAGCGTGGACGGGTAGGCGCCGTGGTCGAGGAGGAACTCGTGGCCCACGCGGTCGAGCTCGTCCGTCGTGATGCCGGGGGCGACGTGGCGCCCGACCTCGGCGAGCGCCTGCGCCGCGACGCGGGACGCGACCCGGATCCGGTCGACGGTCGCGGGGTCGTTGACCTCGCTCCCGTCGAAGGGCCGCGGCCCCGGTCGACCCACGTACTCGGGTCGCTCGATCGTCGGGGGGACCTGCCGTTGCGGCCCCACGACACCCGGCACGAGGGGGCCTCGGCGCCCGGGGGGTGGGGGAGCGGGGACGGGGGCGGTGCTCATGGCCGCCAGTCTACGAACGCGCGGGCGCCGTGGGCGGCCGGGAGGGGCCGTATGGGGGAGGATCGGACCATGAGCACCGGATCACGCTTCAGCGACGACGGCGAGCCCGCGGCCGCGGACGGGTACTACTTCGACACGCGCACCGGCGAGGTGCACCGCGGCCCGAGCGCGTCGTGGTCGCACCGCATGGGTCCGTACCCGACGCGCGAGGCCGCCGAGAAGGCCCTGGAGACGGCGCGCGAGCGCACCGACGCCTGGGACGAGGAAGACCGCCGCGAGCGCGAGGAGTGACCCACGCCCCGCCGCCCGGCCCGCGTCGGGTGTGGTCGGGTCGTCTCGGCCTCCTCCTCGCGGGGCTGGCGGTGGGCGCGCTGACGTTCCTCGTCGCGCTACAGGTGCGCGCGGTGTCGGGCGCCGGCCCGACGACGGTCACTCCCTCGGGCGGGGCCCTGCCGGCGGCGCCCGAGCCGGCGCCGTCGACGGCGTCACCCGGGCCGACCGTGGAGGCGGCACCCTCGCCCCCGCTCGCGGGCGTGACGGTCGCCGTCGACCCGGGGCACAACGGCGGCAACGGGGCGAACCCGCTCGTCGTCAACGCGCCCGTGCCGGACGGTCGGGGCGACACCAAGGCCTGCAACACCGTGGGGACGTCCACGGACTCCGGCTACCCGGAGCACGCGTTCACGTGGGACGTGGCCGGGCGGCTCGCGGCGCGCCTGACCGAGCTGGGCGCCGTCGTCGTGCTCACGCGTCCCGACGACGCGGGCGTGGGCCCGTGCGTCGACGCGCGCGGCCGGTTCCCGCAGGAGAACGGCGCGGACGTGCTCGTCTCGCTCCACGCCAACGGCACGGAGGACCGCCGCGCGCACGGGTTCTTCGCGATCGTGTCCGACCCGCCCGTGGACGAGGCGCAGGGCGAGCCGAGCGTCGCGCTCGCGCACGAGCTCGTGGCCGCGCTGACGGCGGCCGGGTTCGCGCCGTCGTCGTCGGTCGCGGCCGACGACGGTCCCGTCCAGCGGCGCGCCGACCTGGCGACGCTCAACCACGCCGAGCGCCCGGCGGTGATGCTCGAGCTGGGGGAGATGCGCAACCCGGACGAGGCCACGGTCATGGAGTCGGAGGAGGGGCGCCAGCGCTACGCGGACGCCGTCGCGAGCGGCCTCGCCGCGTGGGTCACCGACGGCGGTGCGGGCCCGGGGTGACCCGGCGCCCGCACCGAGAGGTCAGCGGGCGAAGCTGTGCGCGTCGTCGGGGAAGGTCCCGCCGCGCACGTCGGCGGCGTAGTCGGCCGCCGCCTGGCCGAGCGCGGCGCCGATCTCGGCGTAGCGCTTGGCGAACCGGGGCGACCAGTCCGTCATCCCGGCCATGTCGGTCCACACGAGCACCTGGCCGTCGCACGCCGCGCCCGCGCCGATGCCGATGGTGGGGATGCGCAGGATCTCGGTGACGCGTGCGGCGACCTCGACCGGCACCATCTCGAGCACGACCGCGACGGCGCCCGCCTCGGCCACGGCGAGCGCGTCCTCGCTGAGGCGCTCCGCGGCGTCGTCGCCCCGCCCCTGGACGCGCGGGCCGCCGAGCAGGTTCTCGGACTGCGGCGTGAAGCCGAGGTGCCCGACGACGGGGATGCCCGCGTCCGTGAGCGCACGGATCTGCGCCGCGACGCGTCGGCCGCCCTCGAGCTTGACCGCGCTCACGCCCGTCTCCTTGAGGAACCGCACGCCGGTCGCGAGCGCCTGCTCCGGGCCCGCCTCGTACGAGCCGAACGGCAGGTCCACGACGGTGAACGCGCGGCGCGCGGCGCGGGCGACGGCCCGGGCCGGCGGGACGAGGTCGTCGACCGTGACGGGCAGGGTCGACGCGTGACCGTGCATCGTGTTGCCGATCGAGTCGCCGACGAGCAGCATGTCGATCCCCGCGTCGTCGAAGATGCGCGCGGTCACCGCGTCGTAGGCGGTGAGCATGGTGATCTTCTCGCCGCGCTCCTTGGCCTCGGCGAGGTGGTGCACGCGGACGCGGCGCGGTCCCGTGCCGCCGGTCGCGGCGGGCTCGGGGGCGGTGTGAGCAGACATGACGGCCTTTCCTGGGTGCGGGAGGGGGCGGACGACGCGCGGGGTGCCGCCGTCGTCAGGCGAGCGGCTCGCGCCAGCGGTTCGTGATCGGCAGACGGCGGTCGCGGCCGAACGCGAGCGCCGTGACCTTGGGGCCCGGCGGGTACTGGCGACGCTTCCACTCGGCGCGGTCGACGAGCGTCACGACCTTGTCGACGACCTCGGGGTCGAACCCGCGGGCGAGGAGCTCGGCGCGTCCCTCGGCGTGCTCGATGTAGGCGTCGAGGACCTCGTCGAGCAGGTCGTAGGGCGGCAGCGAGTCCTGGTCGGTCTGGCCGGGGCGCAGCTCCGCCGACGGCGGCTTGGTGATCGACGACTCCGGGATGGGCGGGATCTCGCCGCGGTCGAGCGCGGCGTCGTTGCGCCAGCGCGCGAGCTGCCACACGCGCGACTTGTCGACGTCCTTGAGCGGCGCGAACCCGCCGATGCTGCCGGCGTCGTAGATCGTCGCGTACCCGGTCGCGAGCTCGGACTTGTTGCCGGGCGCGATGACGAGGTGGCCCTCGCGGTTGGAGATCGCCATGAGGATCACGCCGCGCACGCGCGCCTGGAGGTTCTCCTCCGCGACGCCCTCCAGTGCGAGCTCGCCCTGGAACGCCTCGACCATGGGCGCGATGGGCTGGACGCGGTAGTCGGCGCCGAGCCGCTTCGCGAGGTCGGCCGCGTCGTCCTTGCTGTGGTCCGACGAGTACCGCGACGGCATCGAGACGCCGACGACGTTCTCGCCCCCGATCGCGTCCGCGGCGACGGCGGCGGTGAGCGCCGAGTCGATGCCGCCCGAGACGCCGAGCACGACCGAGCGGAAGCCGTTCTTGCGCACGTAGCCCGCGAGGCCCGTGACGCAGGCCCGGTACACCTCCTCGTCCGGGTGCAGCTCGGGGGCGCGCGGCCCGCGCGGGGCACCGTCGGCGGGGAGGTCCCAGACGAGCAGGTCCTCCACGAACTGCGGCGACGACGCGACCACCGTGCCCGCGGCGTCGGTGACGAACGAGCCGCCGTCGAACACGAGGTCGTCCTGGCCGCCCACGAGGTTGACGTACGCGACCGGGGCGCTCACCTCGCGCGCGCGGCGCGCGGCGAGGTCCGTGCGGACGTGCCCCTTGCCCTCCTCGTACGGGGAGCCGTTGAGCACGAGCAGCAGGTCGAGCCCGTTCCCCGCCTCGTCGAGCGTCGCCATCTCGGCGACGGGGCCGCCGTCCTGCCAGATGTCCTCGCAGATCGCGATGCCGACGCGGCGCCCCTCGACCTCGACGACCGTCGTCGTCTCGCCGGGCGCGAAGATGCGGAACTCGTCGAACACGCCGTAGTTGGGCAGGTGGTGCTTGTCGTACGCGGCCTGCACGACGCCGTCGCGCAGCACGACGGCGCGGTTGGTCGGGAGGTCGGCGGGGGAGCCGGAGGCCTCGCGCTCCGCGGCGCCCGCACCGCGCGGCGCGCCCGAGGTGCCCACGGTGCCGAGCACGACGGTGACGGCGCCCAGCCCCTCGGCGTCGAGCCGGGCCGCGATGCCCGCGGCGGCGTCCCACGCCGCGCGCCGGAACGACGCCCGCAGCGCGAGGTCCTCGATGGGGTAGCCGGTGAGGGTCATCTCCGGGAAGGCGACGAGCTGCGCGCCCGCGGCCGCGGCCTCCCGGGTGCGCTCGAGGACCAGGGCGGCGTTGCCGTCGAGGTCCCCCACGCACGTGTCGACCTGTGCCAGCGCGACGCGCAGATCAGCCATGCGTCCACCCTAGACGAGCAGGGGGGACGGCTCGTCCGGGGGGCCGCCCCGCGGCACGACGTCCAGGACACGACCGTGTCACCCGTTCGTCACACGGATCAGGCAGGATGTACCGCATGGACAGGCAGCAGGAGTTCGTGCTCCGCACGGTCGAGGAGCGCGACATCCGCTTCATCCGGCTCTGGTTCACCGACGTGCTCGGCATGCTCAAGTCGGTGGCGATCGCGCCGGCGGAGCTCGAGTCGGCGTTCGCCGAGGGGATCGGGTTCGACGGCAGCTCGATCGAGGGCCTCACACGCGTGTACGAGGCCGACATGATCGCCAAGCCGGACCCGACGACGTTCCAGGTGCTCCCGTGGCGCGGCGAGCGGCACGGCACCGCGCGCATGTTCTGCGACATCCTCACGCCCGACGGCGAGCCGTCCCTCGCGGACAGCCGCAACGTCCTCAAGCGTGCGCTCGCCCGGGCGAGCGACAAGGGGTTCACGTTCTACACGCACCCCGAGGTCGAGTTCTACCTGTTCAACCAGCCGGCCGACGCCGGGTCGCCGCTCGTCCCGGTCGACCAGGGCGGGTACTTCGACCACCTCGCGCGCGGGAGCACGCACGACTTCCGGCGCGCCGCGATCACGATGCTCGAGTCCATGGGCATCTCCGTCGAGTTCTCCCACCACGAGGCGGGGCCGGGGCAGAACGAGATCGACCTGCGCTACGCCGACGCGCTGACCACGGCCGACAACCTCATGACGTTCCGCACGGTCGTCAAGGAGGTCGCGCTCGAGCAGGGCGTGTTCGCGTCGTTCATGCCCAAGCCGATGGCCGACCACCCCGGCTCGGGCATGCACACGCACCTGTCGCTCTTCGAGGGCGACCGCAACGCGTTCCACGAGCCCGGCGCGCAGTTCGAGCTGTCCAAGACGGCGCGCCAGTTCATCGCGGGCCTGCTCGTCCACGCCGCGGAGATCACCGCGATCACCAACCAGTACGTGAACTCGTACAAGCGCCTCTGGGGCGGCGCCGAGGCCCCCAGCTACGTGTGCTGGGGCCACAACAACCGCTCCGCGCTCGTGCGCGTGCCCATGTACAAGCCGGGCAAGGGCAACTCGAGCCGCGTGGAGTACCGCGCGCTCGACTCGGCCACCAACCCGTACCTGGCGTTCGCCGTCATGCTGGCGGCCGGGCTCAAGGGCATCGAGGAGGGCTACGAGCTCCCCGAGGAGACCGAGGACGACGTCTGGGAGCTCACGGACGCGGAGCGTCGTGCGCTCGGCATCAAGCCGCTCCCGCAGTCCCTCGACGAGGCGATCCGCATCATGGAGGGCTCCGAGCTCGTCGCCGAGACGCTGGGCGAGCACGTGTTCGACTTCGTCCTGCGCAACAAGCGCCAGGAGTGGGACGCGTACCGCGCGCAGGTCACCCCGTTCGAGCTGAAGCGGTTCCTCCAGGTCCTGTGAGCGGGTCCACGACGACGTCCGGTCGGTCCGGCGGTTCCCGCCGGCCCACGCTCACGGGTCGGCTCGCGCGGTTCGGCTTCGCCGACATCACGCGCTCGGCCGGCCTGCTCGCGGACCCGGACCTGGCGCTGCTGCTCGACCCCGGTGCCCGGCCCGACGACGACGGTCCGGAGGCCGGTGCGGCCGACCCGGCGGGCGTCGTCGACGACGAGCTGCTCGCCGCGTTCGGCCAGGCCGCCGACCCGGACCTCGCGCTCCTGCAGGTCGTGCGCCTCGCGGGCGCGCTGCGCCCCGACGTCGAGGCGCGCGGTGCGCTCGCGGACCTCGCGCGCGGCACCCTGCGGCCCGGCCCGGCGCGCGACCGTCTGCTCGCGGTGCTCGGCGCGTCGGTCGCGCTCGGCGACGACGTCGTGCGGCGCCCTGCGCTGCTCGAGGTCGTCGCGGACCCGGCGCCGGGCACCGGGGTGGCCGCGGGCGACGTGCGGGCCGAGCTCCTGCGCGCCGTGGGCGCCGACCCGGACGCCGCCGTCCCGGTCGCGGACGAGCCGGGGCCCGAGCGGGTCGACGCGCTGCGCCGCGCCTACCGCGAGCGGATCCTGCGCATCGCGGCGACGGACCTCACCGTGACCGACCCGCTGACGCGCATGCCCGCGGTCGGCGCCGCGCTGGCGGACCTCGCGGCTGCCGCGCTCGAGGGCGCGCTCGCCGTCGCGCGCGCGGAGCTCGACGACCACGGCGCGGGGGTGCGCCTCGCGGTCGTCGGCATGGGCAAGTGCGGGGCGCGCGAGCTCAACTACGTCTCCGACGTCGACGTGATCTACGTCGTCGAGCCCGCCGAGGGCTTCGACGAGGCGTACGCCACGACCGTGGGGGCGCGCCTCGCGACGAGCCTCGCGCGCGTGTGCTCGGGCACGTCCGGCGAGCCCGCCCTGTGGCAGGTCGACGCCGCGCTGCGACCCGAGGGCAAGCAGGGCCCGCTCGTGCGCACGCTCGCGAGCCACGTCGCGTACTACGAGCGCTGGGCCAAGACGTGGGAGTTCCAGGCGCTGCTCAAGGCGCGCACCGTCGCGGGCGACCGCGACCTCGGGCGCGCGTACGAGGACGCGATCGCCCCGTTCGTGTGGTCGGCGGCGGGCCGCGAGAACTTCGTCGAGGACTCGCAGGCGATGCGCCGCCGCGTCGAGGCCCACGTGCCCGCCGCGGAGGCGGACCGCCAGCTCAAGCTCGGCAAGGGCGGCCTGCGCGACGTCGAGTTCACGGTGCAGCTGCTCCAGCTCGTGCACGGGCGGTCCGACGACTCGATCCGCAGCCGCAGCACCCTCACCGCGCTCGCCGAGCTCGCGGCTGGCGGGTACGTGGGGCGCGAGCACGCGGCCCGGCTCGGCGTCTGCTACCGCTTCCTGCGCTCGCTCGAGCACCGCATCCAGCTCTTCCGGCTCCGGCGCACGCACCTGCTCCCGACGGCCGACGACGAGCTGCGCCGTCTCGCCCGGTCCCTCGGCATGCGGACCGAGGGCGCCGAGGGCCTCACCGAGCGGTGGCGCGCGACGCGGCGCGAGGTGCGCGGCCTGCACGAGGAGATCTTCTACCGGCCGCTCCTGCCGGTCGTCGCGCAGCTCTCGCCGGACGAGGTGAGCCTGGCGCCGGAGGCCGCGAAGGCCCGCTTCGCCGCCATCGGCTACCGCGACCCGGCCGGCGCCATGCGGCACGTCACCGCGCTCATCGAGGGCGTGAGCCGCCGTGCCGCCATCCAGCGCCAGCTCCTGCCCGTGATGCTCGGCTGGTTCGCCGAGGGTGCGGACCCGGACGCCGGGCTGCTCGCGTTCCGCACGCTCTCCGAGACGCTCGGCACGACGCACTGGTACCTCCAGCTCCTGCGCGACTCCGGGTCGGCGGCGCAGCGGCTCGCGCACCTGCTGTCGAACTCGCGCTACATCGCCGACGCGCTCGGCCGCTCGCCCGAGTCCGTGCGCTGGCTGGCGGGCGACGCCGACCTCGTCCCGCGCGGCATCGAGCGCCTCGCGGCGGAGACCGACGCGATCCTCACGCGCGCCGACGAGGTCGAGCCGGCCACGGTGAGCCTGCGCGCCGTGCGCCGACGCGAGCTCGCGCGCACGGGCGCCGCCGAGCTGCTCGGCGTCGTCGACCCGGTCGACGCCGCGCGGAGCATCTCCGACGCCGCGGACGTCGTGCTCGCGGGCGCGCTCCGGGTCGCGGAGTTCGTCGCGCGCGACGAGCTCGGCTACGACGCGCCGGACCCGTCGTCCGCGCCGTCGCGGCTGCTCGTCGTCGCGATGGGGCGCCTGGGCGGCCGGGAGATGGGCTACGGCTCGGACGCCGACGTCATGTTCGTGCACGACCCGGCGCCCGGCGCTGCCGGCGACGCCGCCCAGGCGTACGCGCTCGCCGCGGCGACGCGGCTGCGGCAGCTGCTGTCCGCCGTCGGGCCGGAGCCCGCGCTGCCCGTGGACGCCGACCTGCGGCCCGAGGGGCGCAACGGCCCGCTCGTGCGCTCGCTCGCGTCGTACACCGAGTACTACGAGCGCTGGTCCAGCGTGTGGGAGGCACAGGCGCTCCTGCGCGCGCGGCCCGTCGCGGGCGACGTCGCCGGGCTCGGCGAGGCGTTCACCCGGGTCGTGGACGAGCGGCGCTACCCGGCCGGAGGTCTCGACCTCGCGCACGTGCGCGAGGTGCGGCGCATCAAGGCCCGGGTCGAGGCGGAGCGGCTCCCGCGCGGGGTGGAGGCGTCGCGGCACCTCAAGCTCGGGCGCGGGGGGGTCTCCGACGTCGAGTGGACCGTCCAGCTCCTCCAGCTCCAGCACGCCCACGAGGTCCCCGCGCTGCGGACCACGTCCACGGTGGACGCGCTCGACGCCGCGGTCGACGTCGGGCTCGTCGACCCCGACGACGCCGCGACCCTCGGCGAGGCGTGGCACCTCGCGTCGCGCCTGCGCAGCGCGCTCGTGCTGTGGTCCGGGCGCACGACGGGCACGACGGTGGACGTGCTGCCGCACGACCGCTTCGCGCTCAACGGCCTCGCGCGCGTGCTCGACCTGCCGGGCGTCGACACGGGCGCCGAGCTGGAGGAGCACTACCTCCGCACGGCCCGCCGGGCTCGCACCGTCATGGAGCGCGTCTTCTACGGCGAGGACTGACCGGGGGCCGTGCGGGGACGGTCAGATCGTGCGCGGGGCGCGTGCGAGGTTGGCCCGCAGCTCGTCGGCGTCCTGCCGCGCGACGTACGCGGGGCGGTCGCGCTCGACGCGCCACGACTCCGCGAGCGGGCTCGTGTCGACGCTGTCGAAGCCGAGCTCGTCGTAGAACCGCTCGACCCACGCGGCGGCCTCGGGGAAGTCGCTCGACGTCGCCAGCGCGCGGCGCCCCGGCGTCCCGGCGGGCGTGCCGTCGGTCGTGATGTGCGGCGCCTGGATGTGGTTGAACGCCTTCGCCACCTTCGACGCCGACAGGTGCTCCTGGAGCAGGCCCGACGACGTCGTCTCGCCGCGGTCGAGCGCCTCGACGTGGCCGTCGCGCTCCCAGTAGTAGTTGTTCGTGTCGAGCACGATCTTCCCCGCGAGCGGCTCGACCGGGACGTCGCGGTAGGCGTGGAACGGCACCGCCACGACGGCGACGTCGGCGGCCCGCGCCGCCTCCTCCGCGGTCGCCGCGCGCGCCCGCGGCCCGAGCTCCGCCACGAGGTCGTCGAGCGTGCGGGGGTCGCGCGAGTTCGCGATGACCACGTCGTACCCCTGCCCGACGGCGGCCCGCGCCACCTGGGAGCCGATGTTGCCTGCGCCGATGATCCCGAGAGTCGTCATGGTCATCGACAACGCACCCGCGGCGTCACTATTCCGCCCGCCTCGTCGTCCGGGCCGTCGTGGCATCCTGACGACGTCCGAGAGGGGGCCCCATGATCGACCCGCTGGTCGCCACGTTCGCGATCCTGGCGCTCGCCGTCGTGGGCTTCATGACGAACCGCCTGCCGCTCGTCGTCGTCGCGCTGTTCGTGCCCGTCGCGCTGTGGGCGACGGGCGTGCTCCCGCTCGACGAGGCGCTGGGCGGCTTCAGCGACCCGATCGTGCTCTTCATCGCGTCGCTCTTCGTGCTCAGCGAGGCGCTGGACGCGACCGGCGTCACGGCGTGGATCGGGCAGTGGCTCGAGCGGCGCGCGTCGCTCGGGCGCGCGGGCCTGCTCACGCTCATGGTGGGCGTCGCGGCGCTGCTCGCGGCGGTCATCAGCATCAACGGCGCCGTCGCGGCGCTGCTCCCCGTCGCGGTGGTCGCGGCGGCGCGCGCCGGCATCGTGCCGTCGCGCATGCTCATCCCGCTCGCGTTCGCCGCCGGCGCGGGGTCGCTGCTCACCCTCACGGGCACGCCCGTGAACATCATCGTCTCCGAGGCGGCGGCGGAGGCCGGCGGCCGCGAGTTCGGCTACTTCGAGTTCGCGCTCGTCGGCGTCCCGCTCGTCCTCGCCACGGCCGTGCTCGTCGTGACGCTCGGCGACCGGCTGCTGCCCGAGCGCGTGCCCGAGCACCTGGCCGACACCGCGACCGACCCGCGCGAGCGCGTGCGCTCGTGGCGCGAGAGCTACACGCCCGACCTCGACACCGGTCGCCTGTTCACCGGCGGCACCGGGGTCGTCGAGGTGGTCATCGCGCCGCGCTCGTCCCTCGTCGGGCGCACCGTCAGCCCGGGCATGACGACGCGTGACGAGGGGCTCGTCGTCGTCGCCCTGCGCCGCGGAGAGGGGCACCCGTCGGCGTCCGACGCCGAGCGGGCGTCCGGGACGCTGACCCTCCAGCCCGGCGACGCCGTGCTCGTGCGCGGTCCGTGGGACGCGCTCCACCGGTACA
Source organism: Sphaerisporangium cinnabarinum (assembly GCA_003052455.1). Classification (GTDB taxonomy): domain Bacteria; phylum Actinomycetota; class Actinomycetes; order Actinomycetales; family Cellulomonadaceae; genus Cellulosimicrobium; species Cellulosimicrobium cinnabarinum. The sequence continues at coordinate 36,578 of QAPD01000022.1, read as the reverse complement.
CGCAGTCGCCGGACGTCCTCGCGGTCGACTCGGCGCGCAGCCTCCAGCGCGGCGTCCCGCTGGGCCGCGGGTGGCGGCGCTGCCTCGCCGTGCTCGTCGTGACCATCGTGCTGCTCGCGACGGGCGTCGTCCCGCCCGTCATCGTCGGCCTGCTCGCCGCGGGCGCCCTCGTGGTGACCGGCGTCGTCACCGTGCCGCAGGCGTTCCGCGCGATCTCGTGGGACACCGTCGTGCTCATCGCGGCGCTCATCCCGCTGTCCGCGGCGTTCGTCTCGTCCGGGGCGGCGGAGGCGATCGCCGGCCTCGTGCTCCGGCTCACGGGCGACGGGTCGCCACGCCTCGCGCTGCTCGTGGTGTGCGTGCTCACGCTCGTGCTCGGGCAGTTCATCTCGAACGTCGCGACGGTCCTCGTCATGGCGCCCGTCGCGGTGTCGTTCGCGCAGACGCTCGACGTGAGCGTGCTGCCGTTCATGATGGCGCTCACCGTCGCCGGTGCGGCGGCGTTCCTCACCCCGATCGCCACGCCCGTCAACCTCATGGTCCTGCAGCCCGGCGGGTACCGGTTCGGCGACTACTGGCGCCTCGGCCTGCCGCTCGCCCTCGTCTTCCTCGCGGCCGCGGTCCTGTACGTGCCGCTCGTCTGGCCGTTCTGAGCGCGAGCGACGACCGTCCCGCGGTCACCCTGGCACGACGTCGCAGGTCGTGGCACGGTATACCGCGTCGCGCGGGCACCGGGCCTGCGACGACGCACCTGACACGGGGGAGTCGTCCATGGGGAAGACCACGAACGGCGCGCTCTACGACGCGGTCGTCATCGGGGCGGGCTACTCGGGCCTGGCGATGCTGCACCACCTGCGCGAGATCGGTCTGTCCGTCCTCGTCGTCGACGCCGCCGACGGGATCGGCGGCACCTGGTGGGCGAACCGCTACCCGGGCGTGCGGACCGACTCCGAGTACCTCGCGTACGCGTACTCGTTCTCGCGCGAGGTGCGCGAGGAGTGGGACTGGTCCGAGCGCTACCCGCGCGGCGAGGAGATCCGTGCCTATCTCGAGTTCGTCGCCGACCGCCTCGACCTGCGCCGCGACATCCGGCTCGGCGTCGTCGTCGAGCGGGCCGAGCACTCCGACGCGACGAACCTCTGGACGCTCACCCTCGCGAACGGCTCGCGGCTGCGCGCGACGTACGTCGTCTCCGCGACCGGCCTGCTCTCCCGGCCCCTGTACCCGGACCTGCCCGGGCTCGACACGTTCGCCGGGCCGGTCCACCACTCGGCCCGCTGGCCGCACGAGGGCGTCGACCTGACGGGCAAGCGCGTGGGCCTGCTCGGGGTCGGAGCCTCGGGGATCCAGATGCTGCCCGAGCTCGCGGCGGTTGCGGAGCACGTCACCGTCTTCCAGCGCACCCCCAACTACGTGCTGGAGACGACGAGCCCCGCAGTCACGGCCGACGAGCTCACCGCCCTGCGCGCCCGGTACGACGAGGTCTTCGAGCGCGCCGTGCGCCATCCCTTCGGCGTCCCCATGGAGATCCCCACGCGGTCCGCGCTCGAGGTCGACGACGACGAGCGCCGTCGGGTCTTCGAGTCCCGCTGGGAGGCGGGCGGCTTCCGGTTCGCCAACGAGTGCTTCACGGACCTCGTGTCCAGCCCCGAGGCGAGCGAGCTCGCGTCCGAGTTCCTGCGCGGCAAGATCCGGGAGGTCGTCGAGGACCCGCGGAAGGCCCGCCTGCTGAGCCCGACGACGTACCGCTTCCTGGGCAAGCGACCCCCGACGGGCCACGGCTACTACGCGGCGTACAACCGCGCGAACGTCGAGCTCGTCGACGTGCTCGCCACGCCGATCACGCGCGTGACGCCGCGCGGGGTCGTCGTGGGGGAGGTCGAGCACGCGCTCGACGTGCTCGTGCTCGCCACCGGCTTCGACGCCATGACCGGGGCACTCACCGCGTTCGACGTCGTCGGGCGGGACGGCATCACCCTGCGCGAGCGCTGGGAGCGCGACGGTCTGCGCACCTACCTCGGCATCTCCGTCCACGGCTTCCCGAACTTCTTCATGTCGCTCGGGCCACAGACGCCGCTGTCCAACCTCACGGTGCCGGTCCAGCGCGGCGCGCAGTGGCTCCAGCGCGCGCTCGCGTACGCGCGCGAGCACGGCGTCGACCGGCTCGAGGCCACGCCCGAGGCGGAGGAGTGGTGGCGCGCGGAGACCGAGCGCGCGGCCCGCGCGACCGTCATGTACGAGGAGGGCAGGAAGGCGGGCGCCTGGTTCGTCGGCGGGAACGTGCCCGGCAAGCGCGAGGAGATCGCCGTGTACCTCGGTGGCGGGCACGTCTACCAGGACGAGTGCGCCCGCGCGGAGGCCGAGCACTACGCCGGGTTCCGCCCCGGCGCGGGGCTGCCGTCGTCCCACGTCGTGCGGCCAGAGCCTGCCTCTGCGCCTGCGCCTGCGCCCGCGCCTGCGTCTGCGCCCGACGCCGGTTCGGCGTCCGGGGCGGAGGACACGCCGTTGGCCGCCGGGGTCGGCGGCTGACCGGCGGGTGCGGTGCGCCCCCTGCGTGCACCGCACCCGCCGCTCACGCCGCCGGACGTGCTGCGGCCGACCGGCCGCCCACGCCGCGGTCCGGACCGCTCAGCAGGTCAGGCCCGAGCCCGGGGCCACGCCCAGCACCTCGGTGATCCGCACGTAGCGGTCCACGCGCGACTGCACCGACGCCGGGTTTCCGCCGCCGCACTCGAGCGCCCCGTTGAGCGAGTTGATCGTCTGGCCGAAGCCCGCGCCGGACACCATCGCCTGGTGCGACGTCATCACGCCGGGCCCGTTCTGGGTGTTCCAGTACCAGAGCGCGGTCTGCCACGCGACGGACGGGTCCTCCTCGACGAGCCACGGGTCGTTGAGGAGGTCGATGCCCAGGGCGTCGCCGGCGGCCTTGTAGTTGAAGTTCCAGCTGAACATGATCGGCCCCCGCCCGTAGTAGGCCGTCCGGCCGGCCGGGCAGCCGAACGGCTGCTCGTCGTCGCACTTGATCCAGTAGTTCGCCTCGTTGATCTCCTTCACGTACCGCAGCCCGACCGACTCGAAGTCCGCGTGCGTGAGGAACGCCGCGGCCTCGCGCGTCCGGGTCTCGGGCGTCCCCGTGCTGGCGAACGCCGGGTACGCGCCCAGCGCGTCGACGAACCCGTCGTACGTGTAGAACGGGTGCCGCTTCGGGAAGATCGCGTCGAACTCCGCGCGGCTCACCACGAAGTCGTCCCCGCCCCCCGTGCACCGGCCCGCGTCCACCCAGACGCTCGTCGACCCCGGCGTCTCGCGCTGGGTCCACCACCGGGCCGTCCAGTTCCGCCCGTGGTGCGACGCCGTCCTCCCGCCGGTGTAGGCGGTCGTCGGCGACCACGTCGCGGCGCACGCGGTGGCGCTCGCGGCCTGGTCGGCACCCGCGGGGGAGGGACCCGTGGCCGCGCCCGCCGGTGCGGTGACGGACACGGCGAGGACGGCCGAGGCGAGGACGGAGACGACGGTGGTGAGGGCGCGCCGGAAGCGAGTGCTCATGAATCCCCCTGCTGTTGCGGGCGGCATCGTTACCGCCGCTCGCAAACCTAGCGCGCGACGCCGCCGCGCGACAAGAGTCGCTGAGGCGAGCATCCGCGCCTGGACCGACGAGCCCGCTCGGTCACCTCGAGGGCGCCGCCACGACGCGGCCGATCGCCTCTCAGGCCGGAGGCCACTGGCCGGGTGTCTCCGGCTGCGCAGGAACGGTGACCCGCAGGTCCTCGAGAGCGCTCGTCCAGGCCGACTCGTCGATGACCTGCGGGCACTCGAAAGCCAGCTGCACGACGTGGGTCGTCAGGTCGCCCGCAAAGCTCTGCGTGGTGATCGCTCGCGTGACGCCCCTGACTGCCACAGGGCCTCGCGGGGTCGATGCGTCCCAGTCCTGAGCCAGCGCGTTCACCCCGGCCGTCCCCTCGCCCGGCTGCGACGTCAGCGGGAGCAGGACGTTCCGCAGCGCGGACGGGTCAGCCCCCTCGTCGGACTCTCGGAGCGCGGAGAGAAGTTCCTGAGATGCCACGTACTGATCAGCCCGAGGATCGGCGCCGCCCGGATCGGTGCTCTGCGAGAGTGTGCACGGGCCGTGCTCGGACACTCCCTGCCACGCACTGCGGGCGACGAGGGGGGTCGTCGTGCGCGACGGTCGGAGCGTCGTCACCGTGGTCTCCCCACCCTCTGGCTGCTCGCCGGGCACCTCGGCTCCTTGCCCGCCGGTGCGGTCGCCCCCGCCGTCAGGGCCGTCAGGCGCCTGGCCGGACATGGTCTCGCTCGCTCGGGGCGACGCCGAGGGAGGCGTCGGTGCTTGATCGCTGACGGGCCTCTCCACCGGAGTCCCTGTCGAGGTGCATCCGGACACGGAGAAGATCGCACCGAGGGCGAAGCCCACCAGAATGTCGGCTCGCGTTCGCACGAGTTCCCCCTGAGTCTCCGGTCCGCGCGAGGCGCGACCGCCCTGCCGGCGGTGAGGCGGCAGTCTACCCGAGCCGGTCAGGCTCCTGACCAGCAGCATTTCGCCCGGGCGAGACACACGGGGGAGCACTCGAGCGCGGTCTCCGGGCGTCGATCGGCCACGGCGTCCCCGCTGCTTCCTTGCGTCGCTCGAGAGCGCGTTCCGGCAGGTCGAGCCCGGCGGCGTCGGCGTCGCGTCTCGACAGAGACTCGCAGGTGGTCGCCATACGACCGGCGCGACGGAGAACGGCCCCCGCCCGTGGTGGGCGTCGCGAGACGCTCACCACGGATGGGGGCCGCGGAGCTCCGAGGTCGGGTCAGACCAGGGAATCAGATGTCGTAGTAGAGCTCGAACTCGTGCGGGTGCGGGCGCAGGCGGATCGGGTCGATCTCGTTGGCCCGCTTGTAGTCGATCCACGTCTGGATGAGGTCCGGCGTGAACACGTCGCCCTGCGTGAGGAACTCGTGGTCGGCCTCGAGGTTGTCCAGCGCCTCGGAGAGCGAGCCGGGGACCTGCTGGATCTGCGCGTGCTCCTCCGGCGGCAGCTCGTACAGGTCCTTGTCGATCGGCTCCGGCGGCTCGATGCGGTTCTTGATGCCGTCGATGCCGGCGAGGAGCTGCGCGGCGAACGCGAGGTACGGGTTGGCCGACGGGTCCGGCACGCGGAACTCGACGCGCTTCGCGGCGGCGGACGAGCCGGTCACCGGGATGCGGATGCACGCGGAGCGGTTGCGGGCCGAGTAGACCAGGTTGACCGGGGCCTCGTAGCCCGGGACCAGGCGGTGGTAGGAGTTCACCGACGGGTTGGTGAAGGCGAGCAGCGACGGCGCGTGCTTGAGCAGGCCGCCGATGTACCAGCGCGCGAGGTCGGAGAGACCGCCGTAGCCCTTCTCGTCGAAGAACAGCGGCTTGCCGTCCTTCCACAGGGACTGGTGCGAGTGCATGCCCGAGCCGTTGTCGCCGAAGATCGGCTTCGGCATGAACGTGACGGACTTGCCGGCCTCGAACGCCTCGTTGCGGATGACGTACTTGAACTTCATCAGGTCGTCGGCCGCGTGCAGCAGCGTGTTGAAGCGGTAGTTGATCTCCTGCTGGCCGGCGGTGCCCACCTCGTGGTGCGCGCGCTCGACCTCGAGGCCGACCTTCTCCAGCGTCGCGCACATCTCGTCGCGCAGGTCCGCGAAGCGGTCGGACGGGGAGACGGGGAAGTAGCCGCCCTTGTAGCGCGTCTTGTACGCGAGGTTGCCACCCTCCTCCTCGCGGCCCGTGTTCCACGCCGCCTCGACGGAGTCGAGGTAGTAGAAGCTCGAGTGCTGGTTCGTCGCGAAGCGCGCCTCGTCGAAGAGGTAGAACTCGGCCTCGGGCGCGAAGAACGCCGTGTCGGCGATGCCGGTGGAGCGCAGGTACGCCTCGGCCTTGGCCGCGATGTTGCGGGGGTCGCGGGAGTACGGCTCGCCCGTGAACGGGTCGACGATGGAGAAGTTCACGACGAGCGTCTTGCGCTTGCGGTACGGGTCCACGAACGCGGTCTTGACGTCCGGCACGAGCTTCATGTCCGACTCGTGGATCGCCTGGAAGCCGCGGATCGACGACCCGTCGAACATCAGGCCGTCCTCGAACGCCGACTCGTCGAACTGCGAGACGGGGATGTTGAAGTGCTGCATGATGCCGGGCAGGTCGCAGAACCGGACGTCGACGAACTCGACGCCTTCGTTCCGCGTGAAGGCGATTGCCTCCTCCGCGTTGTTGAACATCCGTTGCTCCTTGATCGGGTGGTGCCGTCGGGCTGCGCGGCGGACGAGCCGCTGACGTGGCGCCCACGAACCTAGGCCGGGGCGGTTTCCCCGCGGTGTACCCCTTGTTTCGGTCGTGTTACGTCCCGCGTCCCCGTGTGACGATCGTGCGACACGAGGGCGCGCGGCAGCCGACGTGGGGTCGGTGTGCCGTTCGGCACGATACCGCCGTCCGGCGGCCGGGGGACCGTCCCGTCCACCGCGTGGCACGTACGCTGGTCCCGTGGTTTCACGCGAGGACATGGGTTCGTGGCTCGAGGGCGCCCCGGGCGACCAGCACAGCGGTCGTGGCGCGCGGCTCGGCCTCCCGCCGGAGGGCCCGGGCTCCCTCGCGACGCTCGGACGGCGCGTCGTCGCGCTGGCCATCGACTGGGTCCTCGCGACCCTGGTCGCGTTCCTCTTCTTCCGCCCCGCCGCGCCGGGCTTCTTCGAGGGCATCTCGGCCCTGCCGGTCTGGTCGCAGCCGCTGGTCTTCGCGATCGAGAACGTGCTGCTCGTGAGCACGCTCGGGTTCACCGTCGGCCACCGCGTCATGGGGATCCGGGTCCGGCGTCTCGCCGAGCCGGCGCGCATGGTCGGTCTCGGCCGCGGCGTGCTGCGCACGGTCCTGCTGTGCCTCGTGATCCCGGCGGTCGTGTGGGACGCCGACGGCCGTGGCCTGCACGACCGCGCCGCGGGCACGGTGCTCGTCCGCTCCTGACCACGGGCGGATCTCCGCTCCTGACCACGGGTGGCCGGATCCCCATCCCACGCACGACGACGCCCGGCCGGCAGAGGACGGATCCTCGCCGACCGGGCGTCGTCGTGTGCGGGTGTCGCGTCAGCGGCCCTTGAGGCCCTTGCGGTCCGGGCGGGCCCGCGTCGGGTCGATCCCCTTGGGGATCGGCAGGCGCGAGACGCCGAGCGCGCGCAGGCGCTTGGAGACCTCCGCCGTCTCGGGCTTCGTGAGGGTCGGCTTGAGCTTCTGGACGGCGCGGGGGAGCTTGGGCAGCGCCACCTGGTCCTCGCCGTCGCCGACCTGGATCGTCGTGACCGGCACGTTCGGCAGCACGCGCGCGACGCGCTTGCGCTCGGCGTCGAGCAGGCGCTTGGCGCGGTGCGGCGGGCCCTCGCTCACGAGCACGACGCCCGCGCGCCCGACGCCGCGGAACACGAGGTCCTGGGTGCGGGGGTCGATCGCGACGGGCTCCTCGTCGAACGTCCACCCGCGGCGGATCGTGCCGAGCGCGGCGCGCGCGGCGCCGGGCTGGCCCTCGATCTGCTGGTAGGCGGCGCGCTCGGCGCGACGCGTGAGCACGAACATCGCGCCCAGCGCCGCGAACGGGATGCCGACGATCAGCGTGTAGACCCACTGGCCCCACCACAGGCCGATGCCCAGCGCGACGGCGAGGATGCCGACGAACACGCCGAGCATGACCCACGTGACCGCCGGGTCCTGCTTGCGGGTCATCTGGTAGGCGGCCCACACCTGGTGGTACCAGCGCTGCTTCTTGGGCTTCTTCTGCTTCGCGACCTGCTCGCCGGCGGCGGGCGCGCCGGTGCTGTCCGAGTTCTTGCGGGCCATGCCGGTCAGTCTAGTGGGGCGAGCGGGCCAGCAGGCTCGCGGCCTCCTGGCGGGACGTCGTCGGCTCGGCGAGGTGCGCGAGCGCGGCGGGGATCTCCATGCCGCGGCGCGTCATGGCCTGGCCCCAGAGCCGCCCGGCGCGGTACGACGACCGCACGAGCGGGCCGGACATGACGCCGAGGAACCCCATGGCCTCGGCGGCGTCCGACAGCTCGACGAACTCCTCCGGCTTGACCCAGCGGTCCACGGGGTGGTGCCGCAGCGAGGGGCGCAGGTACTGCGTGATCGTCACGAGGTCGCAGCCGGCGTCGTGCAGGTCCTGCAGCGCCTCCTTCGCCTCGTCGATCGTCTCGCCCATGCCGAGGATGATGTTCGACTTGGTGACGAGCCCCGCCTCGCGCGCCCGCGTGAGCACGGACAGCGAGCGCTCGTACCGGAAGCCGGGCCGGATCTGCTTGAAGATGCGCGGCACCGTCTCGAGGTTGTGCGCGAGCACCTCGGGCCGGGAGTCGTTCACCTCGTCGAGCAGCTCGGGGATCGCGTTGAAGTCCGGGATGAGCAGCTCGACGCCGGTGCCCGGGTTGAGCGCGTGGATCTGGCGGACGGTCTCCGCGTAGAGCCAGGCGCCGCCGTCGGGCAGGTCGTCGCGCGCGACGCCCGTGATGGTCGAGTAGCGCAGGCCCATCGCCTGGACGGACTCCGCGACGCGGCGCGGCTCGTCCGCGTCGAAGTCGGCCGGCTTGCCCGTGTCGATCTGGCAGAAGTCGCACCGGCGCGTGCACTGGTCGCCGCCGATGAGGAAGGTCGCCTCGCGGTCCTCCCAGCACTCGAAGATGTTGGGACAGCCCGCCTCCTCGCAGACCGTGTGCAGACCCTCGCGCTTCACGAGCCCCTTGAGCTCGGAGTACTCCGGGCCCATGGTCGCGCGGGTCTTGATCCACTCGGGCTTCTTCTCGATCGGCGTCGCGGCGTTGCGGGCCTCGACCCGCAGCATGCGCCGTCCTTCAGGTGCGATCGTCACGGGTGTCTCCCGGTCGTCGTGGCGAGTGAGCGCCGACGTCGCGCCCACCAAGCGGGCGGGCGGCGCACCGTTCGGGTGCGCGCCCTGGTACGACGCCGGACTCCGGTCAGACTACGCGCTCGCGCTCGTCGTCTCCCGCGCGTCGCTCACCCTGTGGACGTGACGTCAACGACACCCCGGTCACGACGAGCAGGACCGCCGCGACGACCGGGAGCGCGAACGCGCTCGTCGTCGACACGGTGTCGGCGAGCGCGCCGCCCCCGGACGCGCCGATCGCGACGCCGACGACGTTCGCGCTGGCCACGAGCGTCATGGCCGACGCCGTGCGCCCGGCCGGCGCGCGCTCGCCCGCGACCGTGAAGACCGTGACCATGACGGGCCCGACGAACAGGCCGGTCGCCGCCACGGCGACGACGACCGCGGTCAACGAGCCGCCCGCGGCCGCGAGCACGAGACCGGCGGTGCCCACCAGGAGCCCTGCTGCGAAGGTGATCCAGCGGCTGCGCAGTCCCCAGCGACGGGGCAGAGCGACCACGGAGAGCGCGGTGATCGCGGAGCCGACGCCCATGACCGCGTACACGAGCCCCGCGCTGCCCGGCACGCCCGCGTCCCGCGTGAGCGCGGTGAGCGCGGCCTGGGTCCCGCCGAACAGCAGGCCCATGGCGAGCATCCCGACGAGCACGACCGCCTCGCGACGCACCAGCGCGGCCGTCCCGCCGGCGTCCGCGGGACCGGCCGCCGTGCCGTGCGCGCCGGTGCCGGTGCCGGTGCCGTGCGGCGCGGTCGCGCGCGCCGTCGGGTGGAGCGCGAACGCGGCACCGAACACGGCGATGCCGCCGGCCGCGGCGAGCACCGCGACCTGCGGCGAGCCCGCGGACGCGAGGACGCCCACGAGGGCGGGCCCCAGGACGAAGCTCACCTCGTCGGCCGTGCTCTCGTAGCTCATCGCGGCCTCGACGGTGCGCGGCTCGTCCGCCGCGAGGCGCAGCCAGCGCACGCGGGCCAGCGGACCGACCTGAGGAGCGCTCGCGCCCGTCGCCGCCGCGGCGAGCAGCACCGCGGCCGTGGCACCCGGCGCGGAGGCCGAGAGGACGAGGGCCAGCACGGCGACCGTCGCGACCGGCACGCACACGAGCAGGACGCGGCGCTGTCCGACACGGTCGGCGAGCGCGCCCTGGGTCGGGCCGCCGAGCGCCGTCCCGAGCGCCGTCGCGGCGGACGCGAGGCCCCCGAGCGCGACCGACGAGGTGGTCGACGACACGAGCAGCAGCGTGCCGATCGTCAGCATGGAGAACGGCAGGCGCGCGAGGAACGCGACGGGGAGGAACGCGCGGCCCGCGAGCTGCGGGAGCCGGGCGTAGCCCGTGCGGACGGGCGCGCCGCCGGGCGGGGGAGGTGCGGGGGTGCGGGGGCGCGACGTCGCGCGCGCGGGGGTGGTGGTCATGCGGTCCAGGTCCTCGGGGTCGTCCAGCCGCGCGCCGACCCACCCGTACTCCGGCGCGCGAGGATTCCCTGGAGCCCCCAGCCTATCCCGCGAGCGCGGTCGGAGGGGTGTCTGCGGCGTGTGCGGCGAGCAGCGGGACGAGCGCCCTCCCGAGCGCGTCGACGAGGAGCGGCGCGACCTCGGCGAGCGTGACCTCGCGCCCGAGCTCGGCCGTGAGCGACGTCACGTCGGCGTCCTCGATGCCGCACGGGACGATCCGCTCGAACCGCGACAGGTCCGGGACGCAGTTGAGCGCGAGCCCGTGCATCGTCACGCCGCGCGCGACGCGCACGCCGATCGCGCAGACCTTGCGCTCGCGGCGGGTGTCGTCGGCCGCGACCCAGACCCCGCTGCGGCCCTCGACGCGCATCGTCGCGAGCCCGAGGCGCGTGCAGACCGCCATGACGGCGTCCTCGAGCGCCCGGACGTACGCGACGACGTCCACGGGCTCGGCGAGCCGGACGATCGGGTAGACGACCTGCTGGCCCGGGCCGTGCCAGGTGATCTTCCCGCCGCGGTCGACGTCCACGACGGGCGTGCCGTCGTCGGGCCGGTCCGAGCGGTTCGTGCGGCGGCCGGCCGTGTAGACGTCCGGGTGCTCGACGAGGATCAGGGTGTCCGGCCGCGTGCCCGCGACGACGTCGTCGTGCACCGCGCGCTGCAGGTCCCAGGCCTCGTGGTAGTCCGTGATCCCCGGCAGCGCGAGCAGGTCCATCGGGCCAGGCTAACGCTCGTCGCCGGGTGAGCGCGGAAGGGTCTCGAGGAGCGTGAGGAGCGCACCGCGCAGCGCGGCGACCTGGTCGTCGTCGAGGCCGCGGGTCGCGAGGTCCTCGGCGGGACGGCGGCGCGCCGCGGCGAACCCGGCCGCGCGCCCGGCGTCCGTGATGGCCACGGCCCGACGGCGGCGGTCGGCGGGGTCGTCGGTGCGCGTCACGTAGCCGGCCCGCTCGAGCCGCGCGACGATCCGGCTCATGGTCTGCTCCGTGACGCCCGACTCGTCCGCGAGGACGCGCTGGGACCGCGGCCCGGCGAGCAGGTGCATGAGGACGGGGAAGCCGGCGTGGTTGAGGTCCCACTGCCCGAGGTGCGCGTTCCACTCCCGCTCGATCCGGCGCGCGACGGCGAAGAGGAGGCGGCCGGTGGCCCATTCCTGCGGGTCGCTGGGGGTGGGGTCGCCGACGTCCGGGTCGACGTGCGGCCCGGTGCGGTCCCTCGGTGCAAGCTCCAACGTGCATTCCTCCTTCCACCATGGCACCATTCCTCAGCATGCTGAGCAATCGGACGGGCGGGTTCCTCCGCGGACTGATCATTGTCGCAGTCATCGGTCTCTGGATGGCCATCGGCGCACTGGGCGGTCAGGCGCAGGGTCGCCTGAGCAGCGTGCAGACCAACGACGCCGCGGCGTTCCTGCCGGCGAGCGCCGAGTCGACGCGCGCTGCCGAGGTCGCGCAGGAGTTCACCGACTCAGAGACGCTGCCCGCGCTCGTCGTCGCGACGACCGGTGACGGGAGCGCGCTCACGCCCGACGACCTCGCGGCGCTCGACGCCTACGCGCAGGCCGTGCCCGGGGCGTCGCTCGAGGGGACCTCGGGCGACGAGCCCGCGACCGTGGGCGACGTCTCGATCGCCGACCCGGTCGTGGTGCCGTCCGAGGACGGGGAGGCGGCGCTCGTCGTCGTCTCGCTCGACGCGTCCGTCGCGTCCGACCGCATCGGGGCGGACGAGAGCAGCGTGAGCGAGCTCGCCGTCGGCGCGCTGCGCGACCTCGCCGCCGCGGACGCGGCCGACGGGGGCCTCGCCGGCACGTCGCTCGACGTGTGGGTCACCGGCCCCGCCGGCTTCGTCGCCGACCTCGTCACGGCGTTCGGCGGGATCGACACCGTCCTGCTGCTCGTCGCGCTCGGCGCGGTGCTCGTCATCCTCGCGGTCGTCTACCGGTCGCCGATCCTGCCGTTCATCGTCATCCTCACGGCCGTGCTCGCGCTGACCCTCGCCGGTCTCGTCGTCTACGAGCTCGCGGCGGCGGACGTGCTGACCCTCAACGGCCAGTCGCAGGGCATCCTCTCGATCCTCGTCGTCGGGGCCGCGGTCGACTACTCGTTGCTCGTCGTGGCGCGCTACCGGGAGGAGCTGCGCCTCGTCCGGTCGACGACGACGGCGCTGCGCCGTGCGGTGCGGGCCTCGGTCGAGCCGATCGCGGCGAGCGCCGGCACCGTCATCGCGGGCCTGCTCTGCCTGCTCCTGTCCGACCTGTCGTCCAACCGCAGCCTCGGCCCGGTCGCCGCGATCGGCATCGCCGCGGCGTTCGTCGCCGCGCTCACGCTCCTGCCCGCGCTCCTGCTGGTCGCAGGGCAGCGGTCCCGCGCGCTGTTCTGGCCGCGCATGCCGCGGTACGACGCCGACCACGCGGCCCACGAGGCGGCGGTGGCCGAGGCGTCGCCCGAGAGCGAGGACCGCGTCAGCATCGACGGGCACGGCGTGTGGTCGCGCGTCGCGAGCTTCGTCGGACGCCACGACCGGCGCGTGTGGATCGTCACGGCGCTCGTGCTGGCGGCGTGCGCGGCGTTCGTGCCGACCCTCGACGCCGAGGGGACCGGCGACTCGGAGGTGTTCCTCGCGGACGTCGACTCGGTCGCGGGCGAGGAGGCGCTCACCGCGCACTTCGAGGGCGTGTCCGCGCAGCCGGCGACCGTCATCGCCCCCGAGGCGGACCTCGACGCCGTCGTCACGGCGGCCGAGGGCACGGACGGCGTCGCCGCGGCGACGCCCGTCACGGACCAGCCCGCCGTCGCCCCCGGTGCGCCCGCCCAGGGCGACCCGCTCGTCGTCGACGGGCAGGTGCGCGTCGACGTCACCACCGAGGCGCCGTCCGACAGCCAGGAGGCCGTGCAGACGGTCTCGGCGCTGCGCGACGCCGTGCACGAGGTCTCGCCCGAGGCCGTCGTCGGCGGGGCCGCGGCCGAGCGACTGGACACCCAGCTCGCCGGTCAGCGCGACCTGCGGGTCATCGTGCCGGTCGTGCTGGTCGTGATCCTGCTGATCCTCGTCCTGCTGCTGCGGTCCGTGCTCGCACCCGTCCTGCTCATGCTCGCGAACGTGCTGTCGTTCGGGGCCGCGCTCGGCGTCGCCGCGCTCGTCTTCAACCACGTGCTCGACTTCCCCGGCGCGGACCCGGCCGTCCCGCTCTACGCGTTCTGCTTCCTCGTCGCGCTCGGCGTGGACTACTCGATCTTCCTCATGACCCGGGTGCGCGAGGAGAGCCTGCGCGTCGGGACGCGGCGCGGTGTGCTGCGCGGCCTCGCGGTCACGGGGTCGGTCATCACGTCGGCGGGCGTCGTGCTCGCGGCCACGTTCGCCGCGCTCGGGATCATCCCGCTGCTCTTCCTCGCCCAGCTCGCGTTCATCGTCGCGTTCGGCGTCCTCGTCGACACCCTCGTGGTGCGGTCGCTCCTCGTGCCCGCCCTCGTGCACGACGTCGGTCGTCGCGCCTGGTGGCCGAGCGCCCTCGGGCGTCTGGACCGCGGACCGGGGGAGCCCGGTCAGCCCGCCGGGAGCGGCTCGGCCGGGCAGTCCGCCAGCACGCGCGCCATCGCCTCGGACTCCGACGGCGTGACCGAGAGCTCGTAGGCCGCCTTCACGGCGATCTGCCGGGCGACGTACGGGCACCGGAACGCGTGGTTCGGGGGCAGCCAGGCCGACGCGTCGCGTGCGCCCTTCGACTGGTTCGCCGGGCCGTCGGACGCGAGCAGGTTGAGGGGGTCGTTCGCGAACTCGCGGCGCGTCGCGTCGTCCCAGGCGCGGGCGCCCTTGCGCCACGCGTCGAGCAGGGGCACGACGTGGTCGATCTGGACCGCCGCGCTCGTCGCGTTGCCGCGGCGGAAGTCGATCGTCTCGCCCGTGTACGGGTCCTCGAAGGTGCCCGTGCGGACCTCGCAGACGTCGCCGCGCGTCGAGAAGGTCAGGTCGGCCAGGTCGCGCGCGAGGATGTCGTTGCGGGTGTCGCACCCGTTGCCGTCGACGTCGGCCCACGCCGGGCCGAACAGCGCGCGCTCGTAGCCGGTGTCCGGCCCGGGGCCCTTGACCTCGAGCCCGGCGAGGGCCTCGAGCGCGCTCCCGGCGACCGGCTCGGGGTCGGTGTCCGCCGCGACGGACCGCTGGTTGACGACGTTCGCGACGACGATCGCGATCGCCAGGGCGATGAGGACGTAGCGCAGGACGCTCCGACGAGGGACCTGGCGGCTCGTGGTGCTCAAGGGACGACCTTCCCGAAACCGATTCTCGGCCCGACCCCCGCGAGACGGTACGCAGCGCTCCATATCGGACCAACGCGCACATTCTGCCAGGTCGCCCGGAGTGCTCCGACCCGCGCCCGGCACGCCTCGGGCACCCGTCCGCGACGCGGCTAGATTGGTCCGCATGGACACCGCCGCACGCACGCTCAGGGTCGGGATCGTCGGGTACGGAGGGGCCGGTCGCGGCATCCACGCGCGGCTCGTGCGCGAGGCGGGGCACGTCGTCACGGCCGTCGTCGTGCGCTCGCCGGAGCGCCGCGCCGCGGCCGCGGAGGACTGGCCCGGCGTGCACCTGCACGACGACGTCGACGCGCTCCTCGCCGACCGCGCGGCCTACGACGTCGTCGTCGTGGCCAGCCCGTCCGCGCTGCACGCCGACCACGCGACCGCGCTCGCGCGCGCGGGCGTCCCCGTCGTGGTGGACAAGCCGCTCGCCCTGGGCGCCACGGCCTCGCGCGCCGTCGTCGACGCCGCCGAGGAGGCCGGGACCCCGCTCACCGTGTTCCAGAACCGCCGCTGGGACCCGGAGCAGCTCACGCTGCGGTCCGTGCTCGACCGCGGCGACCTCGGCGGGGTCCACACGTTCGAGCGCCGCTGGGAGCGCTGGCGTCCCGTGCCGCAGCAGCGCTGGAAGGAGAACGACCTCGTCGGCGGCGGCCTCCTCCTCGACCTCGGGCCGCACCTCGTCGACTCGGCCACGCAGCTCTTCGGGCCCGTCACCGGCGTGTGGGCCGAGCTCCGCTCGCACACGACCCCCACCGAGGACGACGTGTTCCTCGTGCTCCACCACGCCCCGGACGCCGACGGGAACGCCGTCGTGAGCCGGCTGTGGGCCGGGTCCGTCGTCGGCGCGCCCGGCCCGCGCACGCGCGTGCTCGGCACGGGGGGCGCGTACGTCGTCACGACGTTCGAGAACGACGCGTCGCCCTTCGAGGTGTTCGACGACGCCGCGCCGGCGGGCACCCTCGGCTGGGTGACGCGGGGGCGCGAGCGTGAGCCCGTGCCGCAGGCCCCCGGCGGGCACGCGGACTTCTACCGCGCCGTCGCGGCGTGGCTGCTCGACGACGGCCCCGTGCCGGTCGACCCGCGCGACGCCGCCCGCACGGCCGAGGTCCTCGACGCCGCGCGTCGCAGCGCCCGGGAGGGTCGCCTGCTCGAGGTGTGACGGGCCGCTCGGCCGAGCCGTCGCGCCCGCTCGGGGTGAGATCCGTCCTGTGGACGACGGCTCTCGGGGGCGGGTCGTGCGGTGGGATGGGGACATGCCGTCGTCGTCCCGTCGCCCGCGCCCGCCCGGGGCGTCCACCGCGGACCTCGGGCCGGTGCTCGCGGCGGCAGGGTGGTCGCTGCGGCGAGAGCCAGGCGCGGTCGGTGGGACCGTCGCGTGCGACGCCGCCGGGACGGCGTGCGAGGTCGCGCTGCTCACGGTGCCCGAGGACCCGGGGGAGCGGGCGGCACTCGTCGAGCACCTGCGCGGGCTCGGCGAGGAGCACGAGCACCTCGCCGTGGTGCGCGGCGTCGTGGCGGCGGGCGGGTCGTCGCTCGCGGTCCTCCTCGACCACGTCGGCGGGCTGCGGCTCGGCGAGCTCGCCGCCGCGCGCGAGCCGCTCCGCGCGGGGGAGGCGGTGACGGTCCTCGTCCCGGTCGCCCAGGCGCTGACGGCGCTCCACCGCGAGGGGCGCAGCCACGGTCGCCTGGACGCCACGTCGGTCGTCGTCACCTCGGGCGGGAGGGTCGTGCTGCGCCCACCCCTCGCGCCCACGACGGCTTCGACCGCGGACGACGTCCGCGACCTCGCCCGGACGGTCCTCGGTCTCGTCCCTCCGCCCACGTCGAGCCACCCCGCGCACGCCGCGCCGCTCGACCCCGACGAGGCGCGGGCCCTCGCCGCGCTGCACGCGGAGCTCGCCGTCGCGCTCCGCGACGAGCCTGCCGCCCGTCCCGCCGTGGGGACGTTCGCCGCGCGCTGCTACGACGCGGTCGAGCCTCGGCCGATCGCCATGCCGGACGCCGCCCGCCTCGTCGCCGGTGCCCTGGCGGGCCGACGCACGCCCCCCTCGGGCGTGCCGGGACGGCGCGCGGCCGGCGACGAGGTCGCCGCGCCGGCCGGACGCCGAGGGGCGCGAACGGTCCGCCGCGTCCCGGACCGCCCGGGGCGCGGAGCGTCGCTGTCCGGCCTCCGGCGTGGGGCGAGGGCCGGTGCGCACGCCCGCCGACCGGAGCGGCGGCGCCTCTGGACCGGCCGCACGGCTGCCCTCGTCGGGTGCGCGGGGCTCGTCGTCGCGGTGGTCGTCGCGCTCGCGATCGTCATGCCGTGGCCCTCGCCCGCGCGCGACGACGGTCCCGCGACCACCCGCACGGCGTCCGCCGCGGACCCGGCGACCGACCCCACGCTCGACCGGGCGGACCCGCTCGGCGCGGCGCGCACGCTCACCGCGCGGCGGCTGGCGCTGCTCGCCGACGGCGCGGGGGACCTGTCCGGGGTGGTGGTCGCCGGTTCGCCCGCGGAGGCGCGCGACGCCGAGCTGCTCGCCGTGCTCGACGGCGTGGACGTGGTCGGGGCGCGGGCCGAGGTCGGCGACGCCCGGTACGCCGAGCCCGGGACGCCGCCCGTCGTCGGTGCCGGAGAGGACGCCGGGGACGCGACGGTGGCGGTGGACTACGCGATCGCCGCCCACAGCCAGCGCACCGCGTCGGGCGAGGTCCAGGTGCCCGCCACGTCGCGGACCACGGTCGTCCTGGTGCTGCGCTGGACCGACGCGGGGTGGCGCGTCGTCGAAGCACGGTGACCGTGCCCGAGTCCCCGGCCGACCCGTCGTCGAGCGTGCGGGGTCCTGACCCCTGGGCCCGCCGGAGGGACGAACCGGTCAGCGGCTCTCGACGACCTCGCGCGCGGCGTCCTCCAGGACGGGGTCGGACCACGTGAACCCGCTCGCCTCGAGCACGGTCGGCAGGGCGCGCTGGGAGCCGAGGATGTCGGACGCGAGCTCGCCGAGCGCCACGTGCAGGGCGAACGACGGCACGGCGAGCACGGCCGGGCGGTGCAGCGCCAGGGCGAGCGCCCGGGTGATCTCCGCGTTGGTCGCCGGGTGCGGCGAGGAGAGGTTGACGGGGCCGTGCACGGGCGCGGTGAGGAGGTGCTCCAGCGCGGCGACCTCGTCGCGCAACGTGATCCAGCTCCAGTACTGGGTCCCGGGACCGAGGCGCCCGCCGACACCGAGCCGGAGGAGGGGCAGAAGCCTGCCGAGCGCGCCGCCGTCGGGGGAGAGGACGATGCCGGTGCGGGCGTGCACCACACGGACCCCTGCCTGCTCGGCGGGTGCGGTCGCGGCCTCCCACTCGCGGACCAGGCGCGCGAGGAAGCCGTCGCCCGACGCCGACGTCTCCGTGAGCACCTGGGCGCCCCGGTCGCCGTAGTACCCGATGGCGGAGCCCTGGACCCAGACCGGTGGCGGCGAGTCGAGCCCGGCGAGGGTGCGGGCGAGCAGCCCGGTGGTGCGCGTGCGGGACGTGACGAGCGTCCGCTTGTACGCCGTCGTCCAGCGGTGGTCGCCGATGCCCGCCCCGGCGAGGTTGACGACGGCGTCCGCCCCGGCGAGCGCGCCCGGGTCCAGCCGGCCGGAGTCGGGGTCCCACTCGTGCTCGTCCGAGGTCTGCGGTGCGCGGCGCACGAGGCGGCGCACGTGGTGACCGTCCTCGCGCAGTCGTTCGAGCAGAGCGGTGCCGATGAGCCCGTGCGAGCCCGCCACGACGATGTCCATGGGGGACACGCTACGGGTCCGTGGCGGACTCGGCACGGTCCGCGGGGCGCGCCCGCAGGGCGGACGGAGGGACGCGCGAGGGCCCCGACCGGCGTGCGGTCGGGGCCCTCGTCAGCGTGGCGTCGGAGCAGTCCGGCGCCGTCCGCGGCGGGTGCCGCGGAGCGGGTCCGTCAGAGGCCGACCTCGGCCTCGAACGCGCCCTCCTCGATGCGGTTCTTGATGGTGGTGAGGAAGCGCGCGGCGTCCGCACCGTCGACCAGGCGGTGGTCGTAGGACAGGAAGATGAAGCACGTCGAGCGGATGCCGATCGTGTCGTTCCCGTCCACGTCCGTCACGACGACGGGGCGCTTCGTGATCGTGCCCGTGCCGAGGATCGCGACCTGACCCACCGGGACGATCGGCGTGTCGAAGACGGCGCCGCCCGAGCCGGTGTTGGTGATCGTGAACGTCGCGCCCGCGAGCTCGTCCGGGCCGACCTTGTTGGCCCGCGTGCGCGCGCCGAGGTCGGCGATCTTGCGCGCGATGCCGGCGAGGTTGAGGTCGCCCGCGTCCTTGATGACGGGGACGACGAGGCCGCGCTCGGTGTCGACCGCGATGCCCACGTTCTCCTGGCCGTGGTACGTGATCTCGTCCTCGGCGAAGGTCGCGTTGATCTTCGGGTAGGCCTTGAGCGCCTCGACCGCGGCGAGCGTGAAGAACGGCAGGAACGTGAGGTTCGCACCCTCGCGCGCCTTGAAGTCCGCCTTGGCGCGGTTGCGCAGGGCGGCGACGCGCGTGACGTCGACCTCGACCGCCGTCGTGAGCTGGGCCTGCGTGTTCAGCGCCTCGACCATGCGGCTCGCGACGAGCTTGCGCAGGCGGCTCGTCTTCTCGGTCGTGCCGCGCAGCGGGGAGACCGCCGGGACCGACGCCTTCTTCGGAGCGCCACCGGCCGCGGGGGCGGCGGGGGCGGCAGCGGCAGGCGCCGCCTTGGCCTCCTCGGCCTTGCGGGCTGCCTCGAGCACGTCCTCCTTGCGGATGCGGCCGCCGACGCCCGTGCCCGTGAGGGACGAGAGGTCGACGCCCTTGTCCGCGGCGAGCTTGCGCACGAGCGGCGTGAGGTAGGTGCCGCCGGCCTTGGCGGCCGGGGCCGGGGTCGCACCGGGAGCCGACGGCGCGGCCGGCTTCTCGGTGGCGGGGGCGCTCGTCGACGGGGCGGGCGTCTCCTCCTGCGCGGCCTGCGCGGGGACGTCCGCCTCGCTCGCCGGGGTGCGCGCCTCGGTCGGCGCCTCCTCCTGCTTCGGCGCCTCCTGCTTCGGCGCCTCCTGCGCGGGCTGCTCGGCCGGAGCGGCGGGGGCCGCGGCCGGGGCGGCACCGGAGCCGACGATCGCGAGCACGGCGCCGACCTCGACCGTCTCGTCCTCCTGGACGAGGATCTGCTGGACGGTGCCCGCGACGGGCGACGGGACCTCGGTGTCGACCTTGTCGGTCGAGACCTCGAGCAGCGGCTCGTCGACCTCGACGGTGTCGCCGACCGACTTGAGCCACCGCGTGACGGTGCCCTCGGTGACGGACTCGCCGAGCGCCGGGAGCTTGATCTCCTCGCCGCCACCGGCGGAGTCGCCGGAGGGCGCGGGCTGCTCGGCCGGGGCGGCGGGCGCCTCCTGGGCGGCGGGCTGCTCGGGCTCCGGCTCGGCCTGCGGGGCCGGAGCCTCGGCCTCGGCCTCGGCGGGGGCCGGCGCGGAGCCGCCACCGCCCGAGCCGTCGCCGATCACGGCGAGGTTCGCGCCGACCTCGACGGTCTCGTCCTCCTGGACGAGGATCTGCTCGAGCGTGCCCGCGACGGGCGACGGGATCTCGGTGTCGACCTTGTCGGTCGAGACCTCGAGCAGCGGCTCGTCGACGGCGACGGTGTCGCCGACCGACTTGAGCCAACGGGTGACGGTGCCTTCGGTGACGGACTCGCCGAGGGCCGGCATCTGCACGTTCTCAGACATGACCTGCCTGGTCTCCTTCGATCGTTGGGGTCAGTTGTGGGCGTGCAGAGGCTTGCCGGCCAGGGCCAGGTGCGCCTCTCCGAGTGCCTCGTTCTGGGTGGGGTGGGCGTGGACCAGGGCGGCGACGTCCTCGGGGTACGCCTCCCAGCCCACGATGAGCTGGCCCTCGCCGACGAGCTCGCCGACGCGGGCACCGATCATGTGCACGCCGACGACGGGACCGTCCTTGCGGCGCACGAGCTTGACGAAGCCGCTCGTCCCGAGGATCTTGCTCTTGCCGTTGCCGGCGAGGTTGTACTCGAGGGACTCGACCTGGTCGGCCCCCCACGTCTCCACGGCGTCGGCCTCGGTGACGCCGACCGAGGCGACCTCGGGCTCGCAGTACGTGACGCGCGGGATCGACGACTCGACGATCGGCGTCGGGTCGAGGCCCGCGATCTGCTCCGCGAGGAAGATGCCCTGCGCAAAGCCGCGGTGGGCGAGCTGGAGGCCGGGGACGATGTCGCCCGCGGCCCAGATGTTGCCGACGCCCGTGTGCAGGCGCTCGTCCACGATCACGAAGCCGCGGTCGAGCGTGAGGCCCTGCTCCTCGAACCCGAGGTCCGCGGTGCGCGGGCCGCGCCCGACGGCGACGAGCAGCAGCTCGGCCTCGAACGTCTTGCCGGACTCGAGCGTGACGGTGACCCCGGAGTCGGTCTCCTTGACGCCGGCGAACCGGTCGCCGAGCGAGAACGCGATGCCCCGCTTGCGGAACGCGCGCTCGAGCGCCTTCGACAGCGCCACGTCCTCGTTCGGCACGAGGTGGGGCAGCGCCTCGACGATCTGGACGTCGGCACCGAACGACCTCCACACGCTCGCGAACTCGACGCCGATGACACCGCCGCCGAGCACGACGACCGACTTCGGCACGCGGTCGAGCCGCAGCGCCTGGTCGGACGTGACGACCCGGCCCCCGATCTCGAGACCGGGCAGCGACCGCGCGTACGAGCCGGTGGCGAGCACGACGTGGCGCCCGGTGTAGCGGGTGCCGTCGACCTCGACGGTGTCCTGCGACACGAGGCGCCCGTGGCCCTCGACGAACGTGATGCCGCGCGAGGAGACGAGTCCCTGCAGGCCCTTGTACAGGCCGGCGACGACGCCGTCCTTGTACGCGTTGACCCCTGCCATGTCGATGCCCTCGAGCGTGCTGCGCACGCCGAACTTCGCGCCCTCGCGGGCGCCGTCGGCGAGCTCGGCCGCGTGGAGCAGCGCCTTCGTCGGGATGCACCCGTTGTGCAGGCAGGTGCCGCCGAGCCGGCCCGACTCGACGAGCGCGACGTCGAGACCGAGCTGGGCGGCACGCAGCGCGGTGGCGTAGCCGGCGCTGCCTCCGCCCAGGACGACGACGTCGAATGGTGTGCCGGGTTCGGCCACGTGCGACTCCTTCAGCGAGGGGAGAGCGAGAGCGGGCGTCCACGGCACGACGGCGGGCCGGACGGGAACCGCTGACCCACGGTGCGTGAACGTTCTCCGGGAGCCATCTTGGCACCTCGGGGACGGGCTCCCCAATCGAAACCCGGGCCGTGCGGCTGTGACGATGGAGACAGCGCGCCCACCGTATGACCAGGGTCACGCTGTACCCTGCCGCTGTGCCCCGGCTGCCCAAGCTGTCCAGCCTGTTCTCCCGCCGTCCCGCGACGACCTCGTCGTCGGCGGGTGGCGCGGCCGCGCCGTCGGACGCCCGCCGCGCGACGCTCGCGCACCTGCAGGAGTTCGTGCGCACGCGCGTCGGTGTCGAGGCCTACGTCGAGCCGCCCACGCCGGACACGGGCGCGACGCTCCTGCTCATCGCGACGACGGGGGAGTGGACGCGTCGACGTGTCCCGGACGAGCGCACGGCGTTCGACGTCGCCGGCTCCCTGGGCGTCCCGGTCTACAACGTGCGCTTCACCGGGTACCCGCAGCGCATGCGGGACTGGAACTCGCGCCAGCGGCAGCGCCGGAGCTCCTGACCGGGCGGCGCCGCGCCGGGCCGAGCAGGCGGTCGTGGTCCGTCAGGTCGCCCGGAGGCACCAGGACCACCTGCTCGGCAGAGGGGTCAGCGGCGGGCGCGGCCCTCGACCAGGCCGAGCAGGGTGCGGACGGCGACACCCGTGCCGCCGACCGGCGTGTACCCGTGCGCGGAGCCCTCGTTGAACGCCGGGCCGGCGATGTCGAGGTGGGCCCACGGCGTCTCGCCGACGAACTCCTGGAGGAACAGCCCGGCGACGAGCATCCCGCCGAACCGGTCGCCGATGTTGGCGAGGTCCGCGACCTTCGACTTCAGCGACGCGCCCAGCTCCTCGGGCAGCGGCATCGGCCAGAACTGCTCGCCCGCGGCCTCGGCCGCCGCGACGACCTCCGCGCGCACGTCGTCCGCGCCCATGACCGCGGAGACGCGGTTGCCGAGCGCGACCATCTGGGCGCCGGTGAGCGTCGCGACGTCGAGCACGACGTCGGGCTTCTCCTCGACCGCGGCGACGAGGCCGTCGGCCATGACGAGGCGGCCCTCGGCGTCGGTGTTGAGCACCTCGACCGTCTTGCCGCCACGGATCGTGATGACGTCGGACGGGCGCTGCGCGGTGCCGGACGGCATGTTCTCCGCGAGGCACAGCCAGCCGGTGACCGCCACGGGCAGGCCCAGGCGCGCGGCCGCGACGACGGTCTGGAGCACCGCGGCGGCACCGGCCATGTCGGACTTCATCGCCTCCATGCCCTTCGCGGGCTTGATGGAGATGCCGCCCGAGTCGAACGTGATGCCCTTGCCGACGAGCGCGACCTTCGCCGCGGGACGCGACGGCGTGTAGGCGACCTTGACCAGACGCGGCCCGCGCGCCGAGCCCTGACCGACGCCGACCAGGCCGCCGTACCCGCCCGCGGCGAGCGCCTTGTCGTCGAGCACCGTGACCTTGAGGCCCTTCGCGCCGGACTCCTTGACGGCCTGCTTCGCGACGTCGGCGAACGCGGCCGGGTACAGGTCGTTGGGCGCCGCGTTGACGAGGTCGCGCGTCGCGTTGACCGCGGCGGCGACGACGGTCGCGCGCTCGACGGCGGCCTTCGCCGCGGCGCTGCGCGCGTTCGCCGCGAGGATCTCGACGGTCGCGGGCGGACGGCTCCCGGCCGACGTCGCGGCCTCGCCCGTGCGGTAGCGCGCGAACGTGTACGTGCCCAGGAGCGCGCCCTCGGCCACGGCGGCGAGCTGGGCGTCGTCCTCGACGGGCAGCGCGACGGCGACCGACGTGGTGCCGGCGAGCGCGCGCAGCGCGGCCCCCGCGGCACGACGCAGCGCCTCGGCGCCGAACGTGCCGTCGGCGCGACGGGCGCCGAGGCCCACGAGCACGAGCACGCCCGCCTTGAGGTCGGGACCGGCGGGGACCTTGCGGACCTCGTCGGCGGCGCCCGTGATACCGAGCGCGGGTGCGAGGTCCTCGAGGGCGGCGACCACCGGGCGGGGCAGGTCGCCCCCGACGATCGCGACGCCGTCGGACGTCGTGTGGGTGCCGACGACGAGCGCGTCGACCTTGGCACCGGCGGGATTCTTGCTGGAGACGGTCAGTTCAGCCACCCCGCGATGCTATCCCCGGCCGCACGCCGGGTCCGCCGGGGCTGTGGACGATTCCCGCGCCGCCCACCGCCCCCGGTACGCTCGGCGGCGTGGTCCTCCCCCTCCTGCTCCTCGTGGTCGCGGCGTGCGTCGCGCTCGCCGCCTGGGCGGTCGTGTTCGTCGCACGCGACCGCGCGGTGATCCTCCGCCAGCTCTGGGGCGCCGCGGTGATCGAGGGGCTGATCCTCGTGCAGGCGGTCGTGCTCGGTGTGCTCGGCGCGACGGGGACGGCGCCCAGCGACCCGGTCCTGCTGTGGGGCTATCTCGTGACCGCACTCGTCATCCTGCCCGTCGCCGCGCTGTGGGCCTTCGCGGAGCGCTCGCGCTGGAGCTCCGTCGTGCTCGCGGTCGCCGCGCTCACGGTCGCGTTCCTCGAGTGGCGTCTGTGGCAGATCTGGAACGCCTGACCTGGAGGTCCTCGCCATGAGCGCACCTGCCGCCCCCGACGGGTCGGACCCGTCGGCGACGCCCGCAGGGAGCGGGCGCCCGGCCGCGCCGTCGGGACGGCGCCGCACCAACGCCGGCTTCGGCCGGGTGCTCGTCGCTGTCTACGGGATCTTCGCGCTCGCCGCGACGGCCCGTGCCGGGGTCCAGCTCCTGCGCGACTGGCACGAGGCGCCGCTCGCCTACGCGCTGTCGGCGCTCGCGGCGGCGGTCTACGTCGTCGCGACGATCGCCCTCGCGCGCGGCGGCCGGGTCGCGCGTCGCGTCGCGTGGCTCGCCGTGGGCGTCGAGCTCGTCGGCGTCCTGACCGTGGGTGCGTTCTCGCTCGCCGACCCGGAGGCCTTCCCGCGCGCGACCGTCTGGTCGGGCTTCGGTCAGGGCTACGGGTACGTCCCGCTCGTGCTGCCGTTCGTCGGGCTCTGGTGGCTCTGGCGCACCCGGCCCGCCGGTCTCGGCGGGGCGACCCCGCACCCCACCACCCGCACCCCTGTCACCGACGCCCCGGAGGACGCCGCATGACCCGCCGCCGCCCGCTCCTCTACGGACTCCTCTTCGACACCGTGTTCCGCCGGATGGACCCCGAGCGGGCCCACCACGTGGCGTTCGACCTCATCGGGTTCGCCGGACGCGTCCCCGTCCTGCGCGACGTCGTCCAGGGTGCGCTCGCGCCCTACCTGGGCCGCGCGGCGGGGGGCCGGGGGAGCGTCGAGGTGCTCGGCAAGGTCTTCCCGGCGCCGTTCGGGCTCGCGGGCGGCTTCGACAAGGACGCCCGGGCGGTGCGCGGGCTGACGATGCTCGGCTTCGCGTTCGTCGAGATCGGCACCGTGACCGCGCGCCCCCAGCCCGGCAACGAGCGGCCGCGCCTGTGGCGCGAGCTCGACGTCCAGGGCGTGCGCAACCGCATGGGGTTCAACAACGAGGGCGCCGAGGCGGCCGCGCGCCGGCTCGCGGCCCTGCGCTCGACGCGGGGCGGGCGGGCCGTGCTCGTGGGGGCGAACATCGGCAAGACGAAGGTCACGCCCGCCGAGGAGGCGGCCGCGGACTACGCGACGAGCGCGGGCCTGCTCGCGCCGTACGCGGACTACCTCGTGGTGAACGTATCGTCCCCGAACACCCCGGGCCTGCGCGACCTCCAGGAGGTCGAGTCGCTGCGGCCGATCCTCGTGGCGGTGCGCGAGGCGGCCGATGCGGCCACCGCGGACGCGGGCGTCGACCGGGTGCCGCTGCTCGTGAAGATCGCCCCGGACCTCGCGGACGAGGACGTCGACGCCGTCGCCGACCTCGTGGACGAGCTCGACCTCGACGGCGTCGTCGCCGTGAACACGACGATCGGGCACGACCGCGGCCCCGGCGGCCTCTCGGGTCCGCCCGTCCGCGCGCGCGGCCTGGCCGTCGTCGCGCGCCTGCGCGAGCGGCTGGGGCCGCAGCGCGCGATCATCGGCGTCGGGGGGATCACCACCGCGCACGACGCGCGCGACTACCTGCACGCGGGCGCGGACCTCGTGCAGGGGTACACCGGGTTCCTCTACCAGGGCCCGTTGTGGGCGGCGCGGATCAACCGCTCGCTCGCGCGGTACCCGGAGCCGGGCGCGCACGTGCGGGGCGCCGACGCGAAGGAGGCACGATGATCCGGCCGCAGTGGGTCTGGGAGCTCGACGACGCCGAGGGGCGCGCCCTCGCGGCTCCGGTGAGCCCCGTCTTCACCACGCAGTACGACGCCGAGCAGTGGCTCGGCGAGACGTGGCGGAGCCTCGCCGCGGAGGGGGCCGCCGCCGCACGGCTCCTGCACGACGGGAGCCAGGCGACCGCGACGGTGGAGCTGCGCGTCCCCTGACCGGGTCGCCGGCCGCCCGACCCGGACGCGCGGAGCCCGTCAGGCCGCGACGCGGGCCCACGCCGCGGAGAGCCGTGCCACGGCGTGCTCCAGCTGCTCGGGCGGTCGGGAGAAGGTCAGCCGCAGCCGGTCGGCCGCGCTGCCGTCGGGCGTGAAGGTCGGACCGGCGTTGACGAGCACCCCCTCGGCCGCCGCGGCGGCGGCGAGCGCCTGCGCGACCGGTGCCCCCAGGTCCACCCACAGCGAGAGCCCGCCCTCGGGCACGTCCACGCGCCACTGCGGCAGCGCCCGGGCGAGCAGGCCGCACAGCAGGTCGCGCTGCGCGCGGAGCGTCCGACGGCGTTCGGCGAGCACGGCGGCCGCGTCGTCGAGCAGCTCGACGACGGTGAGCTGCTCCAGCACCGCGGTGGCGATGTCGGCGGACTGGCGCGTGCGCGCGAGGCGTGCGACGAGGTCCGGGTGGGCGCGCACCCAGCCGACCCGCAGCCCGCCCCAGAACGACTTCGACGCCGACCCGACCGTGACGACGTACGGCGAGGTGCCGTCGCCCGCGAGCGGCTCCACGACGGGTCCGGTGGCGTCCGGGTCGCCGTCGAGGTCGAGGTCGGTGAGCGTCTCGTCGCCGACCACGGTCACCCGGTGCCGCGCCGCGGCGTCGCGCACGCCCGCCCGCTCCTCGGGCGTGAGGGTGTAGGCGGTCGGGTTGTGGAAGTCCGGCACGAGGTAGACGAGGCGCGGTGCGACCTGGCGCAGCGTCGAGTCGAACAGGTCGACGTCGAAGCCCGGCGCGTCGTGGTCGCGGCCGCCTCGCGCCCCGCGGTCGCCCCGGCCCACGGGGACGGGCACCAGCCGCGCGCCCGCCCGTCGCAGCGACTCCATCGCGTGGTAGTACGTGGGCGACTGCACGACGGCGCGGTCTCCCGCCCCGAGGAGGGTGTCGGCGAGCGTGGTGATGGCGTGCTGGGCGCCCGTGGTGACGAGCACCTCGTCGGGCGTGGTGGGCGTGCCGCGGCGCGTGTGGTGGTCGGCGAGGGCCTCGCGCAGCACGCCGAGGCCGTACGGCTCGTAGCCGCCGCCGGACAGGTACTCGGGGAGCCGCTCCAGCGCGCGCGAGTAGGCGGCGTGCAGCCCGCTCGGGGCCGCGGAGGTGGCCTGCGACAGGTCGGCGAGGTCGATCGGCGCGGTGCGTGGCGCTGGCCCGGGCGGGGCGTCCCCGCCGGCCGCGCGGTCGGCGGGCCGACGCGCGCCCGGCCGGGGGAGCGCGACGACGGTCCCGGAGCCCGTGCGCGAGCGCGCGAACCCGAGCTCGCGCAGCCGCCCGTACGCGGCGGCGGTGGTGGTGCGCGAGACACCGAGGGCCGCCGCGAGGTCGCGCTCCGACGGCAGGCGCGTGTGCGGCGCGAGGGTTCCGGCCAGGACGGCGGCCCGCAGCGCGTCGGCGAGGGCGGTGTAGGCGGGGCCGCCCGCGTGCCACCGGCCGAGGAGCCGGGCGGCGGCAGCAGGGGACAGGTGGCGGTGGACGTCGACCGTCCTGGCCGGGGCAAGGCTCATGGGGCCACTCTCTCGCAATTGGCTATGGATGTCGATGCCACTTGGCGCTCAGGATGACACCCATGAGCCCCACCCGTCGCACCGTCCAGCTTCTCCTCGGCCTGCTCGGCTACGCGCTGTCCATGGCGCTGCTGATCCACGCCGGCCAGGGCGGGATGCCGTGGGACGTGCTGCACCAGGGCGTCGTCCGCCGCACGGGGCTCCCGTTCGGCGTCGTCGTCGGGTCGCTGAGCGTGCTGGCCCTGCTCGCCTGGATCCCGCTCCGGCAGCGGCCCGGGATCGGCACGGTGGCGAACGTCGTCGTCATCACGCTGACGATCGACCCGGCGATCGCGCTCGTCACGCGCCTCGTGCCCGACCCGGGCGTCGCCGCGAGCGTGGCCCTGGCCGTCGGGGGCATCGTGCTCAACGGCCTCGCGACGGCGGCCTACCTGGGAGTGCGGCTCGGCCCGGGACCGCGCGACGGACTCATGACCGGCCTGGTGGCGCGCACCGGCTGGTCGGTGCGGCTCGTGCGGACGCTCCTCGAGGTCGTCGTGGTGACGCTGGGCTGGGCGCTGGGCGGCACGCTCGGCTGGGCGACGGTCGCCTACGCGCTCGCCGTCGGGCCGATCGTGCAGCTCACGGCGCGGTGGTTCGCGCCGCGCGGGCTCGTCGCCCCGGTGGCCGGGCGCACGCCCGTCGGAGAGCCCGCGCGCACGGACGGTCTCGAGGGCGCGGCCGCCGGGGCGGCGTCGGACGTCGAGACGGCGTCGCGGGAGCCCGTCCCCGCGACCGCAGGCCCCCGGCCGGACGAGGGAGGCATGCCCGCGTCCGGCCGGTGAGGAGACGACGACGGCCCCGGCGCGCTGCCGGGGCCGTCGTCGCGTGCGGTGTCGTGCGTCAGGCGACGCGGCCCTGCGGGGCGTTCTCCGCCGTCTTGCCCGGGTCGCGCTCGACGGCGCCCCCGAGGATCTCGTCGATGCGGGTCATGAGCTCGGCCGGGATCGTGACGCCCGACGCCTTGACGTTCTCCGCGACCTGCTCGGGGCGCGAGGCCCCGACGAGCGCCGCGGCGACGTTGTCGTTCTGCAGCACCCACGCGATCGCGAGCTGCGCCATGCTCAGGCCCAGCTCGTCCGCGACGGGCCGGAGGTTCTGCACGCGCGTGAGCACGTCGTCGGTGAGGAAGCGCTGGATCATCCGTGCGCCGCCCTTGTCGTCCGTCGCGCGCGACCCCGCGGGCAGCGGCCGGCCGGGGAGGTACTTGCCGGACAGCACGCCCTGCGCCATGGGCGACCACACGATCTGCGAGAGCCCGAGCTCGCGCGACGTCGGCACGACCTCGTCCTCGATGACGCGCCACAGCATGGAGTACTGCGGCTGGGAGGAGATGAGCTGGAACCCGAGGTCCTGCGCGAGCGCGTGGCCCGCGCGGATCTGGTCCGCCGTCCACTCGGAGACGCCGATGTACAGGGCCTTGCCCTGGCGCACGATGTCGGCGAACGCCTGCATGGTCTCCTCGAGCGGCGTCTCGGTGTCGTACCGGTGCGCCTGGTAGAGGTCGACGTAGTCGGTGCCGAGCCGCTTCAGGGAGCCGTTGATCGACTCCATGACGTGCTTGCGCGACAGGCCGGTGTCGTTGGGGCCGCCGGGGCCGGTCGGCCAGTAGACCTTCGTGAAGATCTCCAGCGACTCGCGTCGCTGGCCCTTGAGGGCGTCGCCGAGCACCTGCTCGGCCTTCGTGTTGGCGTAGACGTCCGCGGTGTCGAACGTCGAGATGCCGGCGTCGAGGGCTGCGTGCACGCACGCCGTCGCGACGTCGTTCTCGACCTGGGAGCCGTGGGTGAGCCAGTTGCCGTAGGTGATCTCGGAGATCTTGAGACCCGAGTTGCCGAGGTAGCGGTAGGTGGGCATGGACCCAACCTAGCCGCGGGCCCGGCCGCTCGCGGCGCCGGGCGCCGTCGTCACTCGGGGAAGACGCCGTGCTTCTTGTGCGTCGGCTTGGGCAGGCGCGCGCGGCGGAGCTGGAAGGCACGCATGACCGCGTACATGACGGTGCCCTTGGGGATGTCGCCGAACTTCGCGAGGAGGCGCTTGCGCAGGCGGCGCCACATGATGAAGCCGTCGACGACGGTCAGCAGGACGATGACGTACAGCGTCATGACCGTGAGGAACGCGAGCTCCTGGTTCTGCGCCGTGAGGAACGAGAACACGATGAAGACGAGGGCGACGGGCAGGAAGAACTCACCGAGGTTCCAGCGGGCGTCGACGTACTCGCGCACGTAGCGCTTGACCGGGCCCTTGTCGCGCGGCGGCAGGTAGCGCTCGTCGCCGGTCTGCATGGCCTGGTACTGGCGGTCGCGCATCTCGCGCTGCTTCTCCCGCGCGGACTTCGCGGCGGCGCGGCGGTCGTTCGGCACGAGGGGACGCTTGTTCGCGGCCTCGGAGACCTTGCGCTTGGGCGTCGGGCGGCCCTTGCCGGCGCGCTCGATCTCGGCCGCCTCCTCGACGGGGTCGGGGGCGGCGGGGGTCGCGGCGGCCTTGTTGCGGGAGAACACCCCTCCAGGGTAGTCGAGCCGACGGGGTGCCCGGGCGCGGGTCCGGGGCCGCACGGTGTCGTACCGTGCTGGTCGTGACGAACTCACCCGAACCCACCGGCCCCGCGCCCGGCGCCGCCCTCGCGACCACGCTCCGCGAGACCGTCGCCCGGCTCTTCCCCGCGCTGCGCGCCGACCTGGAGTCGCTCGTGCGCGTGCCGAGCGTCTCGAACGCCGCGTTCGACCAGGCGCACGTCGCCGCCAGCGCCGACGCCGTGGCCGCGCTCCTGCGCGACGCCGGACTGCCCGAGGTGCAGGTGCTGCGCGCCCGGGCCGAGGACGGCACCGAGGGCGCGCCCGCCGTCGTCGCGCGCCGCCCGGCGCCCGAGGGTGCGCCGACCGTCCTGCTGTACGCGCACCACGACGTCCAGCCCCCGGGCGACGCGGGCACCTGGGAGACCGACCCGTTCGAGCCCACCGAGCGCGACGGCCGTCTCTACGGCCGCGGCGCGGCCGACGACAAGGCGGGCGTCGTGGCCCACCTCGGCGCCCTGCGTGCCCTCCTGGAGATCGGCGACCTCCCCGTCGGGGTGACGGTGTTCGTCGAGGGCGAGGAGGAGATCGGCTCGCCGACGTTCCTGCCGTTCCTCACGCAGCACCGCGACCTGCTCGCGGCCGACGTCATCGTCGTCGCCGACTCCTCGAACTGGAAGATCGGCGTCCCGGCGCTCACGACGTCGCTGCGCGGGCTCGTGGACTGCGAGGTCGAGGTCGCGGTGCTCGACCACGCGGTGCACTCGGGCATGTTCGGCGGTCCCGTGCTCGACGCCGTGACGCTGCTCGCGCGGCTGATCACGACCCTGCACGACGACGCCGGCAACGTCGCCGTGCCCGGGCTGGTCACGGCGGACGAGCCGACCGTGGACTACGCGGAGGGCGACTTCCGCGCCGACTCCTCGCTGCTCGACGGGACCGTCCTCGCGGGCGAGGGCAGCATCGCCGGCCGGCTGTGGACCAAGCCGGCGATCGCCGTCATCGGGCTCGACGCACCGAGCGTCGCGCACGCGTCGAACACCCTCACGCCCCGCGCGACCGCGAAGCTCTCGGTGCGGCTCGCGCCCGGCCAGGACCCGGCGGCCGCGATGGCGGCGCTGCGCACGCACCTCGAGTCGCACGCGCCGTTCGGCGCGCGCGTGACCGTGCGCGACGGGGAGCAGGGCAAGCCGTTCCTCGCCCCGGCGGACTCCGAGGCGATGCGCGCCGCGCGGTGGGCGTTCGCGACGTCGTGGGGCACCGACCCCGTCGACATCGGCATCGGCGGGTCGATCCCGTTCATCGCCGACCTGCTCGAGGTCTTCCCCGACGCGGCGATCCTGGTCACGGGAGTCGAGGACCCGGACTCGCGCGCGCACGGCGCGAACGAGTCCGTCCACCTCGGCGAGCTGGAGAAGGTGGTGCTCGCCGAGGCGCTCCTGCTCGCGCGGCTCGGCGGCGCGGTCGCCTGACCCGCGACGTCCGGCTCCGCGCGGCGGCGTTCCCCGGTCAGCCGGGGAGCGCCGCCCGCACGTCGGCCGCCTCGGCGAGCGCGGGACCGACGGCGTCGCGCACCTCCGGGTCGAGGGTGCCTGCGAGCGCGTCGAGGTCGTCGAGGTATGTGCGCGCCGCGGCGGCGTCGTCCGTGCGCGCGGCGAGCTCGGCGAGATAGGCGAGGGCCCGCACCCGGTCGGCGGCGCCGACGTCCTCCCCGGCGCGCCGGAGCGCCCCTGCGAGGATCTTGCGGGCCTGGGCGGGGTCGCCGTGCGAGTCGGCCTGCACGACGGCGTCGTCCAGCGCCCGGGCGAGCCGTCCCTCGGGGCGTGCGGCGTAGGCGCCGGCGGAGGAGTCGCCCGCGGCGCCCGGAGAGGTGTCCGTGGCGTTGTCCGCAGAGGTGTCCGTGGAGGCGTCCGCAGCGGGGGAGCGGCGCACGACCCGGACCCAGTTGCCCGCCGGGTCGACGAGGCTGAAGCCGGTCGTGCCGCCCGCGTTCGCGCGCCGCCGCGGACGGGTGATGCGCGGGAAGCCGGTGAGCGGCAGCCGTCCGTAGCGGGCGCGGAGCCCCGCGGCGAACGCCTCGAAGACCGGGGCCGTGTCGTCCACGACGACGATGCACGTGCTGTAGCTGTCCTGCGGCGCGAGCCCGTCGAGCCCGAAGTAGTGGAGGTCGACGCCGCCGCGTCGCACCGCGAGGTAGGGGTTGGGCCGCAGCTGGCGGTAGGTGACGTCGAAGCCCAGCGCGGTCCAGAAGTCGCGCAGCTCGTCGATGTCCTGGCAGGGCAGGGCCGGGACCATGGTCGCGTCGAACGGGTCGGTCGCTGGGTGGTCGTGCTCTCGGTCGGCGGTCACCGACCCATCGAAGCACCCGGCCCACGCCCGGTACAGGGCGCCCTGGGTGTCAGCCGCGGTGCGCGACGTCGACCGCCCGGGCCCACCGCGCGACGTCGTCCGGGAGGTCGGGGGAGGCGACGTCGCCGCCCAGGAGCCCGACGACGTCGGGCGCGGCGATCCGGTCGCCCGACCCGCGCGCGAGGAAGCGCCCGGCGACGAGGCCGCGCGCGCAGAGGTCCCCACGGCGGGAGAACACCTGCTCGAGGTACACGACGCGCTCGTCCCACCCGAGCACGCGCGTCGTGATCTCGAAGCGGTCCCCGAGCTGCAGCGAGCGGCGGTACTTCATGGTCGACGCCGCGACGACGGGGTACCAGCCCTTGTCCTTGAGCAGCGGGAACCCGCCGAGGTCGGCGATGAAGTTGCTGCGTGCGACGTCCATCATCTGCAGGTACACGCCGTTGTTGACGTGCAGGTAGAAGTCGAGGTCGCCCGGGCGCACGCGCATGCGGGTGACGGACGGCTCGAGGACGCCGCGGCCCGGCACGGCCTTGCGCGGCATCGTGCTGGCGACGAGGAGCTGGATCTGGCGGGTCACCGAGGCAGGCTACTACCCCGCACCAGCGGTATCGGGTATCCGGCGCCGACGGCGGGGGACGCCCCTCCAGGTCGGTGTGCGAGGATGCGCGCCGTGACGACGACGAGCCCCGCCCCTCGCCCCACCGCCACCGCCGACACCGGGTCGCCCGCCCCGCACCCGTGGCAGGTCCGCGCGTTCCGCGCGGTCGCGATCGCCGAGGCGTTCTCCTGGGCCGGCCTGCTCGTCGGGATGTACCTCAAGTGGGTCGCCGGGACGACCGAGCGCGGCGTGGAGATCTTCGGTCCGGTCCACGGCGCGCTCGTGCTCGTGTACGTCGCGCTCGCCGTGCTCGTGGCCGTGCGCGTCCGCTGGTCGCTCTGGACGACCTTCCTCGCGCTCGCCGCGACCGTCCCGCCGTTCTGCACCGTCCTCTTCGACGTCTGGGCGCACCGCACCGGCCGCTACGCGCGGCGCTGAGCGCTCGGCCCGCTCAGGCCGGCCGACCGCTCAGACCGGCGGGTCGGGGTCGTACTGGATCCCGCGCCGCACGGCGCGCGCGACGTCGGGGCTCTCCAGGCGAGCGACGAGGTGCAGCGCCATGTCGATCCCGGCGGACACGCCCGCGGACGTGACCACGTCGCCGTCGTCCACGTAGCGCGCCTCCGTGTCGACCACGACGCTCGGGTCGATCCGCGCGAGCTCGTCGTAGTGCGCCCAGTGCGTCGTCGCGGGCCTGCCCGCGAGGAGCCCCGCGGCGGCGAGGACGAGCGAGCCCGTGCAGACGCTCGCGATCACCGGGGTGCGCGCCCGCATCGCGCGCAGCCACTCGAGGTGCACGCGGTCGGCGAGCAGCGGGCGCGTCCCGCGGCCACCCGGGTACACGAGCAGGTGGAGGGGGCCGACGTCGTCCGCCGAGCGGTCGGGGAGCAGGCGCAGGCCCTTCGCGAGCCGCACGCCGCCGCCGTCCCACGAGAACGTCGACACCTGGGGCTTGAGCACCGAGTGCTCGGCCCAGGCCGACAGCACCTCGAACGGCCCGGCGACGTCGAGCTCCTCGGCCTCGTCGAAGACGAAGATCCCGACGTTCGTCCCGTTGCCCGTACCCATGGCCACCTCCGCGTGCGGCCCGGCGTCCCGCGGGCCCCGACGGCTCCTGCCCGTGCGCCTAGAGGCCCGGCAGGGCGAGCATCTGGTCGAGCGCGACGCGCGCCCAGTGCGCGTCGTCGGCGTCCACGACGATCCGGTTCACCACGCGCCCCGCGACGAGCGACTCCATCGCCCACACCAGGTGCGGCAGGTCGATGCGGTTCATCGTCGAGCAGAAGCACACCGTCGAGTCGAGGTAGTGCACCTGCTTGTCCGGGTGGGCCCGCGCGACGCGGCGCACGAGGTTGAGCTCGGTCCCGATCGCCCACGCCGAGCCCGGCTCGGCGGCGTCGAGCATCTTGATGATGTACTCCGTCGACCCGACGAAGTCCGCCGCCGTGACGACCTCGTTCTTGCACTCCGGGTGGACCAGCACGTTGACGTCCGGGACGGCCGCGCGGACGTCCTCGACGTTCTTCGCCGAGAACCGCCCGTGGACCGAGCAGTGCCCGCGCCACAGGATCATGCGCGCGTCGCGCAGCTCGGCGTCGGTGAGCCCGCCGTTCGGCTTGCGCGGGTCGAACACGACGCAGTCGTCGAGCGACATCGCGAGCTTGAGCACCGCGGTGTTGCGCCCCAGGTGCTGGTCGGGGAGGAACAGGACCTTGCCCGTGCCGTCCACGCCGCCCACCTGGTCGAACGCCCAGCGCAGCGCGACCTCCGCGTTCGACGACGTGCACACCGTGCCGCCGTGGCGGCCCGTGAACGCCTTGATCGCCGCGGAGGAGTTCATGTAGGTCACGGGGATCGTCGAGTCGGCGATGCCGACCTCCTGCAGCACGTCCCACGCGTCCTCGACCTGGTCGATCGCGGCCATGTCCGCCATCGAGCAGCCCGCCGCGAGGTCCGGCAGCACGACCTGCTGCGCGTCGGACGTGAGGATGTCCGCGCTCTCGGCCATGAAGTGCACGCCGCAGAACAGGATGAACTCCGCCTCGGGGCGGGCGGCCGCCTCGCGCGCGAGCTTGAAGGAGTCGCCTGTGACGTCGGCGAAGTCGATGACCTCGTCGCGCTGGTAGTGGTGGCCCAGGACGAACGCGCGCTCGCCCAGCGCGGCGCGCGCCACGCGGGCGCGCTCCACGAGGTCCGGGTCGCTCGGCGCGGGCAGGTCGCCCACGCACTCGACGCCCCGCTCGGACGCGAGGTCACGACCCTGCCCCAGCAGGAGCAGGGCGGACGGGCTGGGCTCGACGAAACCGCCCTGGCGTGCGGTGCTCGGACCGCCCACGGACGACAGCAAGGTGCTCCCGGTGCTCACGGGACCATCGTCGCACAGCGCCGCGTGGACGGAGAGGCCCTCCCACGGCCCCTCGACGCGGCCCGCCGGACCGCGCCGACCGCTCCCGGGCTGGCACAATCCGGGCATGCGCGTGCTGCTGACCGGGTCCGCCGTCCCGCCCGTG
This sequence comes from Sphaerisporangium cinnabarinum, assembly GCA_003052455.1. Taxonomy (GTDB): domain Bacteria; phylum Actinomycetota; class Actinomycetes; order Actinomycetales; family Cellulomonadaceae; genus Cellulosimicrobium; species Cellulosimicrobium cinnabarinum. The sequence continues at coordinate 736 of QAPD01000022.1, read as the reverse complement.
CCCGACGGCGCCTGGCCGGGCCGCGACGTCGCGGCGTCTGCCGCCGGACCGAGCCTCGCCGACGTCGCCTCGTGGTGGTCCGCGCGCGGCGCCGTGGACACCGTGCCCCTCGCGGCGTCGGGGCCCGCATTCCTCGACGCCCTCGCTCTCGTCGCGCCCGAGGTCCTCGCGGGCGTCGTGCCGTGCCCGGGCGGCGGGGAGGTCCCGGTCGCCGTCCGACGGCGCGCGCCCACGTCGCGCGAGGGCGCGCGGGCCCGGACCGTCTTCGTCGACGTGTCCCAGGTCCCGGCGACCGGGGAGACCGTCGTCGTCGACGCCGACGGGAGACCGACGACGGTGCCCGCCCGCTCGTCGGCCGCCGTCGGGCACCTGCTCGCGCTCGCGGTCGACGCCGCCCGGGCGGGGTCGGACCCCGGCCGGGTCGTCCTCGCGACCGGGGGCAGCACGAGCCACGACGCGGGCCTCGGGGCTCTCCTCGCGCTCGCGGGCGAGCCGCCGGCGTCCGGGCACGTGGCGGACGTCGTGCCCGCCGGGCTGACCGACGTCGTGCGCGCCGCGCGCGCCGCGCTGGGTGGCACGCACCTCGTGGCGGCCGTCGCGTCCGACGTCCCGCTCCTCGGTCTGCACGGCGCGAGCGCGACCCTCGACGCGCGCGGTGTCGACCCGCTGGTGGCCCAGCACCTCGAGCGCGCGCTCGGCGCCGTCGCGCACGACGTCGCCGCCGCCGTCGACCGGG
>QAPD01000021.1 GCA_003052455.1 Sphaerisporangium cinnabarinum | reverse complement strand
CTCAGGCCGCGCTGCCCCTGCCCGCCCGACGGCGCAGCGCCGCCCCGGTGAGGACCGCCGCCCCGGCCAGCGCCGCGACGAGGCCCAGGCCCGTGCCCGTCGTCGCCAGGCCCGGCCGCGAGGACCCGGGGCCGCCGCCCGCCGCCGACCCGCCGGAGCCGCCCGCTCCCCCGGCCCCGGACGGCGTCGTCGTCCCGGGCTCGTGCGGCTCGCCCGGTGCGGCGAGCACGAGGAACGGCTCGGACAGCACGTCCGCACCGCCCCCCACCGGGACGAGGCGCACGTGGTGCTCGCCCGGGGTGGTGCCGACGGGGATCGTCCCGACGAAGAGGAACGCCCCGTCCGCGTCCGTCGTGACGGTGCCGAGGAGCACCGGATCGCTCTCGAGCCAGACCTCGTAGGTGGTGGACGGCGCGAGGCCGGTCCCGCGGAGCTCGAGCCTCCCGCCGACGACGAACGGCCCGGAGCCGACGACGGCCACGCGCGGCACCGTCGGCACGCCGCGCTCGGTGATCTCGACGCTGACGCGCACACCGTCGGCGGGGTCGGGGACCGAGGTGGCGACCGTCGCGGGCAGGGCGCTCGGGGCCGTGGCGGGAGACATGACGGCCGTCGTCGCCGCGGCCGTGCCGGCGGGCACGGCGAGCGACCCGGCGAGCACGAGGGCGGCGAGCAGCCTGCGGGTGGTCGTCGTCACGCGGGGACCTCTTCGTCCGGCCCGGGGCGGGCACCGCTGGGTCGCCCCCGAACCCGACTGGACGGGCGTCCAGTTCACGGACATCCTGCCATCCTGGACGCCTGAACTGAACACCCGTCCAGTTTGTTCACCCGCGGGTCGTGCCACCGTCGCCGGGGAGGGACGGCTCGGCCCCCGCCGCTCCGGGGAGCGACGGGGGCCGAGCCGGACCCGGGCGGTGCCGGCACACCACCCGGGGGTCCAGCGCACCCGGCCCGGCCGAGGCCGGACCGGGTGCGGCGGTCAGGCGCAGTCGAGCGCGTCGACGGTCGCCTCGCGCGTGGCCGGCACCTCCCGGCCGTCGAGGGTCGCCACGCCGGTCACCGTGACGGTCCCGGCCGGGACCGCCGTCGCGCGGGCGGCGAACGACTGGTAGGCGTTCTTGCCCGGCGCCACGTCGGCGACGGTCTTCTCGCCGTACGGCGTCGTGAGCGTCAGCGTGACGGGGACGTCCTCGCCGTTCGTCGCGCGGACCGCGACGTACGCCTTGCCCGCCAGGCAGCGCGGCGTCACCTCGACCGCGAGGTCGAGCTCGGGCGCCGGCGGCTGCTCGCCGTACGCCGCGAGGAGCGCGGCGTGCTCGGCGGCCGTGATCGGCAGGACCGTGCCGTGGCGCGGGCTGCTCGGCAGGTGGGCGTCGACGGACGTCCACACGCCCGAGTCGAGGTCGGTGGACTCCAGCGGCAGGTAGCCCTGGCCGCCGTGGTAGCTCGGCTGGTCGACGAAGAGGTACCACTTCTCCTCGGTGTTCGACTTGAAGACCGTCGGCCCCTCGCCCGCGGTGAGCGTGCCGCCCCACGGGTTGGGCTGGCCGTAGCCGATCTTCTCGGCGACGAGGTCCCAGTCGGTCGAGCGCAGGTCCGTCGACTTCTCGAGGCGCGGGATCATGTACGCCTCGTCCTTGGTGAACCGGTAGTACGTGCCGTCGTGCTCGACGATCGACGAGTCGATCATCCCGAGCCCGTTGCCGCGCTTCTCGTCGATCCACACCTGCGGCTCGGAGAACGTCACGAAGTCGCGCGTCGTGGCGTACATCATGCGCTGGTAGGAGTCGGCGATGCGGCGGCCGTCGGTCGACGTCGACGGGTAGAGCGCCGAGGCCCAGTAGACGATGTACTCGCCGCGCTGGGCGTCCCAGAACGCCTCGGGCGCCCACGTGTTGCCCGCGTACGCGCTCGACACGGTCACCATGCGCTGGTCGGACCAGTGCACGAGGTCGGTCGACTCCCAGATCATCAGGGCGCGCGACCCGCGCTCCTGCGCGTTGCCGAAGTTGTTGCCGCCGTAGATGCGCAGGTCGGTCGCGAGGAGGAAGAACCGGTCGCCCTCGGGCGAGCGGATGATGAACGGGTCGCGCAGGCCCTTCTCCCCGAGCGTCGACGTGAGCACGGGCTCGCCGTCGTTGAGCTCGACCCAGTCGAGCGGGTCGTTGCCGTTGCTCGCGCTGAAGTACACGGACTCGCCGTCCGCGGTGCTCTCGCCCTCGAAGTACGGGAAGAAGTAGCCCTCGTAGTCGGCCTCGGCGGGCAGCGGGCGGACCGTGGCGTCGTAGGTGTGCGTCGCGGTCGCGCCGTCCTTCGTCGCGGTCACGGTGAGCCGCACGACGGCGGCCGGCTCGCCGTGCGCGGGCCGCGTCACCTCTCCCGTGGCGGAGACGACCGCGGGGTCCGAGCTCTCCCAGGTCAGGGCGGAGCCGTTCGCGCCGTCGGCGGGCAGCGTGAGGTTGCCGCGCACGTCGTCGAGGTGCGGCACGACGGCGTGGCTCGCGTCCCACGCGACGGCCTCGGCGGGTGCGAGGTGCGCGAGGACGGTGACCTCGAGCTGCGCGGTGCGCGCGACCGCGCCGCGCGTGACGAGCGCGGTGAGCGTCACCGTCGCGTCGTCCTCGCCCGCGGCGGGACGGGTGACCTTCCCCGTGGCGCTGACGACGCCCGGGTCCGACGACGTCCAGGTGACGAGCGAGCCCTGCGCGCCCGTGGTGGGCAGCACGAGGTCGGCGGTGACGGCGCTCGTGTCGCCGAGGTCGAGCGCGGCGAGGTCGGCGTCTGCGGCGGCCGTGGAGGTCCGGGCCGCGAGCTCGCCCGCCTCGGCCGCGCTCAGCGCACGGTCGTAGAGGCGGAAGTCGCGCACCTGGCCCTTGAGGTAGCGGTCGCCGGAGTAGAGCGAGCGGCCGACGTAGTTCGCGGTCGTCTGCCCGCCGCCGATCTGGCCGGGGTCCGTCGTGACGTTCGTGGCCTGCTTGACCTGCACGCCGTCCTCGTAGAGCGTCGCCGTCGTGCCGGTGAGCGTGTAGGTGAGCGTCTTCCAGACGCCGCGCTGGAGGTTGGCGCCCTTGGTCACGGTCTGCTCGGTCGACCAGTTCCCCGTCGCGATCGACGTGCGGTACGCGTTGCCGGTCGTGAACAGGTAGCCGTTGCCGTTCGACCCGCTCGTGTTCCCGAGCCCGTAGACGAAGTACGGCGTGCCCTGGTCCTGGCTCACGAGCACGTCGAGGCTCACGGTGACGTCCGTGAGGCCGGCGAGCAGGTGGTCGGGCAGGTCGACGTAGTCGTCGGTCCCGTCGAGGTTCGTGCCGTCGGCCGTCGCGGTGCCGCCCACCACGGTCGCCGGGCCGAACGTCGAGCCCTCGGCACGGTTCGCCGTCGTGCCGCCGGTCGTGCTCGCGGCGTCGAGCGGGTACCAGGCGACGAGCCCGGTGTCGGTGGGTCCACCGACGTCCGCCGCAGCGGGCGCCGCGACTGCCGCGGCGAGCGTCGAGACGGCGAGCGCCCCGACCAGCCCGGCGGCGAGCGCCGATCGCCCTCGGTGTGTCAGTTCCATGTGTTCCTCTCCTCGTCGAGATGAAGGTCGTGCTCGCGAGATAGAACCCGCGGTCGCGAGGTAGAGCTCCGGGAGCTCTACCTCGCGACCTGCGGTTCTACCTCGGCGGGGTGGTGTCAGCCGCAGGGGTGGGCCTCGTACGCGGCGTCGTACGTGGTGGTGACCGGGGCGCCGTCGAGCAGCGCGGTCCCCGTGACCGTGGCCGTGCCCGCGGGCACGGAGACCGCCCTCGTCGCGAACGACTGATAGGCGTTCGCGCCCGGGGCGACGCCCGCGAACGTCTTCGTGCCGTACGGGGTCGTGAGGGTGACGTCGGCGGGCACGTCGCCCGCGTTCGTCGCCCGCACCGCGACGTAGACCTTGCCCGCGAGGCACCGCGGGGTGGCCTCGACGGTCAGCTCGACCCGGGGTGCAGGTGCGACGTCGACCGGGTCCACGCTCTCGAGCGTCGGCACGACCTTCTGGATGAGGCCGTCGGCGCCGAACGTGAGGCGGTCGATCGTCGTCTCGCGGTTCGTCCCGTTGCCGCCAGGGATGGCGAACCGGTGGTACGCGATGTACCACTCGTCCGTGCCCTCGACGTTGAGGATCGAGCTGTGCCCGGTCCCGAGGATGCCCTGCGAGGCGTCCTTCTCGAGGATCACGCCGCGGTACGTCCACGGGCCGTCGATGCTGTCCGACGTCGCGTAGCCGACGCGGTAGTTCTCCGAGCCCGTGTCGTCGATCGAGTACGTGAGGTGGTAGACGCCGTCGCGGTAGTTGAGGAAGAGGCCCTCGCGGAAGTCGGTCAGGCCGGGGATGCGCCGCAGCGTGTCCTGCTTGATCGACGTCATGTCGTCGTCCAGCTCCGCCATGACCGGGCCGTTCGACGGCCCGCCGTTGCCCCACAGGAGCCAGAACTTCCCGGTCTCCGGGTCGCGGAACGCGGCCGGGTCGATGGCCTGGCCGGACGTGACCGCCTCGCCGTTGGTGATCATCGCCGTCGGCTGCGCCGTGAAGGGGCCCTCGGGGCTGTCGGCCACCGCGACGCCGATCGTCTTGCGGTCGTACGTCGGGTTGTGGCCCGAGAAGTAGAACCAGTACTTCCCGTCGCGCTCGATGATGGTGGGCGCCCACGCGTTGCCGGTCGCCCACGGGACGTTCCCGTCGGCGCCGTCGAGCGTGAGGAACGGCTGCTCCGAGCGCCCCCACGTCACGAGGTCGGTCGACTTCCAGACGTAGAAGTCCTTGCCGCCCCAGCCCGGCGTGCCGTCGGTCGTGGCGTAGAGGTAGAACGTGTCGCCGAACTGCGCGATGTTCGGGTCGGCGTACGTCCCGGGGAGCACCGGGCTGCCCATCTGCTTCGCCTGGACCGTCCACGTGCGGGAGGACCCGTCCGGCCCGCTCACCGTGTACTCCACGGGCTGCTTGAGGTCCTGCACCGAGCCGTTCTCGGGCGTGACGGTCGCGCGCGGCGAGACCGTGAGGACCGGCGCGAGCGCCGAGACGTCCGTGCCCGGCTCGACGGCGAGCGTCACGGTCGAGCTCGCCCCGTCGACGATCGCGGGGACCTTGAGCGCGTCGAGCTCGGCGCCCGTGACGGCCGTGTGGTCGGCCCCGACCTGGTAGACCTCGTCGGCGGTGAGCGCGCGGTCGTAGATCCGGAAGTCGCGCACCGAGCCCTTGAGGTAGCGGTCGCCCGAGTACAGCGAGCGGCCGATGTAGTTGGCGAGCGTCGAGCCGTTCCCGATGTCCTTCGGGTCGATGGTGACGCCGGTCTGGCGACCCACCTCGACGCCGTCCTCGTAGAGCACGGCCGTCGTGCCGGACAGCGTGTACGTGAGGTGCTTCCACACCCCGCGCTGGAGGTTGGCGTTCTTGGTGACGGTCTGCTCGGTGGTCCAGTTCCCCGTCGCGATCGACGTGCGGTACGCGTTGCCCGTGGTGAAGAGGTACCCGTCGCCCGCCGTGCCGCTCGTGTTGCCGAGGCCGTAGACGAAGTACGGCGTCGCCTGGTCGGTCGCGACCTTGACGTCGAGCCCGACCGTGACGTCGGTCAGCCCGGCGAGCAGGTGGTCGGGCAGGTCGACGTAGTCGTCCGTCCCGTCGAGCCGGACGCCCTCCCCGGTGCCCGAGAAGGCCGCGCCGTTGGTCAGCGTCGCCGGGCCGAACGACGACCCCGGCGCCGAGTTCGCGGCCGTCGTGCCGCCCGTCTCGTCGAGCGCGTAGCGCACGACGAGCCCCGGGATCTCCGTCGTCACCTCGACCGCGACGTACGCGGTGCGCGACCCGTCGGCCGTCGTCGCCGTGACGAGCGCGTGGCCCTCGCCGACGCCCGTCACGACGCCGTCGGCCGAGACCGTGGCGACGTCCGCGTCGTCCGACGCCCACGTGATCGCGCGCGCCGTCGCGTTGGCCGGCGTGACGGTCGCGGTGAGCTGCCGCGTCCCGCCGACGCCCACCTCGAGCGACTCGGGGGTGACGCTCAGGCCCTCGACGGGGACGACGTCGTCGGTCACGGTGACGACCGCGCGGGCGCGCACGCCCACGCCGCCGCCGAGCGTGCCGGCGACCTCGAACGAGCCGGCGTGCGCGTACGACGCCGGGTCGACCGCGTCCCACGTGACGTCCGCCGACCCGGTGGACCCGTCCGCGAAGCGGGCCGTGACGGCCGCCGGGAGCACCGGCGCGGAGCCGGTCTGGACGGTCACGGCGACGTCCTCGACGGACTCGACGAACGCGTCCGGCTGGTACGTGCGCAGCAGGCGGTCGTACTCGGCCTGCGTCACGGGGAGCACCGTGCCGTGGCGCGGGCGCGACGGCATCTCGTAGTCGGTGGACATGGTCCACTCGGCCGCGTCGAGCGAGGTCGACTCGAACGGCACGTAGCCGCGGCCGCCGAACTCGTCGATGAAGAGGTACCACTTCTCCTCGGTGTTCGACTTGAAGATCGTCGGGCCCTCGCCCTGGTTGATCCCGCCGCCGAGGGAGTTCGCCTTGCCGATGCAGTCGGTGATGAAGTCGTAGTCCGTCGAGCGCAGCTCGGCCGCCTTCTCGGCCAGGATGAACTTCGAGCACGGCGTGGACGACGTGTTGTTCCGCTCGTCCTTGGTGAAGCGGTAGTACTGGCCGTCGTGCTGCGTGACGGTCGAGTCGATGACCGAGTAGCCCGGGTCGACCCACACCTGCGCCTCGCTGAACGTCACGAAGTCGCGCGTCGTGGCGTACATCATCCGGTTGTAGGTGTTGCCGGTGTGGCCCGGGTCGTCCTCCGCGTAGAGCTTCGAGGCCCAGAACACGACGTACGCGCCGATCGTCTCGTCGTAGTACGCCTCCGGTGCCCACGTGTTGCCCGCGGTGTCGGGCGAGACCTGCACGAGGCGCTGGTCGGTCCAGCTCACGAGGTCCGTGGACTCCCACACCATGATCGACTTCGAGCCCGTGCGCTGGGACGCGTCCCAGTTCCCGTTGCCGTAGATCTTGAGGTCGGTGGCGATCTGGTAGAACTTGTCGCCCTCGGGCGACCGGATGATGAACGGGTCCCGCAGGCCCTTCTCCCCCAGCTCCGACGTGAGGACGGGCTGGTTGTCGTTGAGGTTCTGGTACCTCAGCGGGTCGTTGCCCTGGCTGAGCCCGAAGTAGACCTGCTCGCCCGTGGCGGTGCCCTCGCCCACGAAGTAGGAGAACAGGTAGCCCGCGAGGTCCTCCTGCTCGGGCAGCGGCGGGACGTGCGCCGCGAGCTCGCGCGTCGCGGTGGCCGCGCCGACCGTCACCGTCGCGGTGAGCGTCACGGTCTCGGCGTCCTCGCCGTGCGCCGGGCGCGTCACCTCGCCCGTCGGGGCGATCGTGCCCGACGACGACTCCCACGTCACGCTCGCGCCGTGCAGCCCCGTGGCGGGCAGCGTGAGGTTGCCGCGCACGTCGTCGAGGTTCGTCACCTCGAGCGCGGCGGCCGCGGCGTCGGCCTTGGCCTGGTCGCCGTCCCCCGGCAGGACCGTGACGTCGAACGTCCGGGTCTCGGTCGCGCCGCGGAGCGTCACCGTGGCGGTGAGCGTCGCGGTCGCGGGCGCGTCGCCCGCGGGGCGCGTGACCGCGCCGCTCGCCGAGACGACGCCCTCGTCGGAGCTCGACCACGCGACGGCCGAGCCGCCGACGCCCTTCGCCGGGAGCGCGAGGTCCGTGGCGACGGCGCTCGTGTCGCCCAGGTCGAGCGCGGCGGCGTCGGCCGCGACGGCGTCCTGCGCGGCGTCCGACGCGAGGTCGGCGACCTCCTGCGCGGTGAGCGCGCGGTCGTAGAGCCGGAAGTCCTTCATGCGGCCCTTGAAGAGGTTGTCGGCCGCGTAGGCGGACTTCCCGAGCGCGTTCGCGGTCGTCGTGCCGCCACCGATCGCGCCGGGCGTGATCGTCACCGCGGTGTTCTGCCCGACCTGCGCGCCGTCCTCGTACAGGCGCGCCGTGCCGCCCGCGAGCGTGTAGGTGACGGTCTTCCAGACGCCGCGCTGGAGCGCGCCCGCGGGAGCCTTGGCCGTGTTCTGCTCGCGCCCCCACGCGAGGTCGGAGATCGTCGCGCGGTAGTTCGCGTTGCCCGTCGAGAACAGGTAGCCGTTCCCGGACTGCGGGGTCCCGACCGCCGGGTTGCCGAGGGTGTAGAAGAAGTAGTTGCCGCTCAGCGACGTGTCGACCCACACGTCGGCGCTCACCGTGACCGCGTCGTAGCCGGCCAGGAGGTCGTCGGGCAGGTCCACGTGGTTCGCGCCGCCGAACGTCAGGCCCTGGCCCGCGCGCCACCCGCCCCCCGAGCCGACGAGCGTCGCGTCGAGACCGTGACCCGACGCGTCGTGCGCGACGGTGCCCTCGGTCTCGTCGAGCGGGAGCCAGAGCCGCAGACCGTCCGCGGTCGGCTCGGCCGCGGCGGGGACCGGTGCGGGCGCCGCGGGCATCGGGCCGGCGGCCGCCGCGCCCACGGGCGCGAGCGGGGCGACGAGCGCGAGGCCGAGCAGCGCCGCGAGCGAGCGGCGTCGGCGGCGGGCGCGGGGCTCCGCGGGCGTCGGGGGTGGTTCGTGGCGTGAGGTCATCGGTGACTCCTCGTCGTCGTGCCCGGCGTCGGCGCCGGTCGCGGGTCCGCCGTCGGACACGCGTGTGAACGCTAACATGTGAGCGCAAACATGCCTAGGGACCCTCGGGCCGACAACGATGTCGAAAACGGAACGACGCCCCTCGGACGCCGACGGCGGCCCGCACCACCGGGTGTGGTGCGGGCCGCCGTCGGTCGTGCGGGTCGTCCTCGGGCGTCAGCCGCAGGACAGGTCACCGTAGGCGGCCTCGTGCGCGGTCTCGACCGTGGCGCCGTCGAGCACCGCGGTGCCCGTGGCGGTCGCGACCCCGGCCGCGAGCGACGCGGACCGCGTGGCGAACGACTGGTACGCGTTCGCCCCCGGCGCGACGTCGCGCACGACGCGCGTGCCGAACGGGGTGACGAGCTCGACGTCGGCCGCGACGTCGGCGAGGCTCGTCGCGCGCACCGCCACGTAGGCCTTGCCCGCGAGGCAGCGTGCGGACGCGGTCACGTCGAGCTCGACGACCGGGCCGGCGGCGTCGGCCACGAACTCCCACGTGTCCACCTCGACGAGGTCGACGCCCGCGGGGCCGGCGAACGTGAAGTACACGTCGTGGACGCCGCGCACGCCCTCGAGGGCGGCGGTCACGTCCGCCCACTCGCCCACGGGGGTGTCCAGGTCGAGCGTGCCGACGACGGCGCCCTCGCGGTCGTCGAGGCGCACCTCGACCGTGGCGCCCTCGACGAGCGGCTTCACACGCGCCGTGACGCTCGCGGCACCGTCGCCGAAGTCGACCGACGACAGCGCCGACCAGTCGCCGGCGTCGACGTCGCGGACGACGAGGTTCGGCGCCTGCGTGCCGAACTGCGCCGAGCCGCCGTCGACCTTCGCGGTGGTGAGGCCCTGCTGCCACGCGAACGTCTCCGCCTCGAGCACCTGGAACGGGTCGAGGTCCTTGACCTGGTCCACGCCCGCGTAGTCGCCGACCACCTGCTGGACCGTGCCGTCCGCGTTGAACGTCAGCTCCTGGATGTGCGGGCTGCGGTAGCCCTGCGTGGTGCTGCCGTTGATGCGCTTGTTGAGCGTGGGAGCGTGGTACGTGAAGTAGTACTTGCCGTCCAGCTCGAACACCGACTGGTGGTTGTTGCCGCCCGTGCCCGCGCCGAAGAACTGCGACTGGTTCGGGAACATCACGCCGGCGTACGTCTCCTTGGGGAACGACATCGGGTCGTCGGAGATCATGTAGCCGATCTGCCCGCCGCCCGGGTACCCCGGGAGCGTGGCCTGGTTGCCGCCGAAGTCGTTGCCGCCGAAGTGCGACGAGTACGACAGGTAGTACTTCCCGTCGCGCTCGAAGACCTGCGCCGCCTCGAACGCCACGGGCGCGTCCACGACGGCCGCCGTGCCCTGCGTCGAGACCATGTCGTCGCCGAGCTCGATGACGCGGATGTTCTTCGGGTTGTTGAACCGTTCCGCCGCGGGCATCGACGTCGACGCCGGGCCACCGCCGAAGTAGAGGTACGCGCCGTCGTCGGTGACGAGCGGCGCCGGGTCGAACTTCCAGGCCACGGCCTCGGCGCCCGGGGTGCGCCCGTCGATGAGCGTGCTGTCGCGCTCGCTCGTCCAGGGCCCGAGCGGCGAGGCGCCCGTGATGACGTTCGACGACCCGCCGCCGTTGGCGTAGTAGAGGAAGTACTTGTCCACGCCGTCGACCGTCTTCTTCGCCATGCCCGGCGCCCACGAGTTGTTGGTGAAGGGCGCGACGCCCTGCGGCCCCGCGACCTGGATCTCGCCGTGGTCCGTCCAGTTCACGAGGTCCTCGGACGAGATGAGCGTGATCTGGTTGATGCTGCCGTAGTTGATCTGCGGCGAGACGCCCGTCGCCGGGTCGGGCGCGTAGCCCTGGGTGTCGTTCGTCATGTACATGTACACGCGCCCGTCCTCGACGAACCCGAACCCGTCGGCCCCGAACTTGTGGGAGATGAGCGGGTTGTGCTCGCCGGGCAGCTTGCCGAGCACCTCGATCGTCTTCGAGGGCGGCCCGGGCGGGGCGGCGCCGACGACGGAGACGTCGTCGAGCACGAAGTCCATGAGGTGCGTCGCCGGGTCGGCGGACGGGTTGCTCGTCCACGGCGTCTCGAAGAACAGCCGCGCGGTGCCGACGTTCTGGTCGGCCGGGATCGTGAACCGGCCGTCGAACGTCGCCCACTGGCCCTTGGTCGCGGTGACGCTCACCAGGTTCGTGTACGTGCCGCCGCCGTAGTGCATCGTGGCGAAGAACTGCTTGGAGGCCGGGGCCGCGGCCGCGTCGTACCGGATCTTGGCGGTGAGCTCGTACGTCTCGCCCGCGCGGACCTTGCCGCTGAGGTCCTGCATCGGACCGGAGCCGGTCGTCGCGCGCTCGGTGGTCAGGGCCGCGGCCTCGCCAGCGAACGCCTGGTCGGTGGTCGACAGCACGGCCGTGTCGGTCGCGTTGCCGTTGTTGACGAACCAGCCGGTCGTGCCGTCCTCGAAGCCGCCGTTGACGACCAGCTCCTCGTCCGCGGCGTACGACGGCAGCGCGGCGAGCGACGCCGAGAGCAGCGTCGCGAGCGCGGCCCCGGCGACGGCGCCGCGCAGGCGACGTCGTCTGCGGTGGTGCGTGTCCATGGATCCTCCTCGATCGATGTGTGTCCTGCGCGTCCGCGCACCGTGCGCGGACGGTCGTGCCCGACGGCGGTCCCCGCCGTCGTCCTGCGTCCCCCTCCTCTCGCGCCGGCCCGGCGCAGCCGGGGCGGCCCGCCGGGGCGGCCCGCCGGGTCAGCCGCGGGTCAGCGGCCGAACGGCACCGTGCGGGTCGTCGTCGCCGCGTCGGGCTTGCGCGTGACGGTGACCGTGACCTCACCGGCAGGTGCCTGCGGGCGCCGCGTGGCGAACGCCTGGTAGGCGCTCGCGCCGGGACGCACGTCGGCGAAGGTCCGGCTGCCGTACGGCGTGGCGACCACCACGTCCACCGGGACGTCCTCCTCGTTCACGACGCGCACGGCGACGTAGTCCGTGCCGGCGAGCGCGCGCAGGCTCGCCTCCGCCGCGAACGCGACGTCGGGGGACGTCGTCGGCTCCAGCGACGCGACGGCGAGCGCGAGCGCCCGCGCGGGCGCGTCGGCCTGGTTCTGCGTCGACGGCGCGGTCGTCGACCGCGCCCAGGCGAGGGCCTGCTCGACGGCGGCCCACGAGCCGGCCGTGTAGCCCGCCGGGTCGAGCCCTTCCGCCTCGGCCACGACGGCGTCGAGCGCCGTCCGGTCCGCGCCGCCGTCGGCGTCGAGCACGTCGCTGAGGAGGAAGTGGTCGAAGTCGACGTGCCCGCCGGTCTGCTCCTTCGCGTAGGAGAAGAGGCCGAACCGGTAGCCCATGAAGTGGGACAGGCTCCAGTCCATGACGAGCGGCCCCTGGCGCGGCCCGAGCGGCTGCCACGTGCGCCCGTCGAGGCTGAAGGAGTACTGCACCCAGAGCTGGCCGCCGGGCGAGGCGAAGTCCGCGTCCGCCTTGAGATGCACGTCCGTGCGCTCGCCCAGCGGGACCTGCGACCCGGGGACGAACGACTCGACCGCGTCGCGGTCGATCGTGTCCGTGAACGGCTGGAGCCGCGTGACGAGGCCGAGCGTGCGCTCGCCGTCGACCTGCTGGACGCCCGCGTACGCGAAGCTGCGGCCGTAGACGGCGAGGCCGGCGACGTCGCCGTCGAGCATCCCCGACACGTCGAGGCGGGTCTCCGCGGAGGCCGTCGGCCCGAACGTGCGCTGGCCGAGCGTGTTGCGCGCCTCCTCGAGGTAGGTGAGGTCGCGCCCGGGCGCCTTGGTGTACTCCGCCTCGCCGGTCACGACGTGCCCGTTGGTCAGGCGCAGCCAGCCCTCGCGGTCGGTGAGGGACCAGTACCGGTTGTCCGGCGCGTGGTTCCACTGCCAGGCGAGGTCGAGGTCCGAGCCGTTGTAGGACACCTCCTCGAGCGTGGGCGTCTCGACGTCCGGCGCGCGGCCGACCACGGAGACGTCGTCGAGCAGGTACTCGACGCTCGACGACGGCGGCTGCGGGTTGCCCCACGGCGTCTCGACCGCGAGCTTGAAGGTCCGGACGTCGGCGTCCTGCGGGACGGTGTAGGTGCCCCGCACGGTCGTCCACTCCCCCGGCGTGGCGTTCGCCCACGCGAGCGTGGTCACGCCCGCGCCCCGGTCGCCGACGAGGTTGAAGCGGACCTGCGCCGGCCCGGAGGCGTAGCGGACCCGGGCCGAGACCTCGTAGGTCACGCCCGCCTGGATCCTCCCGCCGAGCTGCTGGTTCGGCCCGGAGCCGTTGAGCGTCCGGCCCGCGACGCGCAGCGCGCCCGTGCCCGACGCCGCGCCGCTCGTCTCGCGCGACAGCGTCGCCCCGAACTGCGCGGCCCACGGCGCGGTCCCGGCGTCCTCGAACCCGGGGTTGGCGACGAGCTCGACGCCGAGCAGGGACTCGTCGTACGTCGGCGCGTCGGGGACCTCCCAGACGGTGTCGCTGAACGCGCGGTGCTCGGCGTCGTTCGCGAAGTCGTCGGAGGCGACGATGCTCTTCAGCCGCTCCCGGCGCTCGGTCGCCTCGTCGAGCACGATCGGCTTGGCGAACGTGTCGCCGACGCGGACGACGCCGTCGTCGCCGAACGTCGGCCAGCCGTCCTCCCACGTCGCGGGGATGAGCGCGGGGATGCGGCCGAGGGGGTAGGTGTCGCGGAAGAACATCCCCCACCACTCGTAGCCGCCCGCGCCGTCCGGCACCTCGACCAGCCCGCCCTGGGCGAAGCCGTCCGAGTTCAGCGCGCTGCGCGCCTCGTACGGGTTCGAGCCGTCGACGGTCTCGTAGCGCCCGAGGAGGTGCGGCGAGCGGAAGAGCACCTCCTGCCGGTTCTGGCCGCTGGGCCACGTGATGATCGCGACGTAGTACTCGCCGTCGATGTAGTGCACCTGCGCGCCCTCGAACAGCCCCCCGACGAACGGCTCGCCCGCGTAGTCCGCGGCGCCGAAGATGTTCGGGAAGTCCGCCTCGATCGCGGTGAGGTCGTCGTTCAGCCGGACGGCGCTCGTCGAGCCCGAGCCGTAGAAGATGTAGGGCGTCCCCCCGTCGGCCTCGTCGAAGAACAGCGACGGGTCGTGGAACCCCCGGCCGAGCGCGGTGCGCTCCCACGCGCCGTGCTCGACGTCGTCCGTGCGGAAGAGGTACGACCCCCCGAGGTCGTTGGTGTTGAACACCACGTAGAACGTGCCGTCGCGGTAGCGCAGCGAGGACGCCCACTGCCCGTTGCCGTAGCCGTTCTTCCCGTTGCGCAGCGACGACACGTCGCCGACGCCGAGCCGGTCGTAGACGTAGCCGACGATCTCCCAGCTCACGAGGTCGTACGACTTCATGATCGGGGCGCCGGGGGCCAGGTGCATCGTCGTGCTGATCATGTAGTAGAGGTCGCGACCCTCGTCGTTCTCGGCCGCGGGGACGCGCGTGACGCTGATGTCCGGGACGTCGCTGCGCAGGAGCGGGACGTCGTACGTCCCGTCGCCGCGGTCGGTCGTGGTGAGACCGGTGAGGGCGGTGGCCGTCGGGGGCTCGTCGTCGGCCGTCGGGGCGGCGTGCGCCGCGGGCAGGCTCGCGCCGAGCGCGAGCACGCCCGCCACGATCGTCGCCGCGGCTCGTCGTCTCCGGTGTCTGCTCATGTCGTTCCTCCTCGTCGAGGTCCTGCTGCCAGGGGGTTCATCTCCGCGATATCGATGTCGGTACCGATATCGACAACCGGTGCGTCGCTGCCGTGCGGCGTCCTCGCGGTCCGTCGGACCGACCGCGAGGACGCCGGTGCAGCGCGCGGGTCGCTCAGCCGCAGGTCCGCGGCTCGATGTCGACGTCGTGGGTCGTGGTGACCGGGGCGCCGTCGAGCACCGCCGTCGCGGTGACCGTCGCGATGCCGGCGGGGACCGTCGTCGCGCGCGACGCGAACGACTGGTACGCGTTCGCGCCCGGGGCGACGGCCGTGGACGACCTCTCCCCGTACGGCGTCGCCAGGGTGACGTCCACGGGGGTGGCGCCCGTGTTCGTCGCCCGGACCGCCACGTAGGCCTTGCCGGCGAGGCAGCGCGACGAGACCTCGACGTCGAGCGGGACGACGGCCGTGGTGCCCGGCACGATCTCGACCCGGTAGGTCGTGGCGGTCTCGTGGTCCTGCGCGACGCCGACGACCTCCACGGTCCGAGCGCTCCCGTCCGCGGGGAGGGAGACGGTGCGGCCCTGCGTGTCGTCGACCAGCACGCCGTCGACGCGCACGAGGCCGCTGGGCACGTGCGGGTCGGCGTCGAGCACGACGCTCGTCGTGCCCGCGGGGACGGTGAGGGTGTAGTCCGTCACCGCCGGGTCGAACGCAGGGGCGAGCGACCCGGTGTCGAACGCGAGCGCCGCGAGCCCGGGCGTCGCGTCGTACGACGCCGCGCGGTCGACCCGGACGCCGAACACGCCTCCGGCCCAGCCGCCCGTCGCCTGGAAGCGGACGGTGACCACGGGGATGCGCTCGCCGTCCTCGTCGAGCACGTGCTCCCCCGCGCTGTCGACCTTCCAGCGCGTGCCCTCGCCGATCTCGAGGTACTTCGCCGGGAGCTGCGTCGTGTCGACGTAGAACCCCTGCTCGTCCTTGGTCGGAGCGTTCGCGACCGTGGTGATCGTCTTCAGCTTCTCGTCGTTGACGTACACGTCGAAGACGCGGCCCTGGTCGCCCGAGTAGAGCGTGACGCCCAGGTGGTTCGACGCCGAGGCCGGGTCGACCATGAGGTCGTAGCTGAACCAGCCCGTGCCGTTGGCGTGGCGGAACTGGCGGCCGGAGAACGTCCCGACCGACGACCCGCTCTGCTTGAGGTTCTTCGCGTTCTCGAAGTTGTTGTCGTCGAAGCTCGTCAGGCTGTCGACGGTGCGGTCGGCGTCGCGCAGCGCCTGCTTGGCGCGCAGGATGCGCTCCTGCGACGCGGCGGAGTCCGGCTCGTCCAGGTTGAGGTAGAGCCCGTACGTCACGTCCCAGTTGGTGTGGTGGGGCGTGAGGACGAGGTCGCCGCCGTCGGCGGTGTTCTGCAGGCGCAGCTGGACCCGGCCCTCGGCGTCGTCCTCGACGCGGACGAGGTTCTCCGCGATCCGCTCCTTCCACTCGTCGGCGCCCATGTTCGCCGCCGTGATCGTCGTCTGGGCGTCGGCGTCGCGCGTGGAGGAGCGGACGAGGATGCCCGTGCCCTGCCACGCCGGCTCGGGGACCTCGCCGAGGTTCGTGGAGAGCACGACCGGCCCGTACCGGAAGGCCACGAAGTACGGGTTGTCCGGGGTGTCGACGACGGACGTCGCCATCGGCATCGTGTACCGGACGACGTCGCCCGCGGCGACAGGCAGCACCACGTACCCGCGCGAGACGTCCGGCTCGACGGCGGAGCCGTTCACCTCCAGGGTCGGGTCGTCCGCGATCCACGACGGCACGCGCAGGCGCAGCGTCGCGTCCTCGGCGACGGCGCCGCCGTCGAGCGCGTCGACGCGGAACGTCACCGTGTCCTCGTTCGGCAGGTTCGCCTCCTGCGTGAGCCGCAGGTTCTGCTCCGCGTGCTCGACCGTCGAGGAGAAGAACATGTTGACCCACACCGAGCCCTGGCCGGTGAAGTAGATCGAGTCGCCGAGCTTGGAGAAGCTCTCCATCCCCGTCCCGGTGCAGCACCAGAACTCGGTGAACGGCAGGTTGTAGACGCGGTGGTAGCCCGACGCCATGGGGTTGAAGTACGTCGTCGTCCCCGTCTCCGGGTTCTGCGACGCGAGGATCGTGTTGATGAACGCGTTCTCGTAGTAGTCGGCGTACCGCACGTCCTTGCTCAGCGTGAAGAGCTCGCGCGCGAGCTTGAGCATGTTGTACTCGTTGCACGTCTCGGCCGTCTCCGCGTTGCGCGCGGTGCCTTGCTCGTCGGCGCGCTCGTGCAGCGACCCGGGCGCGTGGAAGTGCTCCGCCTGGCTGTTCGCGCCGGTGACGTACGTGTGGTCGCGCACCACGATGTCGAAGAAGTTCTCCGCCGCCGCGAGGTACATCGGCAGCTCGTCCTTCTCGGCAGGCGTGAGCAGGTCGTAGTAGGCGGGGTTCTGCGTGAACACCTGGTAGCGCTTGAGCGCGCCGAGCAGCTTGGGGATCTGCGTGTTCGCGTGCTTGCCGGGGAGCACGTCCTGGCCCGCGGCGAGCTGACGGAAGAACGTCACCTCGTCGAACGCCTCGGCGGCCTCCTTGATCCGGACGTCGCCCGTGAGGTCGAACAGCTCGTACAGCGCCTCGTTCATGCCGCCGTACTCGGTGCGGAGCATGACGTCCGTGCTCGGGAGCTTCGCCACGCGCCCCTGGACGTAGAGCCCGAAGTCGGTCGCGACCGCGAGCGCCTGGTCCCCGACGGGGCCGTCGACGTGCTCGGCGACGTCGAGCAGGCCGGCGAGCACCTTGTGCAGGTTGTACCAGGGCACGATGACGTTCTCGTCGGACGTCCCGGTGCCCTGCACCTGGTCGAGGATCGACTCGCGGAACGCGGACACGTACCCGGCGGAGCCGGGGTGCGCGGCGGCGTACGCGTCCTGCACGCGCGCGAGCCCGCCCACGCCCTCCTCGATCTCGGTGAACAGCGCGTCCTTCGTCGCCTCGTCCTGCGTCGACGACCACGACATCGCGAGCGCCGAGAGGTAGTGGCCGAACGCGTGGCCGCGGAAGTTCACGGCGTTGCTGCGCTCCCAGCCGCCGTACCCGGCGGAGGTGGTCGGCGTCAGCCCGCCGACCTTGTAGAACTCGTAGAGGAACGTCTCGGAGTCCAGGCTCAGCAGGTACTCGTGCTCCTTCGCGGCGGCGTTCTGGAGGAAGTCGTCGGAGAGCAGCACCGACGGCAGCGCGGTCTCCTCGAGCGGCGTCTCGTCGACGAGCGCGGGCACGACGACCTCCAGGTCGCGCGTCACCGGCTCCCCGTCGAGGTACCGCACCGTCGCGGTGAGCGTGACGTGCGCGTCGTCCTCGCCGATCGCCGGGCGGACCACGGTGCCGTCGGTCGCGACCACGTCCGGGTGCGACGACCGCCACGTCACGGTCGACCCGCGCGAGCCGGTGGTCGGGAGCACGAGCGCGACCGTCGCACGCTCCGGCAGGGACAGCGCGTCCGCGTCGTCCTGCGCGATCGCGTCGCGGTCGACCGTGCGGCCGCCCTCCTCGTACAGCCCGACGACGTCGCCCAGGTCCGCGACGGCGTCGTACAGGCGGTAGTCGTCGAGCGCGGCCTTGAGGTAGGCCCCGTTGTACTGCGGCCCGTTGAACCCGATCGTCTTGGGCAGCGCCGGGTCGGAGCGCAGGACGCCGGTCGCGTCGCCGCCGACGGCGTTCGCGACGGCGGACGGCACCTGCTCGCCGTTGCGGTAGAACGCGACGGCCTTCGTCGTGTGGTCGTACGTGACGACGACGTGCGTCCACTCGTCCGCCGGGAAGAACGCCGCGCGGTCGGAGCTCGCGACCCGCACCTTGTACGGCTGGCCCGACGCCGGCCCGACCGACAGCGCGAGCGGCACCGTGTCCGACTCGGACGACACGTACCAGCCGTCGGAGTTGTAGGCCCGCTTGTTCCAGGTGATGACGTGCTCGCCCGACGGCTTCCCGCTGGGCTCCACCCAGAACGACAGCGTGAGGTCCTCGGGCTGCAGCGCGGTCGACGACCCGAGGTCGAGGTAGGTGCTGCCGCTCAGGCGCAGGGCCTGCCCCGTCCCGTCGACGCCGTCGACGTACGAGTAGCCGGTCGGCGCGGAGCCGGTGTGGCCGCGCAGGGCCACAGGGTGCGCGAGGGGGCTCGCGTCGGCGACGTCGCCGTCGAACGCGAGGTCGAGGACGGGCGCGGGCAGGGCGTCGGCCGCGACGGCGGTCGGCGCCCACGCGGTCACGGCGAGCGCGGCGGCGGCCGCCACGGCCGCCAGCCGGGCCGCGCCGCCGGGTCGACGGCGGACGCCGTCGGTCGGTCGGGGGTGCATCGGTGCTCCTCAGGTCGGCGCGGGCGTCGTCGCCCGCGCGTCGGGACGTGCGGTGTCGTGCGGTGTCGTGGCGAGGGCGGCCCGCGCGGGTGGCGCGGGCCGCGCCCTCGTGGCCCGCCGGACCGGCCACGAGGGAAGCGGGCTCCCGCGAGGTAGAACCGGCGGTCGCGAGGTAGAGCGCGCGGGCGTCTACCTCGCGACCTGCGGTGCTACGTCACGAGGTCAGCCGCAGTCGAGCGCGTCGTAGGCGACGTCGACGGTCGAGGTGACGGGCTCGCCGTCGACCACCGCCGTGCCCGTGACGGTCGCGGTGCCGGCCGGGGCCGACGTCGCGCGCGCCGCGAACGACTGGTACGCGTTCTTGCCGGGCGCCACGTCCGCGAACGCCTTCTGCCCGAACGGCGTCGCGAGCGTCAGCGCGACGGGGACGTCCTCGCCGTTCGTCGCGCGCACCGCGACGTACGCCCTGCCCGCCAGGCAGCGCGGCGCGACCTCGACCGCGAGGTCGAGCTCCGGGGCCGCCTCGGACGCGTGCAGCCGGACGAACGTGATCGAGTGGGCGGGGAACTCGTAGGAGAACTCCTCCCCCACGCCGGTCAGCGTCCGCTCCACCGGGACGACCCGCTCGGGGTCCGCCTTGGTGTTCGTGTCCGACGGCACGCCCACCATCTCGGTGACCGTCGCCTGGTCCGCGATCCCCTCGGCGCCCTCGACGTGCACCTGCGTGCGCGCCGCGGTCGCGGTGGGGTTGACGACCTTGACGACGACGTCGCCCGTGTCGTCGTCCCGTGTGACGACCTGGTAGAGCGACTTCGTCGACGGCTGCTCGTAGGACATCTGGAGCTCGCCGTCGAGGTAGAGCTCGATAGTCGAGCCCTCGACGACGACCTTGACGTGGTACGGCTGACCGGCCTCGATGCTGTGGTTCTCGACGGCCTGCACCTCGTTGGCGCTCCCGCCCGACGCGCGCTGGAGGGCCTGGCGCGAGTTGTTCCACCCGCCGAGGTTCCACCAGTAGTAGTCGTTCGGGCCGCCCGCGGCGAAGCCGACGAGGAAGCCCTCGGCGCCCGACGTCTTGCGCGCGTCGAGCTCGAGCGTGTAGCTCGACCAGTCCTTCGCGTACGCGCCGGCCACGATCGACCGGGCGTCGGTGACGTTCGTCGCCGACTGGACGTACGCGCCGTCCTGCGCCGCCCACGTGCCCGACTGCGGCTCCCACTGCGACGCGCCCGACTCGAAGTCGTCCGCGAAGAGCACCTCGCCGCTCGCGTTGTCGGTCACGCGCACGTTGTCGTACTGCGCGGCCGTGTTCCACGTGGAGAGGAAGACGCCGCCGTCGAGCGTCGCGTCGGCGGGCGCCGGGCCGGCGTGGGTGCTGGGCACGACCTCGTCGCCCGCGTTCGCGGAGAACAGCTGCTGGACGTAGTAGTTCACCGAGCCCCACGACTCGTCGTTGTCGAACCAGATCGCGTCGGGCGACCACTGGACGTACGACTCGTTGGCGAGCAGCGGCGCGTACGACGCGAGCCGCACGACGTCGGAGTTGCGCTCGAGACCCGTCATGAAGGCGGCCTCGGACAGCGCGTTGGCGAACGTGTTGCCGCGCGACGCGTACTCGCCGAGGAACACGTGCGGCCCCTCGCGGTCATAGGAGTCGTAGCGCTCGTCGTTCTCGAGGAACCACTGCGGGTCGTTGTAGTAGTGCTCGTCGACGAGGTCGACGTCCTGCTCGCGGTTGAACTCCCAGAGCTCGTCGAAACGCTGGCCGGTGTCGTCCGGACCGGAGTTCGAGATGATCTGGACGTCCGGGTAGGCGGCCGCGACCGCGTCGCGGAACGCCGGGAAGTTGGCCTCGAACGTCTTCGTGTTCTCCTCGTTGCCGAGCCCGAGGTACTTCAGGCCGAACGGCTCGGGGTGGCCCAGCTCGGCGCGCACGGCGCCCCACTCGGTCGTGGCGTCGCCGTTCGCGAACTCGACGAGGTCGACCGTGTCGTCGACCCAGCGCTGGATCTGCGCGGGGTCCTTCATCTCGGGGATGGTGCTGCCGCAGCCGTTGGCGCCGACCGACACCACGGGCAGCGGCGTCGCGCCGAGGTCCTCGGCGAGGAGGAAGTACTCGAGGTAGCCGATCCCGTACGACTGGTTGTAGCCCCAGAAGTTCCAGTTGGTCGCGCGCTCCTCGACCGGGCCGATCGTCTCCTTCCACTGGTAGGTGCGACGACGGTCGGTGAAGCCCGACTCCTCGTACGTGCGGAACGTGCCGACGTTCGTCACGCAGCCGCCGGGGAAGCGCAGGAACTGCGGGTCGAGCGCGTCGATCTTCTCGGCGAGGTCCTTGCGGAGCACGGACTTCCCGTTGACCGGGCCGACCCACGTGTCCTGCGGGAAGAGCGACACCTGGTCGAGCGCGAGCGTGCCGGCCGCGCCGGAGAGCAGCGCGAGGCGCCCGGCGTTCGTCGTGCCGGTCGCGGTGAGCGTGACGTCGTACTTCTTCCACGCGTCCGAGCCGTCGACGGCGACCTGGCCGGTCGCGTACGCCGTCGTCCCGGCGGCGTCCTCGACCCGCACCGTGACGGTCTGCGCCGTCGCCGAGCGCGCCCAGACGGAGAAGTCGTAGGACTCGCCCTCCTCGACGAACAGCCCCGTGTTGTACCCGGCGTTGCGCACCCCGGCACCCGCGGCGGTCGTCGTGAGGTTGAGGTAGGTGCGGTTCGTCGCGTTGAGCCGCCCGGCGTCGTTCACGACCTGGGTCGTCGCCGTCGCGCCGCCACGGTTCGCGGCGCTCCACGCCGTGAGCCCGGTGAACGACCCGTTGTCCTGGTTGGTGAACTCGAACGACCGGTTGCGCACGAGCTCGGCGTACAGGCCGCCGTCGGCCGCGTAGTTGATGTCCTCGTAGAAGATGCCGTAGAGCTCGTCGCTCATCTCCGTGCGCTCGCCGGCGAGGTCCACCGTGATCTCGTGGTCGGCGCTCGTGGCGGGCGTGATCGTGAGCTTCGTGGCCGCGTCGCGCGGACCGAGGACGAGCGCGCCGTCGGACGCGCGCACGCCGGCGTACCGCTCGGGGTCCGCCGCGCTGCGCAGCCAGACCGTGCCGCCGCCCGCGTCGGTGAGCCGCAGCGCCGTCGCGTCCGCGCCCGCGGCCCCGAGGGAGAGCCGGGACGCGCCGGAGACGACGACGGGCCGGTCGCCGACGGCGAGCGTCACCGGGGACGTGCCCTCGGCGCCGTCGACCGCGGTCGCCTCGAGCGCGACCGTCGTCGCGGGGCGCTCGTCGTCGAGGGCGAGGCCGTCGTCGGTCGCCACGAGGTACCGGGCGTCCCCCGGGCCCGCGAGCGTGAACGCGCCGTCGGGCACCTGGTCCGCGCCCTCGGCGGCCTGGACGGCGACGTAGTCGAACGCCGCGGTGTGCGCCGCGCCGCTCTGCGCGGCGAGCGCGTAGAGGCCCACGTGCGTCGTCGGGAAGTCGACGGTCACCGAGCCCGCGGGCTGCCACGCGGTGCCGTCCCAGTAGCTCGTGGCGATCGTGTCGCCGGTGCGCTGCATGCGCAGCGTCTCCCCGGTGGAGCCCGGCCGGTCGGTGAAGGCGGCCGCGCTGAAGACGCCGCCGGTCTCGACGTCGTTCTCGATCGCGCGGCCCGACGGCGAGAGCTCGCCCACGAAGGTCAGGCCGGACCGCACGTAGTTGTCCATGTCCTGCCACGCCACGAGGCCCGCGCCCTGGTAGACGGAGGTGACGGGCGCCTCGAGCCGGGTGACGACGGTGAAGTCGCCCGCCGGCACGTCGAGCAGCACGACGTTCTTGGCGCTGTTCGCGTCCTGGTAGGTGTCGCCCGGCTGCGAGGTCAGCGTCAGCTTCCCCCCGGCGACGGACAGCGCCTCGGGCACGGGGTTGACGACGGTCCAGTCGGGACCGAGCGCGGCGCCGTCGAACGCGTCGACCCACGCGCCGTCGGGCAGGTCGGGCTCCGCGGCGGCGGCCGGCAGCGACGTCGCGAGCGCGACCGTGCCGACCATGCCCGCCACGAGGGCGACGGCGACGGACCGGCGGCGCGCCGGTCTGCGCCGGGCCGTGGGAGGGGACGGGTGAACAGGCTTTTCCATGGGGCTTCCTCTCTTCGTCGAGAGACACGCACCGTTGCGTGTGAGCGTTCACAAGTTCGGCCCGAGCCTAGTGTGAGCGCTCACATTCTACAAGGGCGGCGTCATGACACCGCCGGTCGGGCGTACGCCCGAACGACCCAGGGGTGCCGGCCCCCGTCCTGCTCCGGTGACCCCGGGCCGTCGGCCCGGGCAGACGGCCGCGGCACCGGCCGCGCCGCGGGCGTCACGAGGACGGCCGCGGCGGGGGCCGGTGCCGCCGGCTCACCTCCGTCTGACGACGAGGACGCGCTGCAGGATCACGAAGACCAGCAGCAGCACGCCGATGACGATCTTCGTCCACCACGAGCTCAGGGTGCCCTCGAACGTGATGATCGTCTGGATGAGGCCCAGCACGAGCACGCCGAGCACGGACCCGAGCACGAAGCCCGTCCCGCCCGTGAGGAGCGTGCCGCCGATGACGACCGCCGCGATCGCGTCGAGCTCCATGCCGACGCCCGTGAGCGAGTAGCCGGACCGCGAGAACATCGCGAACAGCAGGCCGCCGATGCCGGCGCACGTGCCGCTCACCACGTAGACGAGCACCTTGGTGCGCGCGACGGGCAGGCCCATGAGCATCGCCGACTGCTCGCCGCCGCCGATCGCGTAGACGGTCCGGCCGAACTGCGTGTAGTGGAGCACGTAGAACGCGATCGCGACGACGACGAGCGCGATGATGACCGCCGTCGTCAGGCGCCAGCCGTCGCCGATCTCCTGGCTCCAGCCCGCGAGCGCCACGAACGACTCGTTCGTGATCGGGATGGACTGGAGGCTGATGACGTAGCACAGGCCGCGCGCGAGGAACATCGCGGCGAGCGTGGCGATGAACGGCTGGATGTCGAACACGTGGACCATGAGCCCGACGGCGAGCCCCAGCACGGTGCCGATGAGGACCGCGATGACGAGCACCACCGCGACCGGCCACCCGCTCTGGAGGAGCGACGCCGTCGTGATGCCCGACAGCGCCACCACGGCGCCCACGGAGAGGTCGATGCCGCCGGTGAGGATGACGAAGGTCATCCCGACCGCGAGCACGATGAGGAACGAGTTGTTGATGAACAGGTTGGAGATGACGCGGGCCGAGAGGAAGTTCTCGTACCGGCTCCCGCCCACGACGAGCATGAGCGCCAGCACCGCGAAGGTGCCGAGGACCGGGAGGTAGCGCCGGTCGAGGCGCACGCGGCTCGTGAGTCGCTCGGTCATGGTCGGTCGGCCTCCGGGGGCGGCGGTCTCGGCGCCCCGGGGGTCGGGCGGAGAGGTCGGGGCAGGGGTCTGCACGGCGGACATCAGGCGCTCACCTCCGCGGCCGCGGCGGCCGTCGGGGCCGCGCGACGTCGTCGGGCGGCGACCAGGTCGCGCACCTTCGGGGACTGCGCGAGGCAGACCGCGATGACGACGATCGCCTTGAACAGGGGCGTGACGGACGGCGAGATGCCGAGCATGGTCACCGTGAGGGTGAGCGTCTGGATGATGAGGACGCCGACCAGGGTGCCGGAGAGCGAGAACTTCCCGCCCGCGAGCGACGTGCCGCCGATGACGACGGCGAGGATCGCGTCGAGCTCGATGAAGAGCCCGGCGTTGTTGGCGTCGGCCGCCATGGTGCTCGAGGAGATCATGAGGCCGGCGAGGCCCGCGAAGAGGGCGCACACCGCGTAGACGGTCCAGATGATGCTGCGCGCCTTGACGCCCGCGAGGCGGCTCGCCTCGGGGTTGATCCCGACGGACTCGATGAGCATGCCGAGCGCGGTACGGCGGGTGAGGAGCGCGACCGCCGCGAAGACGATCCCCGCCAGCACGACCGCCACGGGGACGCCGAACCAGAACCCGGAGCCGATGGACTTGAACGGTGCGCTGTTGACCGTGGTGATCTGCCCGTTCGTGATGAGCATCGCGACGCCGCGGCCGGCGGTCATGAGCACGAGCGTCGCGATGATGGGCTGGATCCCGAGGACGGAGACGAGGAACCCGTTCCACACGCCGAGGACGAAGGACAGCGCGAGCGCGATCCCC
This sequence comes from Sphaerisporangium cinnabarinum, assembly GCA_003052455.1. Taxonomy (GTDB): domain Bacteria; phylum Actinomycetota; class Actinomycetes; order Actinomycetales; family Cellulomonadaceae; genus Cellulosimicrobium; species Cellulosimicrobium cinnabarinum. The sequence continues at coordinate 20,106 of QAPD01000021.1, read as the reverse complement.
ACGGCGACGAGGACGGTCGTCAGGCTGTCCGGCGTGGGCGACGACGCGATGAAGCTCAGCGCGACGGCCCCGGAGATCGCGACCACCGCGCCGACCGACAGGTCGATGCCGCGCGTCGCGATGACGAGGGTCATGCCGAGCGCGACGAGCAGCAGCGGCGCACCGTTCTTCAGCAGGTTGACGAGCGACCCGAAGAGGTGCCCGTCCTGCAGCCGGATGGACAGAAAGCTCGGCCGGTTGACCGTGTTGACCGCCAGCAGCACGACCAGCGCGACGATCGGCCAGAAGAGCCGGTGCTGGACGACGCGCTGCCAGGCGGGTGCCGTGGTGCTCATGACTCCTGCCCTCCGCTCGCGATGAGCTCGACGACGTCCTCGACCGTGACGTCCTCGTCGTTGGTGATCTCCGCGACCTTGACGCGGTCGCGCATGACGGCGATGCGGTGGCTGAGCCGCAGCACCTCCTCGAGCTCGGCCGAGATGAACACGACCGACATGCCCTCGCCCGAGAGCTGGGCGACGAGCTTCTGGATCTCGGCCTTCGCCCCGACGTCGATGCCGCGCGTCGGCTCGTCGAGGATGAGGAGCCTGGGCGCCGTCGCGAGCCAGCGCGCGAGGAGCACCTTCTGCTGGTTGCCGCCCGAGAGGTTCTTGATGAGCGCGTCCGGGTTGGCGGGGCGGATCGCGAGCGCGCTGATGTACTTGTCGACGATCTCGTCGACGTGCTTGCGCGGCAGGCGCCGGGCCCACCCGCGCTCGGCCTGGAGCCCGAGCACGATGTTCTCGCGGATCGTCAGGTCGCCCACGATGCCCTCGGCCTTGCGGTGCTCCGAGGAGAACGCGATCTTGCGCTGCATCGCGCTGCGCGGAGTGCGCAGCCGGGCGAGCGCGCCGCCGATGCGGACCTGGCCGCTGTCCGCGCGGTCCGCGCCCGCGAGCAGGCGGGCGAGCTCGGTGCGGCCCGAGCCGAGGAGGCCCGCGAGCCCGACGACCTCGCCCGGGTAGACGTCGAGGTCGAACGGCTGCACCGACCCCTTGCGGCCGACGCCGAGCGCCTGGACGAACGGCGTCGCCTCGCGGTCGGCGACCGAGCGCTTGGGCGCCTCCTCGAGCTCCTCGAGCACCTCGAGCGAGGTGCCGATCATCTTGGAGACGAGCTCGAGACGCGGCAGCTCGGCGGTCACGTACTCGCCGACGAGCTTCCCGTTGCGCAGCACGGTCATGCGGTCGGAGATCTCGTACACCTGCTCGAGGAAGTGCGAGACGAAGAGGATCGCGACGCCCTCGTCGCGCAGGCGCCGCACGACGGCGAACAGCTGGGCGACCTCGTCCGCGTCGAGGCTGGACGTCGGCTCGTCGAGGATGAGCACCTTGCACTCGACGACGAGCGCGCGGCAGATCGCCACGAGCTGCTGCACGGCGAGGGAGTGGCTCGAGAGCGAGGACGCCGGGTCGATGTCGAGGTTGAGACGCGCGAGCATCTCCCCCGCCCGACGGCGCGTGGCCCGCCAGTCGATCGCGCCGAGGCGGCGCGGCTCGTGGCCGAGCATGATGTTCTCGGCGACCGAGAGGTTCTCGCAGAGGTTGACCTCCTGGTACACCGGCGAGACGCCGGCGGCCTGGGCCTCGCCCGGGCCCGAGAACGTGTGCTCGGCGCCGTCGACGAGGATGCGACCGGAGTCGATCGAGTAGACGCCGGTGAGCGCCTTGATGAGCGTCGACTTGCCGGCGCCGTTCTCGCCCATGAGGGCGTGGACCTCTCCGGGCCGGAGCGTGAGGTCGACTCCGTCGAGCGCCTTGACGCCCGGGAACTCGATCGAGATCCCGGTCATCTCGACGACGGGCCGACCGTCGGGGACGGCGGTAGTCATGGGTGACCTTCCGTGCAGCGGTGGCGACGGGGCTGCCGGGCCCCGGGGCGCCTCAGGACGCCGGCGACGTCGGCAAGCCGGCGGTGGTGCGTCGGCCGCGCGCCGGGGAGACGTGCTCTCCCGGCGCGCGACCCGTCCGTGGTGGCGGGGCCGGTCGGCGTCGACCGGCCCCGCCGGGGCGGTGCGGAGCGGGTGCCCGGGTCGTCCCGGGCGGTCCGCTCGGCGCGCTCGGTGCGCTCGGTGCGCTCAGTACTCGCGCGTCGGGAGCGCCTCGATCGCCTGCTCCCGCGTGAAGGACTCGTCCTTGACGACGATGCGCTTCTCGACCTCCTCGCCCGCGACGACCTTCTTGATGATGTCGGCCAGGTCCGGGCCGAGCAGCGGGTTGCACTCGACGATGAAGTTGATCTTGCCGTCGGCGAGCGCCTGCATGCCGTCCTTGACCGCGTCGACGGTGACGATCTTGATGTCCTCGCCCGGGACGAGACCGGCGGCCTCGATGGCCTCGATGGCGCCGAGGCCCATGTCGTCGTTGTGCGCGTAGACGAGGTCGATGTCGTCGTGCGCCTGGAGGAAGCCCTCCATGACCGTCTTGCCCTCGGCACGCGTGAAGTTGCCGGTCTGCGAGTCGATGATCGTCACGTTGGGGTTGTCCGCCGTGGCGTTCTCGAAGCCGGTCTTGCGGTCGATCGCGGGCGCGGCGCCCGTGGTGCCCTGGAGCTCGACCACGTTGATGGGCTCGGTCGCGAGGTTCTCGGAGACCCAGTCACCGGCCATCTCGCCCTCGAGGACGAAGTCGGAGCCGATGAACGACTCGTAGAGGGTGTCGTCCTCGGAGTCGACCGCGCGGTCGGTGAGGATCACGGGGATGCCGGCCTGCTTGGCCTCCTCGAGCACGGCGTCCCAGCCGGACTCGACGACCGGGGAGAACGCGATGACGTCGACGCCCTGCGCGATGTAGGAGCGGATCGCCTGGATCTGGTTCTCCTGCTTCTGCTGCGCGTCGGAGAACTTGAGGTCGAAGCCGTTCTCGGCCGTGAGCGTGTCCTGGATGGACTTGGTGTTCGCCGCGCGCCAGCCGGACTCGGCGCCGACCTGCGAGAAGCCGACGGAGATCGTGTCGCCGCCGCCGCCGTCGCCGCCCGCGTCGTTGCTGCTGCCGTCCGTGCTGCCGCCCCCGCTGCTGCACGCCGCGAGCGCGAGGACCGCCACGCCGGCGAGGACACCCGTCAGACGCGTGCGCGCCTTGGTCGTGCTGAACATGCTCTCCTCCTTGAGATGCGACCCCGGCGCCGTGCCGAGGACCGTCGGGTCGTGCCAGCCCCTCATCGGACTGTTGACTCTTGTTGATACATGTTTGCTTGTGTCAATGTCTAGCGGTGTCAGGGCCCCTCCCGCAAGCCCCCACCCGGCGTTCCACATCACCGTTCGGTAACCGTTTCGGTCACCGCTCGGCACTGCGACGTGCCCGTGGTGCGGAGCGAGGCGAAGGGCGAGACCCTGGGCCCGCGGATGTGATCGCTCACACCCTCCCGAGAGACGATGTTAGCGCTCACACGGCTCCAGGGGAAGCCGCCGCCCCGTCACGGTTCGGTCACGGCCGTCGGCCGGGACGGGACCGCGCGCGGGCGGCTCCCCCGAGCCTCAGAGGCCCTGCGCGAGGCGGTAGTAGACCTGGTTCCACCGCACCTGGTCGCGGAAGCCCCGACGCGTCGTGCCCTCGTCGATGACCAGGAGCTCCGTGCGCGCGATGTCCGCGAAGACCTCGAACGCGTCGATCCCCGCAGCCGTGGAGAGCACCGTGTGGTGCGCGCCGCCCGCCGTCAGCCAGGCCTCCGCGGACGTCGCGAAGTCCGGCCGCGGCTCCCACACCGCGCGCGCCACGGGCAGGTGCGGCAGCGGCGCGCTCGGCGGGACGACGTCCACGACGTTCGCCGTGAGCCGGAAGCGGTCGCGCATGTCCGCGAGGGACACGACGACGCCGACGCCCGGGTCGGCGTCGAACACCATGCGGACCGGGTCCTCCTTGCCGCCGATGCCGAGCGGGTGGATCTCGACCCGGGGCTTCGACGTCGTGAGCGACGGGCAGATCTCGAGCATGTGCGCGCCGAGGATCTTCTCGCTCCCGGGCGTGAGGTCGTAGGTGTAGTCCTCCATGAGCGACGCGCCGCCGGGCAGCCCTGCGCCCATGACCTTCGCGGCGCGCACGAGCACGGCCGTCTTCCAGTCGCCCTCGGCCCCGAACCCGTAGCCCTTGGCCATGAGGCGCTGCACGGCGATGCCGGGGAGCTGGCGCAGGTCGCCGAGGTCCTCGAAGTTCGTCGTGAACGCCTTGGCGCCCACGGACTCGAGGAACGTCTCGAGCGCGATCTCCTGCCGGGCCGCGTACCGCAGCGAGGCGTGCCGGTCGCCGTCCTTGCGCAGCTCGGGGACCACGTCGTAGAGGTCCTCGTACTCCGCGACGAGCGCGTCGACGTCGGCCTCGGAGACCTCCTCGACCGCGCGCACGAGGTCGTTCACGCCCCACGTGTTCACGCTCACACCGAACCGGAGCTCGGCCTCGGTCTTGTCGCCCTCGGTCACCGCGACGTTGCGCATGTTGTCGCCGAAGCGCGCGAGGCGCAGCTCGTGCGTCGCCGCCCACCCGGCGGCGCCGCGCACCCACGAGCCGACGCGCGCCGTCACGGCCGGGTTCGAGACGTGCCCGACGACCGTCGTGCGCGCCACCCCGAGCCGCGTCGCGACGTACGCGTACTCGCGGTCGCCGTGCGCGGCCTGGTTGAGGTTCATGAAGTCGAAGTCGATCGTGTCCCACGGCAGCTCGACGTTCGCCTGCGTGTGCAGGTGCAGCAGCGGCTTGCGGAGCTGGTCGAGACCGCCGATCCACATCTTCGCGGGGCTGAACGTGTGCATCCACGTCACGACGCCGAGCACGCGGTCGTCGGCGTTGGCGTCGAGCATCGCGCGGCGGATCGCGCCGGCGTCCTTGAGGACGGGCTTCCAGACGACGGTGGCCGGGACGTCCGGCGACGCGTCGAGGGCGCGCGCGACCTCCTGCGACTGCTCGGCGACCTGCCGCAGCGTCTCCTCTCCGTACAGGTCCTGGCTGCCGGTGAGGAACCAGATCTCGCGGTCCGCGTAGGGCTTGCTCATGTCGGTCCATCTCTCGTGTCGTGGGCGAGGGCCGCACCGCTGCGGTCCCGTCCCGGTGGTCGTGCTGCGTGTCGTGCCGGTGCGCCGCCGGGCCCGGAGGACCGGGTCGGGGCGGCCCGCCGGTCAGCGCGCGGGCTGCTGCCCGTAGACGTGCTGGTAGCGCGCGTAGAGCGCGTCGACGTCGTCCTGCGCGATGCGCGTGGGCTCGCCGAGCTGGCGGCTGACGTGCACGGTGCGGGCGACCTCCTCGCACATGACGGCCGCCTTGACCGCCGCGCGCGCGTCCGTGCCGACGGTGAACGGCCCGTGGTTGCGCATGAGGACCGCGGGGCTGCGGGACTCGCGCAGCGTCTCGACGATGCCGCGCCCGATCGAGTCGTCCCCGATGAGCGCGAACGGCCCCACGGGGATGTCGCCGCCGAACTCGTCGGCCATCATCGTCAGGACGCACGGCACCGGCTCGCCGCGCGCGGCCCAGGCCGTCGCGTAGGTCGAGTGCGTGTGCACCACCCCGCCCACCTCGGGCAGGTGGCGGTACACGTACGCGTGCGCCGCCGTGTCCGACGACGGCGACCGGTCGCCCTCGACGAGGGTCCCGTCGAGGTCGCACACGACCATCGCGCCGGGGGTGATGTCGTCGTACGCGACGCCCGACGGCTTGATGACGAGCAGGTCGCCCGTGCCGTCGGGACGCGTGGTGTCCCGGACGCGCTCGGACACGTTGCCCGCCGTCCACACCACGAGCTCCCAGCGGGGCAGCTCGGCGTGCAGCGCGGCGACGCGCTCCTTGGCGGCGTCGACGGCGTCGCGCAGGTGCGCGGGCACCGCCGGGACGGCGGGGCGCGCGGCCGTCACGTCCGCGGACGGGGTGGGCGTGCTCATGCGAGGTCCTCTCCATCGGTACGGGTGGGCAGCGCTGTCACCGCGGCGCGTTCCACGGCGAGGCCGGCCGCGTACCGCTCGAGGTACGCGGCGAAGCCGGCGACGTCCGCGGGGTCGGGCTCGACCGTCACCGTCTCGGCCGTCGCGAAGACGTGCTCGCGCAGGTAGGCGCCGAGGTCGAGGGCGGCGGCACCGTCCGTCGGGCCGGACGCGGCGCCCGACGACGCCCGGTCGCGCGCGTAGCCCGCGAGGACCGCGATGCCCCACGCACCGCCCTCGCCCGCCGTGCGCCCGACGCTCACCGGCGCGCCGATCGCGGCGGCGAGCAGCCGTTGCGCGACGCCCGCGGTGCGGAACATCCCGCCGTGGGCGAGCATCCCGTCGATCCGGACGCCCTCGCCCGCGAGCACGCGCATCCCGAGCGCGAGGGTCCCGAACGCGCCGTACACCTGCGTCCGCGCGAAGTTGGCGAGCGTCAGGCGGCTGCCGGGCGTGCGGACGACGAGGGGACGCCCCTCGTCGAGCCCGGTGATCGGCTCCCCGGCCAGGTAGTTGTACGCGAGCAGCCCGCCGCCGTCGGCGTCGCCGTCGAGCGCGGCGCGGAACAGCGCGCCGAAGACGTCGTCCGGGGTCGCGGTGCCGCCGACGGCCGCGGCGAGCTCGCCGAGCAGGCCGGCCCACGCCTCGAGCTCGCTCGCGCCGTTGTTGCAGTGGACCATCGCGACGAGGTCGCCCGCGGGTGTCGTGACGAGGTCCAGCTCGTGGTGCACGGCGGCGAGCGGGCCCTCGAGCACGACCATCGCGAAGATGCTCGTGCCCGCGCTGACGTTGCCCGTGCGCGGCGCGACGGCGTTCGTCGCGACCATGCCCGTGCCCGCGTCGCCCTCGGGCGGGCACAGCAGCACGCCGGGCTCCAACGACCCCGTGGGGTCGAGCCAGGCCGCGCCCTCGGCGGTCAGGCGCCCGGCGTCCTCGCCCGCGACGAGGACGTCCGGCAGCAGCTCGGCGAGCTTCGGCCCGGCCCGGTGCGTCGCGGCGCGCTCGTCGACGAGCGCGAGGAGCGCGTGGTCGTAGTCGCGCGTCGCCGGGTCGACCGGGAACATGCCGGACGCGTCGCCGACGCCGAGCACGTGACGGCCCGTGAGGCGCCGGTGGACGTACCCGGCGAGCGTCGTGAGCGACGCGACGCGCGCCGCGTGGGGCTCGGCGTCGAGGATCGCCTGGTACCAGTGCGCGACCGACCAGCGCAGCGGGACGTTGTACCCGAGCAGCCCGGTGAGCTCGGCGGCGGCCGGCCCGGTCGACGTGTTGCGCCAGGTGCGGAACGGGACGAGCAGCTCGCCGTCGGCGTCGAACGCGAGGTAGCCGTGCATCATCGCGGAGACGCCGAGCGCCCCGTACGTCGCGGGGCGCACGCCGTACCGCTCCTCGACGTCGGCCACGAGGCGCGCGTAGCACTCGCGCAGCCCGGTCTCGACGGCGTCGAGCGGGTACGTCCACGTGCCGTCCTCGAACCGGTTCTCCCACGCGTGGCTCCCGCTCGCGAGCGGCGTGCCGTCGCCGTCCACGAGGCACGCCTTGATCCGCGTCGACCCGAGCTCGATCCCGAGCGCGGTGTCCCCCGCCACGACGGCCGCCCGTCGGCGCCCGACCTCGTCCTGCTGCACCATTGCTGCTTCTCCTCGTCGCGGCGTCGCGCCTCGGTCGTTGAGTGTCCCTCGAATGTTAGCGCTCACAACCGGCGAGGCCAACTCCCCTCCGCGCGCCCGCCGGTGGGGGCACGCGGTCAGTCGCGCGGCGTGCCCGTGCTCTCGCGCACCATGAGCTCGGGCGGGATCGAGACGGGGCGGACCGTGGCGCCCGCCAGCGCGTCGATCATCATCCCCATGCACCGGCGCCCCAAGGATCCGAACGGCTGGCGCACCGTCGTCAGCGGCGGGATGAAGTGGCCCGCCCCCGCGACGTCGTCGAACCCGACCACCGAGACGTCCGCCGGCACCCGCACGCCCTGCTCCCAGAACGCCCGCAGCAGGCCGAGCGCGAGCTGGTCGTTGCCCGCGAACACCGCCGTCGGGCCGTCGCCCGCGCGGACCGCGGCCGCGAGCTCGCGCCCGACGGCGTACCCGCGGTCCGACGACCAGTCGCCCCGCACGGGCTCCGGCACCGGGGCGCCGTGCTCCTCGAGCGCGGCGCGCCAGCCCGTCTCGCGCTCGCGCGCGTCGAACCAGTCGAGCGGCCCCGACAGGTGGAGCGCCGTGCGGTGGCCGAGCCCGAGCAGGTGCTCCGTCGCGACCCGGGCACCGAGCCGCTGGTCCACGGCGATGGAGAGGATCGCCCCGGGCGCGCCGAGCGCCCCGGCCCCGGGGCGCACGACGTCGGTCGCCTCGCCGTCCGCGGGCAGGTCGCGCGCGGCGATCATGATCACGGGGACGGGCGCACGGAACGAGTCCACCGCCGCCGCGACGTCCGTCTGCGGCGCGATGACGACGATGCCCTCGACGCCCTGGTCCATGAAGTGCTCGAGCACGCGGTGCATCGTGTCGGCGTCGTAGCGCCGGATCGTCGCGACGCTCACGAAGTAGCCCTGCTCGCGCGCGGCCTCCTCGACCGCGATGAGGGTCGACGTCGGCCCGTACAGCGCGGAGCCGGTGGTGACCACGCCGATCGTGCCCGAGCGCATCGTCACGAGCGCGCGCGCCGCGCTGTTGCGGCGGTAGCCGAGCGTCGCGATCGCGTCGAGCACGCGGTCGCGGGTCTCGGGCCGCACGCTCGGGTGGTCGTTGAGCACGCGGGACACGGTCTGGTGCGAGACGCCCGCGAGCCGCGCGACGTCCGACATCGCGGGCGGGCGCGTGCGGGGCGACGGCCCGTCGCTCACGACCCGGCCCCCTCGGTCCCCGCGCGCGGCGCCGGGGCGTCCGCGAGCGCCGCCGCGAGCTCGGCCGAACGGTCGCGCGCGGCCTCGAGCGCGTCGAGGAACGCCGCGCGTACCCCGCCCGCGTCGAGACGGCGCAGGGCGGCGACCGTCGTGCCGCCCGGCGACGAGACGCGCTCGCGCGCGATCGCCGGGTGCTCGCCCGTCTCGCGCAGCATCGTGGCCGCGCCGTGCACGGTCGCGGTCGCGAGCTCGAGCGCCGTCGCGCGCGTGAGGCCGAGCAGCACCCCCGCCTCGGCGAGCGCGTCGATGACGTAGAAGACGTAGGCGGGCCCGGAGCCGGAGAGCGCGCCGACGGCGTCCTGGTCCTTCTCCGCGACGCGCACGACGAGGCCCGTCGCGGCGAGCAGCCGCTCGACGAGCGCGACGTCGTCGTCGTCCGCGGCGCTGCCGCCGCTCACGGCGCTCACCCCGGCGCCCACGACGGACGGCGTGTTCGGCATGACCCGCACGACGGCGGTGCCCGCGGGCAGCCGCTCCTCGTAGAAGGCGGTCGGGAGGCCGACGACGACGCTCACGACGACCGCCCCCTCGCCCACCGCGTCCCGGACCTCGGCGAGCAGCGCGGCCACGTCCTTCGGCTTCACGGCGACGACGACGACCCCGGCGCCGCGCACGGCCTCGACGTTGTCGCGCGTCGTCCGGACGCCGTGTCGCGCGGCGAGCTCGTCGGCGCGCTCGGGCCGGCGGACCGTCGCGACGACGTCGTCGGGACGCCACCCCGACGCGAGCGCACCCGCGAGGACGGTCTCGCCCATGACGCCCGTGCCGAGGACGGCGAGCCGGGGCGCGGAGGGGGCGGGCAGGTCGGTCATGGGCGATCAGCTCCCGGGAGTCGGTGAAGGGCATTCTTGCGCACCCGGAGGGTGCGGGCCGCCGCGGGGGCGCCGGGGCTCAGAGCGGGAAGGCGGCGTAGACGTCGGCCACGACGTCGGCGGGCCCCGTCGCCTGGAGGACGGCCGTGTCGTTGCGCCACGTGACGGTGGCCCGGCCGTCGCCCGCGTCGGTCACGGCGTACCGGCCTGCGACCTCCCCGGCGACCTCGACGTCGCCCTCGTCCGTGGGGGTGCCCGCCGCGGCGACGAGGTCGTCCGCCGCGGCCTCCGCCTCCGCGGACGTCGGCCACTGGCCCGCGACGACGGTGACCCGCGTCGCGTCGTCGCCCTCGCCGTCCGCGTACTCGAGCTGGTACGCCTCGAGGGCGCGCGCCGCGGTCCACGCGTCCGTCGCCGAGTCGCTGCGGAGCACGAGGTCGAGCACGGAGTCCGGGAGCGCCTGCGCGAACGCGGTCGTGCCGGTGCGCGCGACGGGCTCGAGCGTCGGCGTCGGCGGGTCGGCGGTGACGGTGACCGTCGGCTCGGGGTCCGCCGCGGCGTCCGGGCGGGCGAACCCCGGCCACACCCAGGCGAGGAGCGCCAGCACGAGGCCCACGACGACCAGGAGGCCGACCAGCACGACGAGCCGTCGGCGCCGGTACACCGCCGCCGACGGGGGGCGGGAGTGCCGCCGGTCCCGCGCGCCCGTCGCGTCGGCGGGACGACGCGGACCCGTCGGACCCGGGCCGCCGGACGACGTCCCGGGGCGCGCCGGGGTGCCCGACCGTCCTGCCGAGCCTCCGCCGGTCGACTGGCTCATCGCGCGCACCTCCCGTGCTGTGGCTCCCCGTGAGCCGTCGATCCTCCGGGGCGTGGGCCCCGCGGCCCAGCGTAGGACGCGCGCGCGCCCCGCCCCCCGCGGTGACGCGGGGTGTCGTGCGGCGGGGACCGGTTCACCCGGTCGTCGTGGCTCCGGGGGACCGCGCCGAGGGCCGCGTGCGGAAGACGTCAGTCAGCGCGCTTCTCGCCGTGCACCGCGTGCTCGCGGTGCTCCGCCCGGGCGCGCGCCCGCGACGTGGCGATCGACACCAGGACGCCGACGACGACGAGGTCCAGCACGATCTGGACCATCGCCACCATCTTCGCGGCCTCGCCCGTGGGGTGGACGTCGCCGTACCCGACCGTCCCGAGCGTCACGACGGCGAAGTAGAGCGCGTCGGTCCGGTTCTCGATCCCCACGAACTGGTCCGCGAGGAGGTAGTAGACGAGGGCGAAGAAGGTCACGACCGGCAGCAGCAGCCCCATGACGGACTGGACCCGCACGCTCGGCGTCTCCCACGCGCGGAGCTGGCGGCGCACCTGGACCACGAGGAGCCCGCACAGCAGCGCCAGCCCGACGCCGAAGGAGACGAGCTGGACCACCTCGGGCGCGTCGTCGTCGGGCAGGGGCACGCCGTAGTAGACCGTCAGGCACGCGGCCGTCGAGGTCACCGTGAGGATCGGCGTCCACCACGGGCTGTCGTGCGGGAGGCCGCGCTTGCGCATGGGCCCAGCATCCCGCGCCGGCGCCCGCTCGTCGCGGCGTGCCGGCGGCGTGCCGGTGTCAGGGGTGCTGGCTAGGTTGGGGCGCGTGACGTCGTCGACCACCGCGGCCCGCTCCGCGGCCGCCAAGCGAGCCCGCCCCGCCTACCGCTGCAGCGAGTGCGGGTGGACCACCGCGAAGTGGGTGGGCCGGTGCGGCGAGTGCCAGGAGTGGGGCACGGTGACGGAGGACGCCCCGGCCGCCTCGGGCCCCCGCACCACGGCCGTGTCGCCCACGCGCTCCCCCGCGCGCCCCATCGGCGAGATCAGCGTCGAGGCCGCGCGCGCCACGCCCACCGGCGTGTCCGAGTTCGACCGCGTGCTCGGCGGCGGCATCGTCCCGGGTGCCGTCGTGCTCCTCGCCGGGGAGCCGGGCGTCGGGAAGTCGACGCTCCTGCTCGCCGTGGCGAGCAACGTCGCCGCGGGCGGCTCCGACCTGCCGACGGTCCGGCCCGCCGGAGAGCGCGCGCCCGCGGAGGCGGCGCGCCCCGCCCCGGTCCCGCGACGCGTCCTCTACGTCACGGGCGAGGAGTCGGCCGGGCAGGTGCGGCTGCGCGCCGAGCGCGTCGGCGCCCTCGCGCCCGGGCTGCTGCTCGCGGCCGAGACGGACCTCGCGACCGTCCTCGGGCACATCGAGGCCACGGAGCCCGACCTGCTGGTCGTCGACTCGGTGCAGACCGTCGCGTCCGCGCAGGTCGAGGGCGCGCCCGGTGGCGTGAGCCAGGTGCGCGAGGTCGCGGCGTCGCTCATCGCCGCGGCGAAGGCCCGCGACCTGCCCGTGATCCTCGTCGGGCACGTCACGAAGGACGGCTCGGTCGCCGGCCCGCGCACGCTCGAGCACCTCGTCGACGTCGTGTGCCAGTTCGAGGGCGACCGCCACTCCCGCCTGCGCCTCGTCCGCGCGGTGAAGAACCGCTACGGGCCCACCGACGAGGTCGGCTGCTTCGACCTCACCGAGAACGGGATCGTGGGGCTCGCCGACCCGAGCGGCCTCTTCCTCTCCCACACCGGTGCGGGCGTGCCCGGCACGTGCGTCACCGTGACGCTCGAGGGCCGCCGCCCGCTCGCGCTCGAGATCCAGTCGCTCGTCGTGCCGAGCTCGCTGACGAACCCGCGCCGTACCACGAGCGGCGTCGACTCGAGCCGCCTCGCGATGATCCTCGCCGTCATGCACCGCCACGCGGGCGTGCGGCTCGTCGACCAGGACGTCTACGCGTCGACCGTGGGCGGCGCGAAGGTGACCGAGCCGGCCGCGGACCTCTCGATCGCGCTCGCGGTCCTGTCCGCGCGGGAGGACGAGGCCCTCCCGCAGGGCACCGTCGCGTTCGGCGAGGTCGGCCTCGCCGGAGACATCCGCCCGGTCGCCGGCCTCGACCGCAGGCTGGCCGAGGCCGCGCGCCTCGGCTTCACGCGCGCCGTCGTGCCGCGGGGGTCGTTCCCGCGCCCCGTCGAGGGCATGACCATCCACCCGGCGCGGCACCTCGGCGAGGCGGTCGAGCTCGCTCGGAGCTGAGGCGAGGACCGGGCGGCGGCCTCGGTACCGAGGCCCACGGCCCTGTCGGCACCGTCGCCGGAGGGCACGTCTACCGGTGGCCGGGCCGGACGGCTCGGCTGCGGCGGGACCGCCGAGACCGGATCGTGACCGCTTTGTGGCGCGTCCCGGGGGTTTCCCGAGGGTGGCGATGGGCTCGCAGCGTAGGATTCGACCGTGGCCAACTCCCCCGCGCACCCCGACGAGCTGCTCCGGGAGACCCTCGCCGCCGTGGCACCGGGCACCGAGCTCCGTGACGGTCTCGAGCGCATCCTGCGCGGCCGGACCGGCGCGCTCATCGTGCTGGGCCTGGACAAGGTCGTCGAGGAGATGTGCTCGGGCGGCTTCCAGCTCGACGTCGGGTTCTCCGCGACGCGGCTGCGCGAGCTGTCGAAGATGGACGGCGCCGTCGTGCTCGACCGCGACGCCAACCGCATCCTGCGCGCCGCCGTCCAGCTCCTGCCGGACCCGACGATCGAGACGACCGAGTCCGGGACGCGGCACCGCACGGCCGAGCGCGTGGCGAAGCAGAGCGGCTTCCCCGTCATCTCGGTGAGCCAGTCGATGCGGATCGTCGCGCTGTACGTCGGCGGGCAGCGCCACGTCCTGGAGGACTCCGACACCATCCTGTCGCGCGCCAACCAGGCGCTCGCGACGCTCGAGCGCTACCGCGCGCGCCTCGACGAGGTGTCCGGCACGCTGTCCGCGCTCGAGATCGAGGACCTGGTCACGGTGCGCGACGTCTGCGCGGTGGTGCAGCGCCTCGAGATGGTCGCCCGCATCTCCGAGGAGATCGCCGGGTACGTCATCGAGCTCGGCACCGACGGCCGCCTCCTCGCCCTCCAGCTCGACGAGCTCATCGGGGGCATCGGCTCGGACCGCGAGTTCGTCATCCGCGACTACGTCGACCTGGGCCGCAAGGACCGCTCGCTCGCGGACGTGCAGAAGGCCCTCGGCGGCCTCGACTCCACGCAGCTGCTCGACCTCGGCCAGATCGGCCGCGTGCTCGACCTGCCGGGCGGCGGCGACGCGCTCGACGCCGCGGTCGCCCCGCACGGGTACCGCCTCCTGTCGAAGGTGCCGCGCCTGCCCGCGACGATCATCGACCGGCTCGTGGCGCACTTCGGCGGCCTGCAGAAGCTCCTCGCGGCGAGCATCGACGACCTCATGACGGTCGACGGCGTCGGCGAGCAGCGGGCCCGCGCCGTGCGCGAGGGCCTGTCCCGGCTCGCGGAGTCGAGCATCCTCGAGCGCTACGTCTGACGCTCCGACCGTCCGCACGACGCACACGGAGGGGACCGTGGACCACGTCGACGAGTGGTCGGCACTGGCCGACGCCTGGGCGCGCTGGTGGGCGCCCGCCGCCGAGCCCGCGCAGCGGGCGATCCTCGACGCCGCGGGCGTCGGGCCGGGCTCCCGCGTGCTCGACGTCGGGTGCGGCACGGGCGAGCTCGTCGCCCTGGCCGTCGCCCGCGGGGCCGACGCGGCCGGGTGCGACGCCGCCGCGGGGATGGTCGACGCCGCCCGGCGCCGCAGCCCGGACGCGGACCTGCGGGTCGCGCAGGCGGAGCGCCTCCCCTGGCCCGACGACTCCTTCGACCTCGTGACGCTCGTCAACGCGCTCGCCTTCACCGACGTCGCGAGGACGCTCAGCGAGTGCCGCCGCGTCGGCGAGCTGGTCGCCGTCGCGACGTGGGCCGAGGACGCGCTGAACGACCTCACCGTCCTCGAGCGTGCGGTCGCGGGCGAGGACCACGAGGCGAGCGACGAGAGCCGCGAGGAGGGGCACCTCGGCGCGCTCCTCGCCGAGCACGGCTTCACCCCGGTCGCGGAAGGGGTCGCGGACGCGCCGATGGTGCTCGCCGACGCGGACGAGGTCGTCGCCGCGATCATGTTCGGCGAGTCGGACGAGCTGCGCGCCGAGCTCCGCCCCGACGTGCTCCGCGCCGCGCGGCCCTTCCGTCGTCCCGACGGCTCCTACCTGCTGCGCAACGCGTTCCGCTGGGCCCTGGCCCGCCGCTGACGTCCGCCGCGCTCGCCACGACCCTGGGCGCAGCGCTCACCCCGGTCGGTAGTAGACCGCGAGCGGGTGGCCCGGACCGTCGACGACCGTCACCGGCGTCGCGAACACCTCCGTGAGGATCTCGCTCGTCATGATCTCCTCGGGGCTGCCGACGTGGCGGATCGTCCCGTCGGTCATCGCGACGATCCGGTCCGCGTAGGCCGCCGCGAAGTTGACGTCGTGGACCACGAGGACGACGGTCTTGCCGAGCTCGTCCGCGGCCCGGCGCAGACGCGCCATCATCGACACGGCGTGCTGCATGTCGAGGTTGTTGAGCGGCTCGTCGAGGAGCACGTACTCCGTCTCCTGGGCCAGCACCATCGCGACGTAGGCGCGCTGACGCTGGCCGCCCGAGAGCTCGTCGAGGAACCGGTCCTGGAGGCCGACGAGGTCGAGGAAGCCGAGCGCCGTGTCCACCGCGACCTCGTCGTCCCGGGTGATGCGGCCCTGCGTGTGCGGGAACCGGCCGAGGCGCACCAGCTGGCGGACGGTGAGCCGTGCGACGAAGTGGTTCTCCTGGCGCAGGATCGCGAGCCGCCGGGCGAGCGCCCGCGGGTGGGCCGTCACCACGTCGAGACCGCCGACGGTGACCCGCCCGGCGTCGGCCGACAGCAGCCGGCCGACGATCGTGAGCATCGTGGACTTCCCGGCACCGTTCGGGCCGACCAGCGCCGTGACCCCGCCGGTCGGGATCTCGAGGTCGACCGGCCCGAGGGCGTGGACGTCGCCGTAGGTCTTGGTGACGTCGTCGAGGGTGATCACCGCAGGCCCTTCCTGAGGAGGTAGACGAGGAACACGAGCCCGCCACCGAGCTCGATGATGACGGACACGAGCCCCGCCGCGTAGAAGACGTGCCGCAGCACGAAGTAGGCGAGCAGGAGGGTCGCGCACGCGACGGCGACGACCATGGGCAGCGTGCGGGAGTGCCGGCTCGTGCCGACGACCTGGTAGGTGAGCATCGCGACGACGAACCCGAAGAACGTCATCGGTCCGACGAGGGAGGTCGACACCGAGACGAGCACCGCGACGAGGAACAGCGCCAGCATGACCTCACGCTGGTGGCGCACGCCGAGGCTCGTGGCGGTCTCCCGGCCGAGCGAGACGACGTCGAGCACGTGACGGCGGCGCCAGAGCACCGCGCCGACCACGACACAGACGAGCGCGCCCCAGGGGAGGTAGGACGCGTCCGAGGCGCTGATGTTGCCGAACAGCCGCGCCGAGAGGATGTCGAACTCGCTGGGGGTGAGGAGACGCTGCATGAACGTGGAGAGCGCCCCGAACCCCATGCCGAGGACGACCCCGACGAGGAGCAGCAGGTGGAGGTTCGCCCGGGTCCCGGTGAAGAGCCAGCCGTAGAGGAGCGACGCGAAACCGACCATGAGGAGACTCTGGAGCGCGATCTTGGGCAGGCCGTCCGTCGCGGCGAGGCTTCCCGCGCCGAAGAAGAACACCAGACCGGTCTGGACGACCCGGTACAGCGCGTCGAACCCGAGGATCGACGGGGTGAGGATCCGGTTGTTCGTCACCGCGTGGAAGACGACGGTCGCCACGCCCTGGCAGAACGCGACCACGAGGATCGTCCCCACCGACGCGAGGCGGCTGCCGACGATGACCCAGAACCCCGACGAGCCGGGCGCGGCCGGGTTGCCGTAGGCGAGGATCCCCGCCGCGGCGGCGAGCGCGACGGCGACGACGACGCCGAGCCGGAACCCGTACGAACGGACGACCGTGCGCCACGGCCGCTCCACCCGTGCGGGGGCGGTCCCGGGCCGGACACGTCGCGACGCGGTCGTCAGCTCAACCACGGCGCTGCACCCGCAGGACCAGGGCCACGAACGCCGCCGCACCGACGACCCCGAGGATCATCGCGACGGGGATCTCGAAGGGCATCCGGACCACGCGACCGACGATGTCGCAGGCCGTGACGAGCCCGACGCCTCCCAGGCACACCCAGGGCAGGTTCGAGCGCAGGTCGTCCCCGCGCAGCATCGAGACGACGTTGGGCACGATCAGCCCGAGGAACGGGAGGAACCCGACGACGACGGTCGTGACGCCGGAGGCGACCGAGACGAGCGCCGTCCCCAGGAGGACGACCCGCTCGTAGCCCAGACCGAGGTTCGTCGCGACGTCGCGGCCGAGGCCGGCGACCGTGAGCCGGTCGGACAGGACGAAGATCGCCGCGCACACCGCAGCGACGATCCACAGCACCTCGTACTGCCCCCGGACGACGCTCGTGAAGCTGCCCATGAACCACGTCCCGAGCAGCTGGAGGTAGTTCGTCGAGATCGCCAGGAGCGTCGTCACCGCGCTGACCACCGCGCCGAGCATGATGCCGACGACGGGCACGACGAGCGTGCTCCGCACCTGCACGCGACGCAGGATCGCCATGAAGACCATGGTCCCGGCGAACGCGGCGACGCTCGCGAGCACCATGCGGGTCGCGAGGCCGGCGGTCGGCAGGAGGATGACGGAGAGGAGCAGGCCGAGCGCGGCCCACTCGCTCGTCCCGCTCGTGGTCGGCTCGACGAACCGGTTCTGCGTGAGCTGCTGGAGCACCAGGCCGCTCACGGCCATCGCGCTGCCGGCCAGCACGAGGGCGAGCGTCCGCGGGAGCCTCGTGACGAGGAACATCTCGCCGCCGCCCTCGGCGCCCAGGTCGTACACCCCGACGAAGAGGGACGTCACGACGAGGGCCAGCGTCACGAGGACGGCGACGAGCAGGCCGGGCGACGCCCGCCGTCCCGGCCGCGGTGAGCCGGGGGCGACGGGCGGCCTGGCCCGCGTCGCGGAGGCGTTGCGGTTCACGAGACGGCCGGGCCGGTCACGCGGCGCCGGAGAACGCCTGGGCGATCTGCTCGTACAGCGCGGTGTACGCCTGGATGTCCTCGGTGAGGTAGAAGTTCGGGTCGAGGTAGACCACCTGGTCCTTCGCGACCGCCGTCACCCCCGCGAGGGCCTCCGAGCCTCCGACGAGCTCGGCAGCCGGGCGGTACTCCCCCTCGCCGACGCCCGCGCCGTCGCGGTCCAGCACGACGATCCAGTCCGGGTTCGCGGCAGCGATCGCCTCGACGCTGATGTCGTCACCGTGCGAGGTGTCCTCGGCGGCCTGCTCGATCGCCGGCTCGAGCCCGAGGGTCGGGAAGAGGGTGCCGATGCTGCGGCCGGTCACCGGCGCGCTGTAGGAGATCTCGCCGCCCGACGTGATGAGGCCGACGACCGTGCTCTCGCCGTCGTAGGCCTCCTTCGCGTCGGCCACGGCTGCCTCGTAGTCGGCGACGATCGCGTCGGCCTCGTCCTCGCGGTCGAAGATCTGGCCGAGGATCTCGATCTGCCGGACCAGCTCCGACGACTGGTCCTCGCCGTCGCGCGGGGCGAGCTCGACGACCACCGCGTCGGGGTTCTGGGCCTTGATGTCGTCGTAGCTGTCCGAGAACCGGTACCCGCCGATGATCAGGTCGGGCTCGGCCGCGACGATGGACTCGAGGTTCGGCTCGCGGTGCATCCCCACGTCGAGCACGGCGTCGTCCTCGGTGTACTCGGGCCACAGCCCGTCGCCCATGATGCCCTTGGGCGCGGCGACGAGCGGGACCTCCCACGCGGAGAGCGTCTCGAAGACGTGGTTGTCGAGCGCGACGACCCGCTCCGGGTTCACCGGCACCTCGACGGTCCCGTGGTTGTCCTCGATCGTGACGGTCGACGGAGCCGCGGACGTGGTGGTCTCCCCGGCACCTCCCGCACCGCTCTCGTCGCCGGAGCCGCACGCAGCCAGGGCGAGAGCGAGCGGGCCGGCCGCGAGGACGGCGACGAGGCGTCGGGTCGTGGGGCGCGAGGGCATGACGAGGTCTCCCGGAAGGTCGAAGGATGCGGTCGACGTGACCGTTAGGAGAGCCTAACCTTATTTATCTGACAGGGTGCTGTGCCCTGCGCCACACGGCACGTCGCGGTCGTCGCCGAGCCGACACGACGGCGGCGGGTCTCCCCGCGTCCCCGGGCACGGCCGGCCCGGCGAGGCGCGGCAGCGGAAGCGGAAGCCGACGGCAGGCCGGAGCGCTCGGGCCGGGTGGACGGCCGTCGAGCACCGGGCTCCGCCGCTACGCGCCGTCGGTCGTCGGCGCTGCCGGGGCCTGCGGCTCGGCGCCCTCCGCGGGCGCGGTCCCCTCGGCAGGAGCCGTCCCCTCCGGCGGCGGTGTCCCGTCCGCGGGGGCCGTCCCCTCGGCAGGAGCCGTCCCCTCCGGCGGGGTGGTCCCGTCGGCCGGGGCGGTGGGCTCGGCCGGGTCCGGCGTCGGCTCGGGCGGCGCGAGCAGCGTGAAGGTCACAGGCTCGCTCGTCGCGCCCTCGACGCCCGCGATGCTCAGCACCGCCGTGTAGGTCCCGGGGCCCACCTCCGGCTGGTCGGGCGCGCAGCCCTCGACCGAGCGGCGGCGGTCCCACCGCACGAGCCGCGACGGGTCCTCGTCTCCCGTGCTCATGAGGAGCAGGCGCTCGGTGGACCCGCAGTGGGCCGACGACCACACGAGCTCGTCGCCCGAGTAGACGAGCACCTGACGTCCCGCGTCGGAGCCGTCCACGAGGCACGGCCGCCCGCCGGACTGCCGGACGGTCACGTCGAGCTGCACGGCGCGCCCGGGCTCGTACTCGGCGGCGTTCGTCGTCACGGCGAGCTCGAGCGAGGTCGCCGTGCAGTCCCGGGGCGGCCCGGCGGCCTCGGGCGTGGGCGGCGGGGACTTGCCCTCCTGGGCGCTCGCGCCCCCGCTCAGCAGCGGCCCGACGGCGCGGACGGCCACCTGGCCGAGCAGCACCAGACCGACGACGAGCGCCACGAGCAGGAGGAGCGCGAGGAGCCGACGGCGCAGGAGGGCGGCGCGCGTGGGCGCGCCCCGCCCGGCGCTCGGGCGGGTGCTCGGCCTCGGGGTGCGGTCGGTCCGCGGCGTGCTCACGGGGTCCTCCGTCGTGCTCGTGCTGGTCGGGCCCACGCTAGCCGCGGGGCCGCCCCGCGGGGCCGGTGCCGCGCCGACGACGGTCGAGGTCGGGGCACAATGTGTCCCGACCCGACGGCCCCGACCCTCCCGAGGACCCACCCATGACCGGCCCTGCCCCGCGCCCGGCGCGCACCGGCGGCCCCGCCCGCCCGCTGCCGCGGACGGCCCCCGGGGACCCGCACGCGGGGCTGCGCGACGCCGTCGGGCGCTGGTTCGGCGCGACCGCCTGCGACCGGCCGTGGCGGGCCGCGGACCGCGCCGCGTGGGGCGTGCTGGTGAGCGAGGTCATGCTGCAGCA
>QAPD01000020.1 GCA_003052455.1 Sphaerisporangium cinnabarinum | reverse complement strand
GGTGGCGCCACGGCAGTCGCGGGGCGGGCGGTAGACGCGATCGGGGTGCGGCGGCTGGGCGGGCCGACGCTCGCGTGGGCGCTCCTGCTCGAGCCCGTCGACCCGGCCGTGGACGCCGCGCGCCTCGAGTACCGCCGCGCGTACGCGACGACGTTCGCGGACGTCGTGCGCGACGGCGTCGCGGCGGGCGAGATCCCCGACCAGGACGTCGAGGTCGTCGCGACCGCGCTCGTCGGCGCGATCGGCGAGTCGCTCACCGGCCCGCTGTCCCCGCTCGCCGCGGCCCGCGGCGGCCGGTCCGCCGGCCCCGCGCCGACCCCGGGCGAGCGGGACGCCGTCGTCGCCACGATCCAGCGCTTCTGCCTGGGGGCCGTGGGCGCCCGGGCGGTGGCGCCCGCTCCCGCCTGACCCGCCCCGCCCGCCCCTCCGAGCAGCACCCGAGCACCGCCGCACCGACCGAGCGACCCGCAGAGCCGCAGGAGGACACCGTGACCCCGACCGACACCCGCAGCGACGCCCCCAGCCGGGCCGCCGGGACCGCCGCCGGCGCCGTCCCGCGCCCGGCACCCCGCACGACCCACCGCGTGACCAACCAGCCGCCCGAGCGCGAGGGGGTCAACGAGTACCTCGACCACCCCGTGCTGCGCGAGGCGGTGCACGCATACGGCGGCGCGTGGGGCGAGGACCGGCTCGTCGAGGTCGGCGCGCTCGTCGGGACGGGCGACTTCCAGCGCGCGGCCGAGCTCGCGAACGTCCACGAGCCCGTGCTGCGCACGCACGACCGCCGGGGCCACCGCATCGACGAGGTCGAGTACCACCCCGCGTACCACGAGGTGATCGGGGCGGCCGTCGCGCACGGCGCGCACACGAGCGCGTGGGCGGAGCCCGGGCCGGGGGCGAACGTCGTGCGGGGCGCCGTGTTCTCGCTGTTCGCGCAGGTCGAGCCGGGCCACGCGTGCCCGGTCTCCATGACGCACGCGGCGGTGCCCTCGCTGCGGCACGCGCCGTCGCTCGCCGCGGTCTGGGAGCCGCGCCTGCTCTCCCGCGGGTACGACGGCGCCCTCGCGGCCCCGGGGAGCAAGCCCGGCGTGCTCGTCGGCATGGCGATGACGGAGAAGCAGGGCGGCTCGGACGTGCGCGCGAACGCGACGACGGCCGTGCCCGCCGGGGCGGACGGCGCCTACCTGCTGACCGGGCACAAGTGGTTCTGCTCGGCGCCGATGTCCGACGCGTTCCTCGTGCTCGCGCAGGTGCCGGGCGCACCGGGTGAGGGGGCGCCGTCGTGCTTCCTCGTGCCGCGCGTGCTGGAGGACGGCACGCGCAACGTGTTCCGCATCCAGCGCCTCAAGGAGAAGCTGGGCAACCGGTCGAACGCGTCGTCGGAGATCGAGCTCGACGGCACCGTCGGGTTCCTCGTCGGGGAGCCCGGGCGCGGCGTGCGGACGATCATCGAGATGGTGTCGCGCACGCGGCTGGACTGCGTGCACGGCTCGGCCGCGGGCATGCGCCAGGCGGTCACCGAGGCCCTGTGGCACGCGCGGCACCGGAGCGCGTTCGGTGCTGCGCTCGTGGACCAGCCCGCGATGACCGCGGTGCTCGCGGACCTCGCGCTCGAGTCCGAGGCCGCGACGCTCACGTCGGTGCGCCTCGCCGCCGCGCACGACGGCGAGTCCGAGCACGACCGCGCGTTCCGCCGCCTCGCGACGGCCGTGAGCAAGTACTGGGTGTGCAAGCGCGGGCCGCACCACGCGTACGAGGCGATGGAGTGCCTGGGCGGCAACGGGTACACCGAGGCGTTCCCCCTCGCGCGCCGCTACCGCGAGCAGCCGGTCATGGCGATCTGGGAGGGGTCGGGCAACGTCATCGCGCTCGACGTGCTCCGCGCCATGGGCCGCGAGCCCGCGTCCGTCGCGGCGTTCGAGGCGGAGCTCGCCACGACGGCGGGCGCGCACCCCGTCCTCGACGCGCACGTCGCGCGCACGCGCCGTCTGCTCGCGGAGGTCGCGGGGGCCGACGCCGGGGCGCAGCAGGCGCAGGCCCGTCGCGTCGTGGAGTCGCTCGCCCTCGCGCTCCAGGCGTCGCTCGTGGTGCGGCACGCGCCGTCGGGCACGGCCGACGCGTTCGTCGCCGCGCGGCTCGGCGAGGACCGCGGCCACGGCTACGGCGTCCTGCCGCGGGGCACCGACGCGCACGCGATCCTCGCGCGGCACGAGGGGGCATGACAGGCGGCTGGCTCGCGTCTGGAACACCGCTCCCGTCCTGCTCGGCTACGGTCTCGGAGAGCGGTGGCCCGAGATCGAGGCCGTGATCGGGCCGTGCGAGAAGGGGTCCTCGCGTCGGTGAGCACCCCCGTCGGCGAGGAGGGGCACGTGGGTTCGTGGGAACGGGGCGACGGCGTCGTCGAGCTGCCCGACGGACGGCGCGTGCGGGGTCGCGGGCTGCGCGCGGGGTTGCCCGAGTCGGGCGACGAGCCGGAGCTCGGCGTCTACCTCACCGGAAGGCGGCCGCCGTCGCAGCCCTGGGAGTCGTGCTGGGTCCGGTGGCCGGACTTCGCGCTGCCGCGGTCCACGCCGGACGCCGTCGCGGTGCTACGCGAGGCGTACGAGCGGGCCCCCGACGAGCGCGTGGAGATCGCCTGCGGGGGTGGGACCGGCCGCACCGGCACGGCGCTCGCGCTCCTCGCCGTCTGGGGCGGCGTCCGTCCCGACGACGCCGTCGCCTGGGCTCGCACGCACTACCGGCCCCGCGCCGTCGAGACGCCGTGGCAGCGCTGCTGGGTCCGCCGCACCGGGGCCAGCACGGTCCCGTAGATCCGGCTCCGGGACATGGGCGTGCCAAGGAGCGATCGTCCGTGGGTGCCTGGTCGTACCGTCCGGGGCATGGATCGAGAGACCTTCTGGGAGATCGTCGACGCCGCGCGTGACCGGGCGGGCGCGGGTGCGGACGACCGCGGCGCCGAGGACGACCCGCTGCCCGGCGTCCTGACCGACCTGCTCATCGAGCGGCTGAGCCCGGACGAGATCCTCGCGTTCGCCGACGTCGCCGGTGCCGTGGCGCGCGACGCCTACGCGTGGCCCGTGTGGGGAGCGGCGTACCTCGTCGAGGGCGGGTGCAGCGACGACGGGTTCATGGACTTCCGCGACGGGCTCCTCCTCGCGGGCCGTGCGACGTTCGAGCGTGCGGTCGCCGACCCGGACTCGCTCGCCGACCATCCCGTGGTTGC
Organism: Sphaerisporangium cinnabarinum; assembly: GCA_003052455.1. Lineage (GTDB taxonomy): Bacteria > Actinomycetota > Actinomycetes > Actinomycetales > Cellulomonadaceae > Cellulosimicrobium > Cellulosimicrobium cinnabarinum. The sequence goes on along the minus strand of QAPD01000020.1, from coordinate 88,505 downwards.
CGCGATGGCCGACGGCGGCTCGCCGTGGTTCGGGTACGAGTCCCTCGAGTGGCTCGTCGGCGGTGCCTGGGCGCGCGCGACGGGTGAGGACGACGAGGCGTACCACGCGGCGCGCGAGCGGACGTCGTCGGGGCACTCCCACCGCGAGCCCACCGGCGAGCAGTGGGACTTCGACGACGACGAGGAGAACGCGCGTCGCCTCCCGCGGCTCACCGCCCTGTTCGCCGTGTGACCGCATCGCGTCGACCCACGCGCGACCGGCGCCGCCCGGAGATGCTGCCGGGTCCGACGATGGGCCTGCCGCGTCGGACGTCGGTTCGCGTTCGCCCTCGGCCTCGGTGCCAGCCGTGACACGTGCGTGGACGCGTTCGGCGACCCGTGCCGCACGGCGCCGACGTACCTCGGCGTGATGGTCGGTCTCCTCGCGGCGCCGCTGCTTCTGGGGCTGGCGACCGCCCGCCTCCGACGCGCACGCGTGTGGATCGCTGCAATCCTCGGAGCAGCGCTCGTGCTCTACGTCGTCCTGCTGATCGTGACATGAACCACCCCACGGCTCGACGCCGGGGCGATGCGTCTCAACCTCTCGGCGGGCTGGTGCGTTGTCCTGGGTGATCGGGAGGGTCGATGGCGGAGGTGCGGGTGGAGCAGGGGGTCGGGTCTGGGGACGTCGAGGTCGAGGCGTCGCTCCCGCTCGCGGTGGGCGACCGGTCTCCGGCGGTCGAGTTCGAGGCCTTCGTGCGCGACTCGGCGAGGGCGCTGGCCACGACGGCGTACCTGCTGGTCGGCGAGCGGCACCGGGCCGAGGAGCTGACGCAGCAGGCGTACGAGCGCGTGTGGCGGGCGTGGCCGCGGGCACGCCAGGACCCGCTGCCGTACGCGCGACGCGTGCTGGTGAACCTCCGGGTCGACCACTGGCGCCGACGGCGGCGCGAACGACTCGTCGACGTCGTGCACGAACGCGCGTGCCGACCTGTCGAGGACTACGTCCCTCCACCGGCCGAGACGCTGCCCGCCGACGCGATCGTCGTCCTGGACGCCCAGACCGGCGAGGTCCTCGCCGAGCAGGCGCTCAACACCCCGACCACGTCGTAGACCGACACCGACGCGCGTGCGGGTGCCCGGCGTCACACGCGCCAGGCGAAGAGGCCCGTCGGGTCGTAGGCACGCCGGACCGACGCGAGCCGCGCCGCCGTGTCGGGCGACCAGGCCCGCGCGAGCGTCTCGTCCGTCCACGGGCCGGGCAGGAAGTTGATGTTCGTCTCCGTCGCGGCCCACGGCTGCGACCACTGCGCGAACGAGGCTGCGGCGGCGGCCATGTCGGGCAGCCGCGGCGGGTTGACGCCCACGAGGCTCAGCAGGAACCCGGCGGTGCGGCCACCCGCGGCAGACCCGCCCTCGACGTCGCGCGCCCCGGCGCCGCTGACGTGCCGCAGCTCGGCCGCGACGAACGGCGACCCGCTGCCCGGCCCGAGCTCGGCGAGGAACCGGTCGAGGAACTCCCCGTCGACCTCCCGCAGGCCCGCGCCGTAGACCCACGACGGCCCGGCGTCCTCCGGGTCGGCGTGGATCGTCGCGACGGCCGTCACGGGCAGCTCGCCGACCGTGTCGGCGAGGGCCGGCGCGAGCGCCCGCAGCGGCGCGGCGAGGCGCTCGCCCTCCGCGGGGTCGCCCGGGTAGGCGAAGCGCAGGGCGAGCACCGTGCGGCCGCGCAGGTGCTCCGGGACGAACGGGAGGTCCGGGAGGGCGAGCACCGCGACCGAGGTGGTGACGTCGTCGGGCGCGGTCGCGGTCCACGCCGCCCAGCCGCGCAGGACCTCCTCGACGTGCGGGGCGTCGAACGTGAGCGACCCCGCGTACAGCGTGCGCAGCGGCACGAGCTCGAGGTCGAGCCGCGTCACGACGCCGAGCCCGCCCTTCCCGCCGCGCAGCGCCCAGAAGAGGTCCGGCTCGGTGTCCGGACCCGCCTCGACGACGGACCCGTCGGCGAGCACGACCCGGAAGCCGCGCACCCGGTCCGACGTGAGGCCGTGGCTGCGCGTCAGGGGCCCGTACCCGCCGCCGAGCGTGTACCCGACGACCCCGACGGAGGTCGACGACCCCGTGACGGGCGCGAGCCCGTGCTCCGCCGCCGCGTCGACGACCGCGCTCCAGCGCGTCCCGGCACCGATGCGCGCGATGCGCGTCGCCGGGTCGACCTCGACGCCCGCGAGGCCGCTCGTCCCGAGCACGAGGCCGTCCGTGATCGGCGACGACTCGCCGTGGCCCGTCGCGTGCGACCGCACGGGCAGCCCGTGGTGGGCGGCGAACCGCACGGCCTCGACGACGTCGGCCTCCGTCTCCGCGAGCACCGCGACGTCGGGGTCGTGCGCGACGAGCGTGCTGTGCGCGGCGACGGCCTCCGCGGCGGTCGGGCCGCCGTCGGGCAGGTCGCCCCGCGCGAGGACGCGTCCCGTGACGCGGTCCCGCAGCGCGGCGACGTCGGTGGGCGAGAACGTGGTGGAGGCGGTCATGGTGCTGGTCCCCTTCGTCGCGGTGTGCGCGCTGCACGGCCGGAGGTGCGGTCAGGTCACCTGGACGACGACGCGCGGGCACGGTCTGTGACATGCCCGAGGGGTAGGGAGGGCGCCGCGTCAGGTTCGTGGCGTCCCGGCCAGCGGCAGCCAGTCGAGGACGTCCTGGATCGTGCGGTCCCAGAAGCCCCACTCGTGCGTCCCGGGCGAGAACTCCGACCGCAGCGGCACGCCGGACTCATCGGCCACCCGCTCGAACGCCCGGTTGCCGTCGACGAGGAAGTCCTCCGTCCCGCACGCGAGGAACAGCTCGGGGAGATCGGCTGTGCGGCCCTCGGCCGCGGCGCGCCGCAGCAGGGCGAGCAGGTCGTCGTCCGACCCGGCGATCTCGCGGTCGCCGAACACGCGCTCGATGTCCGGCAGCCGCCGCTCCCGGTACGACTCGTCGGCGAGGTCGAGCACCCCCGACAGGCTCGCCGCCGCCGCGAACCGCTCGGGGTGCCGCAGCGCCCAGCGGAACGCGCCGTACCCGCCCATCGACAGCCCCGCGACGAACGTGTCCTCGCGGCGCGTCGACACACGGAAGAACTGGTCGACGAGGCTCGGCAGCTCCTCGGACAGGAACGTCCAGTACCGGTGCCCGTGGACCTCGTCGGCGTAGAAGCTGCGCTCCACGCGCGGCATCACGACGGCCAGCCCGCGGTCGGCGACGTACCGCTCGATCGACGTCCGGCGCGTCCAGATGGTCTCGTCGTCGCTCATGCCGTGCAGCAGGTAGAGCACCGGGGCACCCTCGGCGCGGGCGCTCGCCGACCCGGCCATGCCGATCTGGGTCGACGTCGCCTGGGGGAGCACGACGGTCATCGACGTGCTCACCTCGAGCACGTCGGAGTAGAAGCTGCAACGGACAAGAGCCACGGGTCGCCTCCAGGCGGGGTCGGGTGCGCCGCGGTGCCGCGGCGCACCCAGTCTGCCGCCCCGGTCGTGGCGCCCTCGTCCGCGGGCGTCCCGGCGCGGCGCCGTCGGGTGTCAGCCGCCGTGGGGCGTCAGCCGCCCAGGGCGTCCACGAGCCGCCGGACGGACGTCCCGAGTCCCCACCGCTCGGTGAGCTCGGCGAGCGCGTCGGGGTCCGCGGGGGTGCGGGGCAGGGCGTCGTCGACCTCGCCCACCGGAGCGTCGGGGGCGACGCGCACGACGAGCGGGGCCACCCTCAGGTAGGACGCCGCCTCCTCGAGCCGACGGCGCTGGGTCGCGGTCAGCCCGGGGTCGCCGGCCTCGCGCGCGGCGAGCACGCCCGCGAGGTCGCCGTACTTCTCGAGGAGGGCGACCGCCGTCTTCTCGCCGATGCCCGGGACGCCCGGCAGGCCGTCGCTCGGGTCGCCGCGCAGCACCGCCATGTCTGCGTAGGCCGCGCCCGTCGCGACGCCGTACCGCTCGCGCAGGCGCGCTTGGTCGACGACGTCGAGGTTCTTCACGCCCTTCGTCGGGTAGAGCACGCGCACGCCCGCGGCGTCGTCCACGAGCTGGAACAGGTCGCGGTCGCCCGTGACGACCTCGACCGCCGCCCGCCCCGACGGGTCGGGCGCCGCGCCCGCCGCCGCGCGGCGTGCGACCTCGCGCGCGGTGAGCGTGCCGATGACGTCGTCCGCCTCGTAGCCCGCCGCCCCGACGCGTGCGATCCCCAGCGCCGCGAGCACGTCGACGATCACCGGCACCTGGGCGACGAGCTTCTCGGGGACCTCCTCCACGCCCGTCGTGCCCGGGACGAGCTCCGCGACGCGGTGCGCCTTGTACGACGGGATGGCCTCGACCCGGAAGGCCGGCCGCCAGTCCACGTCCCAGCACGCGACGAGGCGCGTCGGACGACGGTCGGTGACGAGCGTCGCGATCATGTCGAGCAGGCCGCGCACCGCGTTGACGGGCGTGCCGTCCGGCGCCTTGATCGAGTCCGGCACCCCGAAGAACGCCCGGAAGTACAGGCTCGCGGTGTCGAGGAGCAGGAGCTCCCCGCCCGGCGCGGTGCTGGTCGAGGGGGTGTCGTCGTCCGTGCTCGGGCTCATGGCCTCATCCTGCCGCACCCCACCGACGCGCCGCCCGTGGGCGCGGCGCGGCACGCCGTCGACCCTGCTGTCGCCGTCCCTCCCCGTGCGCGGTTCACTGGTGCCGGAGGTGAGCGTCATGTCCACGACGACGCGACGGGGTGCCGGTGCGGTCCTGGCTCTCGCGGTGCTCCTGCTCCTGGGGGCGTGCGCGGCCGGGCCGAACCTGGAGGCGAACCCCGGCGGCTACGGCTTCTGGTGGGGTCTGTGGCAGGGGACGATCCTGCCGATCACGTTCATCGTGTCCCTCTTCACGGACACGGTGAGCATCTACGAGGTCGACAACAACGGGAACTGGTACGACGTCGGCTTCGTGCTGGGCATCGCGCTCTTCTCGGGGCCCGTCATCGCGCTGCGCGGCCGGCGGTCCTGAGCGCCCGCGTATCTCTCACGGGTGCTCGGCAGGCCGGACCGCGCGCACGATCGCGCCGTGCATCCCGTCGGCGACCTCGTGGGTGAACGTGACCTCGGCGTCGACGAAGCCGGCGGCAGCGAGGCCGTCGAGGTACTCCGCGCGCGAGAGGGCGCCCGCGACGCAGCCGACGTAGGAGCCCCGCTCCGCGCGCTGGGCCCGCGTGAGGTGGTCCTCGGCCACGACGTCCGAGATGCCGACCCGCCCACCCGGGGCGAGGACCCGGAACGTCTCCCGGAGCACGGCGGGCTTGTCCGGTGACAGGTTGACCACGCAGTTCGAGATGACGACGTCCACCACCCCGTCCTCGAAGGGCAGGTCCTCGATGGTGCCGCGCCGGAACTCGACGTTGGTCGTGCCGGCCTCGGCGGCGTTGCGGCGGGCGAGCTCCAGCATCTCGTCCGTCATGTCGACGCCGTAGGCGAACCCGGTGGGCCCGACGCGTCGCGCGGAGAGGAGCACGTCGATCCCGCCGCCTGACCCGAGGTCGAGCACCCGCTCGCCCTCGCGGAGCTCGGCGACGGCGGTCGGGTTGCCGCAGCCGAGGCTCGCCAGCACCGCGGTGGTCGGCAGCCCCGCGGTCTCCCGCGCGTCGTAGAGCCCCGGCCCGAAGACGGGGCCTGGCGCCGGGGCGTCGCAGCAGCCGGACGACGACGCGCAGCACCCCTCCTCGGCCGGTGTCCCGGCTGCGGCGACGACGGCTGCCTCCGCGTACCGGGTTCGGACCTGCTCGCGCACCTCGTGGTCGGTGGTCATGATGCTCCCTCGGATCGATGAGTGTCGATACGAGAAACGTGGCGGACGCATCGACATCTGTCAATACGTCTGCGAGGATCGGGTCATGACCACCCTCCTGCCGGTCGTCGTGGACGCAGACGCGTCCGCGTGCTGCGGACCGGCCACCGGCCGTGGCCTCGACCCGGAGGCCTCGCGCGACGTGGCGTCCACCTTCAAGGCGCTGGCCGACCCCGCACGCGTCCGGCTGCTCTCGATCATCGCGGCCCGCCCCGACGGCGAGGCGTGCGTCTGCGACCTCACCGACCCGCTCGGCCTGTCCCAGCCGACCGTCTCCCACCACATGTCGACGCTCGCGCGGGCCGGGCTCGTGACGCGCGAGCAGCGGGGACGGTGGGCGTACTACGCGGTCGCGCCGGGCGCCCGTGACCTCGTCGAGGGTGCCGTCCGCGCCGTGCTCGCCGACGACGCGGAGGTGGCGCGGTGAGCGGCGCTCCGCAGGGGCGGCCGACCGTGCTCTTCGTCTGCGTCCACAACGCCGGGCGCTCGCAGATGGCGGCCGGGTTCGTGCGCGAGCTCGGCGGCGGTGCCGTCGAGGTGCGCTCGGCGGGCTCGATGCCGGGCGACCGGATCAACCCGGTCGCCGTCGAGGCGATGCGTGAGGTGGGGGTCGACCTCACCGGCGAGCAGCCCAAGGTCCTGACCGTCGAGGCGGTGCAGGCGTCCGACGTCGTCATCACGATGGGGTGCGGCGACGCGTGCCCGTTCTACCCGGGCAAGCGCTACGAGGACTGGGTGCTCGACGACCCGGCCGGGCAGGGTCTCGACGCCGTCCGGCCGATCCGCGACGAGATCCGCCGCCGCGTCGTCACGCTGCTCGACTCGCTCGGTCTCCCGGTGGAGGGTGAGCAATCCGCTTGAGCCGGACGTCGCGACGCCGCAGGCTCGTCCCATGACCGGACCCGTGCTCCGCCCTGCCCGCCCCGACGACACGGACGCGCTGGTTGGCGTCTGGCGGCGCGCCGTCGAGGCGACCCACGACTTCCTCGGGCCCGACGACGTGCGCGAGCTCGAGACCGCGGTCCGGGACGAGTACCTGGGCGCCGTCGACCTGACGGTCGCGGAGGTCGACGGCCGGGTGGTCGGGTTCGTCGGAACCGTCGGGCACCGGGTCGAGATGCTGTTCGTGGACCCCGCGCTGCACGGGCGCGGGACCGGCCGCGCGCTGCTCGACTCGGTCGGGCGCGGCCTCCCGGTCGTCGAGCTCGACGTCAACGAGCAGAACCCGGGCGCGCTGGCCTTCTACCGGGCGCTCGGGTTCGCGGTCGTCGGGAGGTCCGAGACGGACGACCAGGGGCGCCCGTTCCCGCTGCTGCACCTGCGTCGCGAGGCCTGACGCCGTCGCGCGACCGATGAGCCCGTGGGTCGCGGACGGTCGACCCTGGGGAGAGCGGGCACCGGCCCGCGCGACCCCAGGAGGAGACATGCTCGACACGGCGTTCAGCGGGTTCTCGGTCGACGACGTCGACGCGGCGCGGCGGTTCTACGCCGACGACCTCGGCCTCACCGTCAGCGGGGACGACATGCTCTGGCTCGAGATCGGTGGCGGTGCGCGCGTGCTCGTCTATCCGAAGGGCGACGCCCACACCCCGGCGTCGTTCACGGTGCTGAACTTCCCGGTCGCCGACGTGCCGGGCACGGTCGCCGCGCTCCGCGAGCGCGGCGTGCCGTTCGAGCGCTATGCGGGCACGCCCGTCGAGACGGACGACGACTTCGTCTTCCGCGGCGGCGGCCCGCTCATCGCGTGGTTCGCCGACCCGGCGGGCAACGTGCTGTCGGTCATCCAGGACGACGAGGCCTGACCTCCGCGTCAGCCGCCGCCCAGCCCTTCCTCGCGCGCCCGCACGATCGCGGCGGCGCGGTCGCGGACGGCGAGCTTGGCGAGGACGTTCGCGACGTGGTTGCGCACGGTCTTGGGGCTGAGCACGAGCCGCCGGGAGATCGACGCGTTGTCGAGCCCGGCGGCGACGAGGTCGAACACCTCGCGCTCGCGGTCGGTGAGCTGCGGGAACGGCGCGCGCACTGCCGAGCGCCCGCCCACGACGTACGCCATCGCCCGGTCCGCGACGGAGGGGGAGAGGATCATCGCGCCGTCGGCCACCGCACGGACGGCGCGCTCGACCTCCGCCGGGCTCGCGGACTTCACGAGGAAACCCCGCGCCCCGGCGCGCACGGCCGCGACGACGGCGTCCGCGTCCTCGTGCATCGTCACGACCAGCACGCGCGCGGCCGGGTCCGCGCGCACGAGGTCGCGGGTCACGTCCACGCCCGACCCGTCGCCGAGGTCGAGGTCCAGGAGCACGACGTCGGCCCGCGCCTCGGCGCCCACGGTGCCACCGGGGCCGAGACCGAGCAGCGCCCGCGCCTCGGCCGTCGACGCCGCGCTCCCGACGACGCGCACGCCCTCGAACGAGTCGAGCAGCGCGGCCATGCCGAGCCGGAACACGGGGTGGTCGTCGACGACCACGACCCGGATCACGACGCCGCCCCCCGCGCGAGCCCCCCGGCCGGGACCAGCGGGAGGGTGGCGCGGACGCGCGTGCCCGGGCGCTCGCCGTCGGGCCGCAGCGCGGCGACGTCGAGCCGCCCGCCGAGCTCGTCGGCCCGCTCCCGCAGGGACCGGGAGCCGACGCCGGCGACCGCGTCCGGCGCGACGCCGCGCCCGTCGTCCTCGCACGTGACGACCAGCACGCCGTCCCCGAGCCGGACCGTCAGGCGGCACTCCTGCGCCCCGGAGTGACGGGCGGCGTTGACGACGCTCTCGCTCGCGATCGCGTACGCGGCCGCGGCGACGCGCGGGTCGAGGCCGACGCACGGGTCGCAGCGCACGTCCACGACGAACCCGCCGAGCGCCTGGCGCCCCGCGAGCTCGCCGAGCGCGACCTCCAGACCGTGCGCGTCGAGCGACGGCGGCAGGAGGCTGCGCGACAGCGCGCGCACGTCCTCGACGCGCTGCGCCACCTCGACCCCCAGGGCGTCCAGCACCGCGGCCGCGGCCTCGGGGTCGGTCCGCAGCGTGTTCCGCGCGCCCTGGAGCCCGAGGCGCAGGCCCACGAGCCACGGCCCGACGCCGTCGTGCAGCTCCCGGCGGATCACGCGCCGCTCGGCGAGGCGCGCGCGGGTCGTGGCGTCGCGCGCCGCCTCGAGCTCGTGCGCGCCCCGGGCGAGCGCGAGACCGGCACCGAGCACGGGCAGGAGCTGCTCGAGCGCGTCGCGCGTCCGGGCGTCGAGCCGCTCGCCGGCCCGCGCGACGACGTGGACGCGGCCGAGCACCCGGCCGCCGTGCTCCACGGGGAGCATGACGGCGTCCCCGGCCGGGCGGTCCTCGGGGCCCGCCCACGGCGGGGTGCCCGCGGGGGTGCCGTCCGCCGTCGGGCCGGGCGCGGACCGCTCGATCGTCACGCTCTCCAGGCGCAGCGCCTCGCGCACGCCGACGGCGAGGCTCACGACGAGGTCGTCTGCCGTCGACGCGGACGACAGGTGCCGCCCGACGCTCAGCGCCGCCCGGCCCGGGTCGTTGCCCTCCCCGTAGACGAGCGTGCGCACGCGGTGCCGCAGCCACGTGTGCAGGGGCTGCACCGCGAGCGCGACCCCGACCGCCGCGACGACCTGCGCGGCGGGGCCGTCGACGACGGTCGTCGCGAGCACGACGATCACCGCGTAGACGACGGCGAGGCCGACGGCGAGCATCGCGGCGACGGTCGCGCGCGACAGCACGAGGTCGATGCCCCACAGCCGGTTGCGCAGCACGCACACGAGGATCGCGGCGGGGAACAGCGCCTGGCACGCGAGGTGCGTGAGGGGGAGCGCGAGGAGCACGTCGGAGCTGGCCCAGGTGCCGAGGAGCGGGAGGAACGACAGCGCCATGAGCGCGGTCCCGAGCGCGAGCAGGCCCAGCCCGCGCCGCTCCGCGACCGGCCCGCGGAGCCGGCGCCACGCCGTCGCGCCCGCGGTGACGAGCCCCATGACGACGACGCCGACGATCGCGGGGCGCGGGTCGTCGGACGGGGCGAGGAGGAAGGACGCGATGGACGCGACGCCGCCCGCGACCCCGCACCACGCGCCCGCGCCGAGCCGCCCGCCGCGCACGAACCACGGCACGAGGACGAAGAGCCCGACCGTCCCCGGCACCCACGCCCACCCGTAGGCGTCCGCGAGCGGCGTGAGCGGGGGCAGGCCGGGGTGGGTCGACGCGTAGCTGCGCCACCCGCCGCCCAGGGCCGCGACCCCGCCGCCGACCGCGGCCAGCGCCACGAGCCACCCGACGACGTGCGGCCGCCGCACGAGGATCACCGCCGCGACCGTGCCGTACACGAGCGCGACCGTCGCGTCCACGACGACGAACAGGAGGTCGCCCAGCAGGAGCGGGACGCCGGACGTGAGCTGGAGCGCGAGCGCGGACACGCCGAGCACCCAGGCGAGGACGCCGATCGTCCAGCCCGTGCGGGGCATCCCGGCGCGGCCGGGCCCGGGCTCGGCCACGGGCCCACGGTAGGGCCGCGGCACGCGCGGCGAGAAGGGCCCGGGCGGGAGATCACCCGGCCGTGGACGACGGCGAGATCGGCGGTCCTGTGCCGGATCGGCGGTCCAGACTGCCGATCCCGACTGGACCCGCCGATCTCGTCGCACGCCGCCGATCTCGCGCGTCGCGCTCAGCGCCGGTCCCCGAGGGCGAAGCCGAGCGCGGTGACGAGGAGCCAGATCGGGCCGACGAACCCGGCCATGTACTGCAGCGGCGACACGCCCGTGAGGAGCGCGAGCCCGCCGAGCACGAACCCGACGACGCCGAGCCAGCGCGGAGCGGCCGCGTGCCGCAGCGCCGCGACGCCGAGCGCGACCCCCGCGACGCCCGCCCCGACCCACAGCCACGGGATCGTCGCGACCCAGTCGCTGTAGAAGGCGCCCGACTCCGGGACGATGAGCGCCGTGTCGCCGAGGCCGAACAGGAACTGCGTGTCGAGGCCTGAGCCGAGCAGCCCGGCGACGGAGACGAGCACGAGGCCCCAGCCCGCGACCGTCGGGAGGATCGACCCGGCCGGGGCCTGCCCGTCCAGCCGCCGCTTGAGCCCGGCGGCGAAGACGAGCACGAGCAGCGCGCACGCGATCGTCGCGGTGTGGAACACGATCTGCGTGCCCGTGCGGCCGGAGAGGTCGGCGACGATCGCCTCCGCGTCGCCCGCGGTCTCCTCCCAGTTGATGCCCAGCGCCATCGAGGACTGGATCGAGACGAGGCCGAGGACGCCGGCGACGACCCCGGTCCAGGCCCACGCGCGGGGCGTCGTGCCGCGGGCGCGGTGGGGCGTGCCGTCGGCGACCGCCGACGGCGTGGTGAGCGAGCTGTCCTGCATGGGACGACCTTCCGTTCGGGGCCGCCTCCCGCGGCCGGGGGCCGTCGCACGGGGCGACGGCCTCCGCAGCGTCGGCCCGGCGGCGTCCCGGGCCCCAGGGGCAGGCGTCCCGACCTCCCGGGCAGGTCGCCCCGGGGCGGGCTCCCGCGCCGCACCAGCGGTTGCGGAACCTCTCGCGCGGCGGGACGGTTGCGGCATGATCCGGTTCCTGCTGAGCTTCGCGATCAACGTGGTCCTCGCCGCCGTGGGCCTCCTCGTCGCCGCGAACGTCTTCGACGGCGTCACGGTGCACGCCTCCGGGTTCACGATCGCCGTCCTCGTGTTCGCCGTGGCCCAGGGGGTGCTCGCCCCCTTCGTGTTCAACGTCGCGCGCAAGTACGCGTCGGCGGTGCTCGGCGGCATCGGTCTCGTGTCGACGTTCCTCGCGCTGTGGATCGCGACGCTCGTGGGCGACGGGCTGGAGATCTCCGGGGCCTCCACGTGGATCGGGGTGACGGTCGTCGTCTGGCTGATCAGCGCGCTCGGCGGCTGGCTCCTCGGGTGGCTCGTCCTCACCCGCTGGTGGGACCGCCGCCAGGAGGACAAGCGGATCCGGGAGGCGACGGCGCGCGGCTGACGCCGTCCGCGCCGGTGCCGCGCCGCCGTCGAGCAGCAGCCGTCGAGCGGCCGTCGAGCCCGGTCGCCTAGGTCGGGTCGTCCTCCCGGCGCGCCCAGCGCTCGGCGTCCCGGAACCCGGCCTCCACCGCTCCCAGGACCTCGTCGGTCGCGTCGACGACGGCGTCGGCGCCCAGCTCGTCCACCGTGCCGGTCCGTTCCAGGAGCCGCCGCATCGCGGGCGTCACCCCGGCGAGGACGAGCCGGTTGCCCTGCGCGGCGAGGCGTCGTGCGGTGCGGTGGAACAGGTCGATCACCGCCGAGGAGGGGATGTCGGGGAGCGTCCGGAGCACGAGGACGAGCACGGCGCGCTCGGCGCCGGTGCCGTCGGGGAACTGGTCCTCGACGCGGGGGAGCGAGGCGAAGAACGACGTCCCCGAGAACTCGAGCACGGTGACCTCGCCGGAGCGCAGCCGTGCGGGCGTCCGTCCCGACGTCCGCCAGCGCCCGTCGGGCTCCCGGGTGAGGAGGACGAGGCGGGACTGGCGCGCCGCCTGCACGCAGTAGAGCAGGAGGGACAGGACGGCGCCGAGGACGATCGCCTGCTGGAGGGGGAGCTGGGTCGTCGCCGCGAAGGTGACGATCATCGCGAGCGACGACAGGGGCGACGTCCGCAGCACGAGGAGGATCTCGTGGCGCTTCCCCCAGACCAGCTCGCCGCCTACGACGAGGATGAGCCCGCCGATCACCGGCATGGGGATGAGCTCGGCCAGGCCTCCGAGGAGCAGCACGACGAGCGCGAGGAACACGCCGCTCACGACGCCCGCCCAGCGGGTCCGTGCGCCCGCCTCGGCGGCGACGCCCGTGCGGGACATCGAGCCGCCGCTGGGCAGCGCCTGGAAGAGGCCGCCGGCCACGTTCGCCCAACCCTGCGAGCGGAAGTCGGCGTTGGTGTCCGAGCGCGAGCCGTCGGGGTTGGGCATCGACGGGGCGATGGACGCGGCCTGCGCGAGCGCGACGAGCGCGACGGCGACGGCGCCCCCGACGAGCGCGGGCGCGACCGAGAGGTCGGGCAGCGACAGGCCGGGGAGGGCGGACGGGATCGAGGCGATGTCGGCGACCTGGCGCACGTCGATGCCCGCCGCGACCACGACGACGGTGACGACGACCAGGGACACGAGGAGCGCCACGGGCACGAGGCGGCGGACCGACCGCGCCAGCGCCCACACGAGGATCGTCCCCGCCGCGACGAGCGTGGACGCGAGGTCCCACGACGTCACGTGGACGAGCCAGTCGCCGAGCTGGTACAGCCGGTTGTCGCCGCGCGGGTCGTACCCGGTCGCGTCGCCGAGGACCCCCGTGATGATCTGGAGCGCGATGCCGGTCGAGAAGCCCACCATGACGGCGTTGGACACGAAGCTCATCACGGCACCGAGGCGCAGCGCGCCGAGCACGAGCATCACCAGGCCCACCATGATCGTCAGCGTGGCGACGTTGGCGGGGTCGGTCGGTTCCAGGCCGGCGGCCGCGAGGACGCTCTGCGACGTGAGCGCGATGGCGCTCGTGAGCGTCGTGATCATGAGGACGGTGCGCGCGGTGATCGAGCCGACGATCGCGGGCACGATGCCCGCGTAGAGGCCCGCGACCGGGTTGAACCCGGCGATGGAGGCGTACGCCATGCCCTCGGGGATGGAGAAGAGCCCGGTCACCATGCCCGAGACGACGTCGGAGCGGGTCGGCCTCCCGGCGCGCCGCAGCATCCCGGCCGGGCCACGCCGCCCGGGTGGTGGCGCGGCCGCGGCGTCGGCCGCGGCGCCGGCCTCGGGCGCGTCGTCGTCACCGCGCTCCGCCACGATCACCACCCTCCGCCGTGCGCGCCGGGCTGGGGGCGGCGAGCGCGGGGAACTCGGGGGTCCCCGGGGGGAGGTCGACGCGCAGCGGGCGCATCGAGCGGGCGACGAGCCACAGCGGCAGGACCGCCAGGCAGAGCACGGGGAGCAGGTGCACGTCGCCGACCGTCACGGCTGCCATGAAGAGCGCGAGCCAGCCGTCGCGCGCCACGACGAGGACGGCGCCGAGTACGCCGGCGGAGACGGCGATCGCGGGCGGCACGGCGGGCACGAGGGACGACGCCGAGAGGCCCAGGGCGACGCCGATGAACACCGCGGGGAAGATGCGGCCCCCGCGGAACCCGGCGGCCGCCGCGACGACGAGGGCCACGACCTTGACGAGGGCGATGAGCAGGATCGTGGACCAGGCGAGGGTGTCGGCCCGCTGGGCGAGCTCCTTCATCTCGTCGAGCCCCTTGAACAGCGTGAGCGGCCCGCCGAGGACCCCGAGGAGCCCGAGGACGAGCCCGCCGGCACCGAGCGCGAGCACGGGGCTGCGCAGGCGGTGGAACAGCGCGTGCACGACCGGGAGGGCGACCACCGCGAGCGCCGTGACGAGGGCGGCGGCGGCACCGATGAGCACGCTGCTCAGGACGTCGCCGAGGGCCGGTCCGGGGTAGTCGGGCAGGTCGACGGCGAACGTCGGGGCCCCGACCGCCGTCATGGTGACGGCGCCTGCCCCGGCCGCGGCCAGCGGCGCGAACAGCCGGTCGAACAGGGGACCGCTCTGCCCGCCGCGCTCCGCGAAGCTCTCCGTGAGGACGAGCGCGGCGGCGACGGGGGTGGCGAACATCGCGCCGATGGTCCCGGCCAGCGCGAGCGCGACGGCGCCCGGGACGGGGACGCCGAAGCGCGGGCGGCAGAGGAACCACGCGGCGAGCGCGACGTTGAAGGCGACGATGGGGTTCTCGGGTCCGAGGCTCACCCCTCCGGCGAGGCCGAGGACGAGGGCGAGCGCGAGACCGGGCAAGGCCCGGAGCGGGAGCGGTGCCGCGACGAGCTCCGAGGTGGCCGGGTCGATGCCGGCGTGCCCCGGGGCCCACCGGACCGTGGCGCCCACGAGCAGCCCCGTGACGGTGAGCACGAGGGCGGTCCACCACGTGCGCGTGCTCGCGACCCCCCAGGCCTCCGGCAGCCGGTCCCACACGAGGTGCTGGATCCACGTCGCGAGCTCCGACAGGGCGAGCAGCGTCAGGGCGCTGACGACCCCGACGACGAGGGCCGGCACCACGGACCGCAGGAGGCGACCCGACGTCGTGGCGGCTGCCGGCGCGTCGGACACACGGGAAGAGAACCACGCACCCGACCGCACCGCATCCGGAGCCGCGGCGCCGCGCCCCGGCCTGCCACGGGGTCCTCGGTGCTCGCCGCGCGCGACCCGGGAGGCGGGGATACGTTCGACGCGTCACGGGGCGCGACGGCGCGCCCCCGCCGAACGAACGATCCGGAACGAGGTCTGACGTGGCAACGCTCACCGTGTGGAAGTTCGACACCCCCGAGGGCGCCCAGCGCGCCGAGGACGCGCTCCTCGCCCTCCAGAAGCAGGAGCTCATCCAGGTCCAGGACGCGGCCACCGTGTCCTGGGAGGAGGGCAAGAAGAAGCCGAAGACCCGCCAGGGGAACAACACGACCGCCGTCGGGGCGCTCGGTGGCACGTTCTGGGGCCTGCTGTTCGGGCTCCTGTTCTTCGTCCCGCTCCTGGGCGCGGCCATCGGCGCGGCGTCCGGCGCCATCGCCGGCGCGCTGACGGACGTCGGCATCGACGACGACTTCATCGACTCCGTGCGCAGCAAGGTCACGCCGGGCACGTCCGCGCTGTTCGTCCTCACGTCGGGCGCCGTCGTCGACCGCGTGCACGAGGCGCTGCAGGCCGAGGGGATCCACGGCGAGCTCGTCCAGACGAACCTCTCCGCCGACGAGGAGGCCAAGCTCCGCGCGGCCTTCGACGAGAACGCCTGAGCGCTCCGCGGCCCGCGAGCCCGCACGGGTGAGGTGCCCGACGGCGGTGCGTGACGCCGTCGGGCACCTCGCCCGCCCGCGTGCTCGCGGCGCGAGCCGTCGTCCCCGGAGATCCCGCCGTCCCGTCCGGGACCGGACTACGAAGGAGGCCGCCCATGGGCGCGGCGATCGGCCAGTCCCTCCCCGTCGCGGTCGGCGTGCTCGTGAGCCCGCTGCCGATCGTCGCCGTCGTGCTCATGCTCGTGAGCGGGCGCGCGAAGGCCAACGCCTTCGCGTTCCTCGTCGGCTGGTTCGTCGCGGTCGGCGCGGTGACGCTCGTCGTCGCGCTCGTGGCGGGGTCCGCCGTCCCGCAGGACGGCGGCCCGCCGCTGTGGGCGGCGATCCTCAAGCTCGTCCTCGGCGTGCTGCTGCTCCTGCTCGCGCTCAAGCAGTGGCGGGGGCGCCCGCGCGACGGCGTCGACCCGCCCGCGCCCCGCTGGATGGCCGCGATCGACGCGTTCACGCCCGTCAAGGCGGCCGGGCTCGCGGTGCTCCTCGGCGCGGTCAACCCGAAGAACCTGCTGCTCGTCGTCTCGGGCGGCGCCGCGATCGCGTCGGCAGCGCCGGGCGACACGACCGCCCAGGTGGTCGCGGCCGTCGTGTTCGCCGTCGTCGCGAGCATCGGGGTGGCGGCGCCCGTCTTCATCTACCTGTTCATGGGTGCCCGCGCGGCCACGATGCTCGACTCGCTCAAAGGCTGGATGACCCACAACAACGCGGTGATCATGGCCGTCCTGCTGCTCATCCTCGGGGCCAAGCTGCTCGGCGACGGCATCGCCGCCCTCTGACCGCGCCCCGCACCCCGCGCCGACGGAGCGGCCCGTGGCGCTAGTCGATGCCCTCGGCGCGCCGCTCGTCGACCGTGCGCTCGGCCTCGAGGTTCGCCTCGCGGTTGCGGCGCCGGCGGCGGGCCGTGCGACCCTCGTCGTCCTTGCCCTTCCCGTCTCCCCTCCCGCTGCCCTTGCCCTTGCCCGGCGTGTGGCCCTCGGAGTCCGGGTCGTGGAGCATGTGCGACTCGATGAGCTCGTGCCGCTGGAGGTAGGTGTTCCCGACGGCCTGGATCGTCGCGGCGATGGGCAGGGCGAGGAACGCGCCCAGCGCGCCGAACACCGCGCCGAACGCGAGCACGACGACGAAGCTCACCGCCGGGTTCATCTCCAGCGCCCGGGCGGAGACCTTGGGGGAGAAGTACAGGTTCTCGAGCTGCTGGTACCCGATGATGAACGCGAGCACGCCCAGGGCCTGCGGCAGCCCCTGCGACGTGAGCGCGACGGCGACGGGCAGCGCGCCGCCGATGTAGGTCCCGATCGTGGGCACGAACTGCGAGACGACGCCCGTGAACACCGCGAGCGGCAGGGCGTACGGCGTCTGGAGGATCAGCAGGAAGACGAACGTGAACACGCTCGACAGCGCGGCGAGCACGATGCGCGAGTTGATGAAGTCCGACACCTTGACCTGGGTGATCTCCCAGAGGCGCAGCACCTCCTCCTGCCGGTTCGGCGTGAGCCAGCGGCACACGGCCGCGCGGAACCGCGGTCCCGCCGCGAGGAGGTAGTAGGTGACGAGGAGGATCGTCAGGCTCGCGAAGACGCCGCCGACGATCGTCGTCGTCACGACGATGGCGCCGGACGCGACGTCGTCGCCGAAGTCGTTGATGACCTGCTTGAGGAGGTCGTCGGAGTCCGGGATGACGACGTCGAAGCGGTCCGCGACGAAGTCCTGGACGCTCGCGTACAGGGCGGGGATCGACTGGACGAGCTGCACGAGCTGCTGGACGAACAGGTTCCCGAACAGCGCCAGCACGACGAGGATCCCGACGAGCGACCCCAGGAGCGCCACGGCGGCGGCCGCGCCCCGGCGCCAGCCGTGCCGCACGAGCCACACGACGATCGGCTCGAGCGCGAGCGCGACGAAGAACGCGATGAGGATGTTGACGCCCAGCGCCTTGAGCTGGCCGAGGGCGTACCAGGCGAAGATGCCGACGAAGACCGCGACGACGGCCATCGCGAGGGCGCGCGGCACCCAGCGCGGCGGGCGTCGCGAGTCGTGCTGGACGGGGCGCGTGCCGGCGTCCGGGACGCCCGACCACGGGTCGTCGGTGGAGGGCGGCGTCGTCATGGCCACGAACCTAGCGGGGCGGCCGGGGAGCGGTCCCGGGACGCGCCGACCTTCCGGATGCCGAACCGTGCGGCCGGTGCCACGATCGATCCGCACGCTCGTCCGGTCGAGGCTCCACGGTTCTCAGGAGGATGGCATGGCACGCTCGTCACAGGTGACGGCATGGGTCGGCTGGGTCTGGTTCGCCGGCATCGTGCTCGTCACGATCGGCTTCTTCAACGCCATCAGCGGCCTGGTCGCCGTGTTCTCCCCGAACAGCCTCGTCGGCGTCTCCGACGCGGGCATCGTCGTCCTCGACGTGTCGACGTGGGGGTGGATCCACCTCGTCATCGGGGTGCTGCTCGTCCTCACCGGCTTCGCGCTGCTGTCCGGCAAGGGCTGGGCGCGCATGGTCGCGATCGTGCTCGTCGTCATCAACGCGATCGCGCAGTTCACGACCCTGCAGGTCACGCCGTGGTGGTCGCTCATCACGATCGTGCTCGACGTCTTCGTCCTGTGGGCGCTCGTCGTGCACGGCGACGAGGCCGAGCGTGCGGCACGCTGACCACCGGCTCGGCACCGCCGTCGCCGCTCGACCCGCTGACAGGAGCACCGTCCATGGCCACGTCCACCTTCGGCCCGGTCGAGATCGTCGCGGTCGCGTTCCCCACCGAGCGCATCCCTGACGGCATCCAGGCCGCCGTCCTCGAGGTGCTCGCGCAGGGCACCGTCACGCTCCTCGACCTCGCCGTGGTCCGGCGCTCGCCCGACGGCGACGTCGAGGTGCTCGAGGTGACCGACCTCGGCGACGAGCTCGCGGTCACCGACGTCGAGCTCTCGGCGGCCGGTCTCGCGGCCGAGGAGGACCTCGACCACGTCGCGGCCGGTCTCGCGCCGGGCACGTCCGCCGTCGTGCTCGTCGTCGAGCACACGTGGGCGCGCGCCCTGGTCGCCGCGACCCGCACGGCCGACGGCGTCGTGCTCCTCAGCGAGCGCGTCCCCGCCGAGGTGGTCAACGAGGTCGCCGACCTCGCGCTCGCCGACGGCTGACCCGCCCCGGTCCGGGCGTCCGCCACCCGGGCGCCGACACGCCCCACAGACAGGAGTGACCACATGCTCGTCCGACGATTCGGGCGCCCCGGGCTCATCGGGACCGCCGCCCGCACCGCCGTCATCGCGGGCACGGCCTCCGCGACCGCAGGCGCCGTCCAGCGCCACCAGGCGAACCGCGCCCAGGAGTCGTGGGAGGCGCAGCGGGCCGCGGCCGCGCAGGACCAGGCGCGCATCGAGGCGGCCGCGCAGCAGGCCGCCGCGCAGTACGCGCAGCCCGCTCCCGCGTCGGTGCAGGACGACCTCCTCGACCAGCTCGAGCGGCTCGGTCAGCTCCACTCCTCCGGCGTGCTGAACGATGCCGAGTTCGCCGCCGCCAAGGCCAAGCTGCTCGGCTGAGAGAAACGGAGAGAACGATGGCCACCTTCACCGTCTGGAAGTTCGACTCCCCCGAGGGCGCCGACGCGGCGTCCCGGATCCTGCACGACTCGGCGTCCGAGCACGCCGTCAAGATCGTCGACACCGCCGTCGTGTCGTGGCCCGAGGGCGCGGCCAAGCCGACGACGCGCCACGGCCACCAGGACGAGTGGCGCGGCACGGGCTGGGGCGCCTTCTGGGGCCTGCTGCTCGGGTCGCTGTTCTTGGTACCCGTGCTCGGTGCCGCGGCCGGAGCGGCGATCGGCGCGTCGACGAAGGCGATGGAGGCCGTCGGGATCGACAAGGACCAGCTCGACCGCATCCGCGAGGGCGTGACGCCCGGGACGTCGGCGCTGTTCGTCGTCACCGAGGACGGCGACCTCGACCGCGTCGGCGAGCGGTTCCACGGGGTCCACGGCACGCTCGTCGCGACGAACCTCACCGATGCCGAGCGGAGCACGCTCCTCGAGACGTTCGGCTGACCCGCGGCGCGTCAGTCGTCGAGGCGCTCCGGGAGCCCGAACAGCGGAAACCACGAGGCCGTGTCGAGGAACGCGTTGATGGCCGTGACGCGGCCGCCTTCCGTCTCGACGACCTGGAGCGCCCACGGCTCGTGACCGCCGCCGGCCGCGCGGCGGTACTGGCCGAACCCGAACGTGCCGTTCACCGCGACCGGGACCATGCGCGAGCCCTCGCACTCGTGACCCGGGCCCGTCATCCACGCGACGATGTCCGCCTGGCCGCGCATCCACAGCGGGTACGGCGGCATCGACAGCGTCGCGTCCTCGTGCAGGATCGCGACCAGCGCGTCCATGTCGTAGCGCTCGAACGCGTCGAGGTAGCGCTCGAGCAGGAGCTTCTCCTCGTCGCCGAGGCCCGCGTTCGCCGCGACCGGCGCGGCGGATCCCGTCTCGTCGCCCAGCCCCGAGCTGTCCCAGTGCGCGCGCGCCGCGAGCGTGGCGCGGGCGCGTTGGAGCGCGCTGTTCACCGACGCCACCGTCGTGTCGAGGAGCTCCGCGACCTCGCTCGCCTGCCAGCGCAGCACCTCGCGCAGCAGCAGCACCGCGCGCTGCCGCGGCGGCAGGAACTGGAGGGCCGCGACGAACGCGAGGCGGATGCTCTCGCGTCCCACCGCGACCTGCGCCGGGTCGCCGTCGTGCGGCAGCACGCGGTCGTCGGGGACGGGCTCGACCCACGTCTCCTCCGGCAGCACCTGGCCCAGGTTCTCCAGCTCCGGGGCCTGCGGCCCGCCGAGGCCCATCGGGCGCTCGCGCCGCTTGCGCGCGCCGAGCGCGTCGAAGCACACGTTCGTCGCGATCCGGTACAGCCACGAGCGCAGGGCCGAGCGGCCCTCGAAGCGGTCGTAGGACCGCCAGGCGCGCAGGAACGTCTCCTGGACGGCGTCGTCGGCCTCGAACGACGACCCGAGCATGCGGTAGCAGTAGCCGGTGAGCTCGCGCCGGTGGCCGTCGAGGACGGCGTCCAGGTGCTCGCGGTCGGGCAGCGGGGCAGGGGCGGGCGTGGGGGCGGTGCCAGTGGCGGTCGCGGTGGCGTCGCCGCGCAGGGTCGCGGGGGTGGCGAGGTCGGTCATGGTGCTGCCTCTCAGGACTCGGTCGTCTCGACGTGCACGAGGGGTCACGGGTTCGCGCGCGGTGCCCGGGGGGAGTGGCCCACCTCACACACGCTACCGCCGCCCTCCGACACCGCACAGGGGCACCGGACGACCGTCGGGGTCAGCCGTCGAGGTCCAGCTCGAACCACACGGTCTTGACCGCGCGGCCGTCGGCCGCGTCGTCGTCGGCCGCGTCGTCGTCGGCCGCACCGTCGTCGGCCGCACCGTCGTCGGCCGCACCGCCGCCAGCCGCACCGCCGCCGGGCACGCCGTCGTCGGCAGCGCTGTCGGCCGCCGGGTCGTCGTGGAGGTCGACGCCCCAGCGTGACGCGCACCGCTCGAGGAACTGCACGCCCCGGCCGCCCGTCTCCTCGGGCCGCGGCGAGCGCAGCCTCGGCAGCGCGGTCGACCCGTCCTCGACGCCGACCCGCACCACCCGGTGCCCGACCTCGAGCACCGCCCGGACCGGAGCCGTCCCGTGCTGCACCGCGTTCGTGAGGATCTCGCTCGTCAGGAGCATCGCGACGCGGCGCACCGCGGGCGACACGTCGCAGCTCTCGAGCACGTCGTCGACCCACCGCCGCGCGGGGCCGATCGCCGCCGACGTGTGCTCGACCGGCCGCGTCAGCACGGACGGGCGCCCGGGCGCCGGTGCCCGCGAGACCGTGTGCCGCACGCGTAGGGCGAGGACCGCGACGTCGTCCCGCTGGTCGGCGACGAGGCGGCGGACGAGCGCGTCCGGGAGGGCCGACGTCGCGGTGCCCGCGTGCTCGCCGAGGACGGCCCGCAGGCCGGCGAGGCGCTCGGCGAACGACGTGCCGCGGCGCTCGACGAGGCCGTCGGTGTAGAGGAGCAGCGTGTCGCCCGGCGCGAGGCGCGTGCGGTGGTCGTACCGCGACGTGCTCGGCAGCACCCCCAGCATGAGGTCGGGCGCGGACTCGAGCGTGTCGACCGTCCCGTCGGCGCGCAGCACGAGCGGTGCGGGGTGCCCGGCGTTCGACCACGTGAGGTCGAACCCCTGCGGGGTGCGGTCGAGCCGCACGACGACGGCCGTCGCGCTGGAGTGCAGCGCGAGCCCCCGGTTCGCCCGGTCGAGCAGCCGCAGCAGCACGGCGGGCGGCTCGTCCTGGCACCAGGCGAACGTCCGCAGCATCGACCGGAGCTGGCCCATCTGCGCCGCGGCGCGCATGTCGTGCCCGGTGACGTCGCCGATCATGAGGACGCACGCGTCGTCGTCGAGCACCACCGCGTCGTACCAGTCGCCGCCGACCTGGTCCGTGCGGGTCGCGGACGCGTACGTCGCCGCGAGCTCCGCGCCGCGCACCGGCGGCAGCTCGGTGAGCATCGCGGCCTGGAGGGTCGCCGCGACGCGGTGGCGCTCCTCGAGCAGCCGGACGCGCTCGACCGCGTGCGCGACGTACGACGCGATCGTCGTCTCCGTCTTCACGGCGTCGTCGTCGAACTCGCGGACCGTGTCCCACGCGAGCGCCACGACCCCCAGGAGGCGGTCGTCCGCGAGGACGGGCACGAACGAGCGCGCCTCGACCGTGTCGGGCGCGATGAGCGACGCGGCCTCCGGGAACCGCTCGCCGTACTGCACGTGGTCACGGAAGAACAGGGGCTCGCGCGTCCGTGCCGCGGTCGACGCGGCGCGGTCCGCGTCCACGCGCATGCGGCGGAACGACGCCGGGACCCCCGGCTCCAGGTGGTCCAGCGTCGTGAACTCGAGGCGGGTGCCGCCGCCGTCGAGCAGCGCGAGCCCGGCGTAGCGCGCGCCGATGGCCGCCCCGACGGCGGCCAGCCGCTCGGCGACGTCGCGGACGGACGTCGCGGCGGCGAACGACTCGGACAGCTCCAGGAGCAGGCGCGACCGCTTGTTCGCCGCGAGCGCGACACGCTGCATGCGCCTCGCGCGTGCCCGCGCCAGGCGCAGCCGGAGCTCGGACGTGCACGCGGACGCCAGGTCCGCGAGCGTCGCCAGCTCGTCGTCCGACCAGGTGCGGGGGCGGGGGTCGAACGCGCACAGCGACCCGACCGCACGGCCCTGCGGGTCGAAGATCGGGAAGCCCGCGTAGGCGACGACGCCGATGTCGTCGACGGCCCGCAGCGTGGCCAGGTGCGGGACGGTGCGCGCGTCCTCGACCACGAGCGGGCGGGCCTCGTTCGCCACGAACTGGCAGAACGTGTGGCTGCGCGGGGTCCGGCGCGCCGACTGGTACGGCTCGGGCAGACCGTGCGCTCCGGGCAGCACCGCCTCGTCGTCGAGGACCAGCGTGACGAGCGCCGACGACACCCCGAGCTGCCGGTGCACGAGCCGCGCGAAGCGGTCGAACGACTCGTCCGACGCCGGCTCGGCGAGCCCCGCCTGGACGAGCTCGTGGATCGCCTGGGCGTCGGTCATGGTCCAGTATCACCGGGACGAGCCTGGTCAAACAGCGCAACCCGCCCCACCCGGCGCGGCGTCGGGGGTGAAATCGGACAGAAGGGAACGTCGCGTGCGGGTGCTGCGTGTTCCGCTCGTGAGACGACGACACGACGGCGGTCGCTCCCCGCGCGGGGCGGCACGGTGAGCGCGCGGGACCGCCCGAGGCGGTACGAGCTCGTGCTCGAGCAGGGGGACGGGGTGCGGGAGGACGAGGAGCGCAGGCCCGACGACGGGTGGCCGCCCGAGGCGCCGCTCGAGGTCGACGTGGTCGCCCGCCGCACCCGCGACGAGGAGTTCACCGCGTTTATGCGCGAGGCGCGCGACCCGCTGCACCGCATGGCGTACCTCCTGTGCGGGGACCGGCACCGCGCGGAGGAGCTCACGCAGCACGCCCTGGAGCGCACCTACCGCGCGTGGCCGCGAGCGGCGCAGCGCGACCCGCTCGCCTACGCTCGCCGCGTCCTGGCGAACCTGCGGATCGACACGTGGCGCCGCACCCGGCGCGAGGTGCTCGCCGGGCCGGACGAGCTCTCGTCCGCCGAGCGAGCGGCCCGTCCGGTGGCGCGCGACGGCGGAGCGGGCACGGCCGCGGTCGACGACCGGGACGCCGTCGTGCGCGCGCTGCTCGCGCTCCCGGTCCGGCAGCGGCGCGTCGTCGTGCTGCGCCACCTGCTCGACCTCAGCGAGAACGAGGTCGCGGCCGAGCTCGGCATGCCCGTCGGCACCGTGAAGTCGACGGCGTCGCGCGGCCTCGCCCGCCTCCGCACCCTCCTCGGCGCCCTCGACGAGAGCGCCCCCACGACCAGCGGAAGGACCGCCCGATGAGCCGCGAGACCGGTTCGACCCCCGCCCCGCCCGACGACGACTTCCTCGCGCGGCTGCGACGCACGGCCGACGACGCCGTCCCGCCCTCCACGCTCGACCTCGACGTGGTCCTGCGGTCGAGCCGGCGCGGTGCGCAGCGGCGTCGGTCCCTCGCGGGGGTCGCGGGCGTCGTCGCGCTGGGGCTCGTCGGCACGGGCGTCGTCACGGCGGGCGGCCCCGGCGGCGTGCGCGAGCTCGCGCGCGAGGTCGTCACCGGCTCCCCGGGCTACGAGGTGCTGGTCGCCGAGCCGACCACGGTCGACGTCGCGCCCGGCGTCGTCGCCGTCGCCGAGCCCGCGACCTACCTGCGCGACGACGGCACGTACGTCCTCGACCTCGGCTTCGGCGCGTGGCGCGACGGCGACAGGTTCTTCGTCGAGTACGACCCGGGCTCCGAGGCGGAGGGGGCCGCGCCGGCCGTGCGCGTGGTGGCTGGTGACGACGGCGACCTCCGACGCCTCCGGCGTGGTGAGGATGCGGGCACCGTCGTGCGCTCCGGTCACGCGAGGATGGCCGTCGTGGAGCGCGCTGCGAGCGACGAGCGGCTCGTGCTCGGGTTGTCGCCGTTCGACGGCGACGGGGAGCTCTGGGCCGTGCTCGCGGGCGAGGTCACGGATGCGACCGGCGCCTCCGTGACCAGCCTCGCGGTGCCGACCAGCGTCCACGGCGGACGCGTCCTCTACGCGATGGTGCTCGGCACCTCGGCCGCCCCCGGTCCGGAGATCCGGGGCCTGACCTCGTACGACACCGAGGTGTGGAGCACCGAGACGTGCGAGAGCGCCGTGCAGGGCGAGGGCGGGTTCTCCGACTGTCGCACCGAGTACGACCCGCGGACGGGCAGGTCCGACGCGCTGCTCCGCGAGCCTCCGACAGGTGACCCCGAAGTCCTGGGCGCGCTGCGCTCCGTCGTGGAGGAACGCGGCGAGCCGGAGGTGTACGCGCTCCTGGACGCGTGCCTGGACGTGCGGGGCGAGCCCCGGTCCACGCCGGCCACCGGAGGGTCCCTCGACGTCCCGCCCGGGGTGCGCGGTGACACCTGGCGGCAGTGCCTCATGGACGCCGCGCTCGTGCGCGACGAGTTCTGGCGGGACTACCGGGAGGCGCAGGGCGCGGGATGACGGTCGTCAGGTGCCCCCGCGGGCCCGGAGGTCCGTGACCGCGTGCTCGGCGCCCTGCGCGTCGAGGTAGGTGCCGCCGCGGACCTCGGGGACGAGCGCGGCGTCGGGCCCGGTCGTGAAGCGGTGGACGAGCGGGTGCCCGGTGGGCACGTCGAGGTCCTGGACCTCCTCGGGCGTGAGGTCGTCGACGAGCACGGACAGGGCGCGCAGCGAGTTGCCGTGCCCGACGACGAGCACCGCCTCCCCGTGCAGGAGCCGCGCGCGGGTGGCGGCCCAGAAGGGGCGCAGGCGCTCGACGACGTCCGCGAGGGACTCGGCGTCCGGCCGCAGGGTGGCGCGAGCGGTGTCGGGCAGGCGCAGGAGCGTGTCGTCGACGAGGGCGCGCGCCGGGTCGTCGTCGGCGAGCGGCGGCGGCCGGTGCAGGTACGACCGGCGGTAGCGCCAGTAGGCGGCCTCGCCGTAGTCGCGGCGGACGACGTCGCGCAGCTTGTCGGTGAACGCGCCGTAGTGCCGCTCGACGAGCCGCCACTCGACCGCGAGCGGCGGCGGCCCGGGCAGGGCCTCGGCCACGACGGCGGCCGTCGCGGACGCGCGCACGAGCGGCGACGTCACGACACGCCGCGGGGCGAGCGCGGGCTCGCGCGCGACGGCGTCCGCGAGGAGGCGCGACGCGCGTCGCGCCTCGGCGACCCCGACGTCGGAGAGCGGCACGTCGAGCAGCCCGGTGAAGCGGTCGCCCGCGTTGAACGTGCTCTGCCCGTGCCGCACGAGCACGAGCGCCCCGGGTGACGGGTCCACGCGTCAGACCTCGAGCAGGCCGCGCTGGTGCGCGAGCGAGACGGCCTCGGCGCGCCCCGACGCCCCGAGCTTGGCGAGGACGTTCGACACGTGCACGCTCACCGTCTTCCCCGAGATGAACAGGCGCTCGCCGATCTGCCGGTTGGTCAGGCCCTGCGCGACGAGCAGCAGGACCTCCTCCTCGCGCTCGGTGAGGACGGCGGTCGTGGACCGGCGGACGCCGGGCAGGTCGAGGCGACCGCGACGCCCGAGCGCGCGGACCGCCTCGGCGAGCGGCGTCGCGCCCATGGCCTCGGCCTCCTCGAGGGCCTGCGCGGCCTCGATCTCGGCGGCGTTGCGGTCGCCCGCACCGAGCAGGGCCTGCGCCCACCGGAACCGGGACCGCGCGACCTCGTACCGGTAGCCGTAGTCGAAGAGGCGCGTCGTCTCCTCCCACAGCGCGGGGTCGTCCGTGCCGGTGAGGCGCGAGTGCTCCGCAGCGGCGCGCGCGAGCCAGGCCCGGCCCTCCGGCCCGAGCCGACCCCCGCGGGGGCGGCCGCGCTCGGCGGTCGTGCGGGCGGCGTCGAGCAGCTCGGCCCCGCGCGCGACGAGCTCGCGGACCGTGGCGGCCCCGGCCGCGCCCTGGAGGCGGGCGGCGTCCGCGGCGTCGGCGAGGGCGGCGAGCGCGAGGGCGGAGATCCAGATGCGGCCCAGGAAGTAGTCGCTCCACGTGCGGCCCAGGTGGTCGACGAGCTCGACGGCGAGCGCCACGGCCTCGTCGCGGCGTCCGGCCCACGTGAGGGCGTCGATCGAGCACCCGCCGGAGATGAGCGCGATCTGCCCGTCCCGGAACCAGTCGCGGCGCAGCGCGGTGCCCCGGGCGATCGCGTCCGCGTCGCCGCGCGCGACGGCGGCGTAGAGCTGGACGCACGAGAGCTGCGGCGCGGAGCCCTCGGGCATGGTCTCGCCCGCGGTGGCCGTGGGGGTGAGGTCGCCGAGCACGTACCGGACGAGGTCGCGGAACAGGCGCAGCTCGACGCCGTACGCGCTCCACCCGAGGCCGGTCGCCCGCGCGCGGTCGAGACCGTCCTCCGTGACCTGGAGGGCCTCGTCGATGCGGCCCGCGTAGTAGCGGTTCGCGGCGATGTTGTACCAGCAGCGCAGCTCCGTGAGGATGTCGCCCGCCTCGACCGCGCGCTCGCGGGCCTGGGCGAGCAGCACCGCGGCGCGGTCGTCGTCCGCGACCTCGAGGATCGCCATCGTGGTCAGCACGTCGGCCTCGACGTCGGGCGCGTCGAGGCGGTGCGCGACGTCGATCGCCTCGGCCGCGACCTCGGCGGCGAGCTCGTCGAGGTCGGCGTTCATCGCGGCGCGCGCCCGCATGGCCAGCGTCCACGCGCGGTCGAGCGACGGCGGCTCGGCGGGCAGGACGGCGAGCGCCGCCTCGGTGTGCGCGAGGGTCTCCTCGACCTCCTCCGTGCCGAGCAGGTACCGGGACAGCACGTGCCGCAGCGACGCCTGCCGCATCGGGTCGTCGGCGGTGCCCTCGACGACGCGCCGGGCGAGCGCGACCGCGCGGTCCGGCTCGCCCGCGCGGCTCGCGGCCCCGGCGGCGGCGAGCGCCACCGTGACGCGGTCCTCCCCGAGGAGGGTCGCGGCGTCGGGCACGGCCTGCCACAGCGCGAGCACCTGCTCGAGGTGCCGGAGCTCCTCCGCGGGCGCGAGCACGCGCGCCGCCTTGCGCGCCGCGGCGCGCGACGCGGTGAGCGCGGCCGGGAGGTCGTGCGCGGCGAGCGCGTGGTGGGCCCGCAGGGCGGGGGACCCGAGCGCCGGGTCGTCGTCGAGCGCGGCGAGGTACGCGCGGTGCACGCCGACGCGCTCGCCCGGGAGCAGGTCGGACGCGACCGCCTCGGCGAGCAGCGCGTGCCGGAACACGACCGTGTCGCGGGCGCCGTCGCCCTCGACCGCGAGGACGTGGTGCGCGATCGCCTCGCGCAGCGCGGCGTCGAACGGGCGCCCGGACGACCGGTCCGCGGGCTCGCCGTCGTCGGTGTCCCGCGCCAGCGCGGCGCGCAGGAGCGGCTCGCTCACCTGGCGCCCCGAGACCGACGCGACGCGCACGAGGTGCTGGACGGCCGGGTCGAGCCCTTCCAGGCGGGCGCGCAGCACGTCCGCGAGGGACCACGGCAGCTCGTCTCCCAGGCCGGACTCGACGAGCTCCTCGGCGAAGTAGGCGTTCCCCTCGGAGCGCGTGCGCACGGACTCGAACGCCGCGGGCGGCAGCGGGCTGCCGGCGAGCGCCGTGGTGAACTCCCGCAGCTCGCGCTCGGTGAAGGGCGAGAGCTGCACGTGCTCGACGCGCGGGTGGCGCAGCAGCTCCGCGAGCACCGGGCGCAGGGGGTGGCGGCGGTGCAGGTCGTCCGCGCGGTAGCTCGCGACGACGAGGACGTGCTCCGCGCGCAGACGGGCGACGACGAAGCGCAGGACGTCGCGGCTCGACGGGTCCGCCCAGTGCAGGTCCTCGACGACGAGCACGAGCGGCGCCTCGGGCGTCCCGGACGCCGCGATCGCGGCGGCGACGCTCTCGAAGAGCTGGAGGCGCTCGCCCTGGCTCTGCTCGTCGTCGGCCGGGGTGCCGGCGTCGAGCAGGCGCGCGAGCGCGGGACGGGCCGCGACTGTCTCGTCGACGGCGGGGTGCTGGGCGCGCAGGGTTGTGAGCGCCTCGGAGAAGGGGAGGTAGGGGAGGCCGACCTCGCCGAGGTCGACGCAGTGGCTCCACACCACCGTCGCGCCCGTCCCGGCCGCGAGCTCCGCCGCACGGGTGAGCAGGCGCGTCTTGCCCACCCCCGCGTCCGCGCCGACGAGCACGACGCCCGGCTCGCCGCGGCGCGCGCGCTCGACCGCCGCGGCGAGCACGTCGAGCTCGGCCGCGCGGGCCACGAAGGGCGCGCGCGTGGAGGGTCGGGGCACGGTCCCCATCCTCGCAGCGGGCACCGACACGTGACCAGCCGATTGACCGCCCGGCGCCGACCGGGCCACCCCGCCGGACACGACGACGCCGCCGGCGAGAGGTGCCTCGTCAGCGGCGTCGGGCGGCGCGGTCATCGCGCCGGGTGGTCGTGGCGACGACGACGGCCGCGCCACCAGTGCAGCAGCGCGGGCTCGTCGTGCCGCAGGTCCGCCCGCAGGCGCTCCGCGCGGTACTCCAGGTCCGCGTCGAACGTCGGATCGATGTGCGTGCTCATGGTCGTCCCCGTCTCCCAGGCTCCCTGCCTGTCCGACACTCACAGTCGTCCTGAGCACGGGTACGTCGCATCGGTCGACCGCGCACCGTTCGTTCGGGGGGTGCCTTAGGCCGGGCGTCGACCGTGGCCTGAGGCGTCTGAGGTGGTCTCCCGCGTCTAAGGCACCGGCGCGTCCGTCCGTGTCCGGTCGTGGGGCGGTCGCGGCGCTCCCGCCCTGAGATGCGGGTGAGGGGGTCGCGCGCAGGCTGGGGAGACCAGCCGAGCACCGAGGAGGCACGATGCGAGCCATGACGTACCGCGGGCCGTACAAGGTCCGGGTCGAGGAGAAGCCGGAGCCGGTGATCGAGCACCCGAACGACGCCGTCGTCCGGGTCACGCGGGCGGCGATCTGCGGGTCCGACCTGCACCTCTACCACGGGATGATGCCCGACACCCGGGTCGGCCACACGTTCGGCCACGAGATCGTCGGGGTCGTCGAGGAGGTCGGCCCTTCGGTGCGGAACCTCAACGTCGGGGACCGCGTGATGGTGCCGTTCAACATCTACTGCGGCTCGTGCTTCTTCTGCGCGAGGGGCCTCTACTCGAACTGCCACAACGTCAACCCGAACGCGACGGCGGTGGGCGGCATCTACGGGTACTCGCACACGACCGGCGGGTACGACGGCGGCCAGGCGCAGTACGTCCGCGTCCCGTTCGCGGACGTCGGCCCCTCGGTGATCCCGGACTGGCTCCACCCCGAGGACGCGCTCCTGTGCACGGACGCGCTCGCGACCGGGTACTTCGGCGCGCAGCTCGCGGGGATCGCCGCGGGGGACGTCGTGGTCGTCCTGGGCGCCGGGCCGGTCGGGCTCTTCGCAGCCCGCACGGCGTGGCTGCTCGGTGCCGCACGTGTCATCGTCGTCGACCACCTCGAGTACCGGCTCGCCAAGGCCCGCGAGTTCGCTCTCGCGGAGACGGTGAACTTCACCGAGGTCGACGACGTCGTCCTGCACCTCAAGAAGGAGACCGACTGGCTCGGTGCCGACCGCGTGGTCGACGCCGTCGGGGCCGAGGCCGACGGCAACCTGCTCCAGCACGTCACGAGCGCGAAGCTCAAGCTCCAGGCGGGCTCGCCGGTCGCGCTGAACTGGGCGATCGACGCCGTGCGCAAGGGCGGCACCGTCTCCGTCATGGGCGCCTACGGCCCGCTGTTCACGTCGGTGAAGTTCGGCGACGCGATGAACAAGGGCCTCACGCTGCGGATGAACCAGACGCCCGTGAAGCGTCAGTGGCCCCGGCTCCTGGAGCACGTCCGCGCGGGCTACCTCACGCCGCGCGACGTCATCACCCACCACGTGCCGCTCGAGCACATCGCCGAGGGCTACCACATCTTCTCCGCCAAGCTCGACGGGTGCATCAAGCCCGTCGTCGTCGTGGACGAGGACTGAGGAGGAGCACCATGACGCACGCCGCACCGCACGACCCGTCCACCGCGACCCGGTCGCCCGCCACCGAGACGCCGTACGTCGCCGGCCCCGCCCAGCGGCCCGTGGACGCCGACGCGCTCCGCGCCCGCGTCCCCGGCTGGGGCGTCGACCTGGACCCGAGGGACCGGCCGTCGTACCCACGGGAGATCTACGACCCCGCGGCCACGGGTGCCCACTGGGACGTCCCGGAGCAGCAGCCCGAGCTCCGGCCGCGCGAGCGGTCGGTCGAGCACGCGCACCTGACCCCGGTGTTCGGCACCTCCGCGCCGCTGCACGGGGCGTCGGGCGCCGTGCGGCGGTACGCGTACCGCCGGTTCAGCGAGGGCCGGGCCGCGCACTGGCTCCTGCTCCTCGCGGGCGACCGCGTCGACGCCGTCGAGAGCCACCTGCGGTCGTTCGCCTCGCTGCACCCGGACGACCCGGTGACCGAGACCGGCGTCGTCGGCGAGATCCACGGGCACGGGATCCGCTCGCGGCGCGGGCGGGTCGACACGCGACACCAGGTGCTCGACCCGGTCCTCGTGGCGGGGCCGTGGGTCGCGGCGGCCGGTGTCGGGGTGTGGGCCCTCCGGGCGCTCGTGCGCCGCGCCCGGCGCTGAGACCGACGCGGGACGCAGCGACGTGATCCGCGGTCAGTCCGTCTCCAGCTCCGTCGCGAGGACCGGTCGTCCGCCGAGCGGCTGGACCGGGCGCGCGTTGCCCTGGGGGAGCTCGGGCCCGTCGAAGAGCTCCTCCAACCCCCGCACCTGGCCCGACGAGAGCGAGCGGACGTCCTGCGCCACGAACCACGTGACGGTCTCGGAGCAGGGCGGCGTCGTGAGCGACCCCGCGTAGGAGTAGACGTCCAGGTCGTCCGGGACGACGCGGTCGAGGGCGAGCGTGACCCGGCGCGCGTCGTCCTCCGGGGATCCCGGCAGGTCGGACAGGACCGGGTGCAGCGCCGCGTCGGCCGCACGTTCGCGGTAGAGCAGGCCCACGACCGCCAGGCTGCCGTCCGGCGCGGCATGGACCAGGTGCAGCTCCACCGGCTGCGCCACCCCGGAGAGCCGGTGCTCGCTCGGCGTGTGGAAGTGGAGCTGACGCAGCGCGTAGGCGGTGCCGCCCACGTCGAGCGTGCCCGCGCCGGCCGGCACGTCGACCTGCACGGTGTGCCCGGTGTGCCGCACCGTCACCTCGCTCGACCGCGCGTAGTCCAGCGCGACGTCCTCGACGGGAGTGCCGTCGGCGTCGGCGGCGGACCCCCGACGGATGTCGACCGGCGACTGCGCGGCGCCCTCGCAGGCCGGGTAGTGGTCGCCCCAGGTCTCCGGTCCTCGCTCGGCGTAGTCCCAGCCGCCCGAGGCGGACGCCGGGACCAGGAAGCCCGTCGCCACGACGGCGACGCCCACGGCGGCCGCCCGTACTCCGGTCCTGCGCACGGCACGAGTCATCGTCAACGCCTCCTGTTGTCGTTCCGACGCGGCCGGGCGGTCGCTCGGTCGCGTCCAGGACGCTAGGAGCGTCCCGAGACGCTGGACAACACCCCTACGTGGTCTCCGTAGGCGGCCGCGCGCGCCGGTACGGGACGACCCGTACCGAACGTCGTGTGTCGTGCGTCACTCCTCCCGTTGCCAACGGCGGGACCCCGGCGCAGACTGGACGCAGGACCGGACCCGCTGTGGGGGTGACCTCGTGACCGACACCTACGACATGCTGCCGATGCTGGGCCGTGGCAAGCACCGCAACCCGAAGAAGGGTGCGTGCTTCATGGAGCTCGCGTCGTATCTCGCGGGAGAGCGCTGGAGCGACCATCCACGGTGCACGCACCCGCTGCTCGCGATGCTCGCGCGCGCCGTGAACGACCTCACGGTCGACCCGGAGCGCCCGAAGCTCGCGCCGCTCATCCCGTCCGTCATCGGACTGACGAGCGACGACCCGCACTGGGACGTGCGCATCGCGCTGCGCGCCGCGGTGACGGCGCTGCCGATCGCCCCGGCGGACCGGCAGCAGACCCTCGCGGTGGCGATCATCGGCGCCGAGAAGATGCTCGACGTCCTCGACGACCGCCCCGCGGGCACGCTGAGCGCCGAGTCGGCCGACGCGCTCGCGAGCTGCCCGCGCACCGCGCGGTGGGCGCAACGGTTCTGCGAGGGCGCGCGCCTGCGGCCCACCCGGTTCGTGCGCGACGCCGCGCCGAGCATCATCTCCGCGGCGGTGCAGGGCATCGCCGAGGCGTGCGTGAGCGACCCGGACGAGCGTCTGCGCGCGCTGCTCTCCGCGACGATCGACGACTGCCGCGCCTGGGCCGCGGCAGAACCCGCGCCTGCTCTCGACCCCGAGGCGTGGGCGCCGGTCGTCCGGGCCGCCGGGGCGGGGGCGCGGTGACGACGGACCGCGCGCCGAACGTCAACGGCGAGGGTCTGGACGACCCTGCGCTCGTGGCCGCCCTCGCCACCGCGGTACGCGTCGAGGTGCCGCCGAGCGGCACCGGGTGCGCCGAGTGCGACGAGGCCGGTGGCTGGTGGGTGCACCTGCGCCGGTGCGCGACGTGCGGGCACGTCGGCTGCTGCGACACGTCGCCCGCGCAGCACGCGACCGCGCACTACGACGAGACCGGCCACCGGCTCATGCGCTCGTTCGAGCCCGGTGAGGAGTGGTACTGGGACTTCGAGACCGAGCAGGTGCTCGAGGGCCCGCACCTCGCCGCGCCGCTGTCCCGGCCGCCCGAGCAAGGGTCGCCGGGCCCCGCCGACCGCGTGCCGCCCGACTGGACGTCGCTCATCCACCGCTGACGGGGCGCCCGTTGCCGCCGCGCCTCCGGGCGCGTAGCCTGGTTGCTGCAGGACCCCATTAGGCCGAGTGCCGAACACGGGGCCCTGCCTCCGCAGCCCTCGGTCTCTGGCCGAGGGTTTTTGCGTGCGGGGGCAGCTACCCGAGCCAGTAGATGCCGTTGTCGCTGTCGACGGGCCAGTGCTTCGCGAGGCGCATGTAGGCCTGGATCGCTGCCTTCCATGGCTCTCCGGGCCCCCACAGCTCGGGATGGTCCTGTCGGTGGCGCTGATACGCGCCGTAAGCGATGAGATCGGCAGCCTGGATGAGCTGGCTGAACTGGCTGTCCTGCATCACCACGTCTTCGACGACGCGTCGAGTCGTGAGGTCGAGGGCGCGATGAACCTTGCGGTACGGCGCGGCGTTCCGTACCGCGGTCGTCCACAGCGCTGAGAGCTCCGCGGGGGACGGGTCCGCGTCAGGCTGCGCCAGACCCTGCTGGCCGTCGTAGAAGACGATCAGGAAGGTGTCACGTTCGACGGCCCAGTCCTCGAGCGTGGCGATGAAACGCGCGTAGACCTCAGGCTTCCTGACCTCGCTGGAGCCGACGGTCACGACGTGGAAGTGCTCGAAGCTCGAGAGGCTCGCGAGGAGGGTGCGCCCGGCGACTGCGCGCTCCACCTTGGTGAACGCGCTGTTCTGCTCCGGCGTCTCGCAGAGCGGCGAGCGTCTCTTGTAGAACTCGACCGCGTGGATCTCGCGACTCTTGGGCACCCCGAACTGGGCGTAGATCTTCCGCCGACCCGCGAGCCAGGCGTCCAGCAGCGCAGACCAGTGGCGGTCCTCGACGATGAGGGCCGAGAGCGTGACCCCGTGCTTCGAGTCCCCCGAGTCATCGACGTAGGCGAGGTGCACGGCGGGAGTATCGCAGCCAGCGTGGCATGCGAGGCGGTCGTCCACAGCCGGGCATCGACACGTCCTGACGCCCGGTCGCCTGTTCTGTGCTGTGACCTGTTGTCTTTTTCTGGTGGAAGTTGTTTGATTCTGGGGAGACGTTGTGCGGTGCGCCAAGGAGGGCGACCGCCGGAGCATCGGTGCCCGGTTTGCCGCCGCGTCGTGCAGTCCCTGGATTCACTCGACGAGGAGGAAGCACGGATGCAGTCCATGACAGCGGTAGCACCCCCACGGGGCAGACCGGCGAGGATCCTGGCGGCGGCACTGGCCGCCGCGCTCACGGTGCCCTTGGCCGTGGCGACGGCGGCGGGGGCGATCGCGACGCCGTCGGCCCCGACCGACGAGGCCACGCAGGACGTCGCGGCCCAGGACCTCGCCCTCGACAACGGGCTCAAGGGCGAGTACTTCCTGTCCGGCGGCCCCGGCTGGCCGCTCACCGACCTCAGGGCCACGATCCCCGACCAGCGGATCGAGTTCCCCAACCTGGTGCCGACGTTCGCCGAGCTGACCGGTCGCGGCGAGCGCACGTCCGCGCGCTGGACGGGGCAGATCACGCCCGACTACAGCGAGGCGTACACCTTCTCCGCGATCGGCGACAACGGCTTCCGGCTGTGGATCGACGACCGGCTCGTCATCGACCACTGGGTCGACGACTGGGACGTCGAGCAGACGTCCGCGCCGGTGCAGCTCCAGGCGGGCCAGGAGTACGCGTTCCGCATGGAGATGTTCCAGAACACCGGCGGGTCGCACCTCCGGTTGCGGTGGCAGAGCCCCTCGCAGGACCGTGAGATCGTGCCGACGGACGCCTTCACGTACCCCGACGACTTCGTCGTCTTTCCCGCGCAGGCCGCGCTCGAGAGCGACGGCACGAGCCTCAACGTGGCGTTCCAGGGGGCCGCGGGCGGTGTCGACGAGAGCCTCGTCGACCACCTCAAGGTCCAGGTCGACCAGCTCGCCTGGCCCGTCGCGCAGGTCGCGGCGCAGGGCGACGTCCTCGGCATCACGCTCGCCGAGCCCGTCGACCGCGCGTCGACCGCGCGCCTCGTCTACGACGGCGAGGGCGACCTGACGGTCGGCGGCGAGAAGGTCGGGTCGCTCAACCTGCCGGTGACCAACGGCTCCGAGTTCCGGATCCAGACCCCGTGGGCCGACGACTTCGACCCCACCAACCCCCTGCCGGAGTACCCGCGCCCGCAGCTCACGCGCGACGCGTGGCAGAACCTCAACGGCGTCTGGCAGTTCGAGGCGGCGGAGTCCGACGACGCCGTGCCGAGCGGCCGCGACCTCGACGAGGAGATCGTCGTCCCGTACGCGGTCGAGTCCGCGCTGTCGGGCATCGAGCGGCGCGAGGACGACATGTTCTACCGCCGCACGTTCGAGGTCCCGCAGGACTGGGCGGTCGGGAGCGACAACCGGCTGCGCCTGAACTTCGGCGCGGTCGACTACGTCGCGACGGCGTACGTGAACGGCCAGGAGGTCGGCACGCACCGCGGCGGCTACGACGCGTTCTCGTTCGACGTCACCGACGCGCTCGTCGCGGGCGCGGAGCAGGAGCTCGTCGTGCGGGTCGTCGACACGACGGACGGCAGCAACCAAGCCGTCGGCAAGCAGACGCTCAACCCGGGCGGCATCTTCTACACCCCGACGTCGGGCATCTGGCAGACGGTGTGGATGGAGCCCGTCCCGGCCGCGGCGATCGACGCCGTCGTCACGACGCCCGACGTCGAGGCCGGCGTCCTCGCGGTGACCGCGCAGTCGGCCTCCGCGTCCGACGCGGCCGAGGTCACCGCCGTCGTGCGGGACGCGGACGGCACCGAGGTCGGGACCGCGACCGGCGCCGCGAACGAGCTGCTCGCGGTCGAGATCCCGGACGCGCACCTGTGGTCGCCCGACGACCCGTACCTCTACGACGTCGACGTCACGCTCACCGACGGGGACTCGACCGACACCGTGGCGTCCTACGCGGGCATGCGCTCGGTCGAGGTGTCCGAGGTGGACGGCGTCCAGCGCATCCTGCTGAACGGCGAGAAGACCTTCCTCATGTCGACGCTCGACCAGGGCTACTGGCCCGACGGCATCTACACGCCCGCGTCCGACGAGGCGTACGTGTTCGACCTCCAGGCGCACAAGGACCTGGGCTTCAACACGGTGCGCAAGCACATCAAGGTCGAGCCGGCCCGCTGGTACCACCACGCCGACACGCTGGGCCTCATGGTCTGGCAGGACATCCCGAGCGGGTGGTTCAACAACGGCGACACGGACCCGGCGTCGCGCGTCTTCTGGGAGCAGGAGATGAAGACGATCATCGACCAGCACCGCTCGGTGCCGTCGATCGTCGGCTGGGTGACGTTCAACGAGGGCTGGGGCGAGTGGAACCTGGCCGACACCGCGCGGATCGGGAACACGATCGACGCCTACGACCCGAGCCGGATCCTCAACACGCACTCGGGCTACAACTGCTGCGCGTCGAAGGGCGACTCGAAGACGGGCGACATCATCGACTGGCACCAGTACACCGGCCCGGCCCTGCCGAAGCCGGACGCGACGCGCGCCGCGATCGACGGCGAGCACGGCGGCTTCTCGATGAGCGTCCCGGGCCACATGTGGCCGGGCGTGTCCGCCAACCCGTACGGCGGGGTCGCGAACAGCGAGGCGTTGACCGACGCGTACGTGCAGAACACGGAGAAGCTCGTGCGGCCGGCGCAGTGCTACCTGTCGGGCTCGGTGTACACGGAGATCTCCGACGTCGAGAACGAGCTGAACGGCTTTTACACGTACGACCGCCGCGTGCTCAAGATGGACGCCGCGCGCGTCAAGGACGTCAACGAGCGGGTCGTCGCGGCGGCGGTGCAGGGCTCGGCCCCCGTCGACCCGGGCACCCCGGGGCTGACCGGCACGGGCCGCTGGTCGTTCGACGAGGGCCAGGGCACGACGGCGGCCGACGGCGTGGGCGACCACGCGGCGTCGGGCACCGGCACGTGGGTCGCCGGGCACGACGGCAGCGGGTCCGCGATCAGGCTCGACGGCACGAACCAGTCGTTCGCGACCGAGGGCCCCGTGGTCGACACGACCGGCTCCTACACGGTGTCGGCGTGGGTCCAGCTCGACAAGACACCCGGGGGCGCGTGGTCGACGATCGTCGGCCAGGACTCGGTCACGGGATCGAGCGCGTTCTACCTCCAGTACGGCGGGGGCGGCCGGTGGGCCTTCTCCTACGACGGCGAACCGCGCGCGGAGTACGTCGTGCAGCCCGTGCTGGGCGACTGGTACCACGTCGTGGGCGTCCGCGACGCGGCCGACCAGAAGCTCAAGCTCTACGTCAACGGTGACCTCGTCGGCCAGTCCGACGTGTGCGGCGGCACCACGCCGTCCGGCCCGCTGACGATCGGGCGCGGGCAGTGGAGCGGCAACCCCGTCGACTACTGGGCCGGCACGATCGACGACGTCCGCGTCTTCGACCGCGCGCTGTCCGACGCCGAGGTCGCCCAGGTCTACGCCGGCGACGACGGCGAGGAGCCGGCGCTCGACGTGACCGTGACGGCCGAGACCCGCTGCCTCGCGGGCAAGGCCTACGTGGCCGTGCGCGCGACGAACGGCGAGGACGTCCCCGTGGACATCACGCTCGCCACGCCGTTCGGGACGAAGGCGGTCACGGCCGTGGCCCCGGGGGCCAACGCGTACCAGTCGTTCGCGGTGCGCGCCCCGTCCGCCGAGGCGGGCGAGGCGACCGTCACCGCCACGGCGACGGTCGACGGCGAGCAGGTCAGCACGGAGGTCGTCGCGCCGTACGCCGCGACCACCTGCGGCTGACGGTCGGCCGGCGCCGCCGCGCTACCGGCCCCGGGGTCGTCCCTCGCCCGTCACGGGCGGGGGACGACCCCTCGCCGTATGCCTCACCGCGCCCTGGCCGCACCCCTCGTGAGCCCCGGGGACCCGCGGCGCCCCGGTCAGGCCACGGGCGCGCCACGCTCGGACGGCGCCTCGACCCGGTCGGCGACCGGGACGTCGGCCGGGCCCGCCCGGAGCACGACGAGCGCGACGTCGTCCTCGCCCGGCCCCGGCAGCATCCGCGTGAGCGCCGCCTCGACGACCTCCTCGATGGGCCCGCGGTGCGTGCCCTCCAGCGCGCGGGCGAGGTCGACGAGGTCGTCGCGGAGGTTGTGGCCGCGACGCTCCACGAGCCCGTCGGTGTACAGCACGAGCGTGTCGCCCGGGTAGACCTCGACCGTGTGCTCGGTGCGCGCGGTGCCCGGCGAGAGCCCCAGCGGCAGGTCGTTGCGCCGCGTCAGCGTGTCGACGCGGCCGTCCGCACGGACGAGCATCGGCGGCAGGTGCCCCGCGCTCGTCCACCGCACCGTCCGCACCCCGCGGCGATGCTGCTCCGCGGTCTGCTCGATGCGCGCGAGGACCACCGTGGCGATCGCGCCGCTCCCCAGTGCGAGCCCCTGCACCGCCGCGTCCACGCGCTCGAGGACGCGGGCCGGCGACTCGCCGCTGTCGTAGCCGATCGCCCGCACGAGCCCGCGCAGCTGCCCCATCATGACCGCCGCCGCGAGGTCGTGGCCGACGACGTCGCCCACGACGAGGGTCGTCGCGCCGTCGGGCGTCACGAACCCGTCGTACCAGTCGCCGCCGATGTCGCGGTCGAGCGCGGCGGGCTGGTAGTGCACGGAGACCTGGAGGTGGTCCGGCTCGGGCGGCTCGGTGAGCACCGCCTGCTGGAGCGCGAGCGCGACCTCGCGCATCTGCGCCGTCTGCTCCTCCGAGCGCTCGACCCGCAGCCGCAGCGCGTCCATCGTGGTCCGCAGGCGCACGGCGTCGCGCAGCGCCGCCCCGACCGTCGCGGCCAGGCCGGCGAGGTACCGCGCGTAGTCGGTGTCCCAGGGACGCATCGGGCTCGCCCGGAGCACGAGGATCCCGGCCACGCCTCCACGCAGGGCGTCGCGCAGCGGCTTGACCACGAGGCCCTGCGAGACGATGCGCTGCCGGGTCCGGAACACGCGCTCGACGAGGCGGGTCTCCGCAGCGCTCGGCGCCGGGCCGACCGACCCGACCTCGCGGGGTCGCCCGCCGCGCACGTCGTAGAAGGCGGCGCGTGCGACGTCGGGGCTCCCGGCCAGCACGTCGAGCACCGGGCGGCCGAACGTCGCCAGGTCGATGAACGTCGTGGGGAGCGCGCCCTGGAGCTCCCCGAGCATCGCGAGGCGGCGCTGGTTGACGACGGCCAGCGTCGTCTCCGTCGAGATGTCGAGCACGCCCGCGATGCGGCCGTCGTCGTCCCGGAGCGGGCTGTAGGAGAAGGTGAAGAACGTCTCCTCGTCGTAGCCGGAGCGGTTCATCACGAGCGGCAGGTCGCGGTCCGACGACGCCCGCCCGGTGCGCAGGACCTCGTCGAACAGCGGCCCGACCTCGTCCCAGATCTCCGCCCACACCTTCGCCGCCGGGGCGCCGAGCGCGCCGGCGTGCTTGGCCGTGCCGAGCATCTCCTCGTAGCCGTCGTTGTAGATCAGCGTGAGGTCGGGGCCCCACACGAGCATCACGGGGAACCGCGTCGAGAAGCACAGGTGGACGGCGTGGCGCAGCGCCTCGGGCCACTCGGCGGGCGGGCCCAGCGGCGTCCGCTCCCACGCGACCTCGCGCGCCCGCCGACCCACGGCGCACTGCGCCGTGGCGTCGACGAACCACTCGGCATCCATCCGCGCATCGTAGGCGAACGGCCGTCGCCCGCCCGCTGGACGGCGTCCGCCCGTGCGGGCGGGCGGCGGGTCTCGCGCGGCGGGTCCGTCCGTCGGCCGACGCCGCAGGTCGGCTAGGGTGTGCGCGGCCCGACGGCGGCCACCGGACCGCGGGCCGCTCGCCCGTGCCGGCCGACAGGACCGACATCGACAGGGGCGTGGACGTGCAGCGCAACCTCGTCCACGTGTTCGACGTGACGGGCGCGGACCCGGCGCTGCTCGACGACGAGCCGACCGTCCGCCGCTGCCTCGACGCGATCGTGCGCGAGGCCGGGATGACGCCGCTCGGCGAGGTGTCCCACCGCTTCGAGCCGCAGGGCACGAGCGTCGTGCTGCTGCTCGCGGAGTCGCACCTCGCCGTGCACACCTGGCCCGAGGACGGCGCCGCCTACGTGACCCTCACGACGTGCCGCGCCCCGGCGTCGGCCACGTTCACGGACGACGTGCGCGCGCTCCTCGCCGAGGAGCTCGGCGCGGCCGGGGTCGCCGTGCGGAGCCTCGTGTGAGCCGGACGCCCCGCCCGCGGCTCGCGATGCGCGTCGGCGAGGACCTCCTGGGCGCCCCGCCGCAGCGCGCGACGCCGCGCGCCGTCGCCGTGCTCTCGACCGTGCACGGCGGCTCCACGTTCACGTGGGAGGAGTGGCAGCTCCTCGCCCACGACGGCTCCGACGTCTGGGTCGAGTACGACCACGACACGCGCGACGTGACGCTCCTGCACCCGACCGAGCCGTGGCCGCCCGTCGTCGACCTCTCGGGCCTGCAGACCGGCCGGACCCTCGGGCTGACCCTCGAGGGCCGGCAGCACACGCTCACCGTGCGCGAGCGCGGGACGGGGCGCGTCGAGCACGTCGAGGGGCAGTTCGCCGAGCCGTTCGCCGTCGGGCAGGAGGTCGAGTACGTCGACCTCTCGGCCCGCGGGACGATCGTGTCGATCGAGCGCACGACCGGCCCGTTCGGCCCCGTCACGTCCGTCTACCACGGGCGCCGTCTCGACGCCGCCGAGCAGCAGCGCCTGTTCGGCCGCCGCGTCGCGCCCCGCACGGTTCCCGGCGGGCGGTTCGTCGCCTTCGCGGTCGCGGCGGTCGTGCTGCTCGGTCTCGGGTCGTGCGCGGCCCGCGCCGCCTCGGGCAGCGCGTCGTGCACGCCCCGCTCCGTCGTCACGACGTCGCCCACCACCGGCCAGGTCGGCACGACCGACGACGGCACGTGCGTGCGGCGCACCGTCTACGGCGGGGGCGGCGGGGGGCTCGGCAAGTGACCCGACCCGCGCCCGCTCGTCCCGGCCCCGAACCCCTGCACCCGTCCGCCCGTCCCACGACCCGACCCCGGGAGACCCCGTGATCTCAGCCGCCGCCCCGCTGGCGTTCCTCTGGTCCTTCTTCTCGACCGTCCTCTACTCGGTGCTCGGCATCGTGCTGCTGCTCGTCACGCTCGTCGTCGCGAACAAGGTGTTCCGCCTCAACCTGCACCGCGAGCTCGTCGACGAGCACAACGTCGCGTTCGGCGTGATGATCGCGGGCCTCGCGGTGGCGATCGGCCTCATCATCGCGGGGACGATCAGCTCCTGACCGTGCTCGACCAGCAGGAGGTCCCGCCCGGGGGCCGGCCCGGGGCGGACGCGGAGGCAGACCCCGACCCGCCCACCGGGCGGTCGGGAGCGCACCACCTCGACCGGCCGACGGTCTTCGCCGCCGCGCTCCTCGTCGCCGTCGGCGGGCTCGTCTACGAGCTCATCCTCGGGACCGCGGCGTCGTACCTGTTCGGCGACTCGGTCGTCGCGTTCTCCGTCGCGACCGGGCTCACGCTGTTCGGCATGGGCCTCGGCTCGCTCCTCGCGCCGCGCCTGCAGCGCACCGCGGTGCTGAGCTTCGTGCGCAACGAGCTCGTGCTCTCGCTCCTCGGCGGGACGTCGGTGCTCGCGCTGTTCTGGGCGTACGCCGCCACCGAGCTCGCGTGGGTCGTGTTCGTCGTGCTGTCGCTCGCGATCGGGACGGCGATCGGCGTCGAGATCCCGCTCCTCGTCGCGGTGCTCAAGGAGCGGGGGAGCGAGGGCTCCGTCTCCCTGCTGTCGAAGGTGCTCGCGCTCGACTACTTCGGGGCGCTCGCCGCGTCGCTGCTGTTCCCGTTCCTGCTGCTCCCGTACCTCGGCCTCGTGCGCACGGCGTTCGCGGTCGCGGTGCTCAACGTCGCCGTCGCGGGGTTCATGCTCGCGCGCATGGGCCACCCGCCGCGGTGGTCGGTGCTCGCGGGCGTCACGCTCGTCGTGCTCCTCGCCGGGTTCGCGGCGTCGTCGTGGCTCGAGGCGCGCATCAGCGCGGGGATGTACCAGGACCCGGTCGTCGCGCAGGAGCGCAGCGCCTACCAGCAGGTCGTCGTCACGGAGTACCGGGGCGACACGCGCCTCTACCTCGACAACCAGCTCCAGTTCTCCTCCGTCGACGAGGCGCGGTACCACGAGACGCTCGCGCACGCGGCGATGACGTCCGTCGCGGCGCCCGCGTCCGTCGCGATCCTCGGCGGCGGCGACGGCCTCCTCGCGCGCGAGGTCCTGCGCTACGGCTCGGTCCAGGAGGTCACGCTCGTCGACCTCGACCCCGCCGTCACCGACCTCGCGCGCGAGAACCGGCTCCTCACCGCCGTGAACGAGCACGCGCTCGACGACCCCCGCGTCACGGTCGTCAACGCGGACGCGTTCCGCTGGGTCGAGGACACGCCGCAGACGTTCGACGTCGTGCTCGTCGACCTCGTCGACCCCTCCTCCGAGCGCGTCGCCAAGCTCTACTCGCAGGAGTTCTACGGCATGGTCGCCGCGCACCTGCGGCCCGGCGGTGCGTTCGCGACGCAGGCGACGTCGTCGTACTTCACGCCCGACGCGTTCTGGCAGGTGGTCTCGACGGTCCGCGCCGCGGCGCCCGGGCGCACCGTCGTGCCGCTCACCGTCAACGTCCCCTCCTTCGGGGAGTGGGGCTTCGCGCTCTCGCTCCCGGGCGGGCCGGCCGACGTCGTGCCCGGCCCCTTCGCGCGCACGCCCCTCCCGGACGGGCTGCGCTTCCACGACGCCACGTCCCTCGCGGCGACCACGCGCCTCCCGGCCGACAACCCGCCCCGCGACCTGCCGCCGTCGACCCTGCTGTCACCGACGGTCCAGCGCACCTACCAGGAGGACATGCGCTCCTGGCGCTACTGACGCCGGACGGGGGGCGTGCCGGGTGTCAGAGCAGGGTGGACAGCTGGTCGCGCGAGGTGATCCCCAGCTTGCGGAAGATCCGGTAGACGTGGTTGTCCACGGTCCGGTCGCTCACGACGAGCTCCCGGGCCACGTCCCTGTTGCTCAGGCCGCGCGCCACCAGCCGGGCGACCTCCCGCTCGCGCGGGCTGAGCGCGTCCGCGGGCGCGACGGAGGGCACGAGCAGCTCGAGCTCCTCGCCGGCGCGTGCCACGTGCGCGTGCAGCCGGTGCGCCTCCTCGCTCGCCTGCGCGGGCCGGTCGTCCTCGCGGAGCAGCCGCACCGCCATCGCGTGCGCCTGGGTCGCGGGCAGGTGGAGACCGCGGGAGCGCAGGTCGTCGGCGACCGACACCAGCGCGGCGGGAGAACGGTCGGCGGCGGCGCGGAGGTAGCGCCCGAGGGCGGGCAGCAGGCCACCCTGGGCCGCGGCGGCGTGGTCCGCGAGCCGACGGCACCGCTCGGCGTCGGGCCACAGGATGACGAGCCAGACGGCGTCGAAGACGGCCGCGAGGAGGTAGCCGCGTCGGTCCATCGCGTCGACCACGTCCCACGCGGTCCGGGTCGCCTCCTCGGGGTCCTCGGCGCCCGTGCCCACGGTGAGCTGGGCGACGAGCGGGTAGGGGCGGGCGAGCGGGGCGGACGCCGCCAGGAGCCGCAGGCCCTCGAGCTGGCGGGCGAGCGACCGGGCGCTGGCCACGTTGCCCTCGAGGAGCGAGAGGGCGCCGCCGAGGCAGAGCAGACCGGCGCGGGTCGTGGGCCGGAGCGGCGCGGGCGTCCCCGCCGCGAACATGCTCGTGAGGTGCTCCCGCAGGGTCGACAGCCGACCCTCGACGAAGAGCCCGAGCGCGACGACGTAACCGTGCGGCTCGATCTGCGTGGGGTCGAACCGGTCGCGAGCCTGGTCCAGGAGCCGGTGCGACTGCTCGACCGCCGACCGCACCTCGCCGCCGCACAGCACCGCGAGGGACCGCCAGGACGTCGCGTCCTGCCGCTGGGCCTGCTCGGGGAGCGGGAGGTCGACGAGCTCGTCCCGAGCGTCGTCGGTCCGTCCCTGCGCGAGGAGGACCTCGGAGCGCACGAGGCGCACGACGGCGTCCGCGGTGAACACGAGCTCGTCGCCCTGCGGCGGCGGTCTCTCGCCGTCGTGCTCGCCGGCCAGGAGCAGGTCCGGCACGACGGCGCGCTCCTCGTCGCGCGCGTCCCCGGTGGTG
The DNA here is from genome assembly GCA_003052455.1 of Sphaerisporangium cinnabarinum. GTDB lineage: Bacteria > Actinomycetota > Actinomycetes > Actinomycetales > Cellulomonadaceae > Cellulosimicrobium > Cellulosimicrobium cinnabarinum. The sequence continues at coordinate 43,915 of QAPD01000020.1, read as the reverse complement.
AGGAGGATGTGCTGGGCCACGGCCTGGCGGACGGCGGAGCTCTCGTCCTCGACGGGCCCGGTGCGCAGGAGCGCGAGGGCGGTGGCGCGCTCGTGGCGGACGACCCCGCGGTAGACCGCCTCCCAGGCCAGGAGGAAGTCGGACCCGATCGGTTCCTCGGGCACGACCTCGTGCGTGCGCTCCAGGACGGCCTCGATGACGGCCGCAGGCGCCTCGTCGAGCGCGAGGGCGTCCAGGTACTCCACGGTGTTCCGGGTCGACGGCCGACGCTCCCACGCGTCCCGGCGCGCGAGGAGCTGGGCGGCGGTGTGCCGGCGGAGCTCGCGGCCGAGGATCGCCGCCGACTCGCGCGAGGCGGCCCAGCCCGTGGGCAGCTCGGGGGCGGCCGGACGGCCGAGCGGGTCCCAGGTGTCGTGGTCGCTCGCGAGCGCGTCGGCGATCTGGGCGTCCGCGTGCAGCGCCCGGGCGCCCGCGGTCTGCCGCAGCAGCTCCCCGACGAGCGGGGGGTAGAGGGTCACCCCGGTCCGGCCGTCGGTCTCGACGAACCGGAGCAGGCCGTGGTCGTCCAGCGCGACGAGCACCGGCCACGCGAGGAGGCGGCGGGCCGTCGGGAGCTCCGCCGTCCCGACGGCGGCGAGGATCCGGACCGCGTCGTGCTGCTCCGGCGAGAGGCCGGCGAGCAGTCGCCGCACGTCGACCTCCAGGCCGCGGGTCACGAGGTCTCGCCGCGCGACCCAGGTCCCGGACTCCTCGACGAGGTGCCCCGCGCGTCGGGCCCCCGTCGCGATGGAGCGGACGAGGCCGGGCAGTCCCCCGGACAGGCCGTAGATCCGCCCCGCGACCCCGGCGTCGACGTCGCCGCCCAGGAGCGAGCTCGTCGCCCCGTGCACGTCCTCGAACGCGAGGGCGGGCATCGTCAGCGCGGTCGTGGGACGACCGCCCAGCACCGTCTCGACGACGGCCGCCGGCGAGGGCGGCCGCTGGGCGGCGACCACGGGGACGTCGCGGCGCGCGGACGCCGCCGCGAGGACCGCCGCGCTCGTCTCGTCGAGCGCGTCGGCGTCGTCCAGGAGGACGACGGCGGGCCCCGACCCGAGCGCGCGCTCGACGGCGTCGAGCGCGCGGCCGAGGGACACGGGCTGGGCGGGAGCAGGGTCGATCGCACCGGCGAGGACGAGCGACTCGAGCGGCCGGCCGGCTCCCGTGCCCACGCCCGGGACGGACAGGACGCGCCGGTCCGTGCGCAGCGCCGCGTCGCGGAGGAGGGCGAGGAGCCGGCTCCGCCCGGAGCCGGGGAGGCCCGTGAGGAGGACGGACGTGCCCTCCTGCACCGCGCCCAGCACGCCGTCCACGAGGGACGCGCGCGAGGCCCGGGAGTCCATCGGACGATCAGCCCCGCGACCGCTGCCGCTCCGCGCGAGCCTGCGCGTCGCGGTAGACCCGCAGCCGCTCGACCTGGAGCTCGCCGAGCGTGGGGGCGTCCACCTCGTCGGCGAACGCCTCGGAGAGCTGGCGGAGGATGTCGGTCTCGAGGTCGTCGAGCTCCTCGAGCCGACGGCGGTCTCCCGGGCTCAGCAGGGGCCACGTCTCGGTGTAGGTGGGTGCGTGCTCGCTCACCTGCCCATGGTCGGCTCTCCGGCGCGGTCTCGCAGGTCGACGGTTCCCGTCAGGCGGCGGGGCGGGTCACCGCCGCGAGCGCGTCGAGCGCGCTGAACGGGTCGTCCGGCCGGGCGGGGTCGGCCGTCGTGGCGACGAGGACGACGCTCGACACCCCGCCCGCGCCGAGCTCGGCGAGCCGCGCGCGGAAGGCCTCGGGCGCCCCGACGACGGCGAGCGCGTCGACCCACGTGTCGGGCATCGCGGCGGCGAAGTCGTCGGGGGTGGCGCTCGCGTCGCGCAGGGCGCGGAAGTCGTCGGCGAAGGGCAGCGGGTCGATCTGGGCGGACCAGTCGGCCTCGCCGAGCACCGCGAGGTAGGGCCGGACGATCTCGCGGGCGGTCGCGACGTCGTCGTGCACGGCGCCGACGGAGAAGGCGACGACGCGGTGCGCGGGCGGGGCCGCGTCCCCGGCGCTCGCGCGCCCGGCGTCGATCGCGGCGCGCGCGACGGCGAGGTACTCGGGGGTCACGGGCATGTCGAGGATGGTCCCGTCCGCGACGCGGCCGGAGACCTCGAGCGACCGCGGGCCGCGCACGCCCGCGAGCACGGGCGGCGGCGAGGCGGGCGGGGCGTGGAGCGCGACGTCGTCGACGGAGACGTAGCGGCCCGCGACGCTGACGCGCTCGCCGTGCAGCAGCGCGCGCACGGTCGCGGTGGTCTCCTCGAGCATCGCGAGCGGGCTCGCGGGCCACACGCCGATCTGCCGCATCCACGCGGGCATGCCGTGCCCGAGCCCGAGGTGCAGGCGGCCGGGGTGCAGGGCGGCGAGCGTGCCGGCCTCCATCGCGGCGGTCGACGGCGCGCGCGTCGCGGCGGGCAGGATCCCGATGCCGACGGTGAGGCGCTCCGTCGCGGCGAGGACCGTCGCGGCCTGCGCGATCCCGCCGTGGAACGTGAGGTCCTCGACGACCCACAGCTCGTCGAGGCCGACCTCCTCCGCGCGGCGCGCGAAGGGCACGATGAGGTCGGCGGGGAGCTCGCGCGGGAGGATCACGCCGAGCGCGGGGGTCGTCGTCGAGGTCGCCATGCGGCGACCGTACCGTGACAGCGCTCCCACCCGTGACGACGTGCGGCTCTCCGGAACAATCTGCTGGCCGGGAGCACCCCGGCCCGCCTACGGTCGGGGCCATGACCGCGCTCGACGACGCCGCTCTCACCGCCCTCGACTCGCACCTGCGCTCCGCCGCGGACGCCGACGACTTCTCCGGCGTGGTGCGGGTCGAACGCCACGGCGAGGTGCCCCTCGAACGCGCCTACGGCGTCGCGTCGCGCCGCTGGGGCGTCCCGGTCCGCACGAGCACCCGGTTTGACGTCGCGTCCGTCACCAAGCTGTTCACCGCCGTCGCCGTGCTGCAGCTCGTGGGCGACGGCCGGCTCGGGCTCGACGACCGCGTCCACGACCACGTGGACCTCGCGGGCACGACGATCTCGCCCGAGGTGACGATCCGGCACCTGCTGACCCACACGTCGGGCATCGCGGACGACGCCGACGAGGAGGCGGGGGAGTCGTACGAGGAGCTGTGGGTCGACCGGCCGAGCTACTCCGTGACGCGGACGGCGGACTTCCTGCCCGGGTTCGTCCACAAGGAGCCGAACTTCGCGCCCGGCGAGGGGTGCCGGTACTGCAACGTCGGCTACGTCCTCGCGGGCCTCGCGCTGGAGGCGGTCACCGGGAGCACCTACCGGGAGCACGTCCGCGAGCACGTGCTCGCCCGCGCGGGCATGGATCGCTCCGGGTTCTTCCGCATGGACGAGGCCGAGCCCGACGTCGCGGAGGGCTGGGAGCCCGTGCACGAGGGCCCGGACGACGACGGCCCCGTCACCGGGTGGCGGCAGAACGTCTACTCCTACCCGCCCGTCGGCTCGCCCGACGGCGGCGCGCACGCCACGGCGCGCGACCTCGCCCGGTTCTGGGCGGCGGTGCGCGGCGGCGAGCTCCTCCCGCCCGACCTCACGCGCGCGTTCCTCACCCCGCAGGTGCTGCACGACGACGGCGCGGACGACACGGACGGGGCCGAGCCGGCCCCGAGCGTGCACTACGGCTTCGGGCTCGAGTTCGAGCTGCTCGCCGACGGGTCCGTGCGCTCGGTCTACAAGGACGGCATCAACACGGGGGCGAGCGCGATCCTGCGCCACTACCCGGACGCGGTGGCCGCCGGGGACGGCGCCGACGCGCTCCCGCCGGCCGGGGCGCCGGGCGTGACGGTCGTCGTGCTGTCGAACAGCGAGGCAGGCGCCTGGGACCCGATCCGTCGCCTCGACGAGCTCGTCCGCGGCTGAGCCGGTCGGCCTCCCCGCACGTCCCGCGCCTCCGCACGAGACCTCCACACCCTCCCGGCCGCATCGCCGCTCGCGCCACGGACCGCTCGCCTAGGCTCGTGACCCATGCCCTCCGGACTCTCCGCCGCCCTGACGGCCGCCGTGCCCGCCGCCACGACGGCGGAGCCCGCTCTCGACGGCGTCGCCGGCTGGGCGGTCAACCTCATGGAGACGCTGGGCCCGGTCGGGGCCGCGATCGCCATCGCGCTCGAGAACCTGTTCCCGCCGCTGCCGAGCGAGATCATCCTGCCGCTCGCGGGCTTCACGGCGAGCCAGGGGAGCTTCGGGCTCGTCGAGGCGATCCTGTGGACGACGGCGGGCTCCGTCGTCGGCGCCCTCGCGCTCTACGCGGTGGGCGCGATCATCGGGCGCGAGCGCACGCGCTGGATCGCGGAGCGCCTGCCGCTCGTCAAGGTCGAGGACGTCGACCGCACCGAGCAGTTCTTCCTGCGGCACGGCAGCGCGACGGTCTTCTTCGGCCGCTTCATCCCCATCTTCCGCAGCCTCATCTCCATCCCCGCGGGCGTCGAGCGCATGCCCCTGTGGAAGTTCACCGCGCTCACCACCGCCGGCAGCGCCGTGTGGAACACGATCTTCGTCTACGCCGGGTACGCGCTCGGCGAGCAGTGGCACGTCGTCGAGGAGTACGCGGGCGTCCTGCAGAAGGTCGTCATCGCGGTCGTCGCGGCAGCGGTCGTGTGGTTCGTCGTGACGCGCGTCTGGCGCTGGGTGCACGACGACGAGCGCCCCGCCCACGCGCGCGGCCGTCGGGACGCGGCACCCGCGCGCGACGAGGCCTGACCGCCGGGCCCGCCCGCGGCGGCGCCTGACCGCCTCGGCCCCGACGTCCGGAGGGCCGGGGTCCCGCCCGCGCGGTGCGCCCCGCCGTGGCGGATGATCGGAACGTGCCCGCCCCGACCGAACGGCCCAGCGCGCCCGTGAGCGCGGCCCGCGTCACGCCCACCGCGGGCGCCGCTCCCGGGGCCGCGCCGTGATCCTCTCGCTGCTCGCCGCCGTGACCGCGAGCCTCCTGTACGCGGTGAGCACGATCATGCAGGCCGTCGCGACGCGCCGGGCCCACGGCCTCGCGGCCGTGGCCCAGCCGCTCGTCGTCGGCGGGCTCGTGGTCGACGGCGTCGGCTGGCTCCTCTCCCTCCTCGCGCTGGACCACCTGCCGCTGTTCGTGGTGCAGGCCGTCGTGGCGGCGTCGCTCGTCGCCGTCGTGCTGCTCGCCCGGCTGGTGCTCGGCGCGACGCTGCGCCGCACGGACCTCGTGATGATCGGCGTCGTCGTGGCGGGGCTCGTGGTGCTGGCGCTCGCGGCGGGGGAGCAGCCCGCGACGCACCCGCCTGCCGGGTTCACGACCTGGGTCAACGTCGCCGCCGCGGTCGTGGCGGTCGGAACCGCCGTCGCGTACCGGCGCGGGCACCCCGTGCTGCTCGCCGTCCTCGGCGGCCTCGGCTACTCGGTCGCCGCGGTGGCGGCGCGCGGCGCGCACGCGTCCGGCGACCTGCTCGACACCGTGCTCCAGCCGCTCGCCCTCGCGATCGTGCTCGGCGGCGTCGCGGGCGCGCTCGCGTACCTGCGCGCCCTGGAGCGGGGCGCCGTGGGCACCGTCGCGGCGACGGTCTCCGTGATCGAGGTGCTCGCGCCGGGGATCGTCGGCCTCGCCGTGCTCGGCGACGTCGTGCGGTCGGGCTGGGCGGTCCCCGCCGTCGTGGCGACGCTGGCCGCCGTCGGCGGGTGCGTGGTGCTCGCGACGAGCCCGGCGAACGCCGCGGCCGAGGAGGGCGCGCCGGTGGCGGCGGCGCCGCAGAGCGCGGGCCCGGAGCGCCCCTAGGGTCGTCGAGCCGACCGGGCGTCGTCCGGCCCGGCGGCCAGGTGCTGCACCGGTCGGCCCGGCTCGGTCACCCGAGGGCCTTGCGCACGAGGGCCGTGAGCTGGTCCTGCTCGTCCGGGGTGAGCCGGCCGACCGCCGCACGGGCGAACGCGAACGCCTCCTCGAAGCGGCGGTTGACCTCGTCGCCCCGAGCGGTCCGAGCCACCAGCCGCGACCTGCCGTCGTCGGGGTTCGGTCGGCGGGTCAGGAGCCCCGCCGTCTCGAGGCGCGCGACGATCTGCGTGACGTTGGACGCGTCGCAGCCCAGCTCCCGGGCCAGCGCTCCCATGCCTCGCGGGGTGCCGAGGCGCCCCAGGACGCACGCCTGGGCGGCGCTCAGCGACAGCCGGGCCGCGGCCTCCTCGTAGGCGCGGTCGTACACGTCGACCAGGTCGAACAGCGCGACCTCGGCCGCGGACGTCGCGGCGACCGGGCCGTTCGAGAGAGCCATGGGGTCACCGTAGCCAGGATGCTTGATGCACTCAACCAACGCTGCTACGTTGATGCTTGATCCAATCAAGAAAAAGGAGCGTCGATGACGACCGCACACCCCGAGCAGCCCTCCGGCGACGAGACCTCCCGCCCGCGGATGCGCGCGGCCGTCCTCGACCGGTTCGGGGGAGCGGACCAGCTCGTGCTGCGGGAGATCCCTCGCCCGGAGGTGGGTCCGGAGGACGTGCTCGTCCGGGTCGAGTACGCCGGGGTCGCGTCGTGGGACGCGGTCGAGCGCGAGGGGGCCTACGACGGCGCGTTCGGGGTGCCGTCGACGTTCCCCTACGTCCTCGGGTGGGACGCGGCCGGGCGGGTGGCCGCCGTCGGACGGGAGGTCACCGGTCTCGCGGTCGGCGACCGGGTCTACGCGGCGACGATGCCGGTGCCGCGCGGCGGCGCGTACGCGGAGTACGTCGTCGTCGCGGCCGAGCACGTCGCGCCCGTGCCCCACCGCCTGCCGACCCAGCAGGCCGGCGTGCTGGCCTGGGACGCCCTGACCGCGCAGAGCGGCCTCGACCTCCTCGACCTGCCCCCGGGCGGCTCGCTCCTGGTGTTCGGCGCCAGCGGCGGCATCGGTCACCTGGCCGTGCACCTCGCGCGGCACCGCGGCCTGCGGGTCCTCGCCGTCGCCTCCGGCGACGACGGCGTCGACCTCGCCCGCCGGTCGGGCGCCGAGGTCGTCGTCGACGGTCGGCGGGACGACGTCGCGGCCGCCGCGTCGGACCTCGCGCCGGACGGTCTCGACGGGGCGCTCGTCACGGCCGGTGGCGAGACGGCCGAACGGTCGCTCCGCGCGGTCAAGGCGTCGGGTCGGATCGCGTGGCCGCACGGCGTGCTGCCCGTGCCCGCGAGGCCGCCGGCCGCGCGGCTGTCGCACTACGACGGGGACCGGAGCCGGCGCGCGCTGGAGCGGCTGAACGCCGTCGTCGCCGCCTCCTCGTTCGAGGTCCACGTCGCGCGGACCTTCCCGCTGGAGCGTGTCCAGGACGCGCACGCCGCCCTGCGAGACCACTACGTCGGCAAGCTGGCGCTGCGGGTCTCGTCCTAGGGTGGTCGGGTGAGCAGCCCGGCCAGGCCCCCCGTGTCCCCGACACCGCTCGACGTCCTCACGCTCGACGAGCTGCGCCGTCGGACGTCGGTCAAGTGGCGCACCTTCGCGCCCGACGTGCTGCCGCTGTTCGTCGCCGAGATGGACGTCGCGCCGTGCGACGCGGTCGTCGAGGCCGTGACGGCCGCCCTGCGCTCCGGCGACACCGGGTACGACGTCGGCACCGCCTACGGCGAGGCGTACGCGCGCTTCGCGGAGCGCCGCTGGGGCTGGACCCTCGACGCGGCGACGTCGCGCACGCTGCCCGACGTCATGGTCGCGATCGTCGAGGTGCTGCGCGTCCTCACCTCCCCGGGCGACGCGGTCGTCGTCAACCCGCCCGTGTACCCGCCGTTCTACGGCTTCACCGCGAACGAGGGGCGACGCGTCGTCGACGCGCCGCTCGGCGCCGACGGGCGGCTCGACCTCGACACGCTCGAGCGTGCGTTCGCCGACGCGACCGGCGTCGCCGCGAACGGCGACGGTCCGGGGAGCGGGCGCCGCGCCGTCTGGCTCGTGTGCAACCCGCAGAACCCGACGGGGACCGCGCACTCGCGCGCGGAGCTGGCGGCCGGGCTGGCTCTCGCCGAGCGGTACGGGGTGCGCGTCGTGGCGGACGAGATCCACGCGCCCCTCACGCGGCCCGGTCTCGACGGGCGCCCGGCGACGACCCACACGCCGCTCCTCACCGTCCCCGGGGCGGGCTCGGCCGTCGCGATCGTCTCCGCGTCGAAGGCGTGGAACCTGCCCGGCCTCAAGGCCGCGGCGGCCGTCGCCGGCCCGGACGCCGCCGACGACCTGCGGCGCATCCCCGAGGAGGCGAGCCACGGCGTCCAGCACGTGCCGGTGCTCGCGCACGTCGCGGCGCTCGACCACGGCGAGGCGTGGCTCGACGACGTCCTCGCGGGCGTCGAGCGCAACGCGTGGCTCCTGGCCGACCTGCTCGCGGAGCACCTGCCCACGGTGCGCTACCGGCCCGGCGAGGCGACGTACCTCGCGTGGCTCGACGCGCGCGGGCTCCCCGGCCCGGCGGGCGCGGACCCCCGGGCGTGGTTCCTCGACCGCGCGCGCGTCGCGCTGGAGGACGGGCGCCGGTTCGGCCCCGGCGGGCAGGGGCACGTGCGCCTCAACCTCGCGACGGGCGTCGACGTGCTCACCGAGGCGGTCGCGCGCATGGGCGCGTCGGTGCGGGGCGCCTGAACCTCGCCCCACGACGACCGACGAGTTCCCGGCCGTCGACCGGTCAGACCCCCGACCACGACCGCACGACCCATCGGAGCACCGCCATGCCGTTCGAGCCCGTCACCCTCGACCACACGTTCACCGCGCCCGTCGGCGTCGACGTCAAGGGCGACACGTGGCCCTGCGTCGAGGTACCCGGGGCGCGCGAGCTCTTCGGGTCGCTGCGCGCGGTCCGCGTGGACGCGACCGTCGACGACGTCGCGCTGCGCGACGTCGGGCTCATGCCGACCGGGTCGGGCGGGCTGATGCTGTCGCTCAACGCGGGCGTGCGCAAGCGCCTCGGCAAGGATGTCGGCGACACGGTGGTGGTCCGGCTGGAGCGTCGCCTGAGCTGAGGCGCGCGGCCGCACTGTCCCCTCCCGCGCGCATGGGCAGTTGTCCCCATCGCGGCGGCGGACCCGGCCGCGTACCGTCGGCGTGCGACCGTCGGGGACGAAGGTGTCGACGCGTGCGCGTGAGGGGACGCGCAGGGGCGGGAGGGGACGGCATGAGCGGGATGTGGGGCGCCGACGTCCGTGCGCTGCGCGCGCTCGCGTCGGGTCTGCGCTCCGGCGCCGACGCGCTCCGGACCCACCGCGCGCAGGTCGCGGCCGTGGTCGATGCCGCGACCCGGTGGGACGGGCCCGACGCCGCGCAGTTCCGCAGCGACTGGGCCACCACGCTCGGCCCCTCGCTCACCGGCACCGCGAGCCTCCTCGACGCCGCGGCCGACCGCCTCGCCACCGACGCCGACCAGCAGGAGTCCGCGAGCGCCGACGGCGGCGCCCTCGCCGGCCCGGGCGGTCCGCCCGCGTCCGGCCCGGGCGGGCCGCAGCAGACCGTCCCCACCCCGACGCCGGGCGAGTACGCCGCGATGGACGCGGACGAGCGCGCCGCGTGGCTCGAGAACGCGACGGACGCGCAGGTCGCGGCGCTCTACGACCAGATGGTGCGCCTCGGCGTCGACCCCGACTCCCCGGGCTTCGCGGAGCTCGCCGTCACGCACTGGACGCGCGTCGCCGCGGGCGAGGCGGGGTTCGACTTCGCCGACTGGGACCCGTCCGCGGGGGCGTCGGCCAACCGCGAGATCATCGAGAGCGTCTACACGTACTACGGCGAGCTCTACCTGGACAACCCGTGGATGCAGTGGGCCGGCATGGCCGCGATGATCGGGCCGTCGTTCGCCGCCGGGTTCTTCGACCTCGACATGATGCGGCAGCTCGCGCAGGGCGTCGCGAGCGGAGCCCGGGCGCTGCCGCCCGGTGTCGACCGGGCGGCGCTCGAGGCGATCGCGACCATGTCGGACGCCGAGCTCGGCTTCTACGAGAACCAGTTCCTGTCGATGCAGCGCGAGATCTTCGTGGACCAGGCCGTCATGCACGAGGCGTACCTGAACGGCGGGCTGGAGGAGATGGAGCGGCTGCTCGAGGCCGGTGTCATCGACGGGCCCGCGTACCAGGCGTGGGCGGACGTCGAGGCCGGCCGCGCGGGCGACGCGCAGGCGCTCGCGGACGGCAACACCGCGCTGCTGTGGCGCGAGCAGAACCAGGTCATCGCTGACGACTGGCAGACCATGCGCGACCACCCGGTCACGGGCGAGGCGTTCACGTACCTCATGACGCTCGTCGGCGAGCCGTCGATCCCCGGCGCGGGCACGTACGCGCAGCACGACCCCTTCACGGTGAACGTCGAGACGCCCGGGCCGGAGAACCTCGGGATCCCGTTCACGGGCATCACGTTCGACAACCCCGTCCAGGGCACCGTGACGGTCCAGACGCCGCTGCCGGGCGGCAACATCGCCGACCAGGCGACCCGCTGGGAGTACATCTCGAACGACACGCTGCCCGCCTACCAGCAGCTCGTCACGCAGCACCCGGACCAGGCGGCGCAGATCGTCGGCACCGACGTCTCCGACCGGATCGCCGACTACCGGCTCACGAACCCCGCCCGCATCGGGCGCATCCTTGACAGACTGACCGAGTGGGACGTGGACGTGGACCAGTGAGCCGAGGGTTCCGTCGCGCGCCCGGGTCGCCGCCGAGGGGCGGCGTCGCCGCGGTCCTGCTCGCAGGCGCGCTCGCCGGGTCTCTCGTGCTGACGGGGTGCACCGTGACGTTCGGCGACCCGGACGACGCGGCCACCGGACCGGGCGGGACGACCGCCCCGGGCGGCCCGACGGCGTCGGGCGGCGGGGACGTCGAGGGCGGCGGGAGCACGACGGGCACGACGACGATCGACGACATCGAGAGGGGCGAGACCGTGCGCTGGGACGTGAGCAGGCCGATCACCGCGGAGTCCGTCGGGCTGGGCGAGTCGATGGCCGTCGTGCAGGTGCCGGACGGCGCGGCCGAGGTCGAGCTGACGCTCCCCGACGGCACGTGGACCACGACGGCCGAGGAGCTGACGATCCAGCCCCGGCGCGGGTACGTGAGCGCGATCAACGTGTTCCGCACGCTCTCCGGCGGGCAGGCCGTGCACGACCAGCTCGTCGCCGACGCGCAGGTGCTCGGGTTCCCCCGGTCGCAGGTCGACCGCTGGCTCGACGACCTGCCCGCGTCGCTCGACGCGTCGCGCGCGGGCGGGACGCGGGCCCGTACCGGCATCAACGGGTCGAACGGCGACGTCGAGACGTCGGTGCAGATCAGCCACGAGCCGGGGCCGGGCGGTGACGAGTCCGTGCGCCTCTGGTACGTGATCAGCCCGGTCGTGCCGGACTGACGTCCTCCACGGGCGGACACCGTCACGGGCAGGCCGACGCGCCTCCGCCGCCCTGCTCGGCGACCTGGAAGTAGATCGGGCTCTGCCAGTCGGCGCCGTCCCCGCGCACGCGCGGCAGGTCGGAGCACGTCCAGCCCTGCTGCGGGGTGAACTGGCCCCCGGCGACGACGTGGGCGCCGCTCCACTGCCACGAGGTCGCCTGGCCGGTCGCGGCGCGGAGGTCGACGTCGAAGGACACCGACCGCGTGCCGGCCGGCACGGTGAAGGCCACGTAGTAGTTGCGGACCTGGCTCCCCGGCTCGCCCCACGTCTCGAACGAGATCCCGCGGACCGTGCAGCCGGAGAGCACGGTGCGTCCCTCGCCGCGCGCGACGCACGTGCCCGCCGTCGTCGTCTGCCACCGGCCGGCGGAGACGGGCGCGGCGGCCCGCGACTGGTCCGTCCACGCGGCCGTCGTGGGCTCGACGGCCGCGTGCGCGACCCCCCACCACGACGCCGTCACGAGGGTCAGGACCGCCAGGAGCAGGCTCAGCGTGCGGCGCCCGGCCGGCTGTCCGGCCGTCGCGTCGGCGCGTCGGCCGGCCCGGGCGCCGGTCATCGGCGGACCGGCGCCCGCCGCGGTGCGGGCGGGACGAGCAGGGTGAGGCCGAGCAGGCCGAGCAGCCCGACGAGGAGGGGGACCGCCACGGCGGGCGTCGTCAGGCGCACGATCGCGGTGCCCCAGCCGGCGAGCTGGACCGCGGGCTTCCAGACGTCGCCCGAGACGGTGTAGTCCAGGGCGTCCGCGAAGGCGTTGTTGTCGCCCTTCATGCTGACCGTGTAGCGGTCGTCGCCCGTCTGCTCGACGGCCTCGACCCGGTGGGTCACGAGGTCGTCGGTCAGCGCGCTCGGCAGGCTGACCACGTCCCCGACGGCCACGTCGGCCGCCGGGACGGGCCGGGCGACCAGGAGGTCGCCCGTCATGATCCCCGGCTCCATCGAGCCGGAGATCACGACGAGGGGCTTGATGAGGCCGGCCGCGGTCGCGCCCCACACCGCCCCGCACACCAGCCCGAAGGCGGCGAGGACCCACAGGACGAGGACGGCGCCGCGCCGCAGTACCTGCATCGGTGGTTCTCCTGTTCTCCTCGTCCTGGGTCCGACGACGCCGGGTCAGGCCGTCGCGGTGGCGGAGACCGTGACGACGAGCGTCCCGGTGGCTCCCTGGTTCGACGGCGCCCAGTCGCTCGGCGCCGTGACGGTGAGCCGGAACTGGTCGCTGGAGGTGCCGCCGGCCGCGTCGAGCGTCGTGGCGAGGCCGGAGACGGACGCGGAGGGGTTCGTGGTGAAGGTCGAGCCCGACGCGAAGCGGACGCTGGACGTGAGCGTGGCGCGGACCGAGCTCTCGTTGCGCACCCACAGGTCGATCGTGCGGGTCTGGCCGGGCAGGAGGTTGGCCAGGGCGTCGGACGGCACGACGAGCTCGATCGCGTCCGGGTCGGACGAGTCCTTCCAGGTGGTCCCGTCCAGCGACCCCTGGAGGTCGAAGGTCGCGGCCGTCGCGGGCGCCGCGAAGAACGCGTTGTCGGTCCAGGCGGCGCTGGTGAGCGCCGCTCCGATGCCGCCGACGGCGAGGGCTGCGAGCCCGAACGCGGCGAAGGCGCGGCGCTTGTCGCGGCGCGGGGCGGGGGTCGTCTCGGGGGTGTGGAGGCTCATGACTCGAAAAGTACGGAGTCCTCCTCAACTCTGGCGCACCGGTTCCTCAGGAAAGGCGCAGGATCGCCCCGGGATCGCGTCGCGCCCCCGCGCGCACCTGCGCAGACCTGCGCCGGCGGGCAGGGGAGGGGGACGCGGCGCGGCTCCGCGGGACGTGGGAGGTGAAGAAGCGGCGGACGAACCGGGCGGGACCGGCCGCCCGAGCCGGGGGCGTCGGCGCCGTCGGGTAGCGTCCGTCTCGTCCCGAACGGTACGGAGCAGGGGAGCAACGAGTGAGCAGCGTCGCGCGCGACCACGGTCGATCCGGCACGCACGGCCGGTGGAGCGGGAGGACCGCCCGCTGGACGACGGCCGCCGCGCTCGTCCCCGTCCTCGCCCTGCCCCTCGCGGCGTGCACGCCCGACCGTCCGGAGGCGTCCGACGCCGCGGCCGCGCTCGCCGACGCCATCGCGGCCGGCGACGTGAGCGCGCTGGAGTTCCGCAACGGCGCGGCGAAGGACGTCCAGGGGCACCTGGAGGCGGTGCTCGAGCCGCTCGCGCCGTACGAGCGCACGGTCGAGGTGGAGTCGGTGGACGTCGACGAGGAGGGCGACGAGGCGGGCGACCGCGCGACGGCGACGCTCGCCTACCGCTGGGAGGTCGGGGGCGACCAGGCGTGGGAGTACACCACCACGGCCGAGCTCACGTTCGCGGAGCCGGGCGAGGGGGAGGACGGTCCGGGCGCCTGGGACGTCGTGTGGGAGCCGGACGTGCTCGTCCCCGAGCTCGGCCAGGGCGGCCGGCTCGCGGTGAGCCGCGTGCCGGCGGTCCGTGCGGGCATCCTCGGCGCCGACGACGTCCCCATCGTCCAGGACCGTCCCGTCTTCCGGATCGGCGTCGACAAGACGCGCGTGGGCTCGGCCCGGTGGGACGGCGCGGCCCGGGCGCTCGCGGGCGTCGTCGGCCTGGACCCGGAGGAGTACGCGCAGCGGGTCGCGGGCGCCGGCGAGAAGGCGTTCGTCGAGGCCATCACCGTCCGCACGGAGGACACCGCGGGCGTCGACGTCGACGCGGCGCGCGGCATCGAGGGCGTCGCGGTGATCGACGACGCGATCCCCCTCGCCCCGACGCGCGAGTTCGCGCGCCCCCTGCTCGGGCGCGTGGGCGACGCGACGGCGGAGATCGTCGAGGAGTCCGAGGGCGCGGTCGCCGCGGGCGACCAGGTCGGCATCTCGGGCCTCCAGCGGCAGTACGACGAGCAGCTGCGCGGCGTGCCGGGCCTGTCGATCGAGGTCGTGCCGGGCGAGGCGGACGCCGACGCCGAGCCGACCGAGGTGTTCTCGGTCGAGCCCGTGGACGGCGTGCCCCTGAGCACGACGCTGCGCCCGGACATGCAGGTCGCCGCCGAGGCCGTCCTCGCCGGCCAGGGGCCGAGCGCGATCGTCGCGATCCAGCCCTCGACGGGCTCCGTGCTCGCGGCGGCGAGCTCGACCGCGGGCGAGGGGCTCTCGACCGCCACGACGGGCCAGTACGCGCCGGGATCGACGTTCAAGGTCGCGACGACGCTCGCGATGCTGCGCGCGGGGCTCACCCCGGACACGACCGTCTCCTGCCCGCCCACGCTGACCGTCGAGGGCCGCGAGTTCCAGAACGTGCCCGGGTACCCGACGGCCGCGCTCGGCGACGTGCCGCTGCGCACGGCGTTCGCGAACTCGTGCAACACGGCGATGATCGGGCAGCGGGACGCGGTGTCGCAGCAGGCGCTGCACGACGCCGCGGCCTCGCTCGGCCTGGGCGTCGAGTCTGAGCTCGGCGCGCCCGCCTTCTTCGGCGACGTCCCGACGGACTCCCAGGGCACCGAGCACGCCGCGTCGATGATCGGGCAGGGCAAGGTCCAGGCGTCGCCGCTCGCGATGGCGACGGTCGCCGCGAGCGTCGCCGCCGGGCGCACGGTGGCGCCGGTCCTCGTCCACCCGGACGTGCAGACCGTCGCCGAGGAGCAGCCCGCCTCGACCCTCACCGAGCAGGAGGCGGCGACGCTGCGCGAGCTCATGCGCGGCGTCGTCACGGACGGCTCGGCGTCGATCCTCCAGGACCTCCCGGGCGAGCCCGGGGCGAAGACGGGCACGGCGCAGTACGGCGACGGCAGCCAGTCCCACGCGTGGATGATCGCGACGCAGGGCGACCTCGCGGTCGCCGTGTTCGTCGAGACGGGCGAGGGCGGCGCCGTCACCGCGGGCCCGCTCATGCACGCCTTCCTCGACGCGCCGAACGCCTGACTCCCCGGTGCCTGCCGTGCGCTGGCCGTCGCCCCGGAATAGGTCCGGTCGCCGGACGGTTGTCCACGAGCGGGTATGATCGGTTGCCGCGGGCGTCCGTCTGCCCGCGTCCAGCGAGAACCCACCGTTCCGGGAGAACCTTCGTGTTCGTCAGCGTGCCTGCCTGGCAGCTCACCCAGCGCCGCGACGTCGACCTCCGTCGAGTCGCCAGCGCGCTGTGTCGCTGACCCCCCGTCGCCGCTGACGCCTCCCCGCCTCCGCACACCCGTCAGGACCCCGGGTCGCCTCGCGACCTGAGCCGCTGACGCGCGTGGCGCGCCCCCGTCAGGCCGCAGGCCACCTCCGTGCCTGCGTCCCTGCCTGGGCCGCGCTGCTGCCGGCGCCCCGCGACGACGTCCCGAGCCCCTCTCCCGAGAGCGGGCGCTCGTGCGCCCGCGTCACCCCGAAAGGTCCTCCGTGTCCTCGACCCCCTCGACGGCCTCCCCGCAGGCCGACCCCCAGGCGAAGCAGGCTCCCGCCTCCGCGCCCGCGAAGAAGAAGCGCCGGTTCCCCTCGTTCAGCGTGCAGATCCTGCTCGGACTCGCGGTCGGCGTCGGGCTCGGTGCCCTCGCGCTCGCCATGGGCCCGCAGGACGCCGCGGGCGACGTCCCCAACGGCCTCACCACGACGCTCGACACGATCGGCTCGTCGTTCGTCACGCTGCTCAAGGCCGTCGTGCCGCCGCTGATCTTCACCGCGATCGTCGCGTCGATCGCGAACCTGCGGACCGTCACCAACGCCGCGCGCCTCGCCGGTCAGACGCTCCTGTGGTTCGCCATCACCGCCGCGATCTCCGTGGCCGTGGGCATCGGCCTGGGCCTGCTGTTCCAGCCGGGCAACCGCGCGTCGGTCTCGCTCGACGCCGCCTCCGAGCCGGGCCGCACCGGCACGTGGCTCGACTTCCTCAACGGCCTCATCCCGGGCAACGTCCTGGGCCTCGGCGCCTCGACGAGCCTCGAGACCGGTGACGACGGCGCGCTCACCGGGGCCGCGTCGACGTCCGTGAGCTTCAACGTGCTGCAGATCCTCGTCGTCGCGCTCGTCATCGGCATCGCGGCGCTCAAGTCGGGCAAGAAGGCGGACCCGTTCCTCGCGTTCAACCGCTCCGCGCTCGCGATCGTGCAGAAGGTGCTGTGGTGGATCATCCGCCTCGCGCCGATCGGCACCGCCGGCCTCATCGGCTACGCCATCGCGGCGTACGGCTGGACGTCCCTCGCGTCGCTCGCGTGGTTCGCCGTCGCGATCTACGTCGGCCTCGCGGTCGTGCTGTTCGTCGTCTACCCGATCCTGCTGCGCACCAACGGCCTGAAGATCTCGAGCTACTTCCGCGGCGCGTGGCCCGCGATCCAGCTCGCGTTCGTCTCGCGCTCCTCGATCGGTACGCTGCCCGTGACGCAGCGTGTCACCGAGCGCAACCTCGGCGTGCCGAGCGAGTACGCGTCGTTCGCCGTGCCGCTGGCCGCGACCACCAAGATGGACGGTTGCGCCTCGATCTACCCGGCCATCTCGGCGATCTTCGTGGCGCAGATCTTCGGCATCGACCTGTCGATCACCGACTACCTGCTCATCGCGTTCGTGTCCGTCGTCGGATCCGCCGCGACCGCGGGCCTCACCGGCGCGATCGTCATGCTGACCCTCACGCTCTCCACCGTGGGCCTGCCGCTCGCGGGCGTGGGCCTGCTGCTCGCGATCGACCCGATCCTCGACATGGGCCGCACCGCGGTCAACGTCGCGGGCCAGGCGCTCGTGCCGACGATCGTCGCGAAGCGCGAGGGCATCCTCGACCTCGAGCAGTACGAGGCCGCGACGGCCGAGGACCTCTTTGTGGACGAGGACGACGACACGACGGCGACGAACGAGACGCCGGAGACCGCTCCGTCGGCCACGAGGGCGCCGGTGGGCGCCCCCGCCTGACGCCACCACGCCCCCGGCGACCACCGAGAACGGGGTCGGCGACCGGATCCGACGGATCCCGGTCGCCGACCCCGTTCTCGCGTGGGGAGGGGTGGGGGCCAGGGGGGCGGGGGGGTCAGGGGGTCAGGGGTGGGGGGTCTCGCGGAGGACGGCGAGGCGGGTGCGGTACTCCTGCTCGTCGATCTCGCCGCGTGCGTAGCGCTCGCCGAGGGTCGCGACCGGGTCAGGGCCGGTGGCGCGCCAGCCGCCCGGGCCCCCGCCGCGGCGTGCGCGGCGCGCGAGCAGGAACACGACGGACGCGAAGAGCAGGAACCACAGCAGGGGGAACACGAACCACCACGGCCCCGGCCCCCAGCCGGCGTGACCCCACGCCGCGACGGCGTCCGCGGGGAGCGTGCCGACGGCCCCGGTGAGTGCGGTGAGCATGACGACCTCCGGTGTCGGTGCGCCTCGCCGGTCCCGGCGAGGACGGCCGTCCGCCGGCCGCACCTCCAGGCTCGCGGTCGTCCGACGCCGCGTCGTCACCCGGGCGTGCCGACCTCGCTCGTCCCCGGGTACCGCGCGCGACGGCCGGAGGCCTCAGCCCGCCCAGCCCGGACGGACGACGCCCGACTCGTAGGCCGCGACGACGAGCTGCGCCCGGTCCCGTGCGCCGACCTTCGCCATGACCCGCGAGACGTGGGTCTTCACGGTCGACTCGGACAGGAAGAGCGACCCGGCGATCTCCTCGTTCGACAGCCCGCCCGCGACCTCGACGAGCACCTCGCGCTCGCGCGGCGTGAGCTCCTCGACACCGCGCACCGGTCCGACGTCGCGCGTCGCGTCCGCGACCCGGGACAGCAGCCGCCGGGTCACGGTGGGCGAGAGCAGCGCGTCGCCGCGTGCCGCGACCCGCACCGCCCGGACGAGGTCGACCGGCTCGGTGTCCTTGACGAGGAAGCCGCTCGCGCCGCCGCGGATCGCGTCGGTCACGTACTCGTCGAGCTCGAACGTCGTGACGACCACGACGTGCACGTGCGCCGCCGCCCGGTCCGCGACGATCCGCCGCGTCGCCTCCAGCCCGTCGAGACCGGGCATCCGGATGTCCATGAGCACGACGTCCGGCAGGTGCTCGAGCGCGAGGCGGACGGCGTCGTCGCCGGTCGCGGCCTCCGCGACGACACGCATGTCGTCCTCGGAGTCGATGAGCGCGCGGAAGCCCCCGCGCACGAGGGCCTGGTCGTCGGCCAGCACGACGTCGATCACGGTGCCTCCTCGCGCTGCGGCGGTGCGTCGTCGGCCGCGTCGGACCGTCGGGCGGTGCCCGGCCCGGGCGGGGAGCCCGGCCAGGGAAAGACTGCCCGCACGCGGAAGCCACGTCCAGAGGGGGACGGTGCCGGGCCGGCGACGAGCGAGCCGCCGACGCTCTCGACGCGCTCGCGCATGCCCCGCAGGCCGTAGCCCGGCTCGGGCTCCGCGCCCGGGGCCGCGCCGTCGTCGGTCACGGTCACGGTCACCGCGCCGTGCGGCGCGGGTCGCACCGCGACCTGGACGTCGGCCCGCGTGGTGCCGCGCGCGTGCCGGCGCACGTTGGTCAGCGACTCCTGCACGACGCGGTACACGACGCCTGCGAGCCGGTCGGGCAGGCCCGCGGTGGCAGGGTCCACGTCGAGCGCGACCGTGAGGCCGCCGCCCTCCGCCTGGCGGACGAGCCGGGGGAGCGCGGTGAGGTCCCAGGTCGGGGCGAGCGGGGCGCCGTCGTCTCCCGCCTCGCCGCGGACGACGCCCAGCACCGCGCGCACCTCGTCGAGCGCTTCGGTGCTCGCCGCGCGGATCGCGGTGAGCGCGCCGCGGGCCTGCTCGGGGTCGCGGTCGAGCAGGTGCAGGCCGACCCCTGCCTGGACCGTGATCGCGGACAGCGAGTGCGCGAGCACGTCGTGGACCTCGCGCGCGATCCGCAGCCGCTCGTCCGCGACGGCGGTCCGCTCGCGTTCCGCCCGCGCGACGCGCTCCGCCTCCCGCGCGGCGGCGAGACGCGCCGTCCGGTCCCGGACGGACCCGGCGACGAGCAGCACGACGACCGTCCACGCCGTCCCGCCGAGCAGCGTCGCCGGGGGTGGCGCGTCCGGGCGGAGCACCGCCGCCGCGACGACCGCTCCCGCCAGCAGCGCCGCCCCGCCCCACGCGACCCGGCGCGCGCGCCCCGTGGGGCCGCTGAGCAGCACCCCCACGAGCACACCCACGGGGCCCGCGAGCACAGGGCCCCACGCGTACCCGGCGACGAGGAACGCGCCCGCCGCGCCCACGGACACGACGACGGCGACGACCGGCCACCGCACGAGGAGCACGAGCGCGAGCGGGGGTACGAGGAGCAGCGCGAGCGCCGCCGCGTCGAGCGGCCGGGCACCGGGCTGGCCGTGCGTGGCGCCCGCCGACCCGGCGACCGTGACCACCGCGAGCACCACGGCGAGGAACGCCCGGGGGCGGCGGCGGTCGAGCGGACCCATGCGTCGCACGCTACGCCGCCCGCGGTCGGGTCGCGTCCGACCGGGGTGCCGGGCGGCGTCGTCCCGGGGTGCCGGGCCGCGTGGTCCCGGGGTGCCGCGCGACGGCGGACGGGGGCGCGGGCGTCAGACGCCGTCGTGCACCGCGTCGAGCACGACCGGGTCGGCGCACCCGCGCGCGAAGCCGGCGATGCGGCGGTCGACGTCGCGCTGGAGCACCCACGACCCGACACGCTCGGCGACCGGGGCGAGCCAGCGCGGCCGGCACCGGAAGCTGTACCGCCACGTCGCGCGCGTGCCGCCGGCCGGGTCGGGCGCGAAGCGCCAGCCGCCCGCGAGGTTCTCGAAGAACCACGACCCGCGGACCATGCGCATGCCGACGTTGGTCGGCGGGTTGTACGAGACGTACTCGCTCACCATCGACAGCCCGCTGCGGTGCCGGGTGAAGGTGCGCACGCCCTTCGCGGGCGCGGTCGCGCCGTCGAGGAAGTGCTGGTGGCGGATGAAGGGGTCCCAGCGCAGGCGGACGGCTCCCGTCGTCTGCGAGACGGCGAACGCGGTCGCGGGGTCGACGGGGACCACGAGCGAGGACTCGACGACGGGCATGGTCGGATGCTCCCACGCCGGGCCGCGCCTCGCCGCCCGCCCCCGGTCGCGACGAGCCCCGGCACCGGCGCGTCTCCGGGGCACGACCGGACCGGCCTCGGACGCGAGGACGGCCCGCCCCTCGACGAGGGACGGGCCGTCCGGACCGCGGCGCGTGGCGTCAGGACGCGAACGCGTACCCGGCCTCGACGCACTGGGCACGGAACGCGTCGAGCGACGCCTGGAGCTTCGACGTGCTGACGGTCTCGCCCTGGACGGCCGCCTCGAACGGTGCCTTGATCCCGTTGAGGTTCTCCTGGAGCTCCGGGTCGGCGAAGTTCTGCACCGCGGCGATGCGCTCGCGCGTCGTGTAGATCGCGGCAGCGGCGTCCTCGTCGTCGGGCGTGGCGAGCAGCGGCGTCGTCTCGGTGACGAGGCGCTCGGCGGAGTACTCGCCCCCGTAGAAGGTGCTGCACGTCGTGGTGACGGCGACGACGGTCGGCGTGACCTCGGGGGCCGCCTCGGTCGTGGTCTCGGTCGCGGGGGTGGTCGCCGCGTCGTCGCTCGCCGGGTCGGTCGGCGAGGCGCAGGACGCCAGCAGGAGGGCACAGGAGAGCGCCGCGGTGGCGGCAAGAAGCTTACGCATGCTAACGATTCCACACTCTGGCGCACGCGGGGCGCAAGGAGATTCGGGGTGCGTGCGGTCGGGAGCGGCGGAATCCCGCGGCTCGCGGTCCGGGCTTGTGCTCAGCGTCACAACCGAGCGAGGCCGCGCGTCACGCGACGTCGAGCACGACCTTCCCCCGCACGTGCCCCGCCGCGACCAGGCGGAGCGCCTCCGCGGCCTCGGCGAGCGGGAACCGGGCCGAGATCTCGGCCCGGAGCCGCCCGTCCTCCGCGAGCGCGAGCACCTCGTCGAGGGCGCCCTTCGCGTCGACCTTGTCGGCGATCCCCGCGGCACGCGAGGCGTCCGTGCCGACGACGGTCACGGCGCTCGGCGGGTCGTCGCCGTCGGCGGGGGAGAGGTGCTCGCCCAGCAGCGCGACGGTTGCGGCGACGGTCTCCTCCGTGCCGACGAGGTCGACGACGACGCTCACCTCGTCCAGGCCGTCGGGCAGCGCACGGACCGCGTCGACGAGCCCCGGGCCGTACGCGACCGGTGTCGCGCCGAGGCCGCGTACGTAGTCGTGGTTCGCGGGCGAGGCCGTCCCGACGACGCGGGCACCGAGCGCGGTCGCGATCTGCACCGCCGCGGACCCGACGCCCCCGCTCGCGCCGTGCACGAGCACGACGTCGCCCTCGCCCGCGTCGGCCTGCACGAGCGCGGAGAACGCGGTCGCCGCGGCGACGGGCAGCACCGCGGCCTGGTCGAACGGGACGGACGACGGCTTGCGTCGCACGTGGTCGGCCCGGACGAGCGAGAGCTCGCGCTGCGCCCCCGTGCCGTGCCACACGACCTCGTCGCCGGGGGCGAGGTCCGGCACGTCGGGCCCGACGGCGTCGACCACGCCGGCCGCCTCGAAGCCCAGCACGCCGGGGACGCGGCCACCGAACGCGCCGGCGAGCCGCTTGAGGTCCGCGGGGTTGACCCCGACGACGCGGTTCGCGACGCGCACCTGACCGGAGCCGGGAGCGCCGACCTCCTCGTCGTCGACCCGCAGGCCCTCGGGCCCGCCGAACTCCTCGAAGACGACGACCGTGCTCATGCCGACCCCCGTGGTCTCGCCGTCGGTCGCCCACCGCGAGGGCGAGTCCGCGCGGTGGCCCCGGGGTGGCCGGGCGGTTCCACTCTTCCATCGCGGACCGCCGCTGTCATGCGGCGGTGATGGGCAGGAGTGCCCGTCCGGGACGGTTTCACCCCGTCCCGAGCGTTGGGGAGGGTGATGACGACACCCCCCGAGGACCCCGGCCACCCGTTCGACCCGCAGTCCGCGCGCGAGCGGCTGCTCGCCGTGCGCACGGAGGCGTCGGAGCGCCTGCGGGCGCTGCGCGCCGACGTCGCGGGCATCGTCGAGGCGTCGCGCGACTCCAACGCGGACGACGAGCACGACCCCGACGGCGCGACGATCGCGTTCGAGCGCGCCCAGGTGGACGCGCTCGCGCGCGACGCGGCCGCGCGGGTCGAGGAGGTCGACGCCGCCCTCGCGCGCCTGGACGCGGGGACCTACGGCGTCTGCGCGGGGTGCGGGCAGCAGATCGCCGCCGGGCGCCTGGAGGCGCGCCCGACGGCGCGGACCTGCGTCGCGTGCGCGGCCGCGGCGCGCTGAGCGACCGGGCCCGCCGCGCCCGGGTCAGAGCTGTCCGTGGCCCTTCTTCGACGGGACGCCGGCGATGAGGCCGCCGTCCACGACGAACTCCGAGCCCGTCGAGTACGACGCCTCGTCGCTCGCGAGGAAGACGATCATGCGCGAGACCTCCTCGGGCGCGGCGGGGCGGCCGAGCGGGATGAGGAGGTCGTCCGGGTTGAGCGACGCGGTCATGGGCGTCGAGATGAACCCGGGGTGCACCGAGTTGACGCGCACGCCGTACGGGCCGAGGTCGAGCGCGACGGACTTCGTCAGCCCGCGGACGCCGAACTTCGAGGCGACGTAGCCGTGCAGGCCGGCGCTCCCGCGCATGCCCTCGACCGACGAGATGTTGATGATCGAGCCTGCGCCGGCCTTCGCCATGATCGGCGACACCGCGCGGATGCCGAGGAACGTGCCGGTGAGGTTGATGTCGATGATCCGGCGCCACGCGGCGACGTCGAACTCCGTGATGGGGCCGCCGTTGGCGATGCCCGCGTTGTTGACGAGCACGTCGACGCGCCCGAACGCGTCGAGCGTGGCCGCGACCGCGGCGGCCCACTCGTCCTCGCTCGTCACGTCGAGGTGCACGTAGCGGGCGTCCGGGCCGAGCTCGCGTGCCAGCGCCTCGCCCTTCGCGTCGTCGAGGTCCGCGACGACGACCTTCGCGCCCTCGGCGACGAGGGCGCGCGCGTTCGTGACGCCCATGCCGCCGGTGCCGCCGGTGACGATCGCGACCTTGTTCTGCACCCTTCCGGGAGTGCTGCCCATGGTGGGGCTCCTTTCCTTGCAGGGCACGGCGGCGTCGGCCCGCCTCGTGAGCGGGGGCGTCGTCGCGCGGGTGGTGCGCACCTGCCCGCCGGGGACCGCGGTCGACCGGCGGAGGGGACGGCTCGTCAGGGCGACGGCGTGGTCCACCAGGCGGGCAGGGCGTCTCGGGCGACCCGCGGGAACAGCCCGGGGTCACGGGGAGGTGGCGTGGCGAGCCACACCTCGAGCGCGCCGACCGTGCCGAACCCGACGTACGTCGCGAAGGCGCGCGCCGCGACGTCGGCCGTCGCGACGGTCGTGGGTCCGGAGGACGGGTCGGCCAGGACTCCCGCCGAGGTGCCGGCCGGGGCCGACGGCAGGAGGCCCGGGTGGGCGTGCAGGTGCTCGACGAGCGTGCCGGTGACGTGGCTCGCGAGCAGCCGGAACAGCGGCGCGCTGAGGCCGCCCTCCAGCGCGCGCTCGTAGACGGGGAGGTGGGCCTCGACGTGCACGACGAGCGCGCGGCTCCAGTGGTCGACGACCTCGCGGGAGCGGGCGGCGACGTCGTCGGCCGTCTCGGCGGCCCGGACGTCGGCGAAGAACCGGTCGCGGATCGCGTCGAGCTCGGCGCCGAGCACGCGCGCGAGGAGCTCGGACGGGCTCGACGCGTGGTCGTAGAACGTCACGCGGTTGATCCCGGCCCGTGCCGCGACGGCCGACACCGTGAGCCGGGTGACGTCCTGCTCCGCGGCGAGCGTGAGGATCGCGGTCCGCAGGGCCGCGGCGGTGCGGGCGGTGCGCTTGTCCACGGCCACCTCCTCCGCGTCGTGTCGTGCGCTGCGTCGTCTTCGACGTTACGCCGAGGCAATCACTTAAGCAACAGGTGTTGCCTATCTCACCCGCCCGGAGGCGGTGCCGGGACCGCGGTCGTACCGTCGAGAGAGCGGCCGCAGGTCCGCGGCCACACCAACCCGAGGGGGCGGACATGGTCACGAACACGCGCCGGGCCGAGAGGCACACCGGAGAACCCGACGTCGTCGAGCTCAACCCGGTCTTCGCCAGACCCGGGGAGGCCACGGCGCTGCCCAAGTTCCGCTTCCCCGAGGACGAGTCCCTCCAGGAGACGGCGTACCAGATCGTCCACGACGAGGCGATGCTCGACGGGAACGCGCGGCTCAACCTCGCGACGTTCGTCGGCACGTGGATGGACGAGCACGCCGCGCGGCTGTACCTCGAGGCCGCCGACAAGAACATGATCGACAAGGACGAGTACCCGCAGACGGCGGCCGTCGAGACGCGGTGCTGGACGATGCTCGCCGACCTGTGGCACGCGCCCGACCCGGAGCACACCATCGGGACGTCGACCATCGGCTCGTCCGAGGCGTGCATGCTGGGCGGCCTCGCCCTCAAGCGGCGGTGGCAGCACGCGCGCCGCGCCGCCGGGAAGCCGACCGACCGTCCGAACCTCGTGCTCTCGAGCGCGGTCCAGGTGTGCTGGGAGAAGTTCTGCAACTACTTCGAGGTCGAGGCGCGCTACGTCCCGATCTCCGAGGACCACAAAGTCCTCGACGGTCACGACCTCGAGACGTACGTGGACGAGAACACGATCGGCGTCGTCGCCATCATGGGCGTGACGTACACGGGCATGTACGAGCCGGTCACGCAGATCGCGGCCGCCCTCGACCGGATCCAGGAGTCCACCGGCCTGGACGTGCCCATCCACGTCGACGGGGCCTCGGGCGCGATGATCGCCCCGTTCCTCCAGCCCGACCTCGAGTGGGACTTCCGCGTCCCCCGCGTCGCGTCGATCAACACCTCGGGCCACAAGTACGGCCTCGTCTACCCGGGCCTCGGATGGGTCGTCTGGCGCGACACGGAGTCGCTGCCGGAGGACCTCGTGTTCCGCGTGAGCTACCTCGGCGGGGACATGCCGACGTTCGCCCTCAACTTCTCGCGCCCCGGCGCGCAGGTGCTCCTCCAGTACTACCTCTTCCTGCGCCTCGGGCGCACCGGCTACGAGGCCGTGCAGCGCACGTCGCGCGACGTCGCCCTCTACCTGTCGGGCGAGATCGCGAAGATGCCCGCGTTCGAGCTGTGGAACGACGGCTCGGACATCCCCGTGTTCGCGTGGCGCCTGCGCGAGGGCCACACGAAGAACTGGGACCTCTACCACCTGTCGGAGCGGCTGCGCACCAAGGGCTGGCTCGTGCCCGCGTACCCCATGCCCGACGACCTCACCGACCTCACCGTCCAGCGCGTCGTCGTGCGCAACGGCTTCAGCCACGACCTCGCGTCCGCGTTCCTCGCGGACCTGCGCGACGAGGTCGCGCTCCTCGACGCCCTCACCGGCCCGATGCCGACCGAGGGCCAGCGCTCCAACTTCCACCACTGACCCGGGCGACCGCGGGAAGGACGGACCATGGCACAGGGGGCAGCACAGGATCCGCCCGGAGGCGCGGGACCGCACGTCCGCGCCGACGGCACGCACGCGCCGACGGCGGCGCACGTGCGGCCGCACCCGTACGGGTCGCCCGGCTCCCGGCAGCCGCCGGGCCACACGGGGCCCGCCATCGGGGCGCCCGCCGCGGGCGCGACGACGTTCATGTCGGTCGTGCAGCTCGCGATGCTCACCGTGGTGGTGGTCGCGTCGCTGCGCTCGCTGCCGGCGATGGCGTCGTACGGGCTCGGCTCGGTGACGCTCTTCATCGTCCCGGCCATCCTCTTCCTCGTCCCGACGGCGCTCGTCGCGGCCGAGCTCGCGACGGGCTGGAAGGGCGGCGTCTTCACATGGGTGCGCGAGGCGTTCGGCGAGCGCGCCGGGTTCGTCGCGATCTGGCTCCAGTGGATCCAGAACGTCGTCTGGTACCCCACGCAGATCGCGTTCATCGCGGCGAGCCTGTCGTTCGTCGTGGGCGACCCCGGCCTCACGCAGAACGGCGTCTACACGGCCGTCGTGATCCTCGTCCTGTACTGGGGGTCGACGCTCATCACGCTCGCCGGAGGCAACCTGTTCGCCAAGGTCGGGTCGTGGAGCGGCATCTTCGGCACGATCCTGCCCGCCGTCCTGCTCATCGTGCTCGGCGCGGTCTGGCTCGGCACCGGTGAGCGCTCGGAGACGACGCTCGAGGCGTCCGCCGTCGTCCCGCCGTGGACGGGGATCGCGTCCATCGTGCTCATCGTCTCGAACGTCCTCGCGTACGCGGGCATGGAGGTCAACGCGGTGCACGCGAACGACCTGCGCAACCCCGGGCGCGGCTTCCCGCGCTCGATCGCCGTCGCGACCGTGCTGATCCTCGGCGTCTTCATCCTCCCGACGCTCGCGATCTCCGTGGCCGTCCCGAAGTCCGCGCTCGGCGTGACCGACGGCATCAACCTCGCGTTCAAGGCGTTCTTCGACCACTGGGGCATGAGCTGGGGCACCCCGGTCATCTCGCTCCTCATCGCCCTCGGGGCGTTCGCGTCGGTCGTCACGTGGATCGCCGGGCCGTCGCGCGGCCTGCTCGCCGCGGCCCGGACCGGCCTGCTGCCGCCCGCGCTCCAGCGCCGGAACAAGGCGGGCGTCCAGATCGGCATCCTCGCGGTGCAGGGCGCGATCGTCACGCTGCTCGCGCTGCTCTTCGTGCTCGTGCCGAACGGCAACACCGCGTTCATCGCGCTCGTGGACATGGCGGCGGCGCTGTACCTCGTCATGTACATGCTCATGTTCGCCGCGGCGATCCGGCTGCGGCGCACCAAGCCCGACGTGGTCCGCACCTACCGCACGCCCGCGATGCGGCTCGTCGCGGGGCTCGGGTTCGTCGCGTGCGCGGCCGCGTTCGTGCTCGCGTTCGTCCGGCCGTCCGGATTCAGCGGCCTCTCCGAGACCGCCTACCCGATCGTGGTCGCCGGCGTCGTCGTGGTGCTCGGCGGCCCGCCGCTCCTCTTCTACGCGCTGCGGCGCCCCACCTGGGACCGTCGTACCGCGGCGGAGCGACAGACCGCCGACGACGTCCTCGTCAACCCGCCGGCGCAGCCCGCGTCGGCGCCCGCCCGCGCACCGCGCGACCCGAAGGAGACCACGTGAGGGGTACCACGACCGTCGGGCGCGAGACGCCCACCCCGGACGGCGGACGGCGCGCTCCAGCGCCGCCCGCCGTCGCGTCGCCCTGGGCGGAGACGGTCGCGCGCTGGGGCGGCCGCATCCTCCAGGTCTACGCGGTGTGGCTCCTCGTCGCGCTGATCCTGCGGCCCGTCGCGCACCACGCCGAGCGCCCGGTCGCCGAGGTCCTGTCGGTCACGAACGTGCCGTCGTACCCGTCGCTCTTCTCCGCGGTGGTGGTCGGGCTCGTCGCGAGCGGCTTCCTGCGCCGACGCCGGGCCGCGCTGTGGTTCGTGGTCCTCGTCTGGCAGCTCCCCTCCGCGCTCGTCATGCTGCTCGCGATCGCGCTCGACCGGATCGACCCCGCGGCGGGCGTGCTCGACGACGTGCACTGGACCGCGTACGCGGGGGGCGTCGTCGGGCTCGTGCTCGTGGTGGTGCTCGTCGCCGCGCGGCGCGCGTTCCCGGCCCGCATCGCGCGCGGCGCGTGGTGGACGGCGGCGCTCGTCCTCGTGCTCGGCCTGGCGGTCGCGACCGGGGTCGTGTGGGCGCTGCTCCAGGTCGTGCCGTCGAGCCTCGACTCCCAGACCGCGCGGCTCGGGTGGGCCGTCAGCGTCTCGGTCGGGCTGTCCCCGCACGAGGAGCCGTTCGCGATCGACGGCGTCGCGCCCGGGTGGCTGGCGCTCGTCGGCGGTCTGCTCGCGGGTGCGGCGCTCCTGCTCGCCGTGCTCGTGTTCCTGCGGACGGGCCCGCGCGACGCGCGGCGCTCCCCGGACGAGGAGCTGGCCGTGCGCCGTCTGCTCCTGGAGCACCCGAGCGACGACTCGCTGGAGTACTTCGCGACGCGCGACGACCGTGACGCGATCTTCTCCGGCGACGGTCGCGCCGCCGTGTCGTACCGCGTGGTGAGCGGCGTGCTGCTCGCGGCGGGCGACCCGCTCGGGGACCCGGCGTCCTGGCCCGACGCGATCGAGCGCACGCTCGCCTACGCGCGGCGCCACGGGTGGGCACCCGGCGTGCTCTCGGCGAGCGAGAAGGGCGCGCGCGCCTACCGCGACGCCGGGCTCGCGGTCCTCACGATGGGGGACGAGGCGATCGTCGAGACGCGCGAGTTCGACCTCGCGTCGCCGTCGATGCGGCCCGTGCGCCACGCCGTCGCACGGCCCCAGCGCGAGGGGTACACCGTGCGCCTGCGGCGCCAGCGCGAGATCCCGGCCGACGAGCTCGCGGCGCTGGCGAAGGCCGCCGACGCGTGGCGGCACGGCGAGGACGAGCGCGGCTTCTCGATGGCCCTCGAACGCCTCGGGAGCCCGCGCGACCCGCGCGTGCTCGTCGTCACCGCGCACGACCGCGACGGTGAGCCGCGCGGCCTGCTCACGTTCGTCCCGTGGGGGCGCAAGGGCGTCTCGCTCGACTACATGCGCCGGTCCCCGGACGCGGTCCCGGGCGTCACGGAGCTCATGATCTCGACGCTCGCGAGCGAGGGCGCGGGCATGGCGATCGACCGGGTCTCGCTCAACTTCGCGATGTTCCGGGGTCTGATCGAGCAGGGCGAGTCGGTCGCGGCGAGCCCCTTCCAGCGCTTCGTGCGCCGCCTCGTCCTCGTGGCGTCGCGCTGGTGGCAGCTCGACCAGCTGTACCGCTCGAACCAGAAGTACGAGCCCCGCTGGCGCGCGCGCTACCTCTGCTACGCCGCCCCCGCCCAGCTCACGTCCGTGTCGCTCGCGGCGGGACAGGCCGAGGGCTTCGTGCCGCAGTGGCCCGGCGCGCGCGGCGGCGCCGGGACCCAGGCCGCGACGGCCGACGCCGTGCTTGGCTCGCCGGTGCGCGAGCAGGAGGACGAGCTCCTCGCGCTCGACGTCCCGACCCGGCGGCTCACCGACCAGGAGCGTGCCCGCCGGGCGAAGCTCGAGGTGCTGGCGGCGGCGGGCATGCCCGCGTACCCCGTGGCCGTGCCGCGCACGCACCGGCTCGCCGACGTCGACGAGCTGCTGCTCGGGCGCGACGTGTCCGTCTCGGGCCGCGTCGTGCGGCTCCGCGACCTCGGGGGCGTCGTGTTCGCCGTCCTGCGCGAGGAGAACCACGAGCGCCAGGTGATGCTCACGGCCGACGGCGCCGCCGACCTCGCGCTCTGGCGCCGCGTCGTGGACCTCGCGGACCAGGTGAGCGTCACGGGGACCGTCGCGCGCAGCCGGACGGGGGAGCTGTCCGTGCACGCGGTGTCGTGGGTCATGGCGTCGAAGTCGCTCAAGGCGCCGCCGGACAAGTTCCGCGGGCTCGCCGACCCGGAGACGCGCATGCGCCTGCGCCACGTCGACCTCGCGCTCGACACGCGGTCGTCCGTGACGCTCCGCGGTCGCTCCGCCGCCGTGCACGCGCTGCGCTCGTCCCTCGTCGAGCGGGGCTTCATCGAGGTCGAGACGCCGATCCTGCAACGCGTGCACGGGGGCGCCAACGCGCGCCCGTTCCGCACGCACATCAACGCGTACGACATGGACCTGTACCTGCGCATCGCGCCGGAGCTGTTCCTCAAGCAGCTCGCGATCGGCGGCATCGAGCGCGTCTTCGAGCTGGGCCGCAACTTCCGCAACGAGGGCGCCGACGCGACGCACAACCCGGAGTTCACGTCGCTCGAGGCGTACCAGGCGTTCGGCGACTACACGACGATGCGCCACCTCACGCGCGAGCTCGTCGTCGCGGCCGCGGTCGCGGTGCACGGCGACGCCGTGTCGCGCCGGCCCGACGGCACCGAGGTCCGGCTCGACGGCGAGTGGCCGGTGGTCACCGTGCACGACGCCGTCTCGCGCGCCGTGGGCGCCGAGGTCACCCCGGACACCCCCGCTGCGGAGCTGCACGCGCTGTGCGCGCGGTCCGGCATCGAGGTGGGCGAGGACGAGACGCACGGCGCGGTGGTGAACGAGATGTACGACCGTCTCGTCGAGGGCCAGACCGTCGAGCCGACGTTCTACACCGACTTCCCGGTCGAGACGTCGCCGCTCACGCGCGTGCACCGCCACGACCCGCGCCTCGCGGAGCGGTGGGACCTCGTCGCGTTCGGTGCCGAGCTCGGCACGGCGTACTCGGAGCTCATCGACCCGATCGACCAGCGCGAACGCTTCACGCAGCAGTCCCTCCTCGCGGCGGCGGGCGACCCGGAGGCCATGGAGATCGACGAGGACTTCCTCTCGGCGCTCGAGTTCGCGATGCCGCCGACCGGCGGTCTCGGGCTCGGTGTCGACCGCATCTACATGACGATCATCGGCGCGTCGATCCGCGAGACGCTCGCCTTCCCGTTCGTGAAGCCGCAGCGCCGGTCCTGACCGTGGCGACCGACCTCCCCGTCCCCGACACCGACCCGGCGCTGCCCGCCGACGTCCTGCGCGAGCTGGAGCCCGCCGGGACGTTCCTCACGAGCTACCCGGTCGCCGTCGTGCTCGTGGTGCTCGGGGCAGGCGCGGTGGTGTGGGCCGTGGTGCGCGCGCGGCGCGGCGCCCGGGCGCGCCGGGAGCGGCGCGCCCGGGGCGAGGAGGCGCGTCGGCCGCGGCGCTCGCGCGTCGCGACGGCGGCACTCGCGACGCTCGGCGCGCTGTCCCTCGTGCTGGGTCTGGCGGTCGGCGCGAACGCCTACTCCGGCTACGTCCCGACGTGGGACGCCGCCCGGGTGCAGCTCGTCGGGCTGGGCCTCGCCGACCTGTCGGGGGGCTCACCGGGCGGCGCGCACCGCGGCCAGGTGCGGACGCTGTCCATCCCGGGGACGGCCGCCGAGCAGATCGAGGACGAGGACGCCTGGGTCTACCTCCCGCCGGGGTTCGACCCCGACGGCTCGACCCGCTACCCGGTCGTGTACCTGATCCACGGGTCGCCCGACGACCCGAGCAGCTGGTTCGCCGCCGGGCGGGTGCCGCGGACGATGGACGTGCTCGTCCGGCGCGGGCTCGTCGACCCGATGATCGTCGTCGCGCCCACGGTGAACGGCACGGGGCCGGGCGGGCTGGACACCGAGTGCCTCGACTCGACGACGGGCGGCGAGCAGGTCGAGACGTACCTGACGACGACCGTCGTCGACACCGTCGACGCGACGTACCCGACGCTCGCCGACCGGGAGCACCGCATCATCGGCGGCATGTCGTCGGGCGGGTTCTGCGCGCTCAACGTCGGCCTGCGCCACCTCGACCTGTACGGGACCATCCTCGGCATCGAGCCCTACGGGAACCCGGGGCCCGGTCCGGAGCGGACCATGCTCTCGACGCAGGCCGAGATCGACGCGAACACCCCGACCACCTACCTGCCCACGATGACGTTCACGCACCCGATGCCGGTCTTCCTCGACTCGGGGGCGGACGCGCCGCAGGAGGCGCTCACGACGGTGCGCCGGATGGCGAAGGACCTCGAGGACCAGGGCCAGACCGTCGAGCTCCGCGAGGAGCCCGGCCAGGCGCACACATGGTCCATGGCCGCGGTCGCGCTCCCGTACGGTCTCGTGTTCGCGCAGCGGCAGATGGCGGGCTCGGGCGGCGGCTGACGCGTCACTCGTCGGTGAGGAACTGCCCGCCGATGCCCGCCTGGGTCTCGAGCAGGTCGCCGGTGTCGCCGAGGACGACCCAGTTCGGCCCGGCGAGCGCGGCCTCGCCCTCCTCGGTGGGCTGGCGCGGCAGGAGCGCGAGGAACTCGTCCTCGGCGATCCCGTCGGCGAAGACCGCGAGGAGCGTCGTGTCGTCGCACGCGCCCAGCTCGACGTCGTCGCTGTCCGTGCTCTCGGTCGTGAACGACAGGCACGTGAGGCCGGCGGTCGTGGCGGCGCGATGGAGCGCGTCGAGCGAGTCGTACTCGACGTCCTTGTCGCCCGGGCCGGGGCCGGAGCAGGCGGCGAGCGCCCCGACGAGGACGACGAGACCGACGACCGGGCCGGTCGCGGCGCTGCGAGGGCGGGGAGCGGGTCGGGTAGGCATGTTCCGATGGTCCGCCGCCGCGCGGGTTCGCGCCACGGGAACCGCGCCCGTCATCCCGGCGGGCCGGGACCGTCCCGGCGAGGGGCGACGTCCGCGGACTGCCAGGTGAAGGGCGCGAACGTCGACGAGCCGTCCCGCCAGGCGGGGGTGCGGGCGCGGTAGAGGAGCAGCGGGAGGGCCACGAAGAGGGCGGCGAGCGCGACGAGGAGCACGACGTACGTCGTCGGGCTGCCGACCGCGACCTGGCCGGGCGGGGCGAAGCTGGTGAAGAGCGCGAGCAGCGACGCGACGAACCCGAGCCCGCCGACCGCCCAGACCCCGACGCGGCCCCCCGGCACCCGGTAGGGGCGCGGCCGGTCGGGCTGCGTGCGGCGCAGCACGACGACCGCGGCGAACATCAGGAGGTACGCCACGAGGTAGAGGATCACCGTGAGCTGGCTGAGCAGCTGGTACGCGGACTGCACGGAGGGCATGACCACGAACAGCACGGACAGCACGGTCACGACCAGCGCCTGGACGAGGAGGATGTTCGTCGCCATGCCGCGGTCGTTCGTCCGGTGGAACCACCGCGGGAGGAACCCCGCCCGCGCGACGGCGTGCAGCCCGGTGGCAGGTCCCGCGACCCACGTCGTCACACCGGCGAGGACGCCGACGGCGAGCATCGCCGCGACGACCGGTCCGGCCCAGCCGATCCCCGCCCAGGCGAGCAGGTGGTCGAACGCCTGGAGCAGGCTCGTCGTGAGGCTGATGTCCTGCTGCGGCACGACGACCGCGATCGTCAGCGTGCCGAGCGTCAGCACGACGACGGCCACGAGCGCGGCGACGAGGATCGCGAGCGGATAGGTGCGTTCCGGCCGCCGGATCGAGCGCACGTGGACCGCGTTGACCTCGATGCCCGCGTAGAACAGGAAGATCCCGGCGGCGAGCACGATGTTGTCGAGGCGCGTGAGGTCGGGGACGAACGCGCCCCACGAGAGCGTGGTCCGGGACGGCTCCCCGCTGAGGAGGTAGGCGGCGCCGAGCCCCACGAGCAGCGCGGCGGGGACGAGCGTCCCGACGATCCCGCCCCAGCGCGCGGTCCGGGCGAACGCGGACGCGCCGCGCAGGGCGATGAGCGTCGCGGCCCAGAACACGACGAGCACGATCGCGAGGACGAAGAGCCGGTCGTCCGCGACCTGTTCGTCGAACCGCGCGTCGGGCCCGGTGTAGGCGAGCGTGACGGCGGCGAACGTGAGGACGGTCGGGAACCAGATGCAGCCCTCGACGAAGACCATCGCGATCGCGAGGAACCCCCACCGGCTCCCGAACGCCTCGCCGACCCAGCGGAACATGCCGCCCTCCTCCGGCCACGTGGACGCGAGCTCGGCCGCGACGACGGCGACGGGAGCGAGGAAGCACGCGGCCGCGAGGAGGTAGTAGAACGCGGAGGAGAGCCCGTACTCCGCCTCCGCGGGCAGGCCGCGCAGGCTGACGACCGCGGCGACGTTGAGCATGACGAGCGACGTGGCGGTGATGGTCCCCGCGCCGGGGCGGGCCGGGTGCTGCGGGGTGGTGGTCCGAGCCATGACGTCCCCCTCGGCGGGCGCGACGGCCCTCGAGGGAACGCTAGCGACGCCGCGCGCGACCGGCGAGCGGACCGGCTCGGCCCGGGGCGACCCGCACGGCCGAGACCCTCGGACGGGTCGGTCCCGGGCCGCGCGGGCCGCCCTCGACGTCAGGCCCGGAAGCGCTCGCCGCGCTCGACGACGCGGCCCGCGCCGCGCCCGTCGGCCGCCGTCGCGTCCCACGTGTAGACCTCGGTGCCGGTGATGAGCACGTGCTCCGCGCGCGACGTCACGTCGAGCGGGTCGCCTGACCACACGACGACGTCCCCGTCGAGGCCCGGCGCGAGCGCTCCGACGCGGTCGTCGAGACCGAGGAAGGCCGCGGGGTTCACCGTGAGGGCGCGCAGGGCGGTGTCCCGGTCGAGGCCCTCCTTGACCGCGAGCGACGCCTGGTGCACGAGGAAGTTGATCGGCACGACGGGGTGGTCGGTCGTGATCGCGACGCGCACCCCCGCGCGGGCGAGCGCCCCGAGGTTCGCGATGTCGCGGTTGCGCAGCTCGATCTTCGAGCGCGAGGTGAACAGCGGGCCGAAGATCACCGGCACGTCGCGCTCGGCGAGCACGTCCGCGACCGCCGCGCCGTCGGTCCCGTGGTTCACCACGAGCCGGTAGCCGAACTCGTCGGCGAGGCGCAGCGCGGTCGCGATGTCGTCGGCGCGGTGCGTGTGCTGGTCCCAGTACAGCTCGCCCGCGAGGACGCGCGCGAGGGTCTCCTTCGCGAGGTCGCGGTCGAAGGGCTCGCCCTTCGCCTCGGCCGCGTCGCGCCGGGCCGCGTAGTTCTGCGCGTCGACGAACGCGGCGCGGATGACCTTCGCGACGCCGAGACGCGTCGAGGGCGTCTTCTTCTGGTCCCCGTAGACGCGCTTGGGGTTCTCGCCGAGCGCCGACTTCACGGAGACCGCCTCGCGGATCACCTGCTCGTCGACGGTGCGGCCGCCCCACGTCTTGATCGCGACGGTCTGCCCGCCGATGGGGTTGCCGGAGCCCGGCTTCACGACGGCGCTCGTCACGCCCCCGACCAGCGCGTCGCGGAAGCCCTCGTCCTCGACGTTGATCGCGTCGATCGCGCGCAGCGCCGCGCCGTTCGGGTCGGTCATCTCGTTCGTGTCGTTGCCGGCCCAGCCCTCGGCCTCCTCCATCACGCCCATGTGGGCGTGCGCCTCGACGAAGCCGGGCAGCATCCAGCGGCCGCGCGCGTCGAGGGTCGGGACGCCGTCGGGCACGACGACGTCCGTGCCGACCGCGGTGATGACCCCGTCCTCGACGAGGACGGTCCCGTTCTCGATCGGGTCGGACGCGACGGGCACGACGTAGCCGTTCACGACGGCGACGCTGCGACGCGCGGTGCGGGGGGTGGTCCGGGCAGGGCTGGATGAGGTCGTCATGCCCCCATCATCGCCCGGGGCGACCACTCGTCCCGCGCCGTCGTGTAGCCTGGAGGCTGCGCCAGGTCGCGGGCAGGGTCCCGCGACGATCTTCGGTCCTCGGCATCGAAGCACGACCGCGGCGCCCGGCAGCAGACGCTGCCGACGACGATCTCCGCCCCACGAGCGCGGAGCGAGAGCAGAGACACATCACTTCTTCCACCATCCTCGACCGCCCGGCGACCGCACCTGCGGACGCGGGCACGCCCGGACCAGACCTCGTGCTGCGCCGCGCCGACGACGACCTGTGGGTCGCGACGGCCGACGGCGAGTACGCCGGGATGGTCACCCGACGCCCGGACGGCTTCCACGTCCACGACCGCTTCACGCGGCCCGTGACCGTCGTCGCCGCCCTGGAGCACGCGAGGCGCCACCTGGTCGCCCCGCCCGGTCGCCCGGCGGGCTCCCGCCGCGACCGCCCCCACAACCGTCGGCGCCCTGCGGGGCGCGGCACCCGGACCCGCGCACGCGGGCCGGTCGTCTCAACGAGAGAAGACATCATGGCTACAGGCACCGTGAAGTGGTTCAACGCGGAGAAGGGCTTCGGCTTCATCGCCCCCTCCGACGGCACCGCGGACGTGTTCGCCCACTACAGCGAGATCCAGTCGAGCGGCTACCGCTCGCTCGAGGAGAACCAGAGCGTCTCCTACGACGTCACGCAGGGCCCCAAGGGCCCGCAGGCGACGAACATCCAGGCGCTCTGATCGCCCACCCGCCCGGCGCCCCGCGCCGGCGCGGGTGACGATCCCCACCGGAGGGCCGTGCCTCGTGCACGGCCCTTCGGCGTGCCCGGACCTCGACGCGCGCGACGACGCCCGACGGCGGTCGTGCCCCGGTCCCGGGGACTAGGCTCTCGACCGGAGCCACACCGCGCGCGAAGGAGTCCGCATGCACGTCGTCGTCGGACTGTTCCGGCTGTTCCTCGTCGTCCTCGCGCTCGTCGGGACGCGCGCGATCTGGCGCGACGGAGACATCGAGGGCCTCGTCTACTTCACGAACCAGACGGGCTTCCTCATCGCGGTCGTCTTCGCCTGGGCGGGCGTCGCGTCCCTCCTGCGCCGGCGGCAGCCGCCGGGATGGCTGAAGGGCGGCGTGACGCTGTTCGCCGCGATCACGGGCCTCGTGTCGTGGCTCGTGCTCGCGCCCGAGGACCCGGGCGCGCCCGCCGTCTTCCTCGGGCTCACCGACGGCGAGATCGAGCACGAGGTGCTCCCGCTCGCCGTGGTCGCCGACTTCCTCCTGCTCGACGCGCACCGACGCCTGCGCGGCCTCGACGCCGCACGCTGGCTCCTGTACCCGCTCGCCTACTTCGCGTTCACGACCGTCCGTGGGTTCGTCAGCCCGGGCAGCGAGTACCCGTACGGGTTCGTCGACCTCGACGCGCTCGGGTGGACCGGGCTGCTCGTCAACGTCGTGCTCTACGGGGCGGGCTTCCTCGTGCTCGGGCTCGTGATCGTCGGGCTCGACCGGCTCCTGCCCACCGGCCCCGCGATCGGTCGGTACCCGGAGCGCGCCGGGCGCAGCATGCACGTCGTCGCGTCGGGCGAGCGCCCGTGACCGCGCCGCGCGTCGCACGGGCGGGCGGGTGAGGCGTCGTCCGCCCGAGCGGTGGGGTGGTGGTCGTCGTCGTGCGCGGTGGGGCTGGAGCCGTGGTGCGTTCGCCGTCGGGCTGCTCATGACGGGTGTGCTCACCGGGATCGTCCTGGCGGACCGCGGCGAGCAGCGGGTCGCCGAGAGGCTCGCCGAGCACGCGCACGTCGTCGTCACGCCGGCGAGCGGGGCGGAGGTGCACGTGGTCAGGGTCGGTCGCGCCGGAGCCCTCGACGCGGACGCGGTGCGTGCCGTCGTCGACCTGCCGCACGGTCCGGCCGAGGTGTACCTCGTCGGGGCGTGGGTCGACGGCGAGGAGATCGGCGAGACGGGGTGGCACCCGGCACCGGCACCGTACGCGGGGACGTTCGACGTCCTGCGGGACCCGCAGGACGCGGGCACGGTCATGGCGGTCCCGGACGTCGAGCACGCCGCGACCGGTGACGACGTCGAGACGGGGGCGGTACTCCTCGGCGGTGCGGGAGCGTGGACCGTGGCGTTCGCGTGGCCCGTGTGGCGGTCGTTCCCGGAGTCCACCCGCGCGGCGGTCCGCCGTCGGCTCGGACGCCTGTGGCGACGGCCCCGC
Source organism: Sphaerisporangium cinnabarinum (assembly GCA_003052455.1). GTDB lineage: Bacteria > Actinomycetota > Actinomycetes > Actinomycetales > Cellulomonadaceae > Cellulosimicrobium > Cellulosimicrobium cinnabarinum. The sequence goes on along the minus strand of QAPD01000020.1, from coordinate 6,300 downwards.
TAGGGTGTCCTCGTGCCCTCCCCGGTCGTCGGTCCGCTGCGCGTCGCCCGCGCCGCGCTCGTGGCGACCCTCGTGCTCGCGCTGACGGCGCTCGCGCACCGCGTCGCCGGGGGCGCGCTCCCGGACCCGCTGGTCCTCGCGGCGCTCGCCGCGTTCACGCTCGCGGGCACGACGGCGGCCGCGCGCCTGCGCTTCACGCCCGTCCGGCTCGTCGTGCTCCTCGGGGGCGCGCAGCTCGCGCTCCACCAGGCGCTCACCGTCCTGACCCCCGGGTCGTGCCACGCCGTCGGCGGGGGAGCCGGGCACGGCGCGCACCTCGCGGCGTCCGCGGGCGCGGTCGTGTGCGCGGTGCCGTCGGCGGACGGCGCGGCGTCCCCGCTGCACCCGGAGCACCTCGCGGCGTCGGGCGCGTGGATGGTCGCCGCCCACGCGGCCGCGACGGTCGTGCTCTCCCTCGTGCTGGCGCACGGCGAGCGGGCGCTCGAGCGGTTCCTCACGTGGGTGACCCCGCGCGGTGCGCTCCCGCTCCCGGCCCGCTCGGCGGTCCTCGGCCGCCGCGGCGTGGCGCCGGTGCGCTCGGTGCGCGTCGTCGGCCTGTGGCGGTCGCTCCGGGCCCCGACGCGCGGGCCGCCGCGGGCGCACGGCCCGTCGGGAGCACTGCTGCGCCCCCTCGCCGCGTCCTGACGCGGCACCCGACGAGGCCGACCCGGCGACGGCCGGGTCCCGGGGCACCACCGTGCGGCCACCGGCCGCGCCTCGGACGGAAGAACCTCATGAACCTCTCCCTGCGCCGACCGCTGTCGGCCCTGCCCACCCTCCTCGCCCTCCTCGCCGCCGCGGTCCTGACGCTCGGCCTCACCGCGACGGTCACGACGCTCACGGCCGGCCCGGCGTCCGCGCACGACCGGCTCCTCACCTCCGACCCGGCCGACGGCGCGCAGCTCGAGGCCCCGCCCGCGGCGATCACGCTGACGTTCAACACCGAGCCGCTCCCCGTCGAGCCGCAGGTCGTCGTCTCCGACTCGGCCGGCACGGTCGTCACGCAGGGCGCGCCCACGATCGAGGGCAGCACCGCGACCCTCGCGCTCGACCCCGCCGTCGCGCTCGGCGGCGACACGTACACCGTCGCGTGGCGCGTCGTCTCGTCCGACGGGCACCCGATCGAGGGCACGTTCGCGTTCGCCGTCGCGGCCCAGCCCGAGGCGCCCGCGACGGAGGACCCGGCGACGGACGCCGCGACGCCCGCGGAGACGGCGACCGAGGAGCCGACGACCGACGCCACGACCGAGCCGTCCGCGACCACGACCACCGACGCCGCCGAGACCGCGGACGACGGCACGTCGTCGCTCCTGCCGGTGCTCGTGGGGCTCGGAGCGCTCGTCGTGGCCGCGGTGGTCGTCGTCGTGGTCGTGCTGCGCCGTCGAGGCACGGGCGGCACCGACGACGGCGCCCCCCACGACCCGCAGGACTGACCGTGCCGGCGCACGCCGCCCTCTCCCGCGCGGAGAGGGCGGCGCCGGACCCTGCCGCCGGAGCCCCTTCTCCCGCTAGGGTGCGTCCGTGACGTCGCCCGGAGCAGGGGTGCTCCGCGGCGTGCGGGTGCTGCTGCTCGCCGCCGCGGTCGTCGGGCTGTCCGTCGTCGCGCACGGCCTCGCCGGAGGTACCGACCCCGGGGCGGTCCCGCTCGGGGTCCTCGCGGTCCTCACCGCCGTCGCCGTGCGACCCCTCACCCGGCGCGAGGTCGGGCTGCCGCGGCTGCTCGGCCTGCTCGGCGCGGGCCAGCTCGTGCTGCACGTCGTCTTCGACCGCTGCGCCGCGCTGTCCCCGGCCGACGCCGCCGCGCACGCGCACTCCTCCTCGCCGCTCGCGATGCTCGGCGCGCACGCCGTCGCGACGCTCGCCGTCGCGCTCGTGCTGCGGTACGGCGACGCCGTGCTGTGGCGCCTGTGGACGTGGCTCGCGGGACGCCGGGTCCCCGGCCGCCCGCGCCGCCTCGTCGTCCCCGCGGCACCTCCCGCCGTCGGCGCGCTGCCGACGGTGCGCGACCTGCTCGTGCGCGGCGCCGCGCCCGGGCGAGGGCCGCCCCTCCCTGCCTGACCGCTCCCGGACGCCTCCGCGGACGACGTCGCCCGACGACGTCCGCGGCGTCCCGCTCCCGCGCGCCCGCGCGACCGCCCACCCGCCGCAGGCCGGCTCCGCCGACCCGTGGCGCGGCGCGCCGTCGTGCCCGCCGGAGCGCCGCAGTCCTTCTCCCGCAGCTCTCCCCGAAAGGCACCACCATGCGAAAGACCCTGCGCGCCGTCGGCGCCGCCGCACTGACCACCGGGCTCGTCGTGACCGGCGCGGCCGCCGCGTCCGCCCACGTGACCGTCACGCCCGACACGACCGAGGCGGGCTCGTACGCCCTCCTGACGTTCGGCGTCCCGCACGGGTGCGGCGACTCCCCGACGACGAAGGTCTCCGTCCAGGTCCCCGAGCAGGTCGTCACCGTGACCCCCACGGTGAACCCCGGCTGGGACGTCGAGAAGGTCATGGAGGACCTCGCCGAGCCCGTGGACGACGGGCACGGCGGCCAGTACACCGAGCGCGTCGCGGAGGTCGTGTACACCGCGAAGGCGCCGCTGCCCGACGGCTACCGCGACGCGTTCGTGCTGTCGCTCAAGCTCCCCGACGCGGCGGGCGAGACGCTCGTCTTCCCGACCGTGCAGGAGTGCGCCGAGGGCGAGAGCGCCTGGGTGCAGGTCCCGGCCGACGGCGAGGACGGCGAGGAGCTCGACCTGCCCGCGCCGCTGTTCGAGCTGACCGCCGCGACCGGCGGCGACGCGCACGGCACGCAGGACGCCGCGGCCGACGCGACCGCTGAGCCGGCCGCCGCGGACGGCGAGGCGGAGGCCGCCGCGAGCACGGCGAGCGGCCCGGCCCCCGCCGTCACGTGGACGGCGCTCGTCCTCGCGGCGGCCGGCCTCGTGCTCGGGCTGCTCGGGTTCGTGCGCTCGCGCCCGCGGGCCTGACCCGTGGGCCGCCCCCTGGCGCTGCGCCGGGTGGTGGCCGTCGTCGTCGGTGCCGCGGCCGCGGTCCTGCTCGCGATCCTCGCGAGCGGCCCGGCCGCGGCGCACGCCGTCCTCGTGGGCACCGACCCGCAGGACGGCACCGTCCTCGACGCGCCGCCCGACGCGCTGACCATCACCTTCAACGAGCCCGTCCAGGTCGTCCCCGGCGGTACGACGGTCCTCGCGGCCGACGGCACGCCCGTCGACGTGGACGTCGCCGCGGTGGACGACGCGCTCGTCGTCACGCCCGGCTCGACCCTCGACGACGGCACCTACGTCGTCAGCTGGCGCGTCGTGTCGCTCGACACGCACCCCGTGGCGGGTGCGTTCACGTTCTCCGTCGGCGCGCCGAGCGCGACCGCGGTCGAGGCGCGCGTGGCCGAGCCGACGGCGGCGCTCGTCGCCGTCCGGGCGCTCGACCAGGCCGCCGTCTACGCCGGGACGTTCCTCGTCGCGGGGCTCGTCGCGTTCGAGCTCCTCGTGCTGCACGTCTCGCCCGGCGCGGCCCCCGTGCTGCGGCGGCGGCTCCAGCGCGTCCGGCGCGGGGCGCTCGGCGTCGCGGTCGTCGGGACCGTGCTCGCGGTCCCGCTCACGCCCGCCTGGCAGGCGGGCGGCGGGCTGGGCGCGCTCGCCGACCCGGCGACGTGGTCGGCGGGCCTCGCCTCCGACACCACCGTGGCGGGCGCGCTCGGGCTCGCGGGGCTCGTCGTCGCGACGCTGCTCGCGCCCCGGGCCGCGCGCGAGACCCGGGCCGCGTGGCCCGCGGGCACGGTCCTCGGCGCCGCCGCGCTCGCGCTGGGGTCGCTCGTGCTCGTGGGGCACACGCGGACCTTCGGCCCGCCATGGCTCGTCGTCACGGCGGACGCGCTGCACGTCGCGGCCGGGGCGGTGTGGCTCGGTGGCGTCGTCGGGCTCGTGCTCGTGCTCGCGCCGTCCGCCCACGTGGACGCCCGTCGCGCGGGGGTGACCGTGGCGCGGTTCTCCGCGCTCGGCGCGTGGGTCGTCCTCGCGCTCGCGGTCACCGGGACCGTCCTCGGGTGGCGCATCCTCGGGTCGCTCGACGCGCTCGTCTCGACGACGTACGGCCGGACGCTGCTCGTCAAGGTCGGCGTCGCGCTCATGCTCGTCGGCATCGCGGCGTGGAACCGGTACCGGCTCGTCCCGGAGGTCGCCGGGCCGGGAGGTGCCGGTGCGGCGGGCGGCACGACCGCCACGACCGCGCGCCGCCGCCTCGGCCGGACCGTCGCCGTGGAGGCGGCGCTGCTCGTGCTCGTGCTCGCCGCGACGGGCGTGCTGGTCTCGCGCAGCCCGGTCGTGCCGACGACGCCGTCCGCGCAGGAGGCCGCGACCTCCGGCGTCGAGGTGGTCGAGGAGCTCGGGGACGGGACGCTCCGTGCGCGCGTCACGCCGGGGCGCGTGGGCGTCAACGCGCTCGAGATCGAGCTGCTCGACGCCGCCGGGGCGCCGTTCGAGCCCGTCGCGGTGCCGGAGCTGGCGACGACGCTCGCCGACCCGGCGCTCGGCCCGTTCTCGCGGCCGCTCACACGCACCGGGCCGGGCGCGTACGAGGCGACGCTCGACCTGCCGATGCCCGGCTCCTGGACGCTCGAGGTCAGCGTGCGGACGTCCAAGTACGAGAACCCGATCGTCCGCATCCCCGTGGAGGTGACCTCATGACCCCCGACCGCCGTCCGCCCGGGCCGCACCGCGGAGCGCGCGCCCTCCTCGCCCTGGCCGCGGCCGGGACGCTCGCGCTGCTCACGGCCGCGCCCGTCGCCGCGCACGTGCTCATCGAGACGGTCGAACCGCGCGGCGACGGCTCGGCGCGGCTCACGTTCACGTTCGACCACGGGTGCGACGGCGAGCCCACCGACGGCCTGCGCGTCACCCTGCCCGCCGGGGTCGAGGCGCTCGGCGCGGGCCAGCCGTCCGGCTGGACCTCCGAGGTGACGGACGACGCCGTCGCCTGGGCCGGCGAGCCCGTGCCCGACGGCGAGCGCGCGGCCTTCACGCTCGACGTCCGCGTGACGGGGGAGCCCGGTCAGGCGTTCGTCTTCCCGACGGTGCAGGAGTGCCCGTCCGGGGCCTCGTACGCGTGGACGGACACCGACCCGGCGGGCGCCCGCCCGGCACCCACGTTCGTCGCGACGGCGGCGTCCCTCGCCCCCGCGCCCGTCGCGGCGGGCGCGTCCCCGACACCGACCGGCCCGCTCGTCGGGGCGGTCGTGCTCGGGGCGGGCGTCGTCGGCGTCGTGGGCGGGGCGTGGTCGCGCCGTCGCGTGCGGGGGTGACGTCCGGGTCCGCGCAGCGTCACGTCGAGCGAGCGACGATCGCCGCAGCCGTCGCGGGTCCCGTTCTCAGGGGCCCGCGACGGTGAAGCCGACGCTCACGGTCGGCCCGAACCCCGCGACGTCCGACGCCGGCTCGACGAACCGGAGCCCGAACGTGTGCGGGCCCGGGGCGAGGCCGCGCACCTGGCGCACCGCAGGCTCGTCGCCGAGCTCGTGGAGGTTGCCGGTCGGGCGCCCGTCGACGAACGCCTCGACGACGAGGCCCGCGGTGCCCGCGAAGGTCACGAGCACGGAGAAGCGCGGGTCCTCCCAGGGTGCGGTCTCGCGCGCGCCGTCGACGGTCTCGCCGGGGCCCGGCGACAGCACGCGCGGGAGGTCGAAGACGTAGGGGCCGAGCGGCGCGGCGGCCGCGGAGGCGACGCCGTCGACGTCCTGGACGACGTCGAGCACGTGCTCCCCGGTGGCGCCGAGACCGGTCGGGACGAGTGCCCAGCGGCCGTCGAGCGCCACGGTCGTCGTGCCGACGACCGTCCCCGCCGCGTCGAGCGCCCGCACGCGGGCCCCGGGCTCCCCGGTGCCGCGCAGGGCGGGGTAGACGGTGAGCGTCCCGGCCGGGGGTGCCTCGTCGACGACGGGGGCCGGGGGCGCCGGTTCCTCGGGCGCGGGCTCCTCCGGCCCGGGCTGCTCGGGCTCCGGCGGGCTCGGGGCGGCCGGCTCGACCGACGGCGGGGCAGCCTCGGGCACGGTCTCGCCGGTGCCGGGCGCGCCCTGCCCGTCCGGACGCGAGGCGGGCGGGACGTCGAGGCCCGCGTCCGGCGGCTCGGGGCGGTCGCCCGCCCCGGCGGGGACGTCCGGCTCGGTCGTGACCGGCGCGTCGCCCGCACCGCTCTCCGCCGGATCGCCGTCCGCCGGGACGGGGAGCGGCGCGGCGAGACCGGGAGCGGACGCCTGCTGCCCGG
>QAPD01000002.1 GCA_003052455.1 Sphaerisporangium cinnabarinum | reverse complement strand
CGGCGTCGCGCGCCACGCGGGCCAGGCGGCCGCGGCGGCGCGCACCGCGGCGTCGACCTCGTCGGCGCCCGCGCAGCGGACCGGGGCGGCGGGTCGGCCCGTGGCCGGGTCGGCCCGCTCGAGGCGGCGCTCGCCCGCGGCCGGCGCGGACGGGTCGGGCTGGGTGGTGGGTGCGGTGGTCGTGGTCATGCGGGCCTCCCGGGGTCGCACGAAGAGAAACACCCGTCGGTGCGACGTCGGCGTGCGAGAACCGCTTCTCCGGGTCAGGGTGAAGTCGGGTTGCAGCAGAGCCGACCCGCACGTGCCAGGTCGAGTGCCCCCTTTCTCGAGGCGCACCACGAGCCTGACCCGAACGAGGAAGGCTCGCAGCCCATGCGCGTCCTCGGAGTCAACGCCCTGTTCCACGACCCGTCCGCCGCCCTCGTCGTCGACGGCCGGGTGGTCGCCGCCGCGGAGGAGGAACGCTTCTCCCGGCGCAAGCACGGCAAGCGCCCGCTGCCGTTCGCGGCGTGGGAGCTCCCGGAGAAGGCGATGACCTGGTGCCTCGAGGAGGGCGGGCTGCGCCCCCAGGACCTGGACGCCGTCGCGTACTCGTTCGACCCGGCTCTCGCCAAGCCCGCCGAGGAGATGGGCCTGCCGGACCCGTGGGACTGGCTGCGCGTGCAGTACGCCGAGCGCGCGCCGCAGTTCCTCGCCACCGCGCTGCCGGGCCTGTCCCCCTCGACGGTGCGGTTCGTGCCGCACGAGGTCGCGCACGCGGCGTCGGCCGCGCTGGCGTCGCCGTTCCCGGTCGCGAGCGTCCTGTCGCTCGACGGCCGCGGGGAGCGCTCGTCCCACCTCGCGGGCCGCTACGACCACGGCCGCCTCGAGGTGCTCGCGAGCCAGGAGCTGCCGCACTCGCTCGGGCTGGTCTACGAGTCCCTCACCGAGCACCTGGGCTTCCTGCGGTCGAGCGACGAGTACAAGGTCATGGCGCTCGCGTCGTACGGCGAGCCGCGCTTCCTCGACGACCTGCGCGAGGTGCTCTACGCGACGGGCGACGGCGGCTTCGTCGCCGAGGTGCCCGACTGGGAGCGCTGGGCGCCGCGCCGCACGGACGACGGCACGTGGGGCACCGCGCACGGCGGCCGGGCCAGGCACGCCGACCTCGCGGCGTCGGTGCAGGCACGGCTCGAGGAGGTGCTCGTCGACCTCGCCACGTGGCTCCACGGGCAGACGGGCGACCGCGTGCTGACCATGGCGGGCGGCACGGCGCTGAACTGCGTCGCGAACTCGCGGGTCTGGCGCGAGTCGCCGTTCGAGGAGGTGTGGGTCCAGCCCGCGGCGGGCGACTCCGGCACGGCGCTGGGCGCGGCGCTCCAGCTCGCCGCGGAGGCGGGCGACACCGTCGAGCCGATGGGCTCGGCGGCGCTCGGCCGCGCGTGGGGCGACGAGGCGCTCGCCCGGTGGCTGCGCACGGCGCAGGTGCCGTTCACGACGCCCGACGACCTGCCCGCCGAGGTCGGACGCATCCTCGCCGAAAACGGCGTCGTGGCGTGGTTCGACGGCCGCGCCGAGCTCGGACCGCGCGCGCTGGGGCACCGCTCCCTGCTCGCGCACCCGGGACCGGTGGAGAACCTGGAGCGCCTCAACGACGTGAAGGGCCGCGAGCAGTTCCGGCCCGTGGCGCCGATGGTCCTGCTCGAGGACGCCGCGGAGATCTTCTCCGGCGGGCCCGTCCCGAGCCCGTACATGCTGTTCGTGCACGACGTGGCGCCCGCGTGGCGCGACCGGATCGCGGCCGTCGTGCACGTCGACGGGACGGCACGCATCCAGACCGTCGACGGGTCGACGCCGCGCCTGCAGGCGACGATCCGGGCGTTCAAGGAGCTCACCGGGCTGCCGGTCGTCGTCAACACGAGCCTCAACACCGCGGGCCGCCCGATGGTCGACGACCCGCGCGACGCGCTCGAGCTCTTCGGGTCCGCCCCCGTGGACGCGCTCGTGCTCGGCCCGCACCTCGTGCGCCGCCCCGACGTGTTCGCCGCTCCGTCCGGGGCGACGGCGTGAGCGCGCCCGCGGGCCGCCCCGCACCCCCGGTGGCGTACGCCGTCGTCGTGCCCTCGATCGGCCGCCCGTCGCTCGACCGGCTCCTGGAGTCCCTCGTCGCCCAGGCCGACGGCCCGGACTCCCCCGGGCCGGCCGAGGTCGTCGTCGCGGACGACCGGCGGCTGCCGCTGCCCGGCACGACCGACCCGGTGCCCGACCCGCTCGACCTCGGGGACGCCGGCCGCGCGCTCGGCGCGCGCGTCGTGCGCACCGGGGGCCGGGGGCCCGCCGCCGCGCGCAACGCCGGGTGGCGCTCGACGACCGCGCCGTGGGTCGTGCTCCTCGACGACGACGTCGAGCTCCCCGCCGGGTGGGCGCGCCTGCTCGCGCAGGACCTCGCGTCGGCGACGCCCCGCACCGGCGGCGTGCAGGGCCGCCTGCACGTCCCGCTGCCCGCGCACCGCCGTCCGACGGACTGGGAGCGCGGCACCGCCGGGCTCGAGCGCGCGGCGTGGGCCACCGCCGACATGGCGTACCGGCGCGCCGCGCTCGAGCAGGTCGGCGGGTTCGACGAGCGCTTCCCCCGCGCCTACCGCGAGGACGCGGACCTCGCGCTGCGCGTGCGCGAGGCGGGCTGGGAGCTCGTGCGCGGCACACGCACGACGACCCACCCCGTGCGCCCCGCGGACGACGCGGTGAGCCTGCGCGTGCAGGCCGGGACGCGCGACGACGCGACGTTCCGCGCCCTGCACGGACCGAGGTGGCGCGAGCGCGCCGAGACCGGCCGCGGTCGCCTCGCGTGGCACGTCGCGACCGTCGCCGCCGCCGCGGTCGGCGTCGGCGGGCTCGTCGCGCGGCGCCCGCGCGTCGCGGTGCTCGGCGCGCTCGGGTGGGCGGCCCTCACCGCGCAGTTCCTCGGGCGCCGCCTCGCGCCGGGGCCGCGACCGGGAGACGACGTGTTCGGGCCCGAGCTGCGGCGCATGGCCTGGACGAGCGCCGCCATCCCGTTCGCGGCGGTGCGGCACCGCGTCGCGGGCGCGGTCGCCGCCCGGCGCGGGCTCGAGCCGTGGCCCCCGCCGCTCGCGGCGGTCCTGCTCGACCGCGACGGCACGCTCGTGCACGACGTCCCGTACAACGGCGACCCGGCGTCGGTGCGCCCCCTGGCCGGCGCCCGCGCCGTGCTCGACGACCTGCGCGCCCGCGGGGTCCGGCTCGGCGTGGTGTCCAACCAGTCCGGCGTCGGGCGCGGGCTGCTCACGCGCGCGCAGGTCGACGCCGTGAACGCGCGCGTCGAGGAGCTGCTCGGCCCGTTCGACACGTGGCAGGTGTGCCCGCACGCGCCGGACGACGCCTGCGCGTGCCGCAAGCCCGATCCCGGCCTCGTGCTCGCCGCGGCGGCCGACCTCGGCGTCGAGCCGTGGCGGTGCGCCGTCGTGGGCGACATCGGCGCCGACGTGGGCGCCGCGCTCGCCGCGGGCGCGACCCCGGTCCTCGTGCCGACGCCCGTCACGCGCGCCGAGGAGGTCGCCGCCGCCCCGTGCGTCGCGTCGGACCTCGCCGCCGCGGTCCACGCGCTCGACGACCGCCTGCCCGACGCGTCCCCGGCGCACGACGCCGGGTCCTCCCCCGGCGCGTCCGCGGCGGCGCCGGACGAGGAGCGTGCGGCATGAGCGCCGACGTGCTCGCCGTGCGCCTCGACAGCGACGGCGACGTCCTGCTCACGGGCCCCGCGGTGCGGGCGATGGCGCGCGCGGCCGCGCGCGACGGCGGCCGCGTGGACGTCCTGGCGGCCCCGGCCGGGCGCGCGGCGGCAGAGCTGCTCCCCGACGTGCGCGACGTGCTCGTCTTCGACGCCCCCTGGTCCGGCTACCGGCCCCCGCCCGTCGACCGCGGGAGCGTGCTCGACCTCGTCGCGACGCTCGCCGCGCGGCGCTACGCCGCGGCGGTCGTCTTCACCTCGTTCCACCAGAGCCCGCTGCCCGCGGCGATGCTGCTCAAGGTCGCGGGCGTCGGGCGCGTCGCCGCGGTGAGCGAGGACTACCCGGGCTCGCTCCTCGACGTGCGGCACACCCGCCCCGACGGCCTGCACGAGGTCGAGGCCGCGCTCGACCTCGCCCGCGCCGCGGGGTTCGGCGCACCGCCCGACGGCGCCCGGCTGCGCGTGCGCGAGCCGCTGCCCGACGTGTCGTCGCTCGTGCCCGCGGGACCCTACGTCGTCGTGCACCCCGGCGCGTCCGTCCCGGCGCGGGCACCCGCGCCCGACCGTGCGCGCGACGTCGTCGCGGCGCTGGTGCGCGCGGGTCACGAGGTGGTCGTCACGGGCGGACCGGGCGAGACCGACCTCGCGGCGCACGTCGCGGCCGGGCGCGCCCGGGACCTGTCGGGGCGCACGGACCTCGCGGGTCTCGCGGCGGTGCTCGCGGGCGCCCGGTGCGTCGTCGTCGGCAACACGGGGCCCGCGCACCTGGCCGCCGCCGTGGGCACGTCCGTCGTGTCGCTCTTCGCCCCCGTGGTCCCCGCGGAGCGGTGGGAGCCGTGGGGCGTGCCGACCGTCCTGCTCGGCGACCAGGAGGCCGCGTGCCGCGGCACGCGCGCCCGGGTGTGCCCGGTGCCCGGCCACCCCTGCCTCGACGTCGACCCGGCCGACGTCGTCGCGGCCGTCGACCGGCTCGCCTCCCCGCACGTCGTGGGGACGCCCGAGCCGGGCGCCGCCCTGCCGCGGGCCGTGGGGGTGACCCGATGAGGATCCTCGTGTGGCACGTGCACGGGTCGTGGGCGACGTCGTTCGTCGCCGGCGGCCACGAGTACCTCGTCCCGGTCGTCCCCGACCGCGGGCCGGAGGGCCGCGGTCGCGCACGCACCTGGGACTGGCCGCCCGGGGCGCGCGAGGTCGCGCCGGACGAGCTCGCCGACCTCGCGGCGGACCGTGCGATCGACGTCGTGGTGCTCCAGCGCCCCGAGGAGGTCGAGCTGCTGCGGCGCTGGACCGGGCTCGTGCCCGGCCGCGACGTCCCGGCCGTCTACGTCGAGCACAACGCCCCGACCGGCCACGCGGCCGCGACCCGGCACCCGCTCGCCGACCTCGACGTCGTCGAGGAGGGCCTCGTGCCGATCGTGCACGTCACGGCGTTCAACGCGCTCATGTGGGACACCGGCGACGCGCGCACGCTCGTCGTCGACCACGGCATCCCCGACCCCGGCCCGCTGTACACCGGGGAGCGGGCGAGCGTCGGCGCCGTCGTCAACGAGCCCGTGCGGCGCTGGCGCGTCGCCGGGACCGACGTGCTCGTCGGGCTGGGGCGGCACGTGCCGCTCGACGTCTACGGGATGGGCGTCGGCAAGCTCGCCGAGCACCTCGCGGCGCCCGGCGCCGCGCCGCACGACCTGCCGCACGACCTCCCGCACGGCCTGCACGACGACGTCCCCCAGGCCGCGATGCACGCGCGGCTCGCGACGTCGCGCGCCTACCTGCACCCCTACCGCTGGACGAGCCTCGGGCTCTCCCTGCTGGAGGCGATGGCGCTCGGGATGCCGGTGCTCGCGCTGCCGACCACCGAGGCGCCCGTCGCGGTGCCCCCGGCCGCAGGGCTCCTCAGCTCCCGTCCCGACGAGCTCGCCGCGACCGCGCGGCGCTGGCTCGCCGACCCCGACGACGCCCGCGAGCACGGCCGGGCGGCCCGCGCCCACGTGCTCGAGCACTACTCCCACGCCGCGTTCCTGCGGCGCTGGGACACGGTCCTGACGGAGGTGACCTCATGAAGATCGCGATGATCTCGGAGCACGCCAGCCCCCTCGCCGCCCTGGGCGGCGTCGACGCGGGCGGGCAGAACGTGCACGTCGCGTCGCTCGCCACGCGGCTCGGCGCGCAGGGCCACAGCGTGGAGGTGTTCACGCGCCGCGACGACGCGTCCCTCCCGGAGCGCGTCCCGCTCGCGCGCGGCGTCGAGGTCGTGCACGTGGACGCCGGTCCGCCCGTGCCCGTGCCGAAGGACGACCTCCTGCCCCACATGGACGCCTTCGGCGCCGACCTCCTGCGGCGGTGGATCGAGCCCGGGCCCCGGCCCGACGTCGTGCACGCCCACTTCTGGATGTCCGGGATCGCGGGCCTGCTGTCCGCTCCCGCGCTCGGCGTCCCGCTCGTGCAGACCTTCCACGCGCTCGGGTCCGTCAAGCGCCGCCACCAGGGCGCGCACGACACGAGCCCCGCCGAGCGCGTGGCCCGCGAGCGCCTGCTGTGCCGCGCGGTCGACCGGATCGTCGCGACGTGCGCCGACGAGGTCGCCGAGCTCGTCGCGCTCGACGCCGACCCGGACCGCATCGACGTCGTGCCGTGCGGCGTGGACCTCGGCCGCTTCCTGCCCGACCCGGACCGCACCGAGCACCTGCACCGCGAGCCCGGCACGCTGCGCCTGCTCTCGGTGGGCCGCCTCGTCGAGCGCAAGGGCGTCGACACGGTCATCGAGGCGCTCGCGGAGCTGCCGGGCGCGGAGCTCGTCGTCGCGGGCGGCCCCGCGCCGGGCGCGCTCGACGAGGATCCCGAGGTGCTCCGGCTGCGTGCCGTCGCGGTCGCGGTCGGCGTCGCGGACCGCGTGCGGTTCGTGGGCAGCGTGACGCAGGACGACGTGCGCGACCTCATGCACGCCGCCGACGCCGTCGTGTGCGACCCCTGGTACGAGCCCTTCGGGATCGTCCCGCTGGAGGCCGCCGCGTGCGGGCGCCCGGTCGTGGGCGCCGCCGTGGGCGGGCTGCTCGACTCGGTCGTCGACGGACGCACGGGCCTGCTCGTCCCGCCGCGCGACGTCGGTGCGCTCGCCGCCGCGCTGCGCCGCCTCTCCGACGACCCGGCGTTCGCGGAGCGCCTCGGCTCGGCCGCGCGGCTGCGCGCCGAGCACCTGTACGGCTGGGTCACGGTCGCCGAGCGCACCGTCGAGTCCTACGAGCGCCTCGCCGCGACGCGGCGCACCGAGCGCGGCCGTGCCCGGCCCGTCGCGGCCGGGCGCACCCCCCTGCGGGCGGTGAGCGCACCGTGACCGCGCCGTGGACCAGGCCCGCGGACGGGCACCCGGAGGGGTCCGCGGACGCGCACGGTGCCGGACCGCACGACGCCGCGCGCCGCTGGCTGCGCGCGCACGCCGACGACCTGCACGACGGCCTCGACCTGCTCACCGCCGAGGCGGGCCGGATCGACGCGTGGGGCGCGCGGCTCGCCGACACCGTGCTCGCGGGCGGACGGCTCCTCGTCGCGGGCAACGGGGGCAGCGCCGCCGAGGCGCAGCACCTCACCGCCGAGCTCGTGGGCCGATTCGACGGCGAGCGGACCCCGTTGTCCGCGATCAGCCTGCACGCGGAGACGTCGAGCCTCACGGCGATCGTCAACGACTACGGCATCGCGGAGATGTACGCGCGACAGGTCGCCGCGCACGGGCGCCCCGGCGACGTGCTCGTGCTCCTGTCGACCTCCGGCGAGAGCGAGAACGTCGTCGCGGCGGCCCGCCGGGCGCGCGAGCTCGGCCTCACGACGTGGGCGCTCACGGGCCCGCGGGACTGCGCGCTCGCCACGGCGTGCGACGACGTGCTCGCCCTGCGCGGCGCGTCGACGTCGTCCGTGCAGGAGCTGCACCTCGTCGTCGTGCACGCGCTGTGCGCCGCGCTCGACGCGCACGTCCGCCACCGCGAGGCGCGCGCCGCGGCGGACCTCCCGGGCGCCGGGTCGGCCGAGGAACGACCCGCCCCGGCACCCGCGCCGGCCTCCGCGGCGGCGACCGGACCGCAGGTCGTCGTCGTCGGGGACGTGCTCCTCGACCGTGACGTCGACGGCCAGGTCACCCGCTTCTCTCCCGACGGCCCGGTGCCCGTCGTCGACACGCTCGGCGTCCGGCGCAGCCCGGGCGGCGCGGGGCTGACCGCGCTCCTCGCCGCCGACGGCGCGAGCGTGCGCCTCGTCGCGCCGTTCGGCGACGACGACGCGGGCGCGGAGCTGCGGGCCCTGCTGCGCCCGCACCTCGACGTCGTCGCCCTGCCGCAGGTCGGCACGACGCGACGCAAGACCCGCGTGCGCTCCGGCGGGCAGACCGTCGTGCGCGTCGACGACGGCGGCCCCGCCCGGCCCGGCGACCTGCCGGAGCGCGCGGCGCGGGCGGCGCTCGCGGGCGCGGACGTCGTGCTCGTGTCCGACTACGGCGCGGGGACGACCCACGCCGGACCGGTCCGCGACGCGCTCGCGCACGCGGCCCGCACCGGGACGGTCGTGTGGGACCCGCACCCGCGCGGCGGCGCCCCGGTCCCCGGGACGGCGCTCGTGACGCCCAACCTCGCGGAGGCGCTCGACGCGGCGGAGGCGCTCGGCCTGGACACGACGCCCGACGACCCCGGGGGTCTCGCGCGGTCGCTCGCGGTCGCGTGGGACGTGGGCGCCGTGTGCGTCACGGCGGGCGACCGCGGCGCGTTCGTCGCGCGCGCCGACGGGGAGCCGGCGTACGTGCCCGCGACCGTCGCGCACGGCGACCCGTGCGGCGCGGGCGACCGCTTCGCCTCGACGGTCGCGGTCGCGCTCGCGCGGGGCGACGGGCTCGTCCCGGCGGTCGTCGCCGCCGTCGCCTCGGCCTCGGCCTGGGTCGCGGCGGGCGGCGCGGAGGGCTACCGGCGCCGGGCGGACTCCCCCGTCGTCCGCGCGCCGGGTGCGGCCCGCGAGCGCGGGGCTGGCCGTGGTCCGGAGCCGGTGCCGGACAGCGCGGCCGACGTCGCCGGGACCTCCGGCGCGCCAGGTCGCGACCCCGCGCCGGGCTCCGACGGGCCCGAGGCCGTGGCCGCCCGGCTGCGCGCGGCGGGCGGCACCGTCGTCGCCACGGGCGGCTGCTTCGACATCCTGCACGCCGGGCACGTCGCGACGCTCGAGGCGGCCGCGCGCCTGGGCGACCACCTCGTCGTGCTGCTCAACGGCGACGCGTCCGTGCGGCGGCTCAAGGGACCGCAGCGCCCCGTCGTCGGGCAGTCCGACCGGGCCCGGGTCCTCGCCGCGCTCGACTGCGTGGCCGCCGTCGTCGTGTTCGACGAGGACGACCCGCGCGCCGTGCTCGACCGCCTGCGCCCCGACGTCTGGGCGAAGGGCGGCGACTACACCGAGGAGACGCTCCCCGAGGCGGAGACGGTCCGGCGCCACGGCGGCCGGGTCGTCGTCCTGCCCTACGTCGACGGCCGTTCCACGACCTCGATCCTCGAACGCTCCGGGCGGTTCGCGCCCGGGGTCCCCACCCTCACGGAGGAGACCACCGCATGACCACCACCACGTCCGCCCGGCGGACCGACGCCCTGGCACCCCGCGAGCTCGGCACCGTGTACGTCACCGGGGGCGCGAGCGGCCTGGGGGCCGCGCTCGTCGAGGCGGTGACGGCGGCGGGCGGCAAGCCGGTCGTCCTGGACCGCGTCGCGCCCGCCGACGGCGTGCCGCACGCGGTCGTCGACCTGTCCGACTCCGCCGCCGCGGCCGCCGCGGTCGAGCGGCTCGCGCTCGAGGTCGGGCCGCCCGACGCCGTCGTCACGGCCGCCGGCACCGACGCGTGCGGGCGCCTCGACGAGATCGACGTCGAGACGTGGGAGCGCGTCGTGCGCGTCAACCTGTTCGGGACGGTCGCCGTCGTGCGCGCCGCGCTGCCGTTCCTCGAGGAGCGCCGCGGCACGGTCGTCACGGTCGCGTCGACGCTCGGACTCAAGGGCGTCTCGGACGCGACCGCCTACTGCGCGTCGAAGTTCGCCGTGCGCGGGTTCTCCCAGGCTCTCGCGGCGGAGCTCGCGGGCCGCGTCGGCGTCACGTGCCTCGTGCCCGGCGGGATGCGTACCGCGTTCTTCGACGGCCGCACCGAGCAGTACAAGCCGGGGCCGGACGCCGACCTCAACGACCCGCGCGCGACGGCGGCCGCCGTCGTGACGGCGCTGCGCCAGCCCGTGGGCTGCGAGATCCGCGAGATGCTCGTCATGGCGTCCGGCGAGACGTCGTGGCCGTGACGGCGGGCGCGACGGAGCCGGCGCCCGACCTGCCGGGGCTCGCGGGGCAGGACGAGGGGACGGTCCTCGTGCTGCGCGCGCTCGGGCTCGGGGACGCGCTGACCGCCGTGCCCGCGCTGCGGGGCGTGCGGCGCGCGTGGCCGGGCCGGCGCGTCCTCCTCGCCGCGCCCGCGGAGGTCGGCAGCTGGCTGCGCGACCTCGGCCTCGTCGACGGCGTCGTGCCGACGCGCGGCCTCGAGCCGCTCGTCTGGGCGCAGGAGTCGCGGACGCTCACCGGCGCGGACCCCGTCGGGCACGTGGCGGTGAACCTGCACGGCAGCGGCCCCGAGAGCCACCGGGTGCTGCTCGACACCGCCCCGGAGCGGGTGGTCGCGTTCGCGTCGGGCGACGCGGGGATCGACGGGCCGGGCTGGGACCCGGACGAGCACGAGGTCGACCGCTGGTGCCGGCTCGTCACCGCGGCGGGCGGCGCGTGCTCGCGCGAGGACCTGCGGCTCGACCCGCCGGGGTCGCGGGGGCGGCACGTCGTCGTGCATCCCGGCGCGGCGTCCGGCGCGCGCCGCTGGCCCGCGGACCGCTTCGCCGCGGTCGCGCGCGACCTCGCGGCCGCCGGCCACGACGTCGTCGTCACGGGCGGCCCCGACGAGCGCGACCTGTGCGCGCGGGTGGTGGCCGACGCCGTCGCCGCCCTCGGCGGCCTCGCGGGCGCGCCGGACGGGACCGGCAGCGTGACCGACACCGCGGGCACGCTCGACCTGCCGGCGCTCGCCGACGTCGTCGCGACGGCCCGGCTCGTCGTCTGCGGGGACACGGGCGTGGCCCACCTGGCGACCGCGTACGGCACCCCGTCGGTGGTGCTGTTCGGCCCCACCCCGCCCGCCACGTGGGGTCCCGCCGTGGACCCGGAGCGACACGCGGTGCTCTGGCACGGCGACACGGAGCAGGGGCCGGCGCACGCGCCCGACCGGGCGCCCGACGGGTACCGCGGCGACCCGCACGCCGCCGACCTCGACCCGGCGCTCGACCGCATCACCGTCGAGGAGGTCGCCGCGGCCGCGCGGTCGCTGCTCGCCGGGCCCCAGGACCCCGCCGAGATGCGTGCGGGCGACGAGGCCCTGAGCGTCGAGGCATGACCTCCCCCGATCTCGACCCCCGCACCGACGGAAGGACCGCACCATGACCGGACCCGCCTCCCCCGACCCCGACCCGCTGGACGCCTCGCACCGCTCGTCCGCGGCCGACTTCTCGGCGAGCGGTGACGTGCAGCCCGGCGAGACCCCGCCCGCGGAGGACCAGGTGAGCGCGCCGCAGGGCCACGAGGAGCACGGCCCGCACCGGGCCGTGCCGTGGGTCTGGATCGGGGTCGTCGGCGTGGTCGCCGTCGTGACGGCCCTGTTCTTCGTGGGCTACGCCGTGGGGCTGCTCGACTGAGGTCGTGCCGCGCTCGGCGCGGCGACCCCGAGCGCGCGCACGTCCCACCCGGCCGCGCGCCACCGCGCGCCGTCGACGGCGTTGCGCGCGTCCACGAGGCGTGGCGCCCGCACCACGGCGGCCAGGCCGCCGGGGTCGAGGTCGCGGTACTCGTCCCACTCGGTCGCGAGGACCACGACGTCGGCCCCGGCCGCCGCCTCGCGCGCGTCCGCCGCGTACCCGAGCTCGGGGGCGGCCGCCTGCGCGAGCGCGAGCGCCTGCGGGTCGGTGACGACGACGTCCGCTCCCTCCGCGGCGAGCGCCCGGGCCAGCGCGAGGGCGGGCGAGCTGCGCACGTCGTCGCTGTCCGGCTTGAACGCGGCGCCGAGCACCGCCACGCGTCGCCCAGCGAGGGAGCCGCCGCACGCGGTGCGCGCGAGCCCGACGGCGCGCTCCCGGCAGCGGTCGTTGATGGCGTCGACCTCATCGAGGAACGACACGGCCGGGCCGACGCCGAGCTCGCGCGCCCGAGCCGCGAACGCGCGGATGTCCTTGGGCAGGCACCCGCCGCCGAACCCGAGGCCCACGCCGAGGTACTCGCCGCCGATCCGGCGGTCGAGCGCCATGGTGCCGACGAGCGCGACCGCGTCGCCGCCCGCGGCCTCGCACACCTCCGCGACCGCGTTGGCGAACGAGATCTTCGTCGCGAGGAACGCGTTGGCGGCCACCTTCGCGAGCTCCGCGGTCGCGAGGTCGGTCACGAGGCGGGGCACGCCGTCGTCGAGCAGCCGCGCGTAGACGGCGTCGAGACGCTCGACGAGCGCGTCGCCGTCGTCGGGCACGCCGTAGACGAGCCGGTCCGGGTGCAGCGTGTCCGCGACCGCGTGCCCCTCGCGCAGGAACTCGGGGTTCCAGGCCAGCCGGACGCCGTCGGGCAGGTCTGTCGCGAGCCGGGCGGCCGTGCCGACGGGGACGGTCGACTTGCCGACCACCACCGACCCCGGGCGCAGGTGCGGGCGCAGCGCCGCGAGCGCGGCCTCGAGCTGCTGCAGGTCCGCGACGCCGCTGCCCGCCGACTGCGGCGTGCCGACGCACAGGAAGTGGACGTCGGCGACGCCCGCGTGCGCGACGTCGGTCGAGAACATGAGCGACCCCGCCCCGCCCGGGTCGGCGAGGAGCGCGGCGAGACCCGGCTCGAAGAACGGGGCCCGACCCTCGGCGAGCGCCGCGACGCGGGCCGGGTCGACGTCGATGCCGACCACCTCGTGCCCCAGGCGCGCGAGGGCCGCCGCGTGGACCGCGCCGAGGTAGCCGCAGCCGTGCACGGAGACCCTCATGCCGGGTCCCCTCCCTCGTCCGCGGCGGCGCCGCGCGCCGCCCCGACCGCGACGGGCGTCTCGCCGCCGTCGGCGCGGAACCACTCGACCGTCCGGGCCAGGCCCTCGGTCCACGGCGTGCGGGCCCGCCAGCCGAGGGTGCGCTCCGCGAGGCCCGTGTCCGGCCGACGGCGGCGCGGGTCGTCCTCGGGCAGGTCGACGTGCACGATCCCCGCGTCGCTCCCCGTCGCCGCGAGCACGTCGCGCGCGACGCGCTCGACCGTGAGCTCCGTCGGGTCGCCGAGGTTCACCGGGCCCGGGTGGTCGGTGCGCGCGATCGCGAGGATGCCCTCGACGAGGTCGTCCACGAAGCACACGGACCGGGTCTGCGACCCGTCGCCCGCGACGGTCAGCGGCTCACCCGCGAGCGCCTGCCGCACGAACGTCGGGACCATGCGGCCGTCGTGCCCGCGCATCCGCGGCCCGTACGTGTTGAAGATCCGGACGATCCCCGTGTCCACGCCCCGGCTGCGCCGGTACGCGGCGGTGGTCGCCTCCGCGAACCGCTTGGACTCGTCGTAGACGCTGCGCGGGCCGACGGGGTTCACGTGGCCCCAGTAGTCCTCGCGCTGCGGGTGCACCTCCGGGTCGCCGTAGACCTCGGACGTGGAGGCGAGCACGAACCGCGCCCCGGCCCGGTCGGCCAGCTCGAGGCCGTGACGCGTCCCCGCCGACCCCACGAGCAGGGTCTCGAGCGGGAGCCGGAGGTAGTCCACGGGCGAGGCGGGCGACGCGAGGTGCAGCACGAGGTCGACCCGCTCCGGGTCGGGCACCTCGATCCCGGCGCTGACGTCGCCCTCGACGAACCGGAACCGCGCGTCGTCGCGCAGCGCGTCGAGGTTGCGCACCTGCCCGGTCGACAGGTCGTCGACGCACACGACCTCGACGCCCTGGCCCACCAGCGCCTCGCACACGTGGCTGCCCACGAAGCCGGCACCGCCCAGCACGACCGCGCGCCGCACGATCCGGGCCGCGCTCGCAGTCTCCGGGGTGTCGCTCATGCTCGTCTCCTCGCGACGGAGCGCGACGCAGGCCCGCGGGGACGATCCGTCAGATCCGTCCCGCCGGTCGCGCTCGTGCGGACGGGCTCGTGGCTGGACCCGGAGACCCCACGCTCACACGCCTCCTGCGGGCTCGCACGGTGGCCCGCGGCGCGAGCGACCCGGGGTCGTGGCACGGTGACGCGATGAGCGCACCGACCGCACCCCAGCAGCAGGCCACCGACCCGGACACGAAGCTGTCCCGCTCGGTCGGGGGACGGCTCCTGTACCTCTTCATCCTCGGCGACGTGCTCGGCGCGGGCGTCTACGCGCTCGTCGGCGAGATGGCCGGCGAGGTGGGCGGCGCCGTCTGGCTGCCGCTCCTCGTCGCCCTCGGCCTCGCCCTGCTGACCGCCGGGTCGTACGCCGAGCTCGTGACGAAGTACCCGCAGGCGGGCGGCGCGGCCGTGTTCGCGGACCGCGCGTTCCACAGCCCGCTCGTGTCGTTCCTCGTCGGGTTCTCCATGCTCGCCGCGGGCGTGACGAGCGCCGCGGGCCTCTCCCTGGCCTTCGCCGGCGACTACTTCGCGACGTTCGTCGACGCGCCCGACCGGCTCGTGGCCGTGCTGTTCCTCGCCGTCGTCGCGGCGCTCAACGCGCGCGGCATCAAGGAGTCGCTGCGCGCCAACGTCGCGATGACCGCGATCGAGCTGTCCGGGCTCGTGCTCGTCGTCGTGCTCGCCGCCGTCGTGCTGGGGCGGGGCGAGGGGTCGCCGGGCCGCGTCACGCAGTTCGCGGAGGGCACGACGCCGGCGCTCGCCGTCCTCGCGGCCGCCATCCTCGCGTACTACTCGTTCGTCGGGTTCGAGACGTCGGCCAACCTCGCCGAGGAGGTGCGCGACGTGCGCCGCACCTACCCGCGCGCCCTGTTCGGCGCGCTCGTCACGGCGGGCGTCGTGTACGTCGCGGTGGGCGTCGCCGCCGTCGCGGTCGTGGACCCCGAGACGCTCGCCGGCTCGACCGGTCCGCTGCTCGAGGTCGTCGACGCCGAGGGCTCGGTGCCCGCGTGGGTGTTCTCGCTCGTCGCGCTGATCGCCGTCGCGAACGGGGCGCTGCTCACGATGATCATGGCGAGCCGGCTCGCGTACGGCATGGCCGAGCAGGGCCTGCTCCCGGCCACGCTCGGGCGCGTGCTCCCCCGCCGCCGCACGCCGTGGGTCGCGATCGTCGTGACGACCGTGGTCGCGATGGGGCTCGTGTTCACGGGCGACGTCGCGGGCCTCGCCGAGACCGTCGTGCTGCTCCTGCTGCTCGTGTTCGCCTCGACGAACGTCGCGGTCCTCGTGCTGCGGCGCGACCCCGTCGACGCCCCGCACTTCCGTGTCGCGACGGTCGTGCCGGTGCTCGGCGTGGCGTCGTGCGTCCTGCTCCTCACGCAGCAGGACGCCGTGACGTGGCTGCGCGCGGGGATCCTGCTCGCCGTCGGCGCGGCGCTGTACGTCGTGATGCGCTGGACCCGCCGGGCCGCGGACGCGCGCGTGGCGTAGCGCCCGCTCGCGACCGCCTGCGCGCGATCCGCCGCGCTACGCGTCCGCGGGCCGGGCGACCGAGCCGCGCACGACGAGGTGCAGCGGCAGCACGGTGCGCGCGGGCGGGTCCGCGGGGCGGGTGCCGGTCATCGAGCGCTCGATCGCGTCCATCGCGGCGAGCGCCAGCGCCGCGACGGGCTGCTCGAGCGTCGTGAGCTTGGGCCGCAGCCACTGGCCGACGCGGATGCCGTCGCACCCGACGACCGAGAGGTCCTCGGGGATGGAGATGCCGTGCAGCTCGGCCGCACCAAGCATCCCGACGGCGACGATGTCGCTGCCGACGAAGACGGCCGTGGGCGCGCTCCCGGGCCGCGTGAGGTAGGGGAACGTCGAGGCGCCGAACTGCTCGGTGTACGGGCCGTGGCGCACGAGGTCCGGGTCGACGTCGAGGCCGGCGTCGTGCATCGCGTCGACGTACCCGCGCAGGCGGTCCTGGGTCGTGGACAGCTCGGCGGGCCCGGCGACGTGGGCGATGCGCCGGTGCCCCTGCTGCACGAGGTAGCTCGTGGCCTGGTAGGCGCCGCCGTAGTTGTCGACGGTGATCGTCTCGACGGGCAGGTCGAGGTCGACCTCCTCGTCGATGACAACGACGGGCAGGCCGTCCGCGACGGCGCGCGCGAGCCGGTCGTCGGTCCGGGACATCCCCACGTAGACGATGCCGCCGAGCGACCCGTCGCTCGCGAGGAGCTGGCCGAGGCCGGACTCGGCGTCGCCGTGCCGCGTCGACAGCGCGACGACGAGCGGGACGCGGCGGTCGCCCGCGAGGCGCGCGACCTCCTCGGCGAGGGCGGTGAAGAAGGGGTTGACGAAGTCGGGCACGACGAGCGCGACCACCCCGGTGCGGCGCTCGTCCTCGCGCGGGGCGGGACCGGGTGCGGGGACGACGTACCCGACCTCGCGGACCGCGGCGTCGATCCGCGCCGCCGTCTCCGGCTGGACGTTGAGCTGCCCGCGCAGGTAGCGCGACGCCGTCGAGGCCGACACGCCGGCACGTTGCGCAACACGCGTGAGCGTCATGGCTCCCCTTCCTCGGGGCGGTCCCCCAGATCCCCTGCACTCTACCGGGAGCGTCGGGCCGCGCACGGTGTTGACAGCCGCGCCGCTCGCCCCCTACGGTCTTGCGCAAAGCTACACAACGTTGCGCAACGGCGTCGAGGACGTCGCCGCGCGACCTGATCGCAAGGAGGCCGGGATGAGCCGGGTTCTGCTCGCCGGGGAGTCGTGGATCAACGCGACCACCGACTACAAGGGGTACGACGCGTTCCCCCACGCCCAGCTCGAGATCGGGTGCGCGCGCCTGCTCGAGGCGCTGGCCGCCGAGGGCCACGAGGTCACGCACCTGCCCTCGCACCTCGTCGCCGAGGACTTCCCCTCCACGCTCGACGAGCTCGACGCCTACGACGTCGTGATCCTGTCCGACATCGGCGCCAACTCGCTCCTGCTGCCCCCGGTCGTGTTCTCCCAGGGACGCCCGTTCCCGAACCGGCTCAAGCTCCTCTCCGAGTGGGTCCGCCGCGGGGGCGGCCTCATGATGGCCGGCGGGTACCTCAGCTTCCAGGGGTTCCAGGCCAAGGCGAACTACCACGGCACCGCGGTCGAGGCCGTCCTGCCCGTCGACATCCTCCCGTACGACGACCGCGAGGAGACCCCGGAGGGCATCGGCGGCACCCTGACCGACGTCGAGCACCCCGTCACCGCCGGCCTCGACCGCGAGTGGCCGATCCTCCTCGGCTACCAGCGCCTCACCGCCAAGGCCGACGCGACCGTCCTCGCCACCATCGAGGGCCGTCCGCTCGTCGCCGTCCGCACGGAGGGCGAGGGGCGCACGCTCGCGTTCGCCTCCGACATCTCCCCGCACTGGGCCCCGCGCGAGTTCATGGACTGGGCCGGCTACGGCCCGCTGTTCGGCCAGGCCGTCACCTGGCTCGCGGGCTGATGACGCCCGAGGTGGTGGTCGTCGGCAGCCTGAACATGGACCTCAGGCTGACCGTCGACCGCCTGCCCCGCTCGGGCGAGACCGTCTCCGCGACGGGCCTCGTCCGCTCCCCCGGCGGCAAGGGCGCCAACCAGGCGGTCGCCGCCGCCCGGCTCGGCCGCCGCGTCGCCATGGTCGGCGCCGTCGGGGACGACGACGACGGCCGCGCGATCCGCCGCCGCCTCGCCGTCGAGGGCCTCGTCCTCGACGGCCTCGCGACGGCGGACCGCCCCACCGGGGTCGCCGTCGTGCTGTGGGAGCAGCCCGAGTCGACGATCGTCATCGAGCCCGGCGCGAACGCCGTCGTCGACGAGGCGTTCGTCACCGAGCGCGCCGACCTCGTGCGCGACGCGGCAGCCGTCCTGTGCCAGTGCGAGACGCCGCTCGGCGCCCTGCGCGCCGTCGCCGCCACCGCGGCGGGGACCACCGTGCTCAACCCGGCGCCCGCCGTGCCGCTGCCCGCCCACGTGCGCGCCGCGTTCCGCGTGCTCGTGCCCAACCGGTTCGAGCTCGCGACCCTCGTCGGCGCGCGCGACGAGCCCGTCGGCACCGACGCCGTGCTCGCCATGGTGCGCGCGCTCGACCACCCCGGGGACGTCGTCGTCACCCTCGGGGCCGACGGCGCGCTCGTCGTCCCCGCAGGAGGTGCACCCGTCACCGTCCCGGCGGAGCGCGTTGACGCCGTCGACACGACCGCCGCCGGCGACTCGTTCTGCGCGGCGCTCGCGGACGGCCTCCTCCACGGCGGCGACCTCGTCGAGTCCGCCCGCTGGGCGGCGCGCGTCGCCGCCTCCACCACCACCCGCCACGGCGCTGTCGACTCCCTGCCGCGCGCCACCGACCTGGCCCCCGAGGGCACCAGGATTCCGCTCCACAGCTAAGTCCGACGTACCGTCGGAGGAAGGCACGGTCACGCAATGAAGCACACCACGCCGGCGACCACCGGTTCCCCGTCCGGCACTCAGGGAGGTGCTGTGAGCTCGTCAGCCCGCCGCAGCAGGGTCAAGGACACCGCGACCGCCCTGCTCGTCGTCGCGACCGTCCTCGCGGGGGCCCTCGGTCCCATGCAGGCGGCCGTCAACGGCCAGCTGGGCAAGACGATCGGCGACGGGCACGCCGCCGCCCTCATCTCGTTCGGGACCGGCCTGGTCCTCATGTTCGTCGTCGTGTTCGCGCGTCCTGCGACCCGACGCGAGGCGCTCGCGATCCCCGGCCTGATCCGCTCGCGCACCATCCCGTGGTGGAACTACCTCGCGGGCCTGTGCGGTGCCGTCATCGTCCTGTCCGAGGGCGTCACGGTCGGCGTCCTCGGCGTCGCGACGTTCCAGATCTCGCTCATCTCGGGCCTCGTCATCTCGGGCGTCATCTGCGACCGCCTCGGCGTCACGGCGTCGGTCAAGCAGCCGCTCACCACGACGCGCCTCCTCGGCGCGGCGCTCGCCATCGCGGCGACCGTCGTCGTCATCTCCCCGAGCTTCTCCGTGCCGCACACGATCGTGCTCGCGATCATGCCGTTCGTGGGCGGTCTGCTCGCGGGCTGGCAGCCCGCCGGGAACGCGGCCGTCGCCGACGTCACCGGGTCGATGCTCGTCTCGATCGGCTGGAACTTCCTCGTCGGCTTCACCGCCCTGCTGATCGCCTACCTGGTGCGCGCGGCCGTGGGCGGCGTCGACTTCCAGCTCCCGAGCGAGTGGTGGATGTACCTGGGCGGCCCGCTCGGCCTGCTGTCGATCGCGCTCATGGCGCTCCTCGTGCGCGGCCTCGGGCTGCTCCTGCTCGGCCTCGCCTCGGTCGCGGGCCAGCTCGTCGGCTCGCTCGTCCTCGACGCCGCGATCCCGGCGCTCGGCCACACCGTGCACGTCGCGACCGTCATCGGCACGGTCATCGCGCTCGTCGCCGCCGGGATCGGCATGATCCCGTCCGGCAAGACGGCGCACGCCGACGGCCCGGACGCCACCGGCCCCGACGGACCCGACGCGGGTGTCGCGGCGGCCGTCGCGGGCGGCGAGGCCGGCGAGACGAGCGCGCGATGAGCGTCACCCCCGCCGGTCACGTCCAGACGGTCACCGGCCGTGCCGCGGCCGCGGACCTCGGCCTCACGCTCCCCCACGAGCACCTCTTCAACGACCTGTCCGGGGTGCTCGACCCGCCGAGCTATCGCTTCTCCGAGGCGGTCGTCGAGGCGCCGGTCTCCGCGTCGGTCGCGTGGGCGCTGCGCCAGGACCCGTACTGCTGCGCGGACAACATCGCCGACAAGCCGGTCGCCGCGGTCGCGGCGGAGCTCGAGAGCTTCGCCGCCCTGGGCGGGCGCACGATCGTCGACGCGACGTCGAGCGCCGCGATCGGGCGCAACCCCGAGCGCCTCGCGGAGGTCGCGCGCCGCACCGGGCTGCACGTGGTCGCGGGCTGCGGCGCCTACCTCGAGAAGTTCGAGGGCGACCGCATCGCCGCCGCGGCCGTGGACGCCCAGGCGTCCGCGATCGTCGCGGAGCTCGCCGACGGGATCGGCGGGACGGGCGTGCGGCCCGGCATCATCGGCGAGATCGGCGTCTCGCCGTCGTTCACCGCGGGCGAGGCCGCGTCGCTGCGCGCGGCGGCCCTCGCCCAGCGCGAGCACCCGCACGTCGCGCTCCAGGTGCACCTGCCTGGCTGGCAGCGCCGCGCGCACGAGGTGCTCGACCTCGTGCTCGACGAGGTGGGCGTGCGCCCCGAGAAGGTCGTGCTGTGCCACATGGACCCGTCCGCCGACGACCCGGACTACCAGCGGTCCGTGGCCGAGCGCGGCGTCTGGCTCGAGTTCGACATGGTCGGCATGGACATCACCTTCCCGAAGGAGGGGGTGTCCCCCGACCCGCACACGACCGCGACCGCGGTGCAGCGCCTCGTCGAGGCCGGTCACGCGGGCCAGGTGCTGCTCAGCCACGACGTGTTCCTCAAGCAGATGTGGGTGCAGCACGGCGGCAACGGGTTCGCCTACGTCCCGACGGTGTTCACCGAGATGCTCGCGGCGCGCGGCGTGCCGCGCGACGTGCTCGCGCGCCTCACGCACGACAACCCGGTGGCCATGCTCACCGCGTGACGCGACGCCGTCCGCCACCCGCACGGCCGGGGCCCGCCAGGGTCCCGGCCGTCGGCGCACCCGGGACCTCCGGCCCTGGTCACGGCGTCGCGCTCTGAGAGGATCGGCGCATGAGACGACGTGCCCTCCCGACCCTCGTGGCCGCCGTGGCCGCCACCGCCCTCGTGCTCGCCGGCTGCTCCGGCGGGTCGCCCGAGCCGTCCGCGCTGGACGCCCTGCTCGACCGGCACGACCTCGCGGGGCTCAGCGGCCAGGAGGTCGTGGACCGCCTGGAAGGGCTCGAGACGGCCGACCGGCCGACCGACCTCGTGGCCTCCGTCCGCGCGGCGGAGCTCGTGCTCGCCGACGAGTCGTACGAGACCACGGTCCCGCTGCCCGAGGACACGTTCTACCTCTCGGTCGCGCCCTTCGTGGACGAGACGCACGAGTGCTTCTACCACTCGCTCACCACGTGCCAGGGCGAGCTCGCCGGCGAGCCGGTCTCCGTGACCGTGGTCGACGCGGCCACCGGCGACGTGCTCGTCGAGGAGGACACGACGCTCGGCGCCAACGGCTTCGTCGGCTACTGGCTCCCGCGCGACGTCGACGCGGAGCTGCGCGTCGAGCACGACGGCCGGGTCGGCACCACGACCGTCTCGACGCGCGACGACGACCCCACCTGCCTCACGACGCTCCAGCTCGCCTGACGAGCCGCGGACGCCCGGCGGCGCACCCGCCGGAGCGCGCACGACGCCCGCCGCACCGGGGTGCGACGGGCGTCGTGCGTGCTGTCCCGGGGAGGTGTCAGGCGGTGCCGGCGAAGTCGACCACGAGCTCCTCGGTGACCGTCTCACCGTCGCGCTCGGCGGTGGCGGTGACCGTCACCTGGCCCGCGGGCACCTCGACGAGGCGCGTCGCGAAGGCCTGGTAGGCGTTCTTGGTCGGCGCGACGGCCGCGAACTCCTTGGTCCCGTACGGCGTGGTGACCGTGAGGTCCACGGCCGTGTCGTCCTGGTTGACCACCCGGACGGCGAGGTACTGCTTGCCGCCCATGGTGCGCAGCTCGGCCTCGGCCGAGAGGTCGAGCGCGGGGCCGTCGTCGACCAGCGCGGACTGCCAGTCGACGAGGTCGTCGATCTTCGTGCCGAGCAGCGCGCGGTCGCCCGCCGCCGCCGACAGGTGGTCGACGAGCGAGCGCGCGCCGCCGAGCACCTGGACGGCCGTCGCGGGGTCGCCCGCGTCGGCCGCGGTGCGCGCGCTGCCGAGCAGCGACGAGATCGCGCCGGCGATGACGCCGTCGCCCACCGCGGAGGTGTTCAGGCCCGCCACGAGCTCGTCGACCTCGCCGAACGTGACGCAGTTGCCGCCGCCCTCGACGACGCCCGCGGTCCACTCCACGCCCTTGAGGACGTGCTCGAGGAACAGCGGGTCGGTCCAGGAGGCGTCGGTGTGCCCGGCGCCCTCGTACCAGGAGCGACCGCCCTCGAAGTTCTGGCACCACGCGATCGGGTGGTCCTCGCCCATCGCGTTGTTGCCCGGGCTGTACGTCGACTCGTCGAGCGTGATGAGGACGTGGACGTCCTCGCGCGGGTTGGTCGTGTAGTTGTACCACTCGTCGAACCGCTCCCACACGGCGGGCAGGTGCGCCGTCGAGGGGTGGCCCGGGCTCTCGACGCGCATCGTCGCCGTCTGCTGCTGCGGGTGGCTGACGAACCGCGCGCCGCCGCCCGTGAGCTGGCTGTACCAGGGCACGGTGTGCATCGTGTCCGTCGCCGCGTGCAGGCCCACGAACCCGCCGCCGCCCCGGATGTAGCCCTGGAACGCGGCGAGCTCGGCGTCGTCCAGGAGACGCGGCGTGGCCGGGTTGAGGGAGTTCGTGTTGTCGACGGGCGACGCGAAGACGATGGTCGCGTACTGCGCGAGGTCCTCGGCGCTCGTGAACGGCGAGGAGTCCATGGTCAGCTCGGGCTGGCCGGGCGACCCGCTGCCCCACCACCCTGCCGAGCTGTTCGGCGGGTCCCACACGTCGACCGTGAAGCCGTTGTCGGCGCCGAGCTCGATGAGCGCGCGCGTGGTGTCGTCGATGTGCGAGTGGCGGAAGCCGAGCGTCTCACCGACGACGAGGATCTTGTAGTCCTCCTCGTCGGCGGCCGCCGGGCCCGCGGTCATGAGCGTGGCACCGCCCACGAGCGGCAGCGCGGCAGCCGCAGCCACCGCCCGCCGGAACGTCATGCCGCTGAACAAATCCATGCGTGCTTCTCCCTCGTCGTCGAGAGCGCGAGCCGGAGGGTCGCCGACGGCGACCCCACGGGGCGACGCGCGCACTCCTGCGTGCGTGGACGTCGGCTGCTGCCGATGCAGCGAGTTTTGACGGCAGGCGCACAAAAGTCAAGGTTTCAACGACTCGCGGACGCGGTTTCTCACCCGCCCCCCGGCGGGCGACCGCGCGTCGACCGGGCCGGCGTCGGGACACAGCGAGCGCACAGGGTCACCACAGGCACGCCTCCGCGTCGCGCGCGACCCTGGAGCCATGACCGCAGCCACCGCCCCCGTCGGCCGCCCGGACCAGCCGCGCCTCACGCGCCCGGACGGCTCCCCCGTCCGCGTGCTCGTGGTCGACGACGAGCCGAACCTCGCGGAGCTGCTCACCTCGGCGCTGCGGTACGAGGGCTGGGACGTCTCCACCGCGCTCGACGGGCACGGCGCGATCCGCACCGCGCGGGAGACCGGGCCGGACGTCGTCGTGCTCGACGTCATGCTCCCCGACATGGACGGGCTCACCGTCCTGCGCCGCCTGCGCGAGCGCGACCCCGACGTGCCCGTGCTCTTCCTCACCGCGCGCGACGCCGTCGAGGACCGCGTCGCCGGGCTCACCGCGGGCGGCGACGACTACGTGACCAAGCCGTTCAGCCTGGAAGAGGTCGTCGCCCGGCTGCGCGGGCTGCTGCGCCGCGGCGGTGCGAACGCCCGACGCGAGGACTCCGTGCTCGTCGTCGGCGACCTCGAGCTCGACGAGGACGCGCACGAGGTGCGGCGCGGGGGTGAGGAGGTCCGGCTCACCGCGACCGAGTTCGAGCTCCTGCGGTACCTCATGCGCAACCCGCGCCGCGTGCTGTCCAAGGCGCAGATCCTCGACCGCGTCTGGAACTACGACTTCGGCGGCCAGGCCAACATCGTCGAGCTCTACATCTCCTACCTGCGCCGCAAGATCGACAAGGGGCGCGCCCCGATGATCCACACGCTGCGCGGCGTCGGGTACGTGCTCAAGCCCGCCCCCGACGCGGAGAGCGCCCGTGCCTGACCCGGGCCCCACCGGGCCGGTCGCCACAGGGCCGGAGCGTCGGCCCACCGCCCTGCGCCGACGCCTCGTGCTCGTGCTCGCGGCCGTCGTCCTGCTCGTCACCGTCGGGCTCGCCGTCGCGTCCGCCGTCGCCCTGCGTACCCAGCTCGTCGCCCAGGTCGACCACGAGCTGCGCCAGGCGAGCGACCGGCTCGCCCGCGGCGACGGCCCCGCACAGCCTCCGGACGGCACCGGCGACACGTCCGCGCCGGAACCCGGCGGGCCCGACGACCCGTCGCGCTTCCCCCCGGGCACGGGCCCCGGCAGCGCCGTGCTCCGGTACGACGGCGGCGCGCTCGTGCTCGCGGAGTACGTCACCCCGGAACTCCAGCGTGTGGCGCTCGACGACGCCCAGGTCGCGGCGCTCGAGGACGTCCCCGCCGACGGCGCGGCGCACGACGTCGACCTCCCCGACCTCGGGTCGTTCCGCGCCGTGCACCGCACCACCGCCGACGGGCAGCCCGTCGTCGTCGCGTCGAGCACGGCCCAGGTCGACGCGATGGTCGAGAGGTACGTGCTCGTCGAGGCCGCGCTCGGAGCGGCCGGGGTCCTCGCGGCCGTGCTCCTCGGCACCTGGCTCGTGCGACGCTCGCTGCGCCCGCTCGACGACGTCGCCGCCGCCGCGGGCCGCGTCTCCGAGCTCGAGCTCGCGCAGGGCG
Source organism: Sphaerisporangium cinnabarinum (assembly GCA_003052455.1). Classification (GTDB taxonomy): domain Bacteria; phylum Actinomycetota; class Actinomycetes; order Actinomycetales; family Cellulomonadaceae; genus Cellulosimicrobium; species Cellulosimicrobium cinnabarinum. The sequence goes on along the minus strand of QAPD01000002.1, from coordinate 13,983 downwards.
AGATCGGCGCCATCCCCCGTGTCCCGGCCGACCTCACCGACGAGCGCACCGAGGTCGGCCAGGTGGGCGCCGCGCTCAACCGCATGCTCGAGAACGTCGAGACCTCGCTCCAGGCGCGCCACGACTCCGAGACCCAGGTGCGGCGGTTCGTCGCCGACGCGAGCCACGAGCTGCGCACCCCGCTCGCCTCGATCCGCGGGTACGCGGAGCTCGTGCGCCGCTCCCCCGACGACGTGCCGCCCGCGACCGCGCGCTCGCTCGACCGCATCGAGGCCGAGGCGGTCCGCATGACCGGGCTCGTCGAGGACCTGCTGCTCCTCGCCCGGCTCGACGCCGGCCGCCCCCTCGACCGCGCGCCCGTCGACCTCGCGGCGCTCGCCGTCGACGCCGTCACCGACGCGCACGCCGCGGGCCCCGACCACGACTGGGCGCTCGACCTGCCCGGCGCGGACGACCTCGACGTCGACCCGGCGTCCGGCGCCCCGGACGACCTGCCGGACGACGCCGTCGACCTGGAGGTGACGGGCGACGAGGCGAGCCTGCGCCAGGTCCTGGCGAACCTCCTCGCCAACGCCCGCAGGCACACCCCGCCGGGCACCCACGTGGACGTCCGGGTCACGACGGACGCCGACGCGGTCGCGCTCGTCGTCTCCGACGACGGCCCCGGCATCCCCGCGGCCCTGCGGCCGGCGCTCTTCCGCCGCTTCACGCGTGGCGACGACGCCCGCAACCGCACCGGCGGCTCGACCGGTCTCGGGCTCGCGATCGTCGACGCGATCGTCACCGCCCACGGCGGCACGATCACCGTGACCTCCACGACGGCCGACGAGCCCGGCCCCACCGGCACCACCGTCGCCGTCCGCCTCCCCCGCGACCACCCGTGAAGCCCCTCCCCCCTGACGCCCCTCCCACCCCTCCCGCGCCGAGCAGGCGGTCCTGGCTCGTCCGGAGATCGGGACGCGCCGGGACCACCTGCTCGCCGCGCCAGGACCGCCTGGTCAGCCCTTGACGCAGAGGAGCGTCGTGAGCCGGGCGACGACCTCGACGAGGTCGGACTGGGCGCGGACGACCTCGTCGAGGTCCTTGTAGGCGGCCGGGATCTCGTCGAGCACCCCGGCGTCCTTGCGGCACTCCACGCCGACCGTCTGGGCGGCGAGGTCGTCGAGCGTGAAGGTCTTCTTCGCCTTCGTGCGCGACATGCGGCGGCCCGCGCCGTGCGACGCCGACCAGTAGGACTCCGGGTTGCCGAGCCCGCGCACGATGTACGACCCGGTGCCCATGGACCCCGGGATGAGCCCGAGGTCGCCCTTCCCGGCCCGGATCGCGCCCTTGCGGGTCACGACGAGCTCCTGGCCGTCGGCGTGCTCGACCGCGACGTAGTTGTGGTGGACGTTCACGGCCTCGTCGAACGCGATCTCGCGGCCGGGGAACGACGCGCGCACGGCGTCGACGACGAGCGTCATCATGACCGCGCGCGAGCGCGCCGCGTACTCCTGCGCCCACCACAGGTCGGCGAGGTAGGCGTCCATCTCCGGCGTGCCGCCGAGGAACACGGCGAGCTCGCGGTCGACGAGCCCCTGGTTGTGCTCCAGCCGCTTCGCGACCGCGACGTGCTGCTCCGCGAGCGTCTTGCCGATGTTGCGCGACCCGGAGTGCAGCTGGAGCCAGACCTGCCCGTCGGTGTCCGTGCAGAGCTCGACGAAGTGGTTGCCCCCGCCCAGCGTCCCCAGCTGACGGCGGGCGCGGCCCTCGATGTCCGACACGCGCCCGTGCAGCCCGGAGAACCGCGACCAGAACGCGTCCGCGCCGCGCGCGACCTCGGCCGGGCCGCGCCCGGAGATCGAGCGCAGCCGGTGCGGGTCGACCGGCTCGTCGTGCGCGTGGAACCCGACGGGGATCGCGGCCTCGATGCGCGCGCGGACCGGGCCGAGGTCGTCGGGCAGGTCCTCCGCCGTGAGCGACGTGCGGACGCCGATCATGCCGCACCCGATGTCGACGCCGACGGCGTTGGGCGACACGGCGTCGCGCATCGCGATGACCGAGCCGACGGTCGCGCCCTTGCCGAGGTGGACGTCGGGCATGACGCGCACGCCCTCGACCCACGGCAGCGCCGCGATGTTGCGCAGCTGCTGGAGCGCGGCGGGCTCGACGGCGTGCTCGTGCGCCCACATGAGGGTGGGTGCCTTCGCACCCGACAGCGGGACGGGGAACGCGTGGGCCTCGGTGCTCACGGTGCTGACCTCCTCGGGTCGTCCTGATGATCATGACGCCGCCCCGGGCGGGGCGGCGAGGTGCGCACGGGAGGACTCGAACCCCCGACGCCCGGCTCCGGAAGCCGGCGCTCTGTCCGCTGAGCTACGCGCGCTGGTGCTCCTTAACGTCGAGCAGACGGGACGCGAGGCGTCCAGGTGCCCTCGGAGGGAGTCGAACCCCCGTCTCCGCTTCCGTAGAGCGGCGTCGTGTCCGTTGGACCACGAAGGCAGTGCGTTTCACCGCGGGCGCACGACAAATGCGCACCGACGGCGGAGAATGGGAATGGCAGCACGAAAGACGCACCCGGCCAGGGCGCATTCCCGCACAAGAAAAAAGCCGCCCCGGCGATGTCCCGGGACGGCCTGTCGTGACGACGCTGTGGTCAGACGACAGGACCGCCGGAGCCGCCGGCGGGGAACGAGGACACGCTGAGATACGCCACGGGCAGCGTGACGTGCGGCTGCTCGCAGGGCAGCACGGGACGTCGCCGGTCCTGCTGGACGGGTTCGCGCACGGCACTGCTCCTCTCGGTCATGTCGGGTGGTCCACGCACCGGAATGTCGTCGACCGAGGTAGACCGTACGCGCCTTTCCCGAACCGCACAACCCCATTTCTCGAATTCGTCGGAGAATCTTCGACCGACGCCCGCGCACCACCCGGATATCCCGCCTGCCGGCCTTTCCTCACCGCAGACGAGGTCGCCCGCTCTCCGCCCCCCGGGTGCCACCCCCGGCTCCCCGCGCGCCCTCCGCGCAGGGCGCGGCCTCCGCCTCCCCCGTCAGGGCTCGGCGGGTCGGGCTCCGGCGACCGCCCCGGCCCCGGCCCCGGCCCCGGCCCCGGCCCCGGCGGATAGTCGGCCGCTTGGCACACTTTTCTCCTTGCCGACGCGACGGTTCTCGGCCTTCCGGGCGATCGACCGGGACTGTCGGCGGCACCGGGTAGGGTTCCGGACGTTCCGGACAGACCTCCCGACGCCGACGAACCGCGCGCGGGCCCGACGACAGGAGATGCGCCGCCATGATGGGTGCCAACCACGCCGCGACCGGTGCGGCGGCGTGGATCGCCGTGACGTCGACGGCCCCGTTCGCCCTCGGCTGGCACCCCGTGTCGTCGGTCGGGGTCATGACGGGTGCGGTCGTGTGCGCCGGGGCCGCGCTCCTGCCCGACGCCGACCACCACAACGGCACGTTCGCGCACTCGCTGCCCCCCGTGAGCGAGTGGGTGTCCGACGCCGTCGAGACGGTCGCGGGCGGGCACCGCCAGGGCACGCACTCGTTCCTCGGCATCGCGGTGTTCACCGCGCTCGCCTGGCTCGCGGGGCTCGTCACGGTCGAGACCGCGAGCTTCGGCACGGTCTACGTCGGCGGCGGGCTGCTCGCGGTGCTCCTCGTCGCGCTCGCGCTCAAGGCGCTCAAGCTCACGCGGCGCGGCAGGCTCGTGCCGTGGGCCACGTCGCTCACCGTCGCCGCGCTCGTCGCCCTGTTCTCCCCGGAGGAGTGGAACTGGCTGCCCGTCGCGGTGGGGCTCGGCGTCACGGTACACATCCTCGGCGACGTGCTCACGACCAACGGCGCTCCCCTGCTCTGGCCGGTGAAGATCCGCTCGCCGCGCTGGGTGCGGCGCTCGCTCGTCGTCGACGACGTGTGGCGCCCGAGCGGGAGCTTCGCCCTCCCCCTGCTCGGCTCCACGGGATCGGTTCGCGAGTGGATCCTCGCGACGGCCGTCGGGCTGTACGCGACGGTCGGGTTCGTGTGGTCGGCGCTCGACCAGATGGGCTTCGACACCCTGGGGACGTACGAGCGCGTGGTGGCCGCGATCCAGGTCCTCGCGTCCGGGGCCGCCTGAGCCGTCCCGCGAGGTCCTGAGGACGACCTCAGCCCGCGGCGCGGACGCGGGACAGGCGCGCCGTCGACCACCGCAGGACCTCCGTCAGGAGGATCGCGAGCACGCCGCACGCCAGGCCGACACCGAGCGACGCGGGGTCGGAGACGTCGAGCGAGAGCAGCGCGCGGAGCGCGGGGACGCTGAAGAGCCCGACGTAGAAGGCCACCGAGAAGCCGACCAGGAGCACCTTCCACCACGTGTACGGGCGCGCCACGACGGCGAGCACCCACAGCGCGCCCACGAGCAGGGTGACCAGGGCCGCGGTCGACGCCTGCACCTCCTCCGGGGCGAGCGTGTCCGTCGGGCCGCCCAACGACGCCCCGCCCGCGCCCGGGTCCACCACGAGGTAGCACATGAAGGTCAGGACGCCGATCGACACCCCCGCGGGCACCGCGAGCCGGAGCACCCTCGCCACGAAGCCGGGCCGGGCCCGTTCGTCGTTGGGCGCCAGGGACATCACGAACGCGGGGACCCCGATCGTGAACCATGCCGCGACGGTCACGTGGATCGGCAGGAACGGGTAGGAGACGGGGTCGGCGCCGACGAGCCACGCACCGACCCCCGCGAGGCCCACCAGGACGGCGAGCACCACCGCATACACGGTCTTGGTGAGGAAGAGGTGCGCGACCCGTTCGATGTTCCCGATCACCCGACGGCCCTCGCCGACCACGGACGGCAGCGTCGCGAAGCGGTCGTCCAGCAGCACGAGCTGCGCCACGGACCGCGCGGCGGGGCTCCCCGACCCCATGGCCACGCCGATGTCCGCGTCCTTGAGCGCGAGCACGTCGTTCACGCCGTCGCCCGTCATGGCGACGGTGTGCCCACGCGCCTGCAGCGCCCCGACGACGGCCCGCTTCTGGTCCGGCCGCACCCGGCCGAACGTCGTGGCGCCCTCGACGACGGTCGCGAGCTCCTCGCGGTCGGAGGGCAGGCTCCTGGCGTCGACCGACGTCGCGGGACCGCCCAGGCCGAGGGACCGCGCGACCGCGGCGACGGACACCGGGTTGTCGCCCGAGATCACCTTCACCGTGACGCCCTGGGCGTCGAAGTAGTCCAGGGTCTGCCGGGCGTCGGCCCGGACCCGTTGCTCGAGCGCGACGAGCGCCCGCGGGACGAGGTGCCCCGGGGCGCCTCCGCCCGGGGCGGTGGCGTCGACCGGCGCGTCGGTCGACGCGACGAGCAGCACGCGCAGGCCGTGGGCGCCGAGGTCCGTCGCCTGCTGCGCCACGTCGGACCGGGGGTCGAGCAGCACGTCCGCCGCGCCGAGGACCCAGTTCCCGCGGGGACCCTCGGCGTCCGCGAACGACATCCCGGACCACTTCGCGGCCGAGGTGAACGGGACGACGGCGGTCGCCCGCCAGGCCGGCGGCTCCGGGAACGCCTCCGCGACCGCGGCGACGGACGCGTTGGGCCGCGGGTCCAGGGCGGCGAGCGCCGCCAGGGCGCGCTCCACCTCGCTCCGGGCGCCGTCGAGCACGTCCACCCGCGCGAGGCGCATCCCGTTCTCCGTGAGCGTGCCCGTCTTGTCCGCGCACACCACGTCGACGCGCGCCAGCCCCTCGATGGCCGGCAGCTCCTGCACGAGGCACCGGCGTCGGCCGAGCCGGACCACCCCGATCGCGAAGGCCACGGACGTCAGGAGCACCAGACCCTCGGGGACCATCGGCACGAGCGCCGCGACCATGCCGAGGACGGACTGCCGGAACCCCTGCCGCGAGATGACGAGCTGGTTCACCACCGTGAGGACGCCCGCGGGGACCAGCAGCCAGGTGATGACCCGCAGGATCCTGTCGATGCCGGCACGCAGCTCCGAGCGCACGAGCGTGAACGCGCTCGCCTCGTGCGCGAGCCGCGCGGCGTACGCGTCGGCGCCGACCTCCGTCGCCCGGTAGGCGCCCGAGCCGGCCGCCACGAAGCTCCCGGACAGCAGCCGGTCCCCGGGCTGCTTGACGACCGGGTCCGACTCGCCGGTGAGGAGGGACTCGTCGACCTCGAGCGAGGTGGACTCGACCACCCGGCCGTCGACGACGACCTGGTCGCCGGCGCCGAGCTCGACCACGTCGTCGACGACGACGTCCGCCTGGTCGACCTCCGTCCCGGCCCCGTCGCGGCGCACGCGCACGGGTGCCCGCCCCACGATCGCCAGCGCGTCCAGCGTGCGCTTGGCACGCAGCTCCTGGACGATCCCGATGCCGGCGTTCGCGAGGATCGCGAGACCGAAGAGGCTGTTGACGAGCGATCCCGTGCTCAGCGCCAGGACGAGGAGGACCCCCAGCACGGCGTTGATCCGGGTCATGGTGTTCGCGCGCACGATGTCCCACGTCGTGCGCCCCGAACGGGGCGGCAGCCGGTTGACCCGGCCGTCGGCGACGCGTTCCGCGACGTCCTGCGACGTCAGTCCCGCAGCCCTCGTCGACGGCGCCGTCATGGGCCCGATCGTAGTCGTCGCAATTCCCTTGCGCCGGGCCGCGCCCGGGTGGGACGGTCCGAGGACGTCGCCCGCGCCGTCGGGCACCGGAGGAGAGGAGGAACGCCATGAGCCGGACGAGCTCCGCTCGCGTGTCCACCATCCCCGGGAGCCCCCGCCGCCGCTGACCGGTCCACGACCGCTCGCGACGACCGTCCCCGACCGCCGCCCGGCGGCCGCGGCGACGCGCGCTCCCCTCCCCCGAGGAGCCCCCGTGCCCGAGCACGACCTGCCGTACCCCGACCTCTCCCTCCCCCCGGCCCTGGCCCGGGACCCCCGCACTCCCCCGCCGCGCCGCCTGCGGCGCCTCGCCGACCTGGCCGACGCCGAGGCCGAGGCCGGCGTCCTCGACGCGGCGCTCGGCGACGACCAGCGCTGGTCCACGTGGTCTGCCGTCGAGAAGGGACAGCGCGGGCCGGAACCGCGCCCCGACTGGGTGGTGACGGCCGACGCCGCCTTCGACACCGAGCTCGGCCTGCTCAAGACCGGCAAGGAGGCGGACGTCTTCCTCCTGGAGCGGGCCGTCCCCGGCGACCCCGCGCGCCGCAGCCTGCTCGCCGCGAAGCGCTACCGCGACCTCGACCACCGCTCGTTCCGGCGCGACACCGTCTACACCGAGGACCGCCGCGTGCGCCGGACGCGCGACCGCCGCGCGCTCGACCGCAAGTCGCGCTACGGGCGCCAGGTCGCGGCCGGGCAGTGGGCCGCGGCGGAGTTCGCCGCGCTCTGCGAGCTGTGGTCGGCCGGTGCGCCCGTCCCGTACCCCGTCCAGATCGACGGCGACGAGATCCTCATGGAGTTCGTCGGCACGTCCGACGGCGTCTCGCACGAGGCCGCGCCGCGGCTCGCGCGCACGCGGCCCGACCGCGACCTCCTCGCGTCGTGGTGGGACCAGGTCCGCGACGCGATGGCCGTGCTCGCCCGGCTCGGCTACGCCCACGGCGACCTGTCGCCGTACAACGTCCTGGCGGACGGCGACCGGATCGTCGTCATCGACCTGCCGCAGGTCGTGGACCTCGTGGCGAACCCGTTCGGCACCGAGCTCCTCCTGCGCGACTGCCGCACCATGGCCACGTGGTTCGCCTCGCGCGGGCTCGAGACGGACGCGGACGAGCTCTTCGCGGTGCTGCTGGCCCAGGCGTGGTGACTCCGGGGCACGCCGACGCCGTCCGGCCGTCCGGCCGTCCGCGCGCAGCGTGCGACGATCGACCGCGTGCTGCGCCTCGCCCTCGTCGGCCTCGACTCGTCCCACGCCGACCACTACGTGCGGCTCGTGGCCGCCGAGCGGCGCTGGCCGGGCGTGCGGCTCGTGGCGCTCGTCGACGGGGACCCGGGCCGCCGGGCGGAGCTCGCCGCGGCCGGCGGGCTGTCCCTGGACGCGGCCGACGCCACCGTGCCGGACGTCGTCGGGCGGGTCGACGCCGCGATCGTCGCCCACCGCGCGGGGCGGCGGCACGGCGCCGCGACGCGTGCGCTCGTCGCGGCGGGCGTCCCGGTGCTCGTGGACAAGCCGTTCGCCGCGTCGGTGGCCGACGCGCGGGCGACGCTCGACGTGGCGCGCGCGCACGGCACGGCCGTGACGACGGCGTCCGCGCTGCGGTTCGCGCCCGAGGTCGCGGCGGCGCGCGCCGCCCTCGCGACCGCTGCCGGAGGTCCCGTCGCGCCGGTCGTCCCCACGGCACCGGCGTCGCAGCTCGGGCCTGCGGTCGAGGTGTCCGGCCCCGCGGACCCGCACGACGAGCGCGACGGGCTGTTCTTCCTCGGCATCCACGTCGTCGAGGCCGCGCGCGCCGTCGTCGACGCGCCGCCCGGAGCGGCGTGGTCGCCGCCCGTCGTGACGCGCTCGGCGGACGGGATCGTCGCCACGACGCGGCTGGGCGGTGTCGACGTCCGGCTGCTCCTCCTGGACCCGGGCGCCCACCCGACCGCGGGGTTCGCGGTCGCGGTGCGCACGTCCCGCGGCGTCGAGCGCTCGGAGATCGTGCTCGACGCCGACTACCTCGCCCCGGTGGTCGAGCACGGGCTCGCGGTCCTCGCGCCGGGGACCACCACGACCACCCCCGCCGCGGCGCGCACGACGGCGGACCCCGACGACACGGCCCGGGTCGCCGCCGAGCACGCGACGATCCTCGCCGACCTCGCGCTCCTCGAGCAGGTCGGCGCTGCCCTGCTGCCGTGAGCCCCGGGCCGCGGGCGCGCGCCGCCCGCGCCGCGGCCCGGCGGAGGGGGTAGAACGGGACCATGGAGCCCTCCACCGAGTCCTTCGACGCCGACGACGTCCGCACGTTCCTCACGACCTACGGCGTCGCGCTCTCGACGGGCGACCTCGACACGATCGGCGAGAGCTACGCCTTCCCGGCGCTCGTCGTCGGCACGACCGATGCGGTGCTCCTCGGCGACCCCGAGGACGTGCGCGCGTCGACGGCCGAGCTCGCCCGGGGGTTCCGCGAGCGCGGGCTCGTCGGCGTGGTCGCGCACCTCGTCGGGGTCGAGGAGGTCGGCGACGCGCTCGTCTGGGCGCACGCGCGCTGGAGCTACCGCGACGAGTACGCGAACGAGCAGGAGGCGCAGGAGGTGCGGTACCTGCTGCGCCGCGCGCGGGACACGTTCGAGGTGTGCGTCGCGGTGCCGGTCGGCCCGTAGGCCGCGCCCGACCACGCCCGCACGACCGACCCCCGCACGACCGACCCCCGCACGACCAACCCCGGCACGAGGGACCCCCCGCACGACCGTGCCCGTCCACCGGCCGCGAGCGCCCCGGGTCAGGACAGCCGGTTGTCCCGGTCCTCCCACCGCGACGCGGCAGCCGACCGCCCGGGCAGGGCGCCGTCGTCGGGCTGGAGCGCCCGCACGACGAACGACCCCGCGGCGAGCACGACGCCCCCGGTGAACGCGACCTGCAGCACGGTGAGCAGCACGCCCACGAACCACGTGCCCGCGAACGCGTAGGTGAGGTTCATGAGGCCGACGTTCTGGACGACCGCGCTCCCGACGGCCAGGCCGACCCCGGTCCAGAGCATCGTGCGGGCGGTGAGGCGGGGCGGCATCGCGGGCTTCCTCTCGTCGGCGAGACGGTGCGGGCCCGGGGGCGTTGTCGCCCGCGCGGTACCCGGTCCGTTCCTACCATGCCGGCCACGGCGCCGCGGTCCCGCCTCGCGCGTCAGCGGAAGTCGCGCGAGGTCGTGCCGACCTGGAGCGAGAGCGGCGCGAGGTGCTCCGCGACGAGGTTCGTGGCGCCGTCGGCCCGTTCGAGCCGCCCGCGCACGACGAGCGCCGCGGACCCGCGCGCGACCTTCCGGAACCGCTGCCACAGCCCGGGCGAGCACACGACGTTGAGGATGCCCGTCTCGTCCTCGAGCGACAGGAACGTCACGCCCCCCGCGGTCCCGGGTCGCTGGCGGTGCGTGACGACGCCGCCCACGGCGACGCGCGACGGCGGGTGCGGGCGCGTGCCCGGCACCTCGCCCGCGGCGCGCTCCGCCTCGTCGACCTGCTCGATCTCGCGCGACACCGCGACGGCGCCGACGACGGTGAGCACCCCGGCCGCGGTGAGGCCGTCGCGCACGTACTGCGTCGGGTAGGAGCCGGTGGACACGCCCGTGGCCCAGACGTCGGCGACGGCGGTCTCGACGTCGGTCATGCCGGGCAGCGCCGGCGCCTCGACGCCGACGCTCACGCCCGGCAGCGTCCCCGGCCCCTCCTGCGCGAGCGCGCCGGCCGCCCACAGCGCCTCGCGTCGTGTCACGCCGAGACCGTCGGTCGCGCCGGCGGTCGCGAGCCCCTCGAGCTGGGCGGTCGTGAGGTCGACGCGCCGCACGAGGTCGCGCAGGTCGCTGAAGGGACGCCCTTCCCCCGGTGCCCCGCGCACCGCGACGACGCGCTCGGCCGCGTCCTTCCCCAGCCCGCGCACGCTCGCGAGCCCGAGCCGCACCGCGAGCCCGAGATCAGGCGCCGGCCCGTAGCGGGTGTCGACCCCCACCTCCCCGCCGAGCATGCGGTCGCTGCCCGTCCGGACGTCCTGAGGGTCGGCACCCGCATGCTCGGCGGGCAGCCGCTCGACCGTCGCCTCGACGTCGGACGCGTTGACGTCGGGACGCAGCACGGTGACGCCGTGGCGGCGCGCGTCCGCCACGAGCGACTGCGGCGAGTAGAACCCCATCGGCTGCGCCGCGAGCAGCCCCGCGTAGAACGCGGCGGGGTGGTGCACCTTGAGCCACGAGCTCGCGTAGACGAGGAACGCGAACGAGTACGCGTGCGACTCGGGGAACCCGAAGTCGGCGAACGCCTTGAGCTTGTCGTAGATCTCCTCGCGCACGGCCGGGTCGGTGACGCCCTTCTCCCGCATCCCGTCCATGAGCCGCCCCCGCAGCTCCTCCATGCGCTCGACCGACCGCTTGGACCCCATCGCGCGCCGGAGCTGGTCGGACTCCTTCGGGGAGAAGCCCGCGACGTCGATCGCCATCTGCATGAGCTGCTCCTGGAACAGCGGCACGCCGAGCGTCTTGCCGAGCGACTTCTCCAGCAGCGGGTGCAGGAACGTCACCTTCTCCCGCTTGCGCGCGCGGTTGATGTACGGGTGCACGGACCCGCCCTGGATGGGCCCGGGGCGGATGAGCGCGACCTCGATGACGATGTCGTAGAACCTTCGGGGTCGCAGGCGCGGGAGCGTCGCCATCTGCGCGCGCGACTCGACCTGGAACACGCCGACGGTGTCGGCCGCGCACAGCAGGTCGTACACCGCCGGGTCGTCCTCGGGCAGCGTGTGCAGCGCGAGGCGCGGGCCGCCCTCGTGCCGTTCCACGAGGTCGAACCCGATGCGCAGCGCCGTGAGCATCCCGAGGCCCAGGAGGTCGAACTTCACGAGCCCCGCGTCCGCGCAGTCCTCCTTGTCCCACTGCAGGACGGTGCGGCCCTCCATGCGCGCCCACTCCACGGGGCACACCTCGATGACCGGGCGGTCGCACATGACCATGCCGCCCGAGTGGATGCCCAGGTGCCGCGGGAGGCGCAGCATCCGGTCGGCGAGGTCGAGCACCGCGTCCGGGATCTCGCCCTCCTGCGCGGCCGACGGCGGCCGGTGCGCGGGCACGACGTCGTGCGTGTCGTCCGCGCGCAGGACGTCGCCCTCGTCCACGGCGAGCGGGTCGACGACGCGCGCGCCCCGGCCCGTGAGGTCGGGCGACCAGTCCCGGCTCCCCCACAGGCGCGACGTCGCGGCGTCCTTCCGGGCGGTGCGCGTCGTGACCCGCGGGGCGGCCGGGCCGGTGGACCCCGGGGTCCTCGCCGCGATCGCCCGCTCCTTCGCCGCCCGGTCCGCCGCGGGCGACGACGGGTCGGGACCGCGCAGCGACCCCCACCGCTCGATCGACTTGCTCCACGCGTCGGCCTGCCCGACGTCGTACCCGAGCGCCCGGGCCGCGTCGCGCACCGCCGACTTCGGCCGGTAGGAGATGACGTTCGCGACCTGCGCGGCGTGCGTGCGCCCGAACGTCGCGTAGACGTGCTGGATGACCTCCTCGCGCCGCGCCGACTCGATGTCGATGTCGATGTCCGGCGGGCCGTCGCGCTCGGGCGCGAGGAAGCGCTCGAACAGCAGGCCGTGCTTCACCGCGTCGACGGCCGTGATGCCGAGCGCGTAGCAGACCGCGGAGTTCGCGGCCGACCCGCGGCCCTGGGCGAGGATCCCGTTCCTGCGGCAGAACTCGACGAGGTCGTAGACGACGAGGAAGTACCCCGGGAAGTGCAGGTCCTCGATGACGCGCAGCTCGTGGTCGATCTGCGCCCACGCGCCCCTGATCTTCTCCTGGCCGCGCGGCCCGTACCGGTCCTCGCCGCCGCGCCGCACGAGCTCGCGCAGCCACGTGGCCTCCGTGTGCCCGTCCGGCACCGGGTACGGCGGCAGGTCGGGCGCGACGAGGTGCAGGTCGAACGCGCACTCGTCCCCCAGCGCGGCCGCGGTCGCGACGGCCTGCGGGTGCCGGGGGTGGCGCGCGAGCATCTCCGCCGCGGAGCGCAGGTGGGTCGTCGGGGCACCGGGCAGCCAGCCGTCGAGGTCGTCGAGCGACGAGCGCGCGCGCACGGCCGCGAGCGCCCCCGCGAGGTCGGCGTCGCGCGGGTGCGCGTAGTGCGCGGCGGTCGTCGCCACGAGCGGCAGCCGGGCCTCGGCGGCGAGGTCGGCGAGCGCCGCGTGCAGGTCGGCGTCGCGCGGGTCGTCGGTCGTGGTGATCTCGACGGCCACGTTGTCGGCGCCGAAGAGGGCGACGAGGCGGTCGAGCTCGCGGCGGGCCGCGGCGCGCCCGGACGTGACGAGCGCGCGCCGCACCGCGCCCTTGCGGCACCCGGTGAGCACGAGCCACTGCCCGGCGGCCTCCGTCGCGAGCTGCTCGAGGCGGTAGTCGGCGGCGCCCTTGGTGCCCGTCGCGAGGTGCGCGGTCGCGATCGCGCGCGACAGGTTGCGATAGCCCTGCGTGCCGCGCGCGAGCACGAGCAGGTGGGTCGAGCGCGGGTCGGGGACGCCGGTGGGCGGGTCGAGCACGGGCGCGCCGGTCGCGGTCGGCGCGGGCAGGTGCAGCTCGGACCCGAAGACGGTGGGGAGACCGACCTTGCGCGCGGCCTCGGCGAAGCGCACGACGCCGTACAGGCCGTCGTGGTCGGTGACGGCGAGCGCCGACAGCCCGAGCCGCGCGCCCTCGGCGGCGAGCTCCTCGGGGTGGGACGCGCCGTCGAGGAAGCTGAACGCGGAGTGCGCGTGGAGCTCGGCGTAGCGCGGGCCGGCGGTGCGGTCAGTCATACAGGCCCTCCACGGTCCAGCGCCCGCGCGCGCTCGCGAGGAGCAGGCCGCGGCCGTCGTCGAGCAGGATCTGGACGTGCACGCGGCGCCGGGGCGCGGGCGTCCACCAGCGCTCGGCGAGCGGCCACGGCCCGGCCCAGTCCACGACGGCGCGCGCGGACCCGGGCCCGGGCAGCGCCGTCTCGTCCCGGCGTGCCGCCGCGCGACGCGGGCCCTCCTCCGGCGCGGGGGCGGGCCACCGCACGGTCGCGGGCTCGCCGCTCATCGCGAGGCGCGCGTCGACGACGACGGGCCGCCCGGCGTCGTCGAGCACGACGACGTCCTGCGGCTCGACGGGCACGAGCGCGGGGGCCGGGCTCGGCAGCGCGCCGGGCCACGGCCGGGCCGGGTCGCGCGGGCGCGCGACGTCCTCCCCGAACGGCACGAGGTGCACGCGGTCCGTCGCGTCGCGGCCGCCCTGGACCCGGACGCGCAGGACGGCGTCGCCGCCGCGGATGCCCTGCCCGCGCCCGCGCGCGCGCTGGGCGCGTTCGTCCTCGCCCCCCGACGCCCACCCCACGCGCGGCCTCTCCGCCCCCGCCCCGACCCC
>QAPD01000019.1 GCA_003052455.1 Sphaerisporangium cinnabarinum | reverse complement strand
CGCCCTCGGAGGTCTACCCCCGACCAGCCGGCTGTAACCAACGTCCTGGCCGGGTACAGCTAGCGGCCCAGGTCGACGGCCAGGGCGCGCTCGTGACCGGGCGCACGCCGGGCCTGTGCGTGGAGTACATCCCGAACCAGTTGCCGCAGCGGCGGTGGCGCAAGGACCCGATCGGGCGCAACCTCGGCCGGTCCGACCTTGACGGTGTCGAACAGCTCATGGACGCCCTGGACGAGGCGTACTCCTCGCTGTGGCGCGACATCCGCCTCGCGAAGGGCCGCATCGTCGTCGCGTCGCAGCTGCTCGAGTCCTCGGGGCCCGGGAAGGGCGCCGAGTTCGACCTCGACCGCGAGGTCTACGAGGCCGTGAAGGGCATGGCGCCCGAGAACGGCGCCCTGCCGATCACGCCCCACCAGTTCGAGATCCGCGTCGACGAGCACCTGCGGGCGTGCGACGACGCGACAGCGCGCATCATCTCGACGGCTGGCTACTCCGCGCAGACCCTGTCCGACGGGGTCGAGGGCGGGCAGATGACCGCGACCGAGGTGCACGCCCGGGAGCGGCGCTCGTACTCGACACGTGACCGGAAGATCCGTGCGGAGCGGCCCGCCATCGCCCGCCTCGCGGAGAAGATGCTCACGATCGACGCCGAGGTGTTCGGCACGCGCGGCCTCGAGCCGGGCACGGTTCACGTCGAGTTCGGTGAGACGGTGCAGGACGGCCTGATCACCCTCGCGTCGACGGCGCAGCTCCTGTCCGCGGCGCGCGCGGCGTCGACGCAGACGAAGGTCGAGATGGTGCACCCGGACTGGTCGCCAGACCAGGTAAAGGCCGAGGTCGGGCGGATCCTCGCGGAGGACGCCGGCGAGCTCCTGGCGAGCCCGGACGACGTACCGCCAGCGGCTCAGGCGGACCCGGCGAAGGTGAAGGCGCAGTTCGACGCGCTCGGTGTCGGCGTCCGCGCCGGTGTCGACCCGGCCGACGTCGCGGAGAAGGTCGGGCTCGCAGGCGTCGAGTTCACGGGTGCGGTGCCGACGTCGCTGCGTCTGCCCGAGTCCGAGGCTGCGTCGCTCGAGCAGGCGTAGGCGCGTCGGTCTGACCTGGGAGGCTGGTTCGCGTGCCGATCGACCCCGGCTTCGGTGAGCGCCTCGCGCGGCGCGTCGCCGAGCTGTTCGCCGAGGCGGAGCTCGCCGTGCTTCGCCGGCTCGCGTCCGCGCTCACGCGCGGCGTCGACGAGCCGGCATGGGCGACGTCCCGGCTCGCCGAGCTGGAGTGGGTGCGCGCGCAGATCGCGCGCGACCTCGCGACCCTGGACGAGCAAGCCGCGGTCGTGGTCGGGCAGGTGGTCGGTCAGGCGTACACGGCCGGGCGCGCGCTCGCCGTGCGCGACCTGGACGGGCTGGGGCTCGAGGTCGTGATGCCGCCCGCGACGCTGCGCGCGGTGGAGGCGATCGCCGCCGAGACCGTCGACCGGGTCGGGCCGTGGGCGCCGCGCATCCTCCGCGCCGCCCAGGACGTGTACCAGCGGACCGTGGCGGACGCGTCGGCGACGGTGCTGCTCGGGACGCAGACCCGGCGCGAGGCCGCCCAGCAGGCCCTAGACCGGTTGACCGAGCGCGGTGTCGGGACCTTCCGGGACCGGTCGGGGCGCCGGTGGGCGCTGGAGTCGTACGTCGAGATGGCGGTGCGCACCGGAGCGGGGAAGGCCGCGGTCGACGGGCACACGGCGCAGCTCGTCGCCGCCGGCGTGGACCTGGTTGTCGTGTCGGACGCGCCGCGGGAGTGCCCGCTGTGTCTTCCGTGGGAGGGCAAGGTCCTGTCGATCACGGGCGGCGTCACCGGCGCCGTCGATGTCCCGTCCACGACGGGCGACGGCACCGTGCCGGTGCGGGTCGCGGGAACCGTGGACGAGGCGCGCGCGGCAGGGTTCCAGCACCCGAACTGCCGGCACTCCCTGTCCGCGTACCTGCCCGGCGCGACGCGCGTCCCCGCGGCGAGGAGCGAGCGGGCCGGGTACGAGGATCAGCAGCGTCAGCGCGCGATCGAACGCGGGATCCGGAAGTGGAAGCTGCGCGAGGCCGCGGCCCTGGACGACGAGGCCGCGGCCCGCGCGCGGGCGAAGGTCCGGCAGTGGCAGGCCGCGATGCGCGAGCACCTGGCCGAGCATCCAGCGTTGAAGCGGCAGACAACTCGGGAGCAGGTCGGCCGCGCCCGCTAGCTCACCAGACCGTCGGGCCTCCGCCGTCCTCCTTGCCCTGGTCATCACCTTCGTCCAAGTCGACGACGTGCCTTCCCTCGATTGCGAGCCAGGTTCCAGGGGCAAGCGTGAGTGCAGGGCGAGGTGTGTCGGAGGCGCGGTTCTGATCATCAGTCCAATACGCAGCGTGGAGCACTCCCGCACTGTCTGTGTGAACACGCCAGCGGTTCTGTTCCTTCGCGCCCTTCGGAACTTCCTCGAACAGGGTGACGAAGGCGTCCGGGGTCTCGATGGTGCAGACACCGATGCCGAAAACGCTCCTCACTTTCTCCGGATCACTGGTGCGCTTCGCTCCAGCCCCGTCCGCGATGTAGATCTCAGCAAGCTTCTGCTCTGTCACGACGCCTTGCTCCCCTCTTGCCGTCGCGCCGGGTGCGCGCCGGTACGCCGCGGACCGTAGCGGCACCCACCCACACGACCCGGACCCAGGAGGCCCAGTCATGACCGCCGAGACCACCAGCACGGACACCGCCGCCACCACCGCGCAGGACGTGCAGGGCACGCAGGCGACCGCCCAGGACGCGAACGGCACGCAGGACGCCCAGACGTCCACGGGCGACGTGAACGGCGCTCAGAACGCCGCCAGCGCGGCCGAGACCGAGACGTCGCCGTGGGACGACCCGGCGAAGGCGAAGGCCGAGATCGAGCGTCTGCGCCGCGAGAACGCGTCCGCGCGCACCACCGCGAAGCAGACCGCTGCCGACGAGGCCCGCACCGCGCTCGTCCAGGACCTCGGCAAGGCCCTCGGCCTCGTTAAGGACGGCGACACCGCGCCGACCCCGGAGCAGCTCACCGAGCAGGCCACGGCCGCCCGGGACGAGGCCCGGGTCGCGCGCGTCGAGCTCGCCGTCTACCAGCGCGCCACCGCCCACCAGGGCGACCCGGCCGCGCTCCTCGACTCCCGCGCCTTCCTGGCGAAGGTCGCGGACCTCGACCCCACCGCCGACGACTTCGGCGACAAGGTCGACACCGCCATCAAGGCGGCCATCGACACCAACCCGAAGCTCAAGGCGGCCCCGGTCCAGGCGTCCGGCCCCTCGAGCGTGGACCACGCCGGCGGGACCGGCGAGGGCGCTGTCACCACGGAGCAGTTCGCCGCCATGAGCCCGGCGGAGAAGAACGCGCTCTACGTCAAGAACCCGACCCTGTACCGCCAGCTCACCGGCCGCGAGTAGGCCGGAGAACGGAGACGCCATCATGGCGCAGACCCTGTCCGCCGACCTGTACCGCCCGGAGGTGTGGGGCGACCTCGCCGTCGCCGAGTTCACCGGCAAGGCCGTCGTCGCGACGTCGGCCGCCACCGTGAACGACGACACCCTTGTCGGGCAGCCCGGCGAGACCGTCGAGTTCCCGAAGTGGATGGAGCTCAGCGACCTGGACGACCTCACCGAGGGGACCCCGATCGTCCCGGTGAAGCTCAAGCAGAAGTCCTCGAAGGCCACCATCAAGGAGGCCGGGAAGGGCGTCGAGATCAGCGACAAGGCGAAGCTGACCGGCATCGGCAACGCGCAGGACGAGGCGATCCGCCAGTTCGGCGTGCTCGCCGCGCGCAAGGTCGACGCCGACCTCATCACCGCCGCGGTGACCACGGTCACGGGCGGCGTCTCGTACGCCGACGGGTCGACGTCGACGGACTCCGCGCCGCTGTCGCACACGATCCCCGGGTCGGCGACGCTGACCCTGAACTGGGCGGCCATCGTCGACGCCATCGAGAAGACCGGTGACGACTTCGAGCCCGAGGAGTGGGCCGGCCTCTACATCCGCGCGGAGCAGCGCTCCCAGGTGTGGAAGGACGACGACTTCATCCGCGCCTCGGAGACATCCGCTGGCGGTGGCGGCTCCGTCGTCGGTCGCGGTTTCATCGGCACGATCGGCGGCCTGCCCGTCTTCGTGACGAACCGGCTCGCCGCGAACAAGGCCGTCATCCTCAAGCGCAACAGCCTCGGGCTGCTGTGGAAGCGTCGCCCGATCGTCGAGCAGGACCGGGACATCCTGGCCCGTACGACGATCGTCACGACGAACCTGCACTACGCGACGAAGCGCCTGAACGACAAGGGCGTCGTCTACATCCAGGCGACGGCCTGATGGGCATCGGTGCGCTGCGCCGGCACTACCAGGCTCGGGAGGTCGCGGAAGAGCCCGCGTTCCCCGACGGCGTGCCGGACGAGTCGTGGAAGGTCGACCAGCTGCGCGCGTTCGCGCGCGCACACGACGTCGACCTGAAGGGCGCGACGAAGAAGGCCGACATCCTGGCCGCCCTCGCCGCCGCCAAGCCGGACCCGGTGCCGTTCGACCCGAGCGAGCATGAGCCGGCCGAGGTGCTCGAGTACCTCGCTGGGCTCGACGACGACACGGACGCCGACGCGCACGACGCCGAGGTGGCCCGGGTCGTCGAGGCCGAGCGGGCCGGGAACAACCGGGCGGAGGTCCTCGAGCTGATCGAGGGCACGCCGTCCGACCCGCCGCCGGCCGACTGAGACGTGCCGGGCAGGACGCGCCCCCGTCCTGCCCGGCACCCCACGTACCCGTGGTGGGTGCGTCAACACGGGCCCGGCGACGGCCACCCGCACCGTGCTACGACCGTGAAGGCCGTTCGGGGCCGCCGACGCCGGGTGCCTCCGGCCCTGCCAAGAACGCGTCCTGCGCACCCACCACACCCCCAGGAGGTGCCTCGTGCTTGTCTACGCCACCAGCGCCGACCTCGTCGACCCACCGTGGTCGTTGTCGACCCTGCCCGCGAACGTCGACCAGCTGCTCGTCGCGGCGTCGCTGCTCGTCCTCGGCGCGACCCGCTCGGCCGTCTACCGCACCGACGCAGACGGGTACCCCCTCGACCCGGTGGTCCGGGCGGCGTTCCGGGACGCGACGTGCTCGCAGGTGACGACGTGGATTGCGCTCGGCATCGACCCGGCCGCGGCGGGCGCGGACGCCGCGACGTCGTCCGGCCGGGTGGCCGCGTCGAAGAGCTTCGGCCCGGCGTCGGTGTCGTGGGTCGGCGTGGAGGGCGCCGTCGCCGAGCGCGCGCGCCTCACCGGCCAGCTGACGAACGCGGCGGCGCTGATCCTCTCGACCGCGGGCCTGGACACGCGCGTGCAGGTGCTCGGATGAGCACCGCGGACGAGCTCGACGACTTCCTCGTCCACACCGTCACCGTCGTCCCGCTGATCGGGTCGGGCGGGATGGGCGACGTGCACGGGCCCCCGGTCACGGGCGTGGCGTGCTTCGTGGACGAGACGACGCGCATGGTGCGCGACCGGTCGGGCACGCAGGTCGTGTCCTCCGCGACCGTGTACGCGCGCACGACCGCACCCGACGCTCCCCCGGGCTCGCTGATCACGCTGCCGTCCGGGCGGACCGCGGGCGTGCTCGCGCAGGCGCGTCGCGAGTCGGGTCCGCTGGACCTTCCGGACCACGTGGAGTGGGCGGTCGAGTGACACGTCAGTGACGCGTCCGTGACGCGTCGAGCGACGGTGTTTGCGCAGGTCATGACACGTTGTGACGGGTGTGACGCGTTTTCTCGGGTTCCCCCTATACGCGCGCACGCGCATGCGCACGCACGCGCCCATGGCGCTCGAACCTCGCAGGACCTGTCACGCGTCACCACCTGCGGAAACGCACCCGACGATCCGTCACAGGGGGGAAGCCGTGCCGATCCTGCCCCTCGCTCAGATCACCGCGAAGCTCCGCACCGGGGAGGCGCGCGGCGCTGTGCTCGCGGCCGAGCAGGTCCTGACGACCGCGCGCCGGCGTGTCCCGCACGAGGAGGGCACGCTCGAGCGTTCCGGAGCTGTGTCCGCGCCCCACGAGACCGGCGACGGCGTCGTGGTCGGGATCAGCTTCAACACCCCGTACGCGGTGCGCCAGCACGAGGAGCTCGACTGGCGGCACGACGACGGCCGGCAGGCGAAGTACCTCGAGACCGCGAAGGCCGACGACGCCGACACCGCGAAGCAGCTGATCGCGCAGGCGATCCGCGGCGCGCTCACCTGAGGAGGCTGCTGTGGGATGGACCACCGACCTGCTCGTCGGGCTCGCCGAGCACCTCGCCGCCGTCGTGCCCGACCTCGCCTGGAAACCGTCCGGGCCTGCGTACACGCCGGCCGAGGTCGGTGTCGTGCTCGGCGCGATGCCCGCCGACCCGGACCGGGTCGTCGTGCTCACCGCGTACCCGGTGTCCGGATCGGGCCTGTCCGATGTCGTGCAGGGCGTGCAGGTGCGGTGCCGCGGCACCCGCGGATCCCCCACATCCCCGTGCGACCTCGACGACGCCGTGTACGCCGTGCTGCACGGTGCGGAGAACTTGCGCCTGGGCGGCGTCCTCGTCGCTCACACGCGACGCGCCAGCGCCGCACAGCTCGGGCCCGACGCGAACCGCCGGCACGAGACCACGTCGAACTACTACCTGACGACGGCGCACCCCTCCGCGCACGTCACCGACTGACCGACGCATCCGGAAGGACACTCCATGACCGCCGAGACCCTCAACCCGACCGTCAACAGCATCTGGCGCCTGGACGTCGACCTGGCCGCCACGGAGACGCCCGACTGGGCGCAGGTCCGCGCGACCCAGAACTTCGTGCCCGGCATCAACTCCACCGTGCAGGACTCCTCGGACTACGACGCCGAGGGGTGGGGCTCGGACGCCGTCACGCTGCGCAAGGCCCAGCCCACCGCGACGCTCCTGCGCAAGGAGAACCCGATCACGGGCGCGTACGACCCGGGCCAGGAGAAGCTGCGCCAGTGCTCGGAGGACCTCGAGCTCGCGCACATCCGGTGGTACGAGCGCAAGGCCGGCGGGCAGGCGTGGGAGGGGTACGCGCTCGTGCAGTGGGCCCCGCAGGGTGGCGGCGTCGAGGGCCTGCAGTCCGTGAACGTCACCCTCCTCGTGCAGGGCAAGCCGGAGAAGATCGCGAACCCGACGGCCGCGACCACCGTGCCCGTCCTGACGACGGCCCTCCCGTCGGGTGCGGCCGCCGGGTCGCAGGTCACGATCAAGGGCGCCGGGTTCACGGGCGTGGCGGGTGCCGCGGGCGTGAAGTTCGGCGCCGTGAACGCGACGACGTACACCGTCGTCGACAACTCGACGATCGTCGCGACCGTGCCCGCCGGGTCGGCCGGGCCCGCGAACATCGTCGTCACGAACGGCGTCGGCGCCTCGGCCCCGCTGCCGTACACGCGCGGCGCCTGATGCCCGAGCTCGAGGACCTCGGCGACCTGCTGTCACCGACCCTCGACCTGCCCGTGGCGGGGAAGGTCTACCGCGTGCCTTCCCCGCCCGCGCTGGTCGGGCTCCGGTTGCAGGCGGCCTGGGCCGTCACGCACGCACGCCGTGCTGGCACCGCTCCGAGGTCCCGGTACCTGCAGCTCCTCGCCGAGGACGACGGCGCGACGACGCTCGAGCAGGACGCGCTCGGCCCGGTGCACGACGAGATGCTCGCCGACGGCGTGTCCGTCGACCTGCTGAACCACGCCGGCTTCACCGCGTACCTGTGGGTCGTCGCCGGCGAGCAGGCTGCCCGGGCGTACTGGGCGGCCCCGCTGGGAAAAGCCCTGACGCGCCCGCTGCCGTCGACATCGACCAGTACGGGCGCGGCGAGTACGACGAAGCCACGGGCCTCTGGGAGTGGTACGAGGTCCCGCCGGAGCAGCGAGCGCGGATCGAAGCCGCCGGCGAACGGGTGACCTGGGGTCGCCTGCTCGACCTGTGGGGCCTCGTCGAGGCCGACCTGCAGGACCGCGGCATCGACGTCGACGACCCGGCCCTGATGGGTGCGCGGTCGTGGCGGTGGCTGCGCACCCGGATCCGGGGCCTGCTCTCGACGGACTCGCGCACCGCACGCGCCCTGGCACCACGACGGAGGTGACCCGTGACCGTTCTCGACCTCGGACCGCTGCGCGCGACCGTCGAGCTCGACGACAAGGCGTTCACGAAGAAGTACGGCGAGGTCGAGAAGCTCGCGAACCAGCTCGACAAGCTCGAGACGACCGTGCACGTGGACGCGGACACGGCGACCGCGGAGCGGAAGGTCGAGCAGGTCGAGAACCGGCTCGAGCGGATGGTCGACGCGGACACGGTCGCGCAGGTCGACGCCGCGATCGGGAAGGCCGAGCAGAATCTCGCCCGGATCGAGGCCGACCTCGACGCTCTCGAGGCGATGGACCCGACCCCCGAGGTCGACGCGGACATCACCAAGGCCCGGGCAGCGCTCGACCGGGCCGGGTCCGCGCTCGACGATCTGCGTGGCGCTCGCGCCGAGATGGTCGTCGACGCCGACACGTCCGAGGCCGAGGACGCGATCGGGGATCTGCCCGGTGAAGGCGACAAGGCTGGCGCCGAGGCGGGCGGGCGCCTGTCGGGGAAGATCATCGCTGCGCTGGCCACGATCCCGGTGGCGGGCGCGATCGTCGGGATCGGTGCCGCGATCGGCGAGGCACTCATGTCCGGGCTGGAGAACGAGGTCCGGGAGGACCGGTTCGCCGCCCAGACCGGGCTGGACGCCGCGACGACGGCGAAGATCGGGCGCGCGGCCGGTGAGGCGTACGCGAACAACTTCGGCGAGTCCATCGCGTCGAACATCGACGTCGCGCGGACCGCGATCCAGGCGGGGCTGCTCGACCCGAACGCGACGAAGCGAGACGCGCAGCAGGTCATCCAGTCCCTGACCGGGGTCGCGGATGTGCTCGAGGAGGACGTCGGCGCGACCGCGCGCACCGTCGGCGTCATGATCCGCACCGGCATCGTCCCGAACGCGCAGGCCGCGTTCGACGTGCTCGTGCGCGGCGCCCAGACCGGCACCAACGCGTCCGAGGACCTGCTCGACACGTTCACCGAGTACCCGGCCCTGTTCCAGCGGCTCGGGCTCGACGGACAGACCGCGCTCGGCCTCATCAACCAGGGCCTCGAGGGAGGCGCCCGCAACAGCGACCTCGTCGCCGATGCCCTGAAGGAGTTCCAGATCCGGGCGACCGACGCCTCGGAGGCGTCTGCCGCCGGGTTCCAGGCCATCGGCCTGTCCGCCGAGGGCATGACGGCGAAGATCGCCGCCGGCGGCGAGGGCGCGCGCGAGGGCCTGGACCAGGTGCTCGACGGGCTGCGCGCCATGGAAGACCCCGTCGCGCGCAACGCCGCCGGCGTCGCGCTCTTCGGCACGCAGTGGGAGGACCTCGGGGACGCGATCCTCCAGCTCGACGTCACGACCGCGGTCGACAAGCTCGGCCAGGTGGAGGGCGCCGCGGCGTCCGCGCTCGACACGCTCGGCGACAACAGTGCGGGGAAGATCGAGTCCGCGAAGCGGAACATCGAGGTCGCCGCCGACGGCATCAAGGGTGCCCTCGCCACCGCGTTCTCCCCCCAGATCGAGGGGTTCGCGACCTTCGTCACCCAGAACCGGACCGCGGTGCTGACCTTCCTGTTCGACGCGGCGAACGGAGCCCTAGACTTCGGGCGCGCCGTCGTCGAGGGGACGGCGGGCGGAACCGAGGCGGTCGGTGACTTCCTGGGCGGGCCTGCCGCGGACCTGATCGACGCCCTTGCCGACATCGTGCTCGGCATCGACGCCGCGACCCCTGGCGACCAGCAGGGCCAGAAGTTCCGCAAGTGGGCCGACGACGCGATCGCGGGCCTGAAGCAGACCGACGAGCAGCTCGAGGGCGTCGCCGACACGATGCGGACGAACGTCATCGAGAACGCCCTCGACCCGGCGCAGGCGAAGCTGAACGAGCTCGCGATCCCGATGCTCGCGGAGGCGCAGCTGAACGACGCCACGACCCGTCTCGCGACGGGGATCGAGGGCGTCGGGTACGCGGCGGACGGGTCGAAGCTGGCCCTGTCCGAGATGAACGGCATGGTCGACACGTCGACGCTCGCGGGGCAGCAGCTCGACGCCCAGATCCAGGCGGTCGTCGGGTCGCTCGACGAGCAGATCGTCGCGGCGGCCGGCGCCGGGGAGTCGCAGGACGCCCTGCGTGGACGGGTGGAGAACGCGCGCACGGCGTTCATCAACCAGATGACCGCGCTCGGCCTCACGAAGGACGCTGCCGCCCGTCTCGCGGACCAGTACGGGCTCATCCCGGACCGTGTCGACACCGTCGTCACGGCCAACACCTCGGCGGCGGCGGCCGACATCGACACGTTCGTCCGCATCGCGTCGCAGAAGACCATCACGATCCAGGCACGCGTGGACAGCGCCGCCCTCAACGGCGGGAACTACTCCCCTGCGTCGTCGCCGTACCAGATCCGCCGCTCCGGCGGCGGGTGGGTGCCGGGGATGCCCTCACCGTACGACTCCGTGCCCGCGCTCCTCGCCCCCGGGGAGTTCGTCGTCAAGACGGAGGAGGCACAGAAGAACCCGGGCCTGCTCGAGGCGATCAACGCTGGCCAGCTCGCGGGGTACGCGGACGGCGGCACCGTCGGCAACGTCTCGCCGCCGTCTCAATCCTCCACCTCCCCGGTCGTCATGACGCCGAGCTTGTCGCTCGCCGGCGCGCGCGTCGTCGTGCAGATCGGATCGCGCGAGTTCGACGGGTACATCGCCGAAGTCGCCGACGCTCGTGTCGCCGAGCACGGCACGGCGCAAGACCGGACCGCGCAGTACCTGTGAGAGGAGGCCACCGTGCCGACGTCAGCTGACGGGATCCTTGAAGCCGCGTACGAGCCGTCGCAGAACCTGGTGCGTCTGGTGGTGGACGGCGGCATGTGGCCTGCCCCGGTGTCCCGGCTGACGATCTCGCGGTCGTCAGCCGGGAAACCGACGGAGCCGGTGCGCACCGCAGACAACGTCGCAACCGCAGGAGGGTGGTTCCTGGGCGTGGACGACGCCGCGCCGATGGATGCCTCGTGCGCCTACACGGTCACGGGGATCACCGAGGGGGGCGAGCCGGTGGCGATGGCGAGCGTCGTCATCATGACGACCGGCGCCGCAGCAGGCCTCTGGCTCAAGGCCCCTGGCCGTCCCCAGCTCACATGCCGTGTGCGGCTCATCAACCCGGGTGAGAACTCGACCGAGACACAGGGCGGGGTCTACCAGCCTCCCGGCGGGTCCGCGATCCCCCAGTGGTCCGGCGTGGATGCCGACTCCCGAACGCTCGTGGTGGCCGCAGCTACGACCCAGGACGTGGCCCGCGTCCGCGCACTGCTCGCTGCGGAGCGCACCCTCCTCATCCAGTCACGCCAGCCCGAGCAGTTCCCGTCGGGCTACTGGTTCGTCCACACCGAAGGCGTCACGCGCCTCGGCCCGGCGACCGAGCAGTCCTGGTTTGCGCTCCCGGTCATCCGGACGAGTGCGCCGGTCGGTGAGGGGCAGGGCTTCACGGGCACGACCTACGAGACGACGCGGCAGACGTTCGCGACCTACGCCGACGTGCTCGCGGGCGCGGCAACGTACTTCGACGTGCTCGAGGGGGCCTGAGGTGTGGGCGGTCTCTGACGCGTTCCGAGCCGCGGTCGCGGGGCCGCACCAGGTCCGGTACCGCGCGACGGTCCGCAAGGGCCGCCAGGCCCTCTACGGCGGGCGCTCCCTGCCGGTCACGGGCGGCGGCATCAAGGTCTCCTCGAGCGGGGCTGTGCGGCGCTCGTGCGACCTGACGATCGCGCCCCGCCTGCCGGGGCGCGTGTTCGAGGACGAGCCCGCGTTCCCGCGCGAGGAGCTCGCCGACACCCCGCTCGGCACCCGCGGGCAGGAGATCACGATCCGCGCCGGCCTGGTGTACTCCGGTGGTCGCACCGAGTGGGTGCCGGTCGGCGTGTTCCGCATCGACGACGCTGCCGGGTCGCTGCTCGACCGCTCCGGGGTGCGGATCGCCGGGGTCTCCCGGGAGGGGTTCGTCGTGGACGACCGGCTGCTGTCCCCGCGCACGATCTCCGGCCCGTCCGCGGTCGCGATCATCCGCGATCTCATCCTCGAGTCCTACGCCGACGCCGAGGTCGCCGTCACGACGCGCGCGGACCGGCGCGTGCCGCCGACCGTGATCGAGCGTGACCGGTGGAAGGACGGTGCGCAGGCGCTCGCGGAGTCCCTCGGCTGCGTGGTGTACGCCGACCCGACCGGGCGGTTCGTGATCGCGGACGCACCCACGCTGGGCACGGACCCGGTGTGGCGGTTCCAGGCGGGGCCGGGCGGGATCCTGCTCGACGCGACTGCGCGCCGCTCGCGGGCCGAGGTGTACAACGCGTGGGTCGTGACCGGCGCGACCCCGGACGGCGCGGCGGCCCCGGTGCAGGGCGAGGCGCTGGACACGGTGCGGCTGTCCCCGACCCGGTACGGCGACGTGCGTGACGGGGCGTGGGGGAAGAAGCCGCGGTACCTGTCGATCCCGTCCCTGACGACGAACGAGCAGTGCGCGCGCGTCGCCCGGGCACAGCTGGGCAAGACGACCGGGGCTGGGACGACGCTCGACCTCACCAGCGTGCCGTTGTTCCCGCTCGAGGCGGGTGACGTCGTGGACGTCGTGACCGACGACCGGCGCCCGGTGCAGTCGATCAGCCGGCACATCGTCGACGACATCACGCTCCCGCTCACCGCCGGAGGGGCGTTCTCCGCGACGACGCGCGACCTGGGGAGGGTGGACGAGTGACGTCACCGCCAGCGGTGCAGCGGATGATCCGCGAGACGGTCCCGCCCCAGGCCCGGATCGGCATCGTCACGGCGCTCGGGTCCGGGTCGGTGACGGTGTCGTTCGGGCCCGGCGCGACCACCCCGGGCCTGGGGTACAACCCGGCCTACGTCCCCGCCGTCGGGGACCAGGTCGTCGTCATCCCGACGACGTCGTCGTGGGTCGTGCTGTGCAAGGTCGCCCCCGCGCCGTCGCTCGTGCCCGAGGAGGAGACGGTGGTGCGCGCCGCCTCGGGATGGTTCCTGGACCGGCCCGTGAACTTCGGGCCGAACCCCGGGGTGTGGTCGCGGTACACCAGCACCACGCCGCTGACCGGGTGGGCACAGGGCCGCCAGATCATGCCCTACGGGTCGACGCAGGAGCAGCTCGCGCAGTCCCTGATGGACAAGGCGACGATCGGTTACTTCGGGTCGCTGGCCGCGCGCGTCCCGTCTGGGTCGACGATCAACGGCGTCTCGGTCCTGTGGCGCCGCGTGACCACGGGCGCGCCCGAGCCCGCGCTCGTGACGCCCGTGCTGTACGGACACGCCTACACCCCCGGATCCCCACCGCCGGCCGCGACCCCGACCTTCACGTTCGGCCCCTACCGGTACCCACCCGTCGCGATGGGCGAGAGCGCCCGCCTCACCCTGGCGGCCGAACTCGTGACCGCGTGGCTGTCCGGGGCCGTCACCGGCCTGGCGATCTGGTCCGACCGCACCGCCGACGCGTTCAACGCCGCCGTCGACCTGCCCGGCGACGTCGCCATCACCTACACCCCGCCCGCCTAGGAGACCTCGTGCCCCTGACCCCCGCCGACCCGCCACTGATCGAACCGGCGCCCGACCGGACCCCGGGGGACGTGATCCGCGCCCTCGGGTACGACCCGGCCGCGGTCCAGTCGCTCGTCGTGACGCCCACGCACGTCGTCGCGGTCGCGGCGGACTACCCCGAACCCCAGATCCGCGAGGAGGCCTGACGATGGCGAGCCCAGACACGATCCAGGCGGTGCAGCTGCCGGACTACGACGACCCGCCCGCGATCCCTGACGACCTGCGCGTGGTGTTCTACGCCCTGATGTCTCGCGCCGTCCCGCGGTTCTCCAACACCGACGCGCGCGACGCCGCCTACCCCTCCCCGGTGGACGGGCA
Organism: Sphaerisporangium cinnabarinum; assembly: GCA_003052455.1. Classification (GTDB taxonomy): domain Bacteria; phylum Actinomycetota; class Actinomycetes; order Actinomycetales; family Cellulomonadaceae; genus Cellulosimicrobium; species Cellulosimicrobium cinnabarinum. Next base: position 54,566 of record QAPD01000019.1, on the reverse strand, counting down.
GCTGTGCATGACCGGGTCTGGCACCACGCTGCGCATGTGGACCGGCGTCGGAGGCGACTGGCTCGCGTTCGCCCGCTCGTCGGGGTCGGGCCTGTGGGCCGCCGAGATGCCCCCGTCGGGCTCGGTCGCGGTCAACGGGCAGCGTGCCGTCGCGGCGACCGCCTACGCGGACGTCGCCGGCGCCACGCTCACCCTCGACCTGCCCGCCCGGGCCCGCGTGCGGCTGCAGGCGCAGATGTGGATGGTCACCACCGTCGCAGGCGCGGGACTGCGCGCCGGCATCAACGTCTCTGGCGCCACGACGTCCGGCCCCGAGGCACCGACGCCCGGGTCCGCCGCGATCCAGAACCTCGGCACCGCTGCCTCGCTCACGCTGCCCGGGTCGGCGATGAAGGAGATCGACTTCGAGGCGGGCGAGTCGATCATCACGCTGCAGGCCCAGCGCGCCGCGGGCGCCGCGTCCGTCAACTACCCCTACCTCTCCTACCAGGTCGTGAGATGGCTGTGACCGCGGCCCGCGCGTTGTGGGGCAAGGTCCAAGAGCCCAAGGTCGTCACCGTCCTGCACTGGATCGCCTACGTCGTCGGGCTCGGCGTCGGGCTCTCGGCGCTCGCGGACCCGCCGTCGTCGGTGGCCGGCGAACTCGGGCCGCTGCTCACGACGATCTGGGCGGCGAGCTTCATCCTCGGCGGCGCCCTCGGCGTGTTCGCGACCCTGCCGGGGATCTGGTGGCTCGAGCGGGCGGCAGTCATCGCGTGCATCACCGGACTCGCGGTGTGGGTCATGGTCACCGTCGTCCTCGAGCTCACGATCCCCGAGGGCAACCGGTGGCCCCAGGCCGGCGCCATGACGATCCTCGCGCTGCTGCTCGCGGTGCGCTGGTTCCGGATCCGCCGATACGCCTACGACCCCGAACCGCCCGTCACCCGCCACCGCGACTGAGAGGCGGGGGCCTTGATCGACCTCACCACCGCCCAGGCCTGGGCCGCGCTCATCGTCGCCGTCGGCGGCGGCGCGCTCGTCCCTACCATCGCGAAGGGCCTGACCGCGTGGCTGTCCGGCGCGGCCGCGCGCGAGCGAGGCCGCAACGCCGGCCTCGTGCGCCAGCGCGACGACGCCTACGCCCGGCTGCGCACCGCCGAGACCGAGCGCGACGACGCCTACCGCAAGGCCCGCCTGCACGCCGAGAACGCCTCCGCGCTGCGCGGCTGGCTCCTCGAGCTCGGCGTCACCCGCGAGGAGCTCGACGAGCGCGCGCCCTGGCCTCGCGTCTGACCCACCCACCCACGGCCCCGGCCCGCCACACGGCGACCGGGGTCTCCTCATGCCCAGGAGGCACTCATGGCCCGATACCCGGGAGCGGTCTGGCTCCCGATCGAGCGCAACCACGGCGGCCGGCGCACGCGCACGCGCGCCGTGGTGCTGCACGTCGACGCCGGGGCCGCGAAGTCGCTGCGCGGGTGGTTCAACAACCCCGCAGCGCTCGCGTCCTCGCACTTCTACGTCACGTTCGACGGCCGGGTCGAGCAGTACCTCGACACCGACGCCGTCGCGTGGACCCAGCGCGACGGGAACAGCTCGTGCGTCGGGATCGAGACGCAGGGCAAGGGTGACGGCGAGTGGACCCCCGCACAGCTCGCCGCGCTCGCGCCGCTGCTGGTGTGGCTGTGCGACCTGTACGGCCTGCCCCGAGCGGACATGGGCAACAGCCTGCCGTCCTCGCGCGGGATCGGGCTGCACCGGTACGGCATCGACCCGTGGCGCGCGCGAGGCTGCGAGACGTGGGGGCCGCGCGGCAAGGCCTGCCCCGGCGAGCAGCGGGTCGCGCAGCTGCCCGCGCTGATCAGGGCGATCCAGCCGGCACCCGCACCCACCATCACCCCGACCCAGGAGGACGACCCCATGATCATCTACCGCGCCGCCGGCGAGCGGACCAAGTACGGCGTGCTCGCCCACAATGGCGGCTTCGTCGAGCTCCAGTCGAAGGCGGAGTACGACAACCTGCGCAAGGCCGGTGCCCGTGAGGTCTGGGTCGAGAAGTACACGCTCAAGAACCTCATCGCCGACGCCCGCTCCCACTGACAGGAGAGCCACGACATGACCACCCTCACCACCGCCCGCCCGCGCGTCCTGACGGCCGCGTTCTGGCAGGCCGCCGGCGCCCGCGCGCTGCGGACCGTGCTCGTCGCCGCGCTGCCGTTCCTCGCCCCGCTCGTGGGCGGGGACTGGACTGCCGTCGGGCAGGCCGCGTTCGCGTTCGCGTTCGCCGTGGTCGCGTCCCTGGCGACGTCGTTCGCGTCCCTGCCCGAGCTCGGCGCCACCCGGTCCCGGTGGGCCGCGCTGCTCGACCGCTCGGTGCGCACCTTCGGCCAGACCCTGGCGGCGTCCATCGGGTCCGCGCTCGTGTGGTCCGACGTCGACTGGCGCCTCGCCCTCGTCCAGGCCGCGACCGCCGCCATCACCACCGCGGTCCTCGCGGTCGTCGAGCAGCTCCCCGAGACCGTCCCCCTCATCGAGGCCGAGCCCGACGACGACGTGTACACGATCACCTCGGTCGTCGACACGGCCGCGCCTGCCGGGTACGAGGTGAGCGCGGCCAAGGACGAGGTCGCCGAGGCCGTCCGCGACCTGCTCGAGTACCACGACGTCGACATCGAGGCCGCCTACGGCACGAACCGGGGCCCGATCAGCGCGGCCGACAAGATCGTCGAGCACCTCCTCGCGCGCGGGTGGCGTCCGACCGCCTGACCCCCTGCACGCGACAGCGCCCCCGCCCTCGCCTAGCCGCGAGGCGTGCAGGATCACGTTGGGCTGGCTGACCCCGGCACAGCGGGTACAGCAGCTCCTCTCGACGTAACGCTAGTATGTGCGTATGCACGTAGATAAGCAGGAATGCGCGTTCGGGGTCGACAGCCCGTATGTCGAGCTCGCCGCCGAGGTCTTCTCGCTCCTGGCTGACGCGACACGGGTGCGGATCATCCTGGCGCTGCGCGACGGCGAGCAGTCGGTCGGTGCCCTGGCCGAGGCGGTCGGTAAGTCGCCGACGGCGGTCTCCCAGCACCTGGCGAAGCTGCGTTGGGGCCGGATCGTGCGCACGCGTCAGGACGGCACCCGGGTGTTCTACTCCCTGGTGGACGAGCACGCGCGCAACCTCGTGACGCAGGCGGTGTTCCAGGCCCAGCACGCACTCGACGACCAGCCCGCGCACCACGGATCACACTCGAGCCGCGACGAGGACGCGTCGTGACCGCGACCCACCGCCATCCCCACACCTATCACGCGGCGCACAGCGAGCACGACCACCCGCACGACGGGCACGCGCACGAGCACCCGGGCGGATTCAAGGGCTGGCTGCACGAGGTGTTCGTCCCGCACTCCCACGACGCCGCCGACTCGATCGATGACGCGCTCGAGGCCAGCGGCCAGGGCATCCGGGCGGTCAAGATCAGCCTCGTCGTGCTCGGCCTGACCGCGGTTGCCCAGCTCGCGATCGTCGCGATCAGCGGATCGGTTGCGCTGCTGGCCGACACGATCCACAACTTCTCCGACGCCCTGACCGCCGTACCGCTGTGGATCGCGTTCGTCCTGGGCCGGCGTGTGGCGAACAACCGGTACACCTACGGCTACGGACGCGCTGAGGACCTGGCCGGGCTGTTCATCGTCGCGATGATCGCTCTGTCCGCCATCGTCGCCGGCGTCGAGTCCGTGCGCCGTCTGGCCGAACCCCAACCGCTGGACAACCTCGGCTGGGTCCTCGCTGCCGGCATCATCGGGTTCGCCGGCAACGAGGCCGTCGCGGTCTACCGCATCCGCGTCGGACGGCGCATCGGTTCGGCCGCCCTGGTCGCCGACGGCGTGCACGCGCGCACCGACGGCTTCACGTCCCTCGCCGTCGTCCTCGGCGTCATCGGTGTCTGGGCAGGCTTCCCCCTCGCCGACCCGATCGTCGGCCTGCTCATCACCGCCGCGATCCTCGTCCTGCTCTGGGGCACTGCCCGCGACGTCGGACGCCGCCTCCTCGACGGCGTCGACCCCGACCTCACCCACCGCGCCCGACACACCCTCGAGCACACCCCCGGCATCGAGGACATCGCCGACGTCCGCCTTCGCTGGGCCGGCCACCGCCTCGCCGTCCAAGCCCACATCCACCTCGCCCCCGACGCAACACTCGCCGAGGCCGACCAGACCACCAGCGCGGCAGCTCACGCCCTGCGCCACGCGCTACCCGCCGTCGGCGACGTCGACATCACCACCACCGCGGGACCCGCACCACGGACAGACGCCAGCACGTAGCAACTAGGTGTTGCGACGACCGCTGGAATCCACCCCCCGGGAGGGCGGGCGCGCGTCGTGACTGCATCACCGTGGTGTGCGGGTGAATTGAGCCTGGATGCCCTGTTCGAGAGAGCTGCGCCTGCTAGCGTCAGCACGCTTGTACCAACTCCGTCCTTGGGGGGACATCCGATGGTCGACGCCACTACTGCCCGCGCTGACGAGGTCGATGATGGCCTCGTCCAGCTCCGCTTCGCGGACGAGGATGGCCAGATCCACGACCTGAACGCCGCCGAGCTCGCTGACGTCCTGCAGGGGCTGGTCGAGTTCACCGGGCAGATGTCGCGGGCGGGCCTCTTCGGCGACGGCTTCCCGCCGGAAGTCCGGGTGCGCCCAGCTCAGGAGGGCTCGTTTGTCCTCGAGGCCATCCTCCAGTGGTCGGCCGAGAACCCCGAGGCCGCATGGAGCGTGGCGATGTCGACGGGCGGTGGCCTTACGAAGGCCCTGGACATCGCGATCCGGAAGCTCCGCGGTGTTCAGGTCACCGATTTCGAGTACCTGGACAACGGCAATGTCAAGGTCAACTGGAAGGACGAGACGGTCGACGAGCTCCCCGTCGGGGTGTGGAACGAGCTCAAGAAGGAGAAGAAGCGGACGAAGCGCGCGCTCCGGAAGATCATGGCCCCGCTGGGCGACGAGGCCGACCGGCTCGAGATCCGCAGCGCCACCCCGGACGCCGAGACCCGCGCCCTTCTCGACACCGCGCCGACGGTCGTCTCGACGCGCACGGACTACCGGGCGGCGGCGGCTGAGCTCGACGACACCGAAGAGAAGACCGAGACCTTCGACACCGAGGCGCAGCTGCAGAGCATCGACTTTCGCCAGGGCGAGAAGTGGCGGGTCAGCACTCCGCGTGGGAAGCGACAGGCTACGATCGAAGACGAGGACTTCCTCAGGAAGCTCGATGAGGGCATGGCTCTCCACAAGAACGACGTGTTCCAGGTGACCGTCCGCGAGGTCGCAACGACCCGGGACGGCCGCACCACACGCGAATGGGCGCTCACTAGGGTCGTGAGGACGAAGCGAGGAGGGGACGATGCAGACCCTGCACCATCCCCCAGCGAGTAGAGACTCCGGTCGCCCGCGACGGTTCAACCTGATCAGTGTCGCGGTCCTCTTCGTCGCGATCGTCGCGACCGCCTTGATGCTGATCGGGATCGCCGAGCGAGGGACCAACCCGGGGTTCATCCTGATCCCCGTTGCGGTCGCCGTGGTCGCGATCCTGGACATCCGCGAGCGGTAATCTACGCGTGCGCCTCCGCCCTCCTCCGGGAGGGCGGGGGCGCTTCGTCGTGTGCAGCAAGGACGGCCAGCGGTCGGCGCGGACGTAGCGCCACCGGTACGGCTGCACGACGAATCATCGAACGCACGTTCGAATACGATGAGGCCGTGGGTACTCGTCGACGCCCGCCTCCGGGCGGCTGGCCGTCCGGCATCGAGACGGTGCCGCTGCGCGATCACGCCGAGGAAGCGCCCGAGCTCGCGCGGCGCGGCGAGCGGATCGTGCGCCCGGCCGAGGGCATCCCGGTGCGGGCGTGGATCACGCAGCGCCAGAGCGGCGAGGCGCGCGTCGACGGCGAGGCCGTCGCATGGGCGGGCCGCCAGGTCCACGTGCGCTACGTCTCGCACGAGGGGCGCGAGGGGTGGGCGTGGTTGTGGGCCGACGCCGTCGAGCGGCGCTGAACCGCGCGAGCAGACACGCGTCCGGCGAGGCGGGCGGCTCAAGTTCCCGCCGCGCCAGCGCGACGGTGGACGGTCCGAGCCGCGCGCGGGCGACTAGTTCTGACGGTCGACGCGGCGCCGCAGTTCCTCGAGCTCGGCGCGCTCGGCCGCACGACGCCGACCCGCGCTCCCCAACGACCGCACCAGGTACGTGACGAGCGCGGCCACGAGGAGCACGAGCACGACGACGAGCCCCCACCCGAGGAAGTCCATGCTGTCCCAGTCACTGAACATGCCCAGACGGTAGCGCAGGCCACCCGCGCGCACGCCGGACCCATGCGCAGCGCAGGTGAACGTCGGGGATGACGACGTGCAGCCGCTCCCCGCCCGGGAGGCACGCGTCGACGAACGGGCTCGACAGGTCGAGCCGACGCCCGGAGGACCGCAGCATCTGCTCCACGAGGTCGCGCACCTGCTGCGCCGTGAGGATCGTCGTCGTCAGCTCCGACGCCCCGCCGCGCGCCACGAACACCTGGGAGGGTGCGTTGATCCAGATCTCCTCGATCTCCGGGTCGTCGAGGTACGGCTGGAGCGGCCCCAGACCGGCGACGGCGTCGACGACCGCGCGACCGGCGGCGGCCGGGTCGGCGAGGGGCGCGACGGCCCCGAGCACGCTGCGCGTCTCGTAGTCCGCGACGACGTCGCGGACGAGCTGGTCGACGGCCGCGCGGTCGCGCGCGGGGTCGACCCCGCGCCGCCGGACGAGCTCGCGCACCTCGCCCTCGAGCACGCCGACGGCGTGCGTGTCCGTAGACATGTCGAGCATTCCCCCTGCTCCGTCGGCCGGCTGCCCCGCCGGTCGTCAACGATCTGCGCCAGAGAGTAGGGCATGGACGCGCCCCCGTGAACCGCCCCTGTGGACAAGGTCGCGGGCGCCCCGGAATCGCGCGCCACCGAGGGGGGACCGCGCTCCCGGCGTCCCACATCGTGGTCGTCGCGACGGCTAGGGTCGGGCCATGACGGACCTCCCGCCCGGCCGCTGGCAGGCCGCCGCACGCGCCACGGGCCTGCTCGGCGCCGACGGCGCGGTGGCGGCGACGATCTTCGCGGAGATGACTGCGCTCGCGCAGCGCACCGGGGCGATCAACCTCGGGCAGGGCTTCCCTGACGTCGACGGCCCGCTCGCCGTGAAGCACGCCGCGGTGCGCGCGATCGAGGACGGCCACAACCAGTACCCGCCGGGCCCGGGCGTCCTCGCGCTGCGCAACGCCGTCGCGAGCCACCAGTTCCGCCACTACGGCCTGGACCCCGACCCGGAGACCGAGGTGCTCGTGACGACGGGCGCGACCGAGGCGCTCGCGGCGACGATCCTCGCGCTCGCCGGGCCGGGCGACGACGTCGTGACGCTCGAGCCGTTCTACGACTCCCACGCCGCGTGCATCGCGCTCGCGGGCGCCCGGCACGTCACGGTCCCCCTGCTCCCCGGGCCCGACCGGTTCCGGCTCGACGTGGACGCGCTGCGCGCGGCCGTCACCGACCGCACGCGCCTGATCGTCGTGAACTCGCCGCACAACCCGACGGGCACGGTGCTCGACCTCGACGAGCTCGACGCGATCGCCGCCGTCGCGCGCCGTCACGACGCCGTGGTCGTCACGGACGAGGTGTACGAGCACCTGACGTTCGACGACGCCCGGCACGTGCCGATCGCGACCCTGCCGGGGATGCGGCAGCGGACGATCACCATCTCCTCGGCCGGCAAGACGTTCTCGTTCACGGGCTGGAAGGTCGGGTGGCTGCACGGGCCCGAGCCGCTCGTGACGGCCGTCCGCACGGTGAAGCAGTTCCTCACCTACACGTCGGGCGCGCCGTTCCAGCCCGCGATCGCCGACGCGCTCGCGGACGACGAGACCCCGCGTGCGCTCGCCGACTCGCTCGCCGCGCGCCGGGACCTGCTGTGCGAGGGCCTGGTCCGCGCGGGGTTCGACGTCGTCGTGCCGCAGGGCACGTACTTCGTCATCGCCGACGGCGCGCCGCTCGGGTTCGAGGACGGCACCGCGCTGTGCCGCGGGCTGCCCGCCCTCGCAGGCGTCGTGGCCGTCCCCGTGAGCGCGTTCTGCACCCCGGGGTCGAGGACGGCGCGCGCGCTCGCGTCGCGCGTCCGGTTCACGTTCGTCAAGCGCGAGGACGTCCTGCACGAGGCCGTGCGGCGCCTGGCCGCGCTCGGCGCGTCGCGGCCCTGAGCGAGGTCAGGCGCACACGCCGTCGCGCGGCGCCTCCGTCTCGGCGCCCCCCGGGTCGGTCCCCGCGCCCGGGTCCGTCGCGCCGGTGCCGGGGTCGACGGCGCCGGTCCCGGGGTCGGTGGTGCCCGGGTCCGTCCCCGCGCCGGGGTCGGTCGCGCCGTCCGCGGGCGCCGTGGCGTCGTCGCGGGGGTCCGTGACGGGCTCGTGCCCGGGCGGGGGCGCGTCGTCGATCAGCCGCTGCCAGATCGCGTCGGCCTCCGCCGTCCACTCGACGCGGTTGCGGTCGCTCGCCGCGTCCACGACGGGGACCTGCGTGAAGACGACCTCGGAGGGCTTGATGGCCCGGAGGCTGAACGCGAGCCCGGCGAGCGCCGTCGGGTCCGCGATCGTCGGGTCCGCGCTGATGGAGCCGAGCACGGCCTCGATGACCCCGTAGAGCTGCGGCGAGTTGGTGATGATGTTCTGCGAGAGCAGCTCGCGCACGGCCGAGTCGATGAACGCCTGCTGCCGGGCGATGCGGGTGAGGTCGGAGCCCACCTCGAGGCCCATGCCCGTCCCGTGCCGCGCGCGCAGGAAGCCGATCGCCTCGTGACCGTTGAGCGTGTACTGACCGGCGGGGAGGTTCAGCGTGCCGTACTTCGGGTTCTCGACGATGGGCTCCGGGAAGCACATGGTCACGCCGTCGATCGCGTCGACCACGCCGATGACCCCGGTCATCTTGACGACGACGTGGTTGGTGATGGGCACGCCCGTGAGGCTGTAGACCGACGAGATCGTGCAGCCGGCGGCCGCCTCCATGTCGTCGACGCCGCCCGACCCGATCTGGAAGGCCTCGTTGAACATGGTGTTGCGCCGCGGCGAGGACATCGACCCGTCGGGCAGCTTGCACGCGGGCAGGTCGACGAGCGAGTCGCGCGGGATCGACACGACCTCCATGCGCGTGCGGTCGCCGGACACGTGCACGATGAACGTGGTGTCGGACCGCATGCCCTCCTCCTCGCCCGCGAGCGCCGCGTTCTCGGCGTCGCGGTAGTCCGTGCCCATGACGAGGATGTTGAGCGCCTTGCCCGCGAACGGGTCGGACGGGTCCTTGGGCGGCGCCTCGGTCGGCATGCCGACGACGTACTCGGACACGTCGCTCACCGTGATCTTCGACTTGAGGTCGAGGTACACGGCTCCCGCCCCGACGGCGACGAAGACGAACGCGCCGGTGAGGACGAGCCCGATCGCCCGGGCGACACGGTGCGAGCGGAGCGCGCGGGCGTGGTGCGGACCCCCGCTGGGCTTGTCGGTCCCGCCCCTGCGGGAGCGCGTCTCCTGCGTCGCGCGAGACCTCGCGCGGGCGGGCGGCGAGGCGGGGGCGGTCTTCGGCACGGTCCGAGAGTAGAGGGTCCGGCGCGGATACGTGCGCCGGACCAGCAGGAGGACGTGTGAAAGGGCGGCGAAGACCGGGTCAGACGGGCGTGTGCCAGCCCCCGCGGCGGAACGCGGGCGTGGCGAGCGCGAGCACGAGGATCGACGCGACGACGGCCCCGAGCATGACGGTGGACATCGCGACGGCGTCGCCGCCGAGGACGCCGACGAGGGGGCTCACGAGCCCGGCGACGCCGGCCTGGAACGCGCCGATGACCGCGGCGGCGGTGCCGGCGATCTCGCCGTGCCGGGTGAGCGCGAGCGCGGAGGCGTTCGCGGGGATGAGGCCCTGCATCGACAGGACGAGGAACAGCGCGGCGACGATCCCGACGATCCCGCCCGCCCCCGTCAGGGCGACGACGAGGAGACCGACGGCGAACACGCCCTGCACGACGAGCGCCGTCCGGAGCAGCCGCACGGGCGCGACGCGGCGGACGAGCGCGGCGTTCGCCTGCGCCGACAGCACGAGCCCGATGCCGTTCACGGCGAACAGGAGCGCGAACTGCCCGTGGCTGAGCCCGTACCCCTCCTGCAGGACGAAGGGTGAGCCGACGACGTAGCTCATGAGCACGGCCTGCCCGAGGCCGGGGAGCACGGCGAGCGCGACGAAGTGCCGGTCGCGCAGGAGGCCCGCGTACCCGCGCAGGACGGTGCGCGCGCCGGCAGGGCGACGACGCTCGAGCGGCAGGGACTCGGGCATGAAGAACAGGACGATCGCGCCGAGCAGGACGCCGCCGAGCGCGAGGACCCAGAAGACCGCCCGCCAGGTGGCGTGCGCGCCGATGAACGACCCGATGGAGGGCGCGAGGAGCGGCGCGAGCCCGATGACGAGCATGAGCCGCGACAGGACGCGCGCGGCCTCGGACCCGGTGAACCGGTCACGGATGGCGGCGATCGCGACGACCGACGCGGACGCGTTGAAGAACCCCTGGAGCACGCGCAGGCCGATGAGGAAGCCGATGTTGGGCGCGAACGCGCACAGGAGCGACGTGACGACGTGCAGCGAGAGCCCGACGAGCACGGGCAGGCGCCGGCCGTAGCGGTCGGAGAGCGGCCCGATGACGAGCTGCCCGACGGCGCCGCCGAGGAGCATGCCGGACAGCGTGAGCTGCACGAGGGAGTCGGGCGCGCCGAGCTCGGCGCCCACCTCGGGCAGGAGCGGCAGGTACATGTCCACCGTGAGCGCGGGCAGCGTGGCGAGCGCACCGAGCAGCAGGACCCAGCGGGCGGACGATCTCGGTCGGGGCACGGCGGGGTCGACCGAGGAAGGGGGCATGACTCCCATCGTAACGATTCGATCGCGCGCGGACCGGGGTCCTGGGCGTGACCCTGCTCTCCCTCGGCAACCGTCTCGGCCGCCGTGCGCGCGGAGCGGGACCCTCCCCCGTGCCCGCCCGTCGTCCCCGGCGCGAGCGTGGGTGGCGTGCGGCACGCTGGAGCCATGTGCGGACGCTATGCCTCCTTCCGGGACGCCCAGGACCTCGCGGACGAGTTCGCGATCGCCGACGTGGCCGACGACGCGCGCCTCCTCCCGCCGTCGTGGAACCTCGCGCCGACGGACCCGGTGCGGATCGTCGTCGAGCGCGCCGCGAAGGACACGGGCGAGGTGCGCCGCTCGCTGCGGCTCGCGCGCTGGGGCCTCGTGCCGTCGTGGTCGAAGGACCCGAAGGGCGGCGCGCGGATGATCAACGCGCGTGCGGAGTCGATCCTCGACAAGCCGGCGTTCGCCAAGCCGTTCGGCGTGCGCCGGTGCCTCGTGCCGGCGGACGGCTACTACGAGTGGCGCGTCCTGCCCGACGGCGCGTCCCCCGCCGGGTCCGCGGGCGTGCCGGCGCGCCGGGGCAAGGTCCCCAAGCAGCCGTACTGGATCGCGCCCGACGACGGGCGCAGCGCCGCGTTCGCGGGGCTCTACGAGTTCTGGCGCGACCGCACCAAGGCGGACGACGACCCGGACCGCTGGCTCGTCTCGACGACCATCATCACGACCGACGCGGCGCCGTACCTCGCCGAGATCCACGACCGCATGCCGCTCGCCCTGCCGTCCGACGCCTGGGACGCCTGGCTCGACCCGGCGGTCGACGCGCGGGGTGCCGCCGACCTCCTCGGGCTCGGCGGCCCGCACGACGACGTCCCCATGGTCGCGCGCGAGATCTCGACCCTGGTCAACTCCGTGACGAACGACGGCCCGGGGCTCCTCGAGGCCGTCTGACCGGTCGCCGCCCCGCCGGGCGCACGTCAGGTGCCGTGCGGACGTCAGGTGCCGTGCGGACGTCAGCGGCCGGGTGCCGACGGCGTGCGGTCAGCCGCGGTAGGCCCACTGGAGGCGCACGGGCTCGATCGTGCCGAGGCCCTGCACCTCCGTCTCCGGCTGCGCCGTGAGCGCGAACCGCTGGTCTCCGGCGAGCAGGCCCGCCGTCTCGCGGTCGACGAGCACCGTCGTCGGGTCGGCGATGTCGACGAGGCGCGCCGCGAGGTTGACGCTCGGCCCGAACACGTCGCCGAACCGCGACAGCACCCGCCCCCACACGAGGCTCACGCGCACGGGCGGCACGTCGACGTCCTCCTCGCGCCCGCCCGCCTCGGCCAGGCCGAGCGCTACGCGCGCGCCGGTCGCGACGTCGTCGGCCACGTAGAGCACCGCGTCGCCGATCGTCTTGACGACGCGCCCGCCGGCCGCGGTGATGACGTCGCGCGCGCTCGTCTCGAAGAGCTGCACGAACTCGGCGAGCTCGCTCGAGCCGAGCCCGCGGGTGCGCTGCGTGAAGGACACGATGTCCGCGAAGCCGACCGCACGCGGCAGCGGGAGCTCGTGCTCGTCGACGGCGGTGGCGCGCGCGTCGGAGAACTCGACCGCGAACCTCCCGGCGACCGCCGCGAGCTGGCGCCGCCACGCGTGCAGGAGCTGCTCCTCGAGAACGGGCGCGAGCTCGGGGAGCCGGTCGAGCACGAGCAGGCGCGCGCTCGTGTCGTCGAGGTCGAACCGCCGCGTGAGGTGCTCGACGAGCGCCTCGACCTGCCACAGCACGAGGCGCTCGGTCGTGTGCCCCGTCGAGCGGATGAGCGTCGTGAGGGCACGCTGGTCGAGCTGCTCCTGCGCGGCGAACGCGAACACGTCCGCGAGCGCCTGCGCGTCGCGCTCGGTGAAGGCGTGCTCCTCGCCCTCGGTGAGCGGGAGCCCGAGGGCCTGCCAATAGCCGCGGACGCGGTCCTCGTCGACGCCGGCCCGCTCGGCGAGCCGCTCGACGGTCAGGGTGCGGGGTCCGCCGAGGAGCGCCTCGTCGAGCACCGCCTCGGTCGCCTCGGCCTCGGTGGTCGGTGCGTCGCCCTCCGCGGTCGTCGCGGACGGTGCGGGGGCGAGCTCGTTCTCCGGGTCCACTGGCACCCGGCGATCCTATTCCTCGGCCGGGCTCGCCGAGGTCGGCGGTCGCACACGAGATCGGCACGCACGGCCGCCGACCCGGCCTGGGACCGCCGACCTCGCGCGGGGCCGGTCAGGCGTGGGGGCCAGACGTAGAGCCGGTCAGGCGTGGGGGCGCAGATGGTGCACGTCGCCGCTGTGGTGGACGGTCGTCGTGCCGTCGTCGAGGCGGACCTCGAGTCCGCCGTCGGGGGCGAGCCCGGTCGCGAGCCCGACGACGTCGCCACCCGCGACGCGCTCGACGCGCACGCGCGTGCCGAGCGTGGCGCTGACCTCGGCGCAGTCGGCGTCGAGCCCGGCGGCGTGCGCGTCGCCCCCGGCGTCCTGCCAGCGGGCGAGGACCTCGCCGAAGGCCTCGTGCAGCGCGACGAGCACGACCTCCCGGTCGGTCGTCGCGGACCCGGCGAGGGCGAGCGAGGTGGCCGTCGGGACGGGCAGCTCGTCGCGCCGCTGCGCGACGTTGAGGCCGACGCCGACGACGACCCCGCCGTCGGGCAGCACCTCGGCGAGGATGCCCGCGACCTTGCGCAGCGGTGCGGGCTCGCCCGCGCCGGGGTCGGGGACGAGGACGTCGTTGGGCCACTTGACGACGGCGTCGACGCCGGCGGTGGCGCGCAGCGCGCGGGCGGTCGCGAGGCCGGCGAGCAGCGGGAGCCAGCTCAGGGCCTCGCGCGGGACGTCGGGCCGCAGCAGGAGGGAGCCGAGCAGGGCGGTGCGGGGCGGCGTCGTCCACGAGCGGCCGAGCCGGCCGCGGCCCCCGGGCTGGTGCTCGGCGACGAGGAGCGCGGGAGCGGGCCACGCGGCCGGGTCGTGCGCGACGGCGGCCGCGAGCTCCGCGTTGGTGGACCCGGACTCGGGCACGACCTCGAGCCGGGCGAGCGGCCCGGCGGGCGCCACGAGCAGCTCGCGCAGGAAGTCGGCCCGCAGCGGGGGTCGCTCGTCGCCGGACGGGGTCTCGGGGTCGTGCGCGGTCGCCATGCCCGCCATCCTCGCGCACGGCGCGCGCGCCGCACGAGGCGGGGACCGGCCGACCTGCGACCGGCCGCGTTGTGGGGACCCACCAACCCGGGCCCCCGCGGTGCTGGCGGCGGCCGCATCGAGTGGGTGCGATCCTCCAACTAGGCTCGGGTGCGTGACGGACTCTGCGACGACCTCGCCCGCGACGACCGAGAGCGCCGACGCGCCCCGCCTCACCGGGACCGCGGCGAAGCTCGCCGACCTCGACCGCCGTCGCGCGGAGGCGGCCGGGCTGCCCGAGGAGGCGGCGCGGACCAAGCAGCACGCGCGCGGCAAGAAGACGGCCCGCGAGCGCATCGACGCGCTCCTCGACGAGGGGAGCTTCGTCGAGCTCGACGCGTTCGCGAAGCACCGCTCCCACAACTTCGGCCTGGAGAAGAAGCGGCTCGCGGGCGACGGCGTCGTCGTCGGGCACGGCACGATCGACGGCCGCCAGGTGTGCGTGTACTCGCAGGACTTCACGGTGTTCGGCGGGAGCCTCGGCGAGGTCCACGGGCAGAAGATCACCAAGGTGCAGGACCTCGCGCTGCGCACCGGCGTGCCGCTCATCGGCATCTCCGACGGCGGCGGGGCGCGCATCCAGGAGGGCGTCGCGGCGCTCACGCAGTTCGCGGAGATCTTCCGCCGCAACGTCGCGTCGTCGGGCGTGATCCCGCAGATCTCGCTCATCCTCGGCCCGAGCGCGGGCGGCGCGGTGTACTCCCCCGCCCTCACGGACTTCATCGTCATGGCCGACAAGACGTCGAACATGTTCATCACCGGGCCGGACGTGATCCGCGCCGTGACGGGCGAGGACGTGGGCTTCGAGGAGCTCGGCGGCGGCCTGACGCACAACGAGAGGTCCGGTGTCGCGCACTACCTGGGCAGCGACGAGGACGACGCGATCGACTACGTGCGCCACCTGGTGTCGTACCTGCCGCAGAACAACCTGTCGGACGCGCCGTCGTTCCCGCCCGACGACGTCGAGCTCGCGGTCACGGAGGAGGACGAGGAGCTGGACGCGCTCGTCCCGGACTCCGACTCGCAGCCGTACGACATGCGCACGGTGATCGAGCACGTGCTCGACGAGGGCGCGTTCCTCGAGGTGCAGCCGCTGTTCGCGAAGAACGTGCTGGTCGGGTTCGGGCACGTGGAGGGCCAGTCGGTCGGCGTCGTCGCGAACCAGCCGCTCGCGATGGCCGGCACGCTCGACATCGACGCGGCCGAGAAGGCGGCGCGGTTCGTGCGCACGTGCGACGCGTTCAACATCCCGGTGCTCACGCTCGTGGACGTCCCGGGCTTCCTGCCGGGCGTCGACCAGGAGCACCAGGGCATCATCCGTCGCGGCGCGAAGCTCATCTACGCCTACGCGGAGGCCACGGTCCCGCTCGTCACGGTCATCACGCGCAAGGCGTACGGCGGCGCCTACATCGTCATGGGGTCCAAGCAGCTCGGCGCGGACGTCAACCTCGCGTGGCCGACGGCGCAGGTCGCGGTCATGGGCGCGGGCGGCGCGGTGAACATCCTGCAGCGCGCGGCGCTCAAGCGGGCGGCCGACGCGGGCGACGACGTCGAGGCGGAGCGCGCGCGCCTCGTCGCCGAGTACGAGGACGCGATCGTCAACCCGTGGGACGCCGCGGAGCGCGGCTACGTGGACGCGGTGATCCGGCCGTCGGAGACGCGCGTGCAGGTGGTGCGCGCGCTGCGCGCCCTGCGGACCAAGCGCGCGAGCCTGCCGCCCAAGAAGCACGGCAACATCCCCCTGTGAGCGCCGCGGACCGCACCAGCCCGACGACCCGCCGCACGAGCAGCCCGAGAGAAGGACGGTCATGAGCCACGAGGACGCCACGCACGGCCCCGCGCCGCTGGGCGCGGTCGACCCGGCACCGATGCACGCCGCGGTCGACGCGCTCGCCGCGGCGCTGCACGAGTACGTCGGCACGGCCGTGGGGGTGCGCGCCGAGTTCGGGGCGTCGGAGGCGGACGAGGACCCCCGCGTCCTCGCGCTCGAGTCGCGCGTCGGCGCGCTCAACGCGCAGCTCTTCGACGTGCTGCACGAGGCGCTCGGCATCCACCCGGACCTCACGTCGTCCGTCTGGGAGCCCGTGGAGGGCGAGGACACCGACGACGCGGACGCCGCGCCCGCGGACCTGGAGGACGACACGTTCACCCTGGAGTACGTCGTCGTCTCGCGCCCCGGCGGGCCCGACCTGGACGACGTCGTCGGGCTGCTGGACTCGTGGGGCCACGAGGCGCACGCGCGCCTCACCGAGGCGGGCTACGACGTCCCCGAGTGGGGCGTCGGCCGCGGCACGGACGAGCACGAGGACGACGCGTGAGCGAGCAGCGGCAGGTACCCGGCGCCCCGAGCGTGCGCGTCGTGCGCGGCGCCCCCGACGATCTCGAGGTCGCCGCGCTCGTGGCCGGGCTCGCCGCGGCGGCCGCGGCCGGCGACGTGCCCGACGACGTCGCGCCCGTGGACGAGTGGACCAACCGCACGCGCGTGCTGCGCGGGACGGGCGACGGCGCGACCGCGAAGAGCTTCGGCGGCCGCGCCGGGCGGCACAACGCCGACTCCTGGCGCTGGAGCCTGCGCTCGTGACGACGCCCGGCCCGTCCCCCCGCGTGCGTCGGCTGCCCGAGCGGGCGGTGCTCGTGGAGCCCGCTCCGTCGGCCGACGCCGTCGAGGCCGACCCGACGGCGCTGCCGCCGGTCGCACCCGTCGCCGCGTGGCGCCGCTGGGCCTGGGCGGTCGCCTTCGTGCCGACGGTCGCGCTCCTCGTCTACCAGCGTGCGGGCGCCGCGCGCGGCTGGCCGGTCCCGGAGTCGCTCGTGGTCGTGGCGACCCTCGGCCTGCTCCTGACCGCGCTGCTCGCGCTCGTGCACTACCAGGACGACCGCGCCGCCGCGCGTCTCGCGCGCGGTCGCGACGCGCTGCTCGCCGACCCCGTCCGGGCCACGGGCACGCTCACCGTGCCCGCGCCGGACACCGACGACCCGCCGCCCGGTGCGCACGACGTGCGCGGGACGCTCGTCGTCACGACGGGCTCGGGCGTGGCGACGGCGCGGCCGGTGCGCGTCGTCGTGCCCGCGGGCGCGGCGGGCCCCCGCCCGGGCGACCCGGTCGCCGTCTGGCACGTGGCCGACGACGAGGACGCGTCCGGAGTGCTGCTCGTCCGCTACCACCGCGCGTGGGCCGACGACCTGCTCGCCGCGCTGGGCAGGGGCGGCCCGGCAGCGGACGACGGGGCGGACCAGGACGGGCCGGACCAGCCCGATGTTCGCACGGAGCGCCCGCCCCGCGCCGAGTAGTCTCGTCCGGGTGAGCGACACCACCACCACCCCCGCCGGCGCCTCCGCCGGGACCCCCGACCGCACCCCCACGCCGATCGATGCCGTCGCCGAGGCCTACGTCACGCGGGTCGCCGAGCTCGACCCGCTGGCCGCCACCTCGATGGGCCTGTCCGGCTACGACCACCTCGTCACCGACCTCTCCCCCGCCGGGCACGAGGCACGCGCCGAGGCCGACCGCGCGGTGCTGCGCGAGCTCGACGGCCTCGAGCCGGTCGACGACGTCGACCGCGTCACCCTCGCGGCGATGCGTGAGCGCATCGGCCTGCAGCTCGAGCTGCACGAGGCCGGCGAGCCGCTCGCGAGCCTCAACAACATCGCGTCGCCCGTGCAGGAGCTGCGCGACGTCTTCGACATCATGCCGACGGGCACGGTCGAGGCGTGGGAGAACATCGCGGCCCGCCTCAACGGCCTTCCCGGCGCGATCGACGGCTACATGGCGTCGCTCACGGAGGCGGCGTCGCGCGGCAACGTCGCCGCGATCCGCCAGGTGCGGATCGGCGTGGCGCAGTCGCGCGAGCTCGCCGACCCGCAGGGCTCGTTCTTCACGTCCTTCGTCTCGGGTCCCGAGGCCGACGCCGTCCTCGACGACTCCGCCGCGTGCTCGCTCGTGCGCAAGGAGCTCGAGCACGGCGCCGCCGCCGCGCGCGAGGCGTACGGCCGTCTCGCGGACTTCCTCGAGACGACCCTCGCCCCGCAGGCCCGCGCCGAGGACGCCGTCGGCCGCGAGCGCTACCGCCTCTTCTCGCGCACGTTCCTCGGTGCCGAGGTCGACCTCGACGAGACGTACGCGTGGGGTCTGGAAGAGCTCGCGCGCGTCGTCGCGGAGCAGGAGGAGATCGCGCGCCGTATCGCCGGCCCGGGGGCGAGCGTCGAGGACGCCGTCGCGGCGCTGGACGCCGACCCGAGCCGCAAGCTCCTCGGCAAGGACGCCCTCAAGGCGTGGATGCAGGAGACGTCGGACGCCGCGGTCGCCGCGCTGAACGGCGTCCACTTCGACATCCCGGCCCCCGTGCTCGACCTCGAGTGCATGATCGCGCCGACCCAGACCGGCGGGATCTACTACACCCCGCCGAGCGACGACTTCTCCCGCCCGGGCCGCATGTGGTGGTCCGTCCCCGCGGACGTCACCGAGTTCAACACGTGGCGCGAGAAGACGACCGTCTACCACGAGGGCGTCCCCGGCCAC
This sequence comes from Sphaerisporangium cinnabarinum, assembly GCA_003052455.1. Taxonomy (GTDB): domain Bacteria; phylum Actinomycetota; class Actinomycetes; order Actinomycetales; family Cellulomonadaceae; genus Cellulosimicrobium; species Cellulosimicrobium cinnabarinum. Next base: position 35,965 of record QAPD01000019.1, on the reverse strand, counting down.
CACCTGCAGTGCGGCCAGGCCGTGTACGCGCGCGCGACGCTCAACACGTGGCGCCGCCTGGCGTGCTGGGTCTCGGGCCACGGCGAGGGCTGGGCCCTGTACGCCGAGCGCCTCATGGCGGACCTCGGGTTCCTCGACGACGACGGCGACCGCCTCGGCATGCTCGACGCGCAGCGCATGCGTGCCGCGCGCGTCGTGCTCGACATCGGCGTGCACCTCGGGCTCCCCGCCCCGCAGGAGTGGGGCGGCGGCACGTGGGACGCCGACAAGGCGCTCGCGTTCCTGCGCGCCAACGTCAACATGCCCGACTCGTTCGTGCGGTTCGAGCTCGACCGCTACCTCGGCTGGCCGGGCCAGGCGCCGTCCTACAAGGTCGGGCAGCGGCTGTGGGAGGCCACGCGCGACGACGCGCGCGCCGCGGCGCAGTCCCGCGGCGAGCAGTTCGACGCGAAGGCGTTCCACGAGCGCGCGCTCAACCTCGGTTCCGTGGGCCTCGACGTGCTGCGCGACGCGCTCTCGTCGTGACCCCCGCGCACGACCGGCCCGGGACGGCGGCACGCCGCCCCGGGCCGGCCGGCGTCCGGCTGCCCTGAGCCGTGGGCGCCGTCCTCACCGGCTTCGCCGTCATCGCCGTCGTCGTGGCCGCCGGGTACGTCACCGCGCGCCTCGGCATCGGGGGCCCCGACGCGCGGACCGCGCTCAACCGCGTCGGGTTCTTCCGATCATCCTCGGGTCGCTCGCGGGCGCCGTCGTCTCGGTGAGCGGCAGGACGCCGCCGGTGGCCGCCATGGCCCCGCTCGACATCCTCGGCGGGGCCGCGATCCCCATGATCCTGCTCGCGTTCGGCATGTCGCTGCACGGCACGCGCCCGCTCCGGCGCGGCGAGCCGCGCGCGGCCGTGGGCGTCGCGAGCGCCGCGAAGCTCGTCGTCATGCCGGTGGTCGCGTTCGTCGTCTCGCACCTCGTGCTCGGGCTCGACGACGCGGCGGTCGCCTCGGCGGTCACGCTCGCCGCGCTGCCCACCGCGCACAACGTCGACAACTACGCGGCGCGGTTCGGCCGCGGCGAGATCCTCGCGCGCGACACGATCCTCGTCACGACGGTCGGCTCGCCCGTCGTGCTCCTCGTCGCGGCGCTGCTCCTCGCGTAGCCGGGACCGCGCGCCGTGCCGGGTAGTCTGCGCGGGTGCTCCGACTGCTCCTCGCCTCTCGCTCCCCCGCCCGCCTCGCGACGCTCCGCGCGGCCGGCGTCGACCCGCTCGTGCGCGTGTCCGGGGTCGACGAGGACGCCGTGCTGCGCGCGGCCGCCGCGGAGCGCGGCGGGCTCGAGCCCGTCGACGCCGTGCTCGTCCTCGCGCGCGCCAAGGCGGAGGAGGTCGTCCGCACGCTCGATCCGGCCGCCGCAGGGACGCCGGAGGACGACGCCGCGCTGCTCGTCGGGTGCGACTCGATGCTGGAGCTCGACGGCGAGGTGCTCGGCAAGCCCGCCGACGCGGACGACGCGCGCGCCCGCTGGCGCGCCATGCGGGGCCGTGCCGGCGTCCTGCACACGGGGCACTGGCTCGTGGACCTGCGCCCGGCCGACGCCGGGGGGACGGGCGCTGCGGTGGGCGCGACGAGCTCGACCGTCGTGCACTTCGCCGACCTCGCGGACGACGAGATCGACGCCTACGTGGCGACCGGCGAGCCGCTCCACGTGGCCGGCGCCTTCACGGTCGACGGCCTCGGCGGCCCGTACGTGGAGCGGATCGAGGGCGACCACCACGGCGTCGTCGGGATCAGCCTGCCGCTCGTGCGGTCGCTCCTGCGCGAGGTCGGGGTGGCCTGGCACGCGCTGCGCGCCTGACGCGTCGCGCGTGCGCCGCGTTGTCGAGGGCGGACAACGCGGCGCACCTCACGGAGCCCAGGGACGGGCCGCTATGGAGGTTTCCGACAACCGCCCTCGGCGCGGCTTGGTTTGTTCTCCAATCTTGTCCGGTACCGCGCGCAGGAGCGTGAACCGCGCCGTGCGCACGCGTTACCGTGAGCCGTGCCCGCGAACCCCACCCGCCCCCTGAGCAAGGTCCTCGTCGCCAACCGTGGCGAGATCGCCGTCCGGATCGTGCGCGCGTGCGCCGACGCCGGCATCGCGTCCGTCGCGGTCTACGCCGACCCCGACCGCCAGGCCCTGCACGTGCACCTCGCCGACGAGGCGTTCGCGCTCGGCGGGACCCGCGCGGCCGAGACCTACCTCGACATCGCGAAGCTCCTGGACGTCGCGCGCCGCTCCGGTGCCGACGCCGTGCACCCCGGGTACGGGTTCCTCGCCGAGAACGCCGAGTTCGCGCAGGCCGTGCTCGACGCCGGGCTCGTCTGGATCGGGCCGCCGCCCGCCGCGATCGACGCGCTCGGCGACAAGGTCAGCGCCCGCCACATCGCGCACCGCGCGGGCGCCCCCCTCGTCCCCGGCACGCCCGACCCGGTCGCCGACGCGAGCGAGGTCCACGCGTTCGCGGCCGAGCACGGGCTGCCCATCGCGATCAAGGCGGCGTTCGGCGGTGGCGGCCGCGGCCTCAAGGTCGCGCGCAGCACCGACGAGATCGACGAGCTCTACGAGTCGGCCGTCCGCGAGGCGACCGCCGCGTTCGGTCGCGGCGAGTGCTTCGTCGAGCGGTACCTCGACACCCCCCGCCACGTCGAGACCCAGTGCCTCGCCGACGAGCACGGCACGGTCGTCGTCGTCTCCACGCGTGACTGCTCGCTCCAGCGCCGCCACCAGAAGCTCGTCGAGGAGGCGCCCGCGCCGTTCCTCAGCGCCGCCCAGGAGGCCGAGCTGTACAAGGCGTCCGAGGCCATCCTCCGAGAGGCCGGGTATGTGGGCGCCGGGACGTGCGAGTTCCTCGTCGGCGCCGACGGCACCATCTCCTTCCTCGAGGTCAACACCCGCCTGCAGGTCGAGCACCCCGTCTCCGAGGAGGTCACCGGCATCGACCTCGTGCGCGAGCAGCTGCGCATCGCCGCCGGGGAGCCCCTCGGGTACACCTCCACCCAGGTGCGCGGCCACTCGATCGAGTTCCGCATCAACGGCGAGGACCCGGCTGCGAACTTCCTCCCCGCCCCGGGACGCATCACGCGCCTGCGGTTCCCGTCCGGCCCCGGCGTCCGCGTCGACTCCGGCGTCGTCGAGGGCGACACGATCTCCGGCGCGTTCGACTCGATGATCGCCAAGCTCGTCGTCACCGGCGCCACGCGTGAGCAGGCCGTCCAGCGCGCCCGCCGCGCCCTGCGCGAGCTCGAGGTCGAGGGCATCCCGACCGTCGTCCCGTTCCACCGGGCCGTGCTCGACGCCGAGGCGTTCGTCCCCACCGACGACGAGCCGTTCCGCGTGCACACCCGGTGGATCGAGACCGAGTTCGCCGACCGGCTCGCCACGCTCGCACCGGCCCCGGCGGCGCCCGCGGACGAGGACGACGAGCCGCTCGCGACCGAGCGCGTCGTCGTCGAGGTCGGCGGCAAGCGGCTCGAGGTCGTGCTGCCCGCCGGGCTCGGCATGGCCGCCGGGCGCGCCCGCACCGCCAACGCCGCCCGGCGCCCGGCGCGCCGCAGCGCCGCGAAGTCCAACGGCGGCGGGTCGGGCACGACGCTCGCCTCCCCCATGCAGGGCACCATCGTCAAGGTCGCCGTCGCCGACGGCACCCAGGTCGCCGAGGGCGACCTCGTCGTCGTGCTCGAGGCGATGAAGATGGAGCAGCCCCTCCTCGCCCACCGCGCCGGCACCGTCCGCTCGCTCTCGGCGACCGCGGGCGCGAGCGTCAGCTCCGGCACGGCCATCTGCGAGATCGTCGACTGACCTGCGCGTCCCGCCCCGGCGTCCGACGGGGCAGACCCGGTCGTCCCGAGACCGGCACCACCGACCGAGCTCGGCAGTCGGGGTCACGATCGGCCGCAGTGGCTGCCGATCCCGACCGCGACCGCCGAGCTCGCGGTCTTCCCGCCGTCAGCCGGACTGGGCGGCGGCGCGGATCGCCCGGCGGCCCGAGGGCAGCGCGACGGCGACGGTCACGACGAGGAACATGAGGACCCCGGAGACCACGAGCAGCGACTCGACGGAGAAGCGGTCCGCGAGCGGGCCGAACACGACCATCCCGAGCGGCATCGAGACCGCCATGACGATGCCGACGAAGCCGAAGACCCGGCCCTGGCGCTCCGGCTCGACGGTCTCCTGGAGCACGGTCATCGACGTCGTGGAGAAGGGCGGCACGGAGAGCCCGAGCAGGAACATGAAGACGAAGAACACCCACATGTTCGTCGAGACGCCCATCGCGACGGACAGGACGCCGAAGACGAACGTCGAGCCGACGATCATCGCGATCCGGTTCTTCAGCCCGCCCCACGTCGCGAGCAGCACCCCACCGAGGAGCATCCCGACGGAGAACGCGACCTCGTTGACGGTGAGCTTCCAGACCTCCTCGCCGAAGGTGCGCGCGACCATGAGCGGCGTGAGGTACGACGGCGCGACGATGAGCAGGAACACGACGGCGTAGAGGCCCAGGACCCACCGGACGAACGGGTGCGACCCGAGGTAGCGGAACCCTTCGACGAGGTCGTCGAAGTACCCGGCTCGCTCGCCCGTGGCCGCACGCACGAGGGTCGACACGGGCACGAGCAGGAGGAGCCCGATCCCGATCACCGCCGTGACGACGTCGACGAAGAACACGGCGACGAGGGACATGCTCGCGTACAGCGCCGCGGCGACCGCGGGCGCGAGGAGCATCATCGCGGACTGGATCGACTGGTTGATGCCGTTGACCCGCAGGAGCCTGCTCGTCGGGACGATCTGCGGGAGGAGCGCCGCGACGGCCGGGGTCTGGATCCCGGCGCCCGTCGAGCGGACGGCCAGCGCGGCGTAGATGAGCCAGAGGTCGTCGGCCCCGCCGAGCATGAGGAGCGCGAGCGCGAGCGTCGTCACCGCGATCGTGGCGTCGGCGGCGATGACGAGCGCCTTGCGGTTCACCCGGTCTGCCCACACGCCGCCGAAGAGGGAGACGACGGCCTGCGGGAGGAACCCGAAGAGCGTGCTCAGCGCGAGCACGGAGCCGGACTTCGTCTCGATCGTCAGGTGCCACATGACGGCGTACTGGACGAGCATCGAGCCGAACAGGGAGACCGTCTGCCCCGAGAGGAACACCGCGGTGTCGCGGCGCCACCGGGGCCGGGCGAGCGTGTCGTCCTCGGCGGGACGGTCGACGGCGTCCGCCGTCGCGGCGTCGGTGTTCTCGTACGGCGTATGGCTCACCCGGACATCGTGCCGGTCGCCACCCACACGGTCCACGGAATTCGCCGACGGCGCACCACCGCACGGGGCGGGGCGCCGCACCGGGCTGGCAGCATGGGGCTCGTGACGATCCCGACCGCCCCCCGCGACCCCGACGAGCCGCCGACCCCGCTCCCCCGCCACCTCCAGCCCGGCGACGGCTGGGTCGAGTGCGCGTGCGGACGCCGGCACTGGGGGTTGTTCGGGGCGGCCGGGCTGCTGCTCGCGCGGCGCGACGGTGCCGGGCGCGTGACCCACGTCGTGCTCCAGCACCGCGCACCGTGGTCGGACCAGGGCGGCACGTGGGGCGTGCCGGGGGGCGCCGTCGGGCCGGACGAGACCCCGGCCCAGGGCGCTCTGCGCGAGGCGGAGGAGGAGGCGGGCATCGACCCCGCGGCGGTGCGCGTCGTCGCCGAGCGCTGGCTCGACCACGGCCCGTGGCGCTACACGACGGTCCTCGCGGAGGTCGCGGACGGCGCCCCGGTCGAGCCGCGCGCGACCGACGCCGAGAGCATCGAGGTCCGCTGGGTCGCGGTCGACGACGTCGCGGGCCTGCCCCTCCTGCCCGCCTTCGGGGACGCCTGGCCGGGTCTGCGCGCCCTGCTCGACGGCGCGCCCGCGGACTGACGGCGGCACCGGCCGTACGGCCGGGCCCGGCCCCGGCGTCCGACCACCCCCTGGCTCCCGCCCGAGCCCGCCCTGTGCCGCGCGCGCCCGGGGCGGTAGCGTCACGTCTCGTGAACCCCGCGCCGGCCCCTGCCGTCCCGCGCGACCGCGCCGACCTCGCCACGCTGCTCCTCGTCGTCACCGTCACGGCGACGGTGGTCGAGCTCGTGCGGTCGAGCGGCCCGCTGCTCGACCACGCGTTCTCCGCAGGGGTCGTCACCGTGGCCCTGACGGCCCTCGCGACGTACGCGGCGCCGGGGCTGCTCGTCGCGATGATCGCCGCGCGGCTCGAGCTCACCGGCCGCGTGGTGCTGCTCGCCGTCTCCGCGCTCGCCCTGGCGCGGCTCGTGCTCCAGGGGGCTCGGCGCGGCGATCGCCTCGGGCGCGGACCTCGGGCTCGTCCGGTACGGCGTGGGTCTCGCGACGGTCGCCCTCGGGATCGGTGTGCTCGTCCTCGTGGCGGGGTTCGCGAGCGGCGCCCGCGCGGGCGCGACCGGGGGCCTCGCGCGGGGCCGCCTCGTGGCCCTGGGCGTCGCGCTCGGCGCCCTCCTCGCGGCGGCGCTCAGCGCGACCCTGGGCACGTGGGACGCCTACTGGCGGGCCGACGTCGGCGCGTGGGTCGTGACGGTCGCCGTCACGGGGGCGGCGCTCGCCTGCGCGTGGGTGCTGCGCGGGCGCGACGCCCTGCCGGGGTCGCGCGGGCTGTGGGTGCTCGGCCCGTTCGTCGCGCTCGCCGTGCAGGTGCTGGTCAACCCGGCGTTCGCGGCGGCGCAGACGGGCGTCGCGCTCCCGTTCGCGGTCGCCGGTCTCGCCGTCGCCGCGCTGCTCACGGCGTGGGCCGTCCCGCGCGCCGCGCGGTCCGGGCCCGGTCGGGCGTGGCTCTCGCCCGCGGTGCTCGTGGCCGGCGTCGCCGTCGTCCTGCTCGCGGTCCCCCGCGTCGCCGGGCCGGGCCCGTGGGGCTGGGCGCTGCTCGCCCTGCTCGTCGTGCTGGTCCCCGTCGCGGCGCGCACGCTCGCCCTCGCGCTGACCCGCCCGGCGCTGCCGCTCACCTGGCTCCGGCTCGCCGGTGCCGCGAGCGTCGCCGGCCTCGGCGCCGCCGTCCCGCTGCTGGGCTACCAGCTCGAGTACGACGTGCCGCTGCCGTTCCCCCACGCCCTGCTGCCCGTCGCGGCCGCGCTCGCCGTGGCGGTCCCCGCCGTGGTCGCCGGGCGGCGCGCCCCGACGAGCCCCGACGACGAGCCGGCCTCCCGCCAGGAGCGCGGACCGCTCGCGCTCGCCCTCGGGGGCGCGGTCGCGCTCCTCGCGCTCGTCGGCGTCACCCAGGTCCACGTGCCGACGACGACGTCCGCCGTCGCGGACCACCCCGTAGGCGACCTCCGGCTGCTGGACTGGAACCTGCACTACGGCGTGAGCGCCGACCCGTCGGTCCGGCTCGACGAGATGGCGGCGACGATCGCGGAGTCCGGGGCCGACGTCGTCACGCTCCAGGAGGTGTCCCGCGGCTGGGTGCTCGGCGGCGGGGCCGACATGGCGACGTACCTCGCGCGCGCGACGGGCATGCGCGTCGTCTTCGCGCCCGCGGCCGACCGCCAGTTCGGCAACGCGATCCTCTGGGACCCGCTGCGGGGCGACCTCACCGACGTCGTGCGCCACGCCCTCCCCTACGGCGCCGGCCCCCAGGAACGCTCGGCCCTCTCCGCGACGATCGACGCCGCGGGCGTCCCGGTGCGCGTGACGTCCGTGCACGTGCAGCACCGGGAGGGGAACACCCCGACGCGCCTCGACCAGCTCGACGCGCTCCTCGCCGCGGAGCCCGTGGAGGAGGCGTACGTCCTGGCGGGCGACCTCAACGCGGAGCCGGGCTGGGACGAGATCGTCCTGCTCGAGGACGCGGGGCTCGAGAGCGGGCAGGACGTCGCGGGCGACCCCGCGGCGCTCACCTCCCCCGCGGTCGCCCCGGCGCACCGCATCGACTGGGTCCTCGGCTCGCCCGCGGTGACGTTCCGGTCGGTCGAGGTCCTCGACGTCACGACGTCCGACCACCGCCCCCTCCTCGCCGACCTCCGCGCGCAGGACTGAGACCCCGTCCAGCCCGCCCCCGCCTGAGGTCCTGGTGCCCGTGCCCCCGACCGGGCGCGGGGCGGCGGGTTAGGGTCGACGGGTGCGCATCGAGCTGACCGTGACCGAGGCCGTCGAGATCGCCCGCGCGACGGGCGGCCTGCCGCCGTACGTGCGGTCGGTCGCGAGCGAGGGCGACGACGTGCGGGTCGTCGTCGACCTGCGCGAGGTGCCCGACCCGCCGTCGGCCCTCCGGCTCGCGGCCCGGCTCGTCCCGGTCGTCCGCGCGACGCTGCGCGTGGAGTCCGTCGTCGCGGGCACCGCGGTGCTCGCGGTCGAGGCGAGCGCCGCCGGCCTGCCCGCCCACAAGCTCCTCGGCTTCGTCGAGGCACCGCTGCAGGGCGCCCTGCGCTCGCACGGCCTGCCGCCCGAGGCCGTGCGCGTGCTGCCCGAGGCGCGCGTCGCGGTCGACGTGCAGGCGCTGCTCGGCGGCGTGCTCGAGCACACGTTCCCCGGCTTCCAGCTGACCGAGCTCGCCTGGGCGGACGGGAGCCTGCGTCTCGACGGCCGGCTCTGACGTGCCGGAGGTTCCGCTCCTCGTCCTCCTCGGGCCCGCGGCGACCGGCAAGTCGACGCTCGGCGCGCTCGTCGCGCAGCGGCTCGGGGTGTCGTTCGTCGACCTCGACGCCGTGGCCGACCGCTACTACCCCGAGGTCGGGTGGAGCGTCGACCGCCTCGTCGAGCGCGTCGGCGTGGTCGGCCGCGTGGCGGCGGAGCGCGAGTGGGAGCCCGCCCGCGCGCACGCCGCCGAGCGCGCGGTCGCGGAGCATCCCGGCACGGTCCTGGCGCTCGGCGCCGGGCACGCGTCGTACACCGACCCCGCGCAGCTCGCCCGGGTCCGCGCCGCGCTCGCGTCCGTGCCGCACGTCGTCCTCGTGCTGCCGAGCACCGACCGCGAGCACGCGCTCGGCGTGCTGCGGGCCCGTTCCCTCGCGACCAAGGGCACCGACTGGCGACCGGCGGGGCACGACTTCCTCGCCGAGTGGTTCGACGACCCGGGGACGCGGAGCCTCGCGCACCGCACGTTCGTCACGGGCACGGAGGACGTCTCCGCGAGCGCCCGCCGGCTGGCCGCCGCGCTGGCCTGACCCCGCGCGGCTGTCGGGACCGCCGACAGGCGCTCAGTCCTCCCGGTGGTGCAGCATGCGCGCCACCTCGGCGATCGAGCCGCTGAGCGACGGGTAGACCGTGAAGGCCGACGCGACGTCGTCGACCGTGAGGCGGTGCGAGACCGCGAGCGTGATGGGGAACACGAGCTCGCTCGCGCGCGGGGCGACGACGACGCCGCCCAGCACGACCCCGGCCTCGGGGTGCGCGAACAGCTTGACGAAGCCGTCGCGCATGCCGAGCATCTTGGCGCGCGGGTTGCGGGCGAGCGGCAGCACGGTCGTCACGTACTTGCTGCTCTGCGCCTTGAGCTGCTCCTCGCTGTACCCGACGGTCGCGATCTCGGGCGCGGTGAAGATGTTCGCCGCGACGGTCCGCAGCTTGATCGGCACGACGGCGTCGCCGAGCGCGTGCGACATGGCGACACGGCCCTGCATCGCCGCGACGGACGCGAGGGGCAGCACGCCGGTGCAGTCGCCCGCGGCGTAGATCCCGCGCACCGAGGTGCGCGACACCTTGTCCACCTCGACGTGCCCGCTGGGCGTGAGCCGGACCCCGGCCTCCTCGAGGCCGATGCCGCTCGTCGAGGGGATCGCGCCGACGGCGATGAGCACGTGCGAGCCCTCGACGACACGGCCGTCGGAGAGCGTGACGCGGACGCCGTCCTCGGTGCGCTCGGCGGACTCGGCGCGCGAGCGGGACATGACCGTCATGCCGCGCGAGCGGAACACGCCCTCGAGCAGCTCGGCGGCGTCGGCGTCCTCGCCGGGGAGCACGCGGTCGCGGCTGGACACGAGCACGACGTCCGAGCCCAGCGCGTTGTACGCGCCCGCGAACTCGGCGCCCGTGACGCCCGACCCCACGACGATGAGCCGCTCCGGCAGCTCGGAGAGGTTGTAGAGCTGCGTCCACGTGAGGATGCGCTCGCCGTCGGGCTGCGCGGTGGGCAGCACGCGCGGCGTCGCGCCGAGCGCGAGCAGGATGACGTCGGCGTCGAGCACGAGCGGCCCGTCGGTGCCGTCGGGCGCATCGACCACGACGCGCTCGGGGCCGTCGAGCCGGCCCTCGCCGATGACGACGCGCACGCCCTCGCGCTCCAGCCGCGCGTGGATGTCGGCGGACTGTGCCGCCGCGAGCGCCATGACGCGCGTGTTGACGGCCTCGAGGTCGACGATGTGCCGCCGCATCGCGGGGTGCTGCGCCTTGGCGGTGTCGACGGGGAGACGGATGCCGAGCTCGGCCGCGCGCTCGGCGATGGTCATCCAGTCGGCGGTGGCGATGAGCGTCTTGGAGGGGACGACGTCCGTGAGGACGGCCGCGCCGCCGAGGCCGTGGCGCTCGACGACCGTGACGTCGGCACCGAGACGACGGGCGACGAGGGCCGCCTCGTAGCCGCCGGGCCCACCCCCCACGACGACGATGCGGGTGCTGTCCGGGGCGGTCGAGGAGTCCATGCTCACGTGCGTCACGCCGGACATTCTGTCAGGCCGTCGCGTCGCTCGGTGTCAGCATGCGAGACGTCGCGGCCGGTCCGGGGTCGCGCGCGCGACGGCGCTGCTCGTCAGGTCGCGCGCCGTGGGACGGACTAGCCTTGCGACCATGACGACGACGCCTCCGAGCACACCCCCGCTCGACGATCCCGCGACCGACCCCTTCCTCGTGGCCCGGGCCGCGGCCGACCACATCGCGCAGGCCACCGGGGTCGAGGGTCACGACATGGCTCTCGTGCTCGGGTCGGGCTGGGGCGGCGCCGCCGAGCTGCTCGGCGAGGTCGTCGCGGAGGTCCCGACGCACGAGATCCCCGGCTTCTCCGCGCCCGCGGTCGCGGGCCACCTCTCGGTGACGCGGTCCATCCGGGTCGAGCGCGCCGACGGCTCGGTGCGGCACGCCCTGGTGCTCGGCTCGCGCACACACCTGTACGAGGGCAAGGGGGTGCGCGCCGTCGTGCACGGCGTGCGCACGGCCGCCGCGACGGGCGCGGAGACGCTCATCCTCACCAACGGGTGCGGCGGGCTCAACCAGGAGTGGGGCGCGGGCACGCCCGTCCTCCTCTCCGACCACATCAACCTGACGGCCCGCAGCCCGCTGGAGGGGCCGACGTTCGTCGACCTCACCGACGTGTACTCGCCGCGCCTGCGCGAGCTCGCGCACCGCGTGGATCCGACGCTGCCCGAGGGCGTGTACGCGCAGTTCCCCGGGCCGCACTACGAGACGCCGGCCGAGGTCCGGATGGCCGGGATCCTCGGCGCCGACCTCGTCGGCATGTCCACGACGCTCGAGGCCATCGCGGCCCGGCACTGCGGCCTGGAGGTGCTCGGCGTCTCGCTCGTGACGAACCTCGCCGCCGGGATCAGCCCGACGCCGCTCTCCCACGCCGAGGTCATCGAGGCCGGCCAGGCCGCGGGACCCCGGATCAGCGCCCTCCTGGCCGACATCGCGAAGCTGGTGTGACATGACGGACCGCACTGCGGGGCGCCGGGCCGACCCGGCCGACGACCCGACCTTCGACCCGGGGACCGACCACGCGGCGTTCCTCGGGCGCGTCACGGCGTGGATCGACGACGACGTCGACGCGGGCGACCAGGACGAGCTCCGCCGCCTGCTCGAGCTCGTCGACTCCCCGGACCCGCGCAAGCACGACGTCCGCGTGCGCGCGCTCGCCGACCTGCGGGACCGGTTCTCCGGCCCGCTCGAGTTCGGCACGGCCGGGCTGCGCGGGCGCATGGAGGCGGGACCGCACCGCATGAACCGCGCGGTCGTGATCCGTGCGGCCGCGGGCCTGGGCGCCTACCTGCTCGACACCCTCGGTCCGGCGGGCGCGGGCGGTGCGGCGCGCCCGCGCGTCGTCGTCGGGTTCGACGCGCGGCACCGTTCCCGCACGTTCGCGGTGGACAGCGCGGCCGTGCTCACCGCGGCGGGCCTCGACGTGCTCGTCCTGCCGTCGGCCCTGCCGACCCCCGTCCTCGCGTTCGCGGTGCGCCACCTCGGCGCCGACGCGGGCGTCATGGTGACCGCGAGCCACAACCCGCCCGCCGACAACGGGTACAAGGTCTACCTCGGCGGCCGCGTCGTCACCGACTCGGGCCAGGGCGCCCAGATCGTCCCGCCGTACGACGCGCACATCGCCGCCGCGATCGCGGCCGTCGGGCCGGCGCGGTCCGTCCCGCGCGCGTCGTCCGGGTGGACCGTGCTGGACCCCGAGGTCGTCGTCGCCTACGAGCGGTCGGTCCTCGCGCTGTCCGACGGCGCACGGCGCGACCTCAAGGTCGTCACCACGGCGCTGCACGGCGTGGGCGGCGAGACGGTCGCGCACGTGCTGCGCGACGCGGGCTTCACGGAGGTCGTGCCCGTCGAGGAGCAGCTCGACCCGAACCCCGACTTCCCGTCCGTCGCGTTCCCCAACCCCGAGGAGCCGGGCGCGATGGACCTCGCGCTCGCCGTCGCGCAGGACGCGGCGGCCGACGTCGTGCTCGCGAACGACCCCGACGCCGACCGGTGCGCCGTCGCGGTGCTCGACCCGCGCGTCGGGACCTACCAGGGCGCGGAGACGGCCCGGTCGAACGGCTGGCGCATGCTGCACGGCGACGAGGTCGGTGCCCTCCTGGGCGACGACGTCGCGCGGCGTGCCGCCGCGTCGGGCGTCCCGGGGGGCGTGCTCGCGTGCTCGATCGTGTCGTCACGCCTGCTGGGGAAGATCGCGGCCGCGCACGGGCTCGGCTCCGCGACGACGCTCACGGGGTTCAAGTGGATCTCGCGCGTCGACGGCCTCGTGTTCGGCTACGAGGAGGCGCTCGGCTACTGCGTCGACCCGGCCCACGTCCGGGACAAGGACGGCATCAGCGCGGCGCTGCTCGTCGCACAGCTCGCGAACCGCCTCAAGGCCGAGGGTCGCACGGTCGTCGACGCGCTCGACGACCTGGCGCGCGCCCACGGCCTGCACGTGAGCGACCAGCTCTCCGCCCGGTTCGAGGACCTCGACCGCATCGGCGAGACGATGGCGCACCTGCGGGCCGCTCCCCCGCGCACCCTCGCGGGCGCCGGCGTCTCCGACGTCACCGACCTCTCCGCAGGGCTGGACGGGCTCCCGCCGACGGACGGCGTGCGGATCCTCACGGCGGACGACACGCGCGTCGTCGTGCGCCCGAGCGGCACCGAGCCGAAGGTCAAGTGCTACCTGGAGGTCGTGGTGCCCGTCGCCCCGGACGCCTCGCACGCCGACCTCACCGCCGCCCGGGCCTTCGCCCGCGACCGCCTCGACCGCGTCAAGGCCGACATGACGCGCGCGCTCGGTCTCTGAGCCACCACGAGCCGGGGTCCCCGGTCGCCGGAACCTCTCCGGCGACCGGGGACCCCGGCTCGTCATACCTGCGCGGCGGCCACGAGGAACGCGTCCAGCGGTACTCGCTCCTCGCCGTCGGGCGGGAGGACCCCGCTGATCACGGCGACGCGCTCCGCCCGGAAGAGCTCGACGTCGACGAGGTTCCCGTGGATCTCGGTCCAGCCGTCGCCCGAGACGGACCATGCGGCCACCCGCGCGCGAGTGGCCGGTCCCGCCTCCGCCAGGAACAGGTCGAGGAGACGTGCCACGGCGTCAGTAGCCGTCCCCGGCAGAGGGGGCGTCCGTGCCGTCGAACCCCGCGAGGACGGCGGCGGTGCCGGACAGCCCGAGGCGCGTGGCGCCGTGCTCGATCATGGCGAGGGCGTCGGCGAGCGTGCGGACGCCGCCCGACGCCTTGACGCCCAGACGGCCGCCGACGGTCTCGGCCATGATCGAGACGGCGTGCGTCGAGGCGCCGCCCGCGGGGTGGAACCCGGTCGAGGTCTTGACGAAGTCGGCGCCCGCCGCCTCGGACGCGCGGCACGCCTCGACGATCTCGTGGTCCGTGAGCGCGGCGGACTCGATGATGACCTTGAGGACCCGGTCCGCGGGCACGGCGGCGCGGACCGCCGCGACGTCGTCGCGCACCGCGTCCCAGGCGCCGGCCTTGGCCGCGCCGACGTCGATCACCATGTCGACCTCGTCGGCGCCGTCGCGCACGGACCGGGCCGCCTCGAACGCCTTGACGTCGCTGTGGTGCTTGCCCGACGGGAAGCCGCACACCGTCGCGACGAGCAGCCCGCGCTCGCGCGTGGTCGCCGGGTCCAGGGGCAGCATCGACGGGGAGACGCACACGGAGTAGACGCCCAGGCGGACGCCCTCCTCGACGAGCGCCGCGACGTCCGCGGGGGTGGCCTCGGGCTTGAGCAGCGTGTGGTCGACGAAGCGGGCCAGGCCCGCCGCGTCCAGGGGCTGCGTGCCGGTCGCGTCGCTCACAGCTGCGCTCCTTCGATCTGCTGGTAGCCGGGGAGGATGACGTCGTCGACGAGCGCACGACGCTCGTCGTGGTGCACGAACGCGCTCCACGCGGCGGTCATCGTGACGTCCGCCAGGTCGTCGATGGTCCAGCCGGCGTGCTCGACGAGGAGCGCCATCTCCTGGGTCATCGTCGTGCGCGACATGAGCCGGTTGTCGGTGTTGAGCGTGACCGCGAAGTCGAGCTCCTTGAGGCGCGTGATCGGGTGGTCGGCGATCGACGTCGCCGCCCCGGTCTGCACGTTCGACGACGGGCACAGCTCGAGCGGGATCTGGTGGTCGCGCACCCAGTGCGCGAGGAGGCCGAGCGCGGCCGTCCCGGGCTCGCCCTCGGCGCTGTGCGGGAACTCCGGGTCGAACGCGATGTCCTCGACGATGCGGACGCCGTGGCCGATGCGGCTCGCCTGGCCGAGGTGCACGGCCTCGGCGATCGACTGCGGGCCCGCCGCCTCGCCCGCGTGGATCGTCACGGGGAAGTTCTGCTCGGCCAGGTAGCGCCAGATCTCGACGTGGCGCGAGGGCGGGAAACCGTCCTCCGCGCCCGCGATGTCGAACCCGACGACGCCGTTGCCGCGGTTCGCGACCGCGAGCTCCGCGATCTCCGACCAGCGGTCGGCGTGCCGCATCGCGGTGACGAGCTGCCCGACGCGGATGGTCCGCCCCTCCGCGGCCGCCTCGGCGACGCCCTGCTCGATGCCCGACTGCACGGCGTCGACCGTCTCCTGGAGGGTCAGGCCGCGCTGGAGGTGCTGCTCGGGCGCCCAGCGCTGCTCGGCGTACACGACACCGTCGCGCGCGAGGTCGAGCACGGCCTCGCGGGCCACGCGGGCGAGGGCGTCGCGCGTCTGCATGACGGCGATCGTGTGGTCGAACGTCTCGAGGTAGCGCACGAGCGACCCGGAGTCCGCGGACTCCGCGAACCAGGCGCCGAGCGCCTCGGCGTCGTCCGCGGGGAGCTGGTGCCCCACGTCGGCGGCGAGCTCGAGGATCGTGGCGGGGCGGAGCCCGCCGTCGAGGTGGTCGTGCAGCACGACCTTGGGCAGCGCGCGGATGACGTCGACCGTCAGCGGGGCGTTCTCGGTGGTCATGCGCTCACGGTACCGGCCGGTACGCCCGGCCTCGCGCCGAGGGTACCGGCCGGGCCGGGTGGGTTCGGGTGGTGCGGGCGGTCAGGCGTAGTCGTCGTCGCTGCCGGGCACGGCGGACGCCTGCTCGACGACGTCGGCCTCGGCGGCCTCGCCCTCCAGGTCGGGGCGCGGGGTGCGCGGCTGGTACTCGTCGACCTCGTGCACGGGGTCCTCGACCCCGGGGTCGTCGTCCTCGACCTCTTCCACCAGGCTGACGGCCTCCTCGCCCTGCTCGTCCAGACCGGCGTCCCGCCATGCGTCGTTCCCGGGCACGGTGCTCATCGCGACTCCTCCTCGACGATCGGCGTGCTCACCACGGTCGTGGCGGCTGCGCCCATCCTGCCGCCGGGCGCGCGCCCTCGCCAGCGCGACCGTCGGGCAGGAGCGCCCAGCACACGTGCGGCCAGCCCCCGAGCGCGCGACGCACCGCGGGCACCTGGGCGCCGTCGAGGAGCGCCCCCGCCGGGAGGGTGTGCAGCGTGCCCGACGACGGCTCGTAGACCCGGCACCACCCCGCCGCCTCGTCGGCGTCGGTGAGGAGCACGACGTGGCGCGGGACCGCGGTCGCGAGGCCGAGCGCGAGGTCCCCGCCGGTGAAGAGCGGCACGGGCACCCCGCGCGACGCGGCCACGAGCGCCGCCCGCCCGACGCGCTGCGCGCCCGGCCCCGCGACGACCCGGTCCACGAACGCCACGTCCGCGTACCGCGCGGCCCGGGCGGCGCCCCAGGGCGGCGTCCCGAGCGCCGCAGGCCACGGCAGCGGCCCGAGCCCGTGGCGGTTCGTCCGACGCTTGAGCGCCTGCTGGAGCACCCGGAAGCGCTCGACAACGGAGCGGGTGCGCGCGTCAGCCGGCTCGTCGCGCGCGGCCTCCCCCGGGCGCAGCCCGGTGGCGAGCCACAGCGCGAGCACCGGGTCGCCCGCCGCGGCGAGGAGTCCCAGGACGGCCGAGCCGCACGTCGTCCCGTCGGTCTGGCGCGCGGGCGCGCCCGCGATCTCGAGCGGCCGGACCGCGGGCCGCTCGCCGGGTCCGTCGAGCCGGCGCAGCGGGTCGACGACGGCCCGCCGGTCCACCGGCCGCAGCCCGTCGAGGGTCGTCGCGAGCGCGCGCACGCGGTGCTCGGGGTGGCCCGCGCGACGCGCTCGGTCGAGGAGGTGGGAGGTCGCGGCGTCGGGCGCGTGCGCGCCGGGCGGCGGGGGCGGCGGCAGCGTGCGCGCCGGGAGGAGGCACGCGACGTCGGTCGCCCGCAGCACCCCGAGCCCGAGCCTCACGCGGCACCGCCGAGGACCCGGCCGAACGCCCACGCGGCCCCCACCAGCGCGAGCACCACGACGAGGCCGCCCACGCGCACGAGGAACGACCACGAGCGGAGCCGCCCGTCGCGCGGGAGCCCGCCGGTCGGGGGCCGCAGCACGGCGGGGACGAGCGCGAGCACGGCGACCGCGACCGCCGCGCACACCGTGACCACGGAACCGGACCGCAGCCCGGCGGCGGCGAGCACGAGCGCACCGACCACGACGCCGAGCACCGTGCGCTGCCACGCGAGCGCCGTGCGCTCGGGCTGCAGGCCCTCGTCCCGCGGCGCCGCGGCGCCGGGCTCCCGCGACGGCACCCTCACCCCCCGGTCGCCGCCCCGACGGCGTAGCCCGCGAGCAGCAGGGCCAGCACGACGACACCGACGACGAGCACGGGCAGGCCGCTCGGCGCCGGGAGGCGCCACCGCAGCCGCAGGGCCCGCTCGTTGCGGCGCCACGACACGAGCGCGTAGCCCGCGAACCCGGCGCCGGCGAGGCACGCGACACCCGCCACGACGTCGAGCAGGCCCGCCATGCCCGCGAACGTCGCGAACGACGTCAGCGCGACGCCGCCCGCGACCAGGCCCAGCCCCGTGCGCACCCACGCGAGCGCGGTGCGCTCGTTGGCGAGGCTGAACCGCGCGTCGGGCTCGGTCCCCACGCCGTACACCGACCGCGGCCGACGCGTGTCGGCCGGCTCGGGCGGGGGCTGCTCGTCGCCCGTCACGCTCAGTCGACGCGGTCCAGGACGACCGAGCCGCGCTCGACCACGGTGCCGGGATCCGCGACGGACCACGCGCCGTCGAGGGCCTGCACCGCACGCTCGAAGCGCTCCGGGGTGTCGGTGTGCAGGGTCATGAGGTGCTGGCCCTTGCGGACGGTGTCGCCGGGCTTGGCGAAGAGCTCGACGCCCGCGCCCGCCTGCACCGGGTCCTCCTTGCGGGCCCGGCCCGCCCCGAGGCGCCACGCCGCGACCCCGACGGCGTACGCGTCGAGCCGCTCGAGCACCCCGTCGCGGTCGGCGACGACGTGCTCGCGCTCGCGCGCGACGGGCAGCGGGGCGCGCGAGTCGCCGCCCTGCTCCGCGATCATCTCGCGCCACTTGTCGAGCGCGCGCCCGCCCAGGAGGGCGTGGCGCACGTCGTCCTCGTCCTGCGGGCGACCCGCGCCCGCGAGCATCTCGAGCGCGAGCGCGACCGTGAGGTCGACGACGTCCTGCGGCCCCTCGCCCTTCATCACCTCGACGGACTCGCGCACCTCGAGCGCGTTGCCCGCCGTGAGGCCGAGCGGGGTCGACATGTCGGTGAGCAGCGCGACCGTGCGCACGCCGGCGTCGGTGCCGAGGTCGACCATCGTGCGCGCGAGCTCGCGCGCCGAGCCGATCTCCTTCATGAAGGCCCCGGAGCCGACCTTGACGTCGAGCACGAGCGCGCCCGTGCCCTCCGCGATCTTCTTGCTCATGATCGAGCTCGCGATGAGCGGGATCGACTCGACCGTCCCCGTGACGTCGCGCAGCGCGTAGAGGAGCCGGTCCGCGGGCGCGAGGCCCGAGCCCGCCTGGCAGATCACGGCGCCGACGTGCTCGAGCGCGTTCATCATCTGCGCGTTGGTCAGCGCCGCGCGCCACCCCGGGATCGCCTCGAGCTTGTCGAGCGTGCCGCCGGTGTGGCCCAGGCCGCGGCCGGAGAGCTGCGGCACCGCGACGCCGTACACGGCGACGAGCGGCGCGAGGGGCAGGGTGATCTTGTCGCCCACTCCCCCGGTCGAGTGCTTGTCCGCCGTCGGGCGCGAGAGCCCCGAGAAGTCCATGCGCTCGCCCGACGCGATCATCGCCTGCGTCCAGCGGCCGATCTCGGCGCGGTCCATGCCGTTGAGGTAGATCGCCATCGCGAGGGCGGCCATCTGCTCCTCGGCCACCACGCCGCGCGTGTAGGCGTCGATCACCCAGTCGATCTGCTCGGGCGCGAGCCGCGCCCCGTCGCGCTTGGTCCGGATGACGTCGACCGCGTCGAACGCCTCCGGGGCCGGCCCCTCGGCGCCACGGTCCTCGCCGTCGTCCTCGATGCCGTCCTGCGTGGGCACGTCGTCGCTGGTCACGAGCGCTCCTCCAGATCCTCGGGCCCGAAGGCGTCGGGCAGCACGTCCCTCATCGTCTTGATACCACGCACCGTCTCGACCAGCAGGTCGGGCCCCCCGTGCTCCCACAGGAGCTGGCGGCACCGGCCGCACGGCATGAGCGGCGCGCCGTGCCGGTCGACGCACGCGAACGCGACGAGGCGGCCGCCGCCCGAGCCGACGAGCGAGCTCACGAGCGAGCACTCCGCGCACAGCGTCACGCCGTACGCGGCGTTCTCCACGTTGCAGCCGACGACGACGCGGCCGTCGTCCACGAGCGCGGCCGCGCCCACGGGGAAGCCCGAGTACGGCGCGTAGGCGCGGGTCATGATCTCGCGCGCCGCGGTGCGCAGCGCGTCCCAGTCGACGACCGGCCCGGCGGCGGACCCGTCCGGGTCCGTCCCCCCGCCCGGCCGGGTACCGCCGTCGTGCACGTCCGTCATGCCGTCCTCACTTGACGTAGGGGATGCCCTCGGCGGCCGGCGGGCGCACGCGCCCGACGAGGCCGGCGACGGCGAAGATCGTCACGACGTACGGGGTCATGAGCATGATCTGGCTCGGGATCGGCGTCCCGACGATGCCGAGCACCGTCTGGAGGTTGTCCGAGAACCCGAACAGGAGCGCCGCGACGAGCGCGCCGACAGGGTTCCAGCGCCCGAGGATCATCGCGGCGAGCGCGATGAAGCCCTTGCCGCCCGTCATCTCCTTGCCGAACGCGAGCCCCGCGGCGACGGTGAAGAACGCGCCGCCGAGGCCGGCGACCGCGCCGCCGAGGATCGTGTTGCGCACGCGCGTCGCGTTGACCTTGATGCCGACGGTGTCGGCGGCCTTCGGGTGCTCGCCGACCGCGCGCAGGCGCAGGCCCCAGCGGCTGCGGAACAGGAAGACCTGCAGCAGGATCACGACCACGTACATGAGGTACACGAGGAGCGTCTGACGGAACAGCACCGGCCCGACGACCGGGATCTGCGAGAGCACCGGGATCTCGATGACGGGGAGCGGGTTGCGCGAGTTCCACGTCGCCGGGTCCTCGGTGAGGACCGTCGAGTACAGGTAGCTCGTCACGCCGACGACCAGCACGTTGAGCACGACGCCGACGATGATCTGGTTCACCCAGTACTTCACGGAGAAGATCACGAGCAGCACGCCCACGAGGGCGCCCGCGACCGGCGCCGCGATGAGGCCGGCGTACGCCGACGACGTGAGCGACGCGACGACGGCGGCGAGGAACGCCCCGGCGAGGAGCTGGCCCTCGATCGCGATGTTGATGATGCCGACGCGCTCGCACAGCACGCCGGACAGCGCACCGAACACGAGCGGGACCGCGAGGAAGAGCGAGCCCTGGAGCAGGCCCGTCAGCGGGATCGCCGACTTCCCGGCCCCGGCCCAGGACAGGAACGCGAAGACGATCGCGACGCCGTACACGATCGGCAGCCACACGCCGACCTTGCGCCGGTCGCGCGCGGCCCAGAACGACAGTCCGGCGAGGAGCAGCGCGAGGATCGACAGGAACAGCGCCGCCCCGGTGGAGCTGACGGTGATCGGCTCGATCTGGAAGAAGTCCTTCGCCGTCGAGAGGCGGAACGTCGTCTGCTGACCGCCCGCGGGGAGCAGCGCGAAGAAGACGAGGGCCAGCAGCCCGATGACCCCGTAGGCGACCGGGGCCTTCCAGCTGATGGGCGGCAGCGGCTTGGCCGCGCGCTCCGGCGCGGCGGCGGGCGCCGGGGTGGTGGTCGCGGTGCTCATGCTCCGGCCTCCTGGGTGGTCGTCGTGGACGGGACGGCCTTCGCGCGGCGGCGGGCTGCCTGCCGTTCGGCGCGCGTCGGGCCGCCCGGTGTCGGGAGGCGGAAGATCGCCCGCACGAGCGGCGGCGCGGCGATGAAGAGCACGATGAGCGACTGCACGACGAGGACGATGTCGATCGGCGTGCCGGTGCGGGCCTGCATGACGAACCCGCCCGCGCGCAGCGCGCCGAACAGCAGGCCGGCGAGCACCGTGCCGAGCGGCCGGGACCGTCCGAGCAGCGCCACCGTGATCGCGTCGAACCCGAAGCTCGCCGCGACGCCCGCCGTGAGCACGTGCTCCGTGCCGAGCACCTGCGCGCTGCCCGCGAGCCCGGCGAGCGCACCCGCGATGGCCATGACCCACACCGTCGTCCACGGGACCGACATGCCTGCCGTCCGGGCCGCGTGCGGGTTCTCGCCGACGGCGCGGAAGCGGAAGCCGAGCGTCGAGCGCTCCATGAGCCACCACACGCCGACCGCGACGAGCAGCGCGAGGACGAACCCCGCGTGGAGGCGGAAGCCCTCGCCCAGCAGCAGCGGGAACTGCGCGTTCCCCGGGATGCGCGGGCTGATCGGGTTGGAGCTGCCCGGCGCCTGGAACGGCTTCGTCGTGAGCAGGTACGCGACGAGGTAGATCGCGATGTTGTTGAGCATGATCGTGACGATCACCTCGTGGGCGCCCGTGCGGGCCTTGAGCACGCCCGCGATGCTCGCCCACAGGGCCCCGCCGAGCGCGGCGCCCAGCACGGCGAGCAGGAGGTGCAGCCCCGGCGGGAGCGCGAACGTCCAGCCGACGAACCCGGCGAAGATGCCGCCGAGGATGATCTGGCCCTGCGCACCGATGTTGAACAGGCCCGCGCGGAAGCCGATGCCGAGCCCGAGGCCCGCGAGGATGAGCGGCGTCGCGACCGTCATCGTCTCGGTGAGGGGGCGCAGCGCCCGCGAGACGTCGGGCGCGTCGACGTTGAGGACCGCGCCCTGGAAGAGCGCGGCGTACGCGCCGAACACCGCGTCCCAGACGGCCTGGAAGAAGTCCGAGGGGCGCGCGAAGAAGTAGGACGCCGCCTCCTGGACCGCGGGGTCGGCCGCCGCGATGAGGACGCCGCCGAGGACGAGCGCGGCGACGATCGCGAGGAGCGAGACGAGCCAGCTGCTCTCGAGCATCTCGCGCAGGACGCCCTGCCCGGCGGGCGCCTCCGGCTTCTGGGGGTCGCTCGGCGGAGCCGCCGTCGGCGGGAGCGCCGACGCGTCGTCGGGCGTTGCCTGCTGGGTCACTGGATCTCCTCCTCGCGGGCGGCGGCCGCGTCCTGCGCGGCGTCCGACGGCGCGTCCTCGGCGACGGCGTCCGCCTCGCCGAGGGTCGTGTGGTGCTCGGCGGCCTGCACGACGGCCTCCTCGAGCGGGACCCCGGCCATCATGAGGCCGAGGACGTCGCGGTCGGTGTCGCCGGGCACGACCCCGACGACGCGGCCGCGGTACATGACGGCGATCCGGTCGGCGAGGGCGAGCACCTCGTCGAGCTCCGTCGACACGATGATCACGGGGGTGCCGTTGTCGCGCTCCTGCACGATGCGCCGGTGCACGAACTCGATCGAGCCGACGTCGAGGCCGCGCGTCGGCTGCGACGCGATGAACAGGCGCAGCGGCCGCGACATCTCGCGCGCGAGGACGACCTTCTGCTGGTTGCCGCCGGAGAGCGTGCCCGCCGGGGTCTCGACCGACTGGGTGCGCACGTCGAACTCGCCGATGCGCTGCTCGGCGTTCGCGCGGATCGTGCCGCGCGCGAGCGCACCCCCGCGCGAGTAGGGCGCGGACGTCACGAGGTCGAGCACGAGGTTCTCCTCGACGGAGAACGTCCCGATGATCCCGTCGGTGCTGCGGTCCTCGGGCACGTAGCCCACGCCCGCCTCGAGCACCTGGGACACGCTGCGCCCCACGAGCTCCTTGCCGTCGAGCAGGATCGAGCCCGCGACCGGCTTGCGCAGCCCGACGATCGTCTCCGTGAGCTCGGTCTGGCCGTTGCCCTGGACCCCCGCGACGACGAGGATCTCGCCGCGCGCGACCTCCAGGCTCACGCGGTCCACGACGGCCGTGCCGGCGTCGTCCATGACCGTGAGCTCGTCGACGTGGAACGTGGTGTCCCCGCTCTCCGCGGGCGCCTTGTCCACGCCGAGCGAGACGGACCGGCCGACCATGAGGGACGCGAGCTCGGTCTCGCTCGCGCTCGGGTCGGCCGTGCCGACGACCTTGCCCCGGCGGATGACCGTGATGCGGTCGGCGACCGCCCGCACCTCGCGCAGCTTGTGCGTGATGAAGACGATCGACGTGCCCGCGGCCTTGAGCTCGCGCATGATCGCGATGAGCTCGTCCGTCTCCTGCGGCGTGAGGACCGCGGTCGGCTCGTCGAGGATGAGCACGCGCGCGTCGCGCGACAGGGCCTTGATGATCTCGACGCGCTGCTGCACGCCGACGGGGATGTCCTCGACCATCGCGTCCGGGTTCACCTCGAACCCGAACCGGTCCGAGATCTCCTGGACGAGGCGGCGCGCGCGGCGCGCGTCGATGAGACCCGCACCCTTCACGGGCTCGTGCCCCAGCGCCACGTTCTCGGCGACGGTGAACACCGGGACGAGCATGAAGTGCTGGTGCACCATGCCGATGCCGGCGGCCATCGCGTCGCCCGGGCCCGCGAACTGCACGGGCACGTCGTCGACGAGGATCTGCCCGTCGTCCGGGTCGTACAGCCCGTACAGCACGTTCATGAGCGTGCTCTTGCCCGCCCCGTTCTCCCCGAGCAGGGCATGGATCTCGCCGGGCTCGATGACCAGGTCGATGTGGTCGTTGGCGACCAGGGACCCGAAGACCTTCGTGATCCCTCGCAGCTCCAGCTTCACCGGTCTGCCTCTCCTCGTGCTTCGCAGTCGTACCGCGGTGTCGACCCCGATCCCGTCGAGGTACTCCATCGAACCGCACTCGCGGGAGCGCGGCGCGTCGTCGCGGCCCCGACGACACCGTCGTCGTCATGACGGTGGCCCGGGCGCTGGGCCCGGGCCACCGGTGCCGGTCGCCCGTGGGCGGCCGGCGGGTTCAGCGTCGCGTCACGGCGCGTTCGGCGACTCGACGACGAGGTCGCCCGCGATGATCTGCTCCTGGTACTGGGCGATCTGGTCCTGCAGCTCGGCCGGGACCGCGTCCTCGAAGTCGTGGAACGGCGCCAGGCCGACACCCTCGTTCTCGAGCGTGCCGACGTACGGCTCGCTCGTGAAGTTGCCGTCCGCCGACTCGCTCACGGTGTCGAAGACCGCCGGGCCGATCTGCTTCATGACGGACGTGAGGATGATGCTCCCGTAGTCCGTCGTGAGGAAGCCGTCCGAGTCGACCCAGATGATCTTCGCGCCACCGCTCTCGGCCGCCGCGGCGGCACCGAGGCCCACCGGGCCGGCCACGGGCATGATGATGTCCGCGCCCTGGTCGATGAAGCCCTGCGTGACGTTCTGGCCGTTCGCCTGGTTGTCGAAGTCGCCGGTGAACGTGCCGGTCTGCGCTTCCTTGTCCCAGCCGAGGACCTTGACGTCGGTGCCGTTGTCCTCGTTGTACTTCGCGACGCCGTCGGCGTAGCCGTCCATGAAGATGGCGACCGACGGGATCTGGATGCCGCCGAACGTGGCGACCGTGCCCGTCTCGGTCATGCCCGCCGCGAGGTACCCGGCGAGGAACGCCGCCTCCGCGGTGTTGAACAGGATCGGCTTCGCGTTGTCGATCTCGACCGCCTCCGGCGGGTCGTCCGCCGTGGCGCCCGGGTTGCTGAACGCCGAGTCGATGAGCGCGAAGTGCACGTCCGGGTTGGCCTCGGCGGCCGACTGGATCGGGTCCTCGAGGAGGAAGCCGACGCCGATGATGAGGTTGCAGCCCTGCTGGACGAGGCTGTCGATGTTCGGACCGTAGTCCGTGTCCGCCTGGGACTCGACCTCGTGCGTCGTGATGCCGAGCTCCTTCTTGGCCTGCTCGAGGCCCTCGTAGCCCGACTGGTTGAAGGACTGGTCGTCGAACCCGCCGGCGTCGGAGACCATGCACGCGGAGAAGTCGGAGTTGCCGCCCGCGGTGCCCTCGCCGCCGCCGGTGGTCTCGTCGTCCTCGGGCGCGGCGCCGCACGCGGCCAGCGCGAGCGCGGCGACCGCCGCGAGGGCGGTGACCTGAGTCGCTCTCTTCACCTGATAGCTCCTGTCGTTCTCGTAGCAGTGCCGCGCAGGGAGGACCCCTGGGTCCTCCCCTGCGCCGTTGCACGGGAGGACCGGTCCGTCGGCCTCTATACGACCGAACACTAATCAGCCGGAGGGGTCCAGCACGTTACTTGCCGGTAACGCGGGCGCTTCGTTATGCAAGCGTCACTTTGCGTCTGAGGCGTGACACACCCCTGTCCACGGGTCGGGACCGCGTCACCCGTCCTGGCCCGCGGCGACGCGCGCCAGGAGCCGCATGCCCAGGCCGACGGCGCGCTCGTCCACCTGGAGGTCGCCCTGGTGGATGTCGTAGCTGCGCCCGCCCGGCGTCCGCGTCCCGAGGCGGGCCATAGCCCCGGGCACCTTCGTCAGGTACCAGGCGAAGTCCTCTCCCCCGAGCGACTGCTCGGTGAGCACCACGCTGTCCGGGCCGAGCACGTCGCGCGCGGCGGCCTCCAGCAGCCCGGTGCAGCGCTCGTCGTTCTCGACGGGCGGGACGCCGCGCGTGTGGTGCACGGTCACCTCGACCTCGTACGGCGCGACGACCTGCTCCACGGCGTCGTGCAGCACCTGCCCCGCGAACTCCCACGCGCGCACGTCGAGGCAGCGCAGGGTGCCGCGGACCGTGCCGGTGCTCGGGATGGCGTTGTGCGCGGAGCCCGCGTGGACGGCGCCCCACGTGAGGTTCACGCCCGAGCGCGGGTCCAGCCGACGGCCGAGCACCGCGGGCACCTGCGTGATGACCTGGCCCAGCGCGTACACCACGTCGCCGGTCAGGTGCGGCCGGGACGTGTGGCCGCCCGGGGACGCGATCGTCACCGAGACCTCGTCCGACGCCGACGTGATCGGCCCGATCCGCGTGCCGATGCGGCCCACGTCGACCTTCGGGTCGCAGTGCACGGCGTAGATCTCGTCGACGCCGTCCATCGCCCCGGCCGCCAGGACGTCGAGCGACCCGCCCGGCTGGACCTCCTCCGCGGGCTGGAGCACGAGCCGCACGCCGCGGCGCAGCTCGCCCTGGGCGTGGAGGTCCGCGAGCACGAGCCCGGCACCGAGCACGACGGCCGTGTGCACGTCGTGGCCGCACGCGTGCGCGACACCCGGCACGGTCGACGCCCACGGGAGGTCGCAGCGGTCCTGCAGCGGCAGCGCGTCGATGTCCGCGCGCAGGGCGACGCGGCCCGGCGGGACGGCCGCGCCGTCGGGCACGCCCGCGGTGGTCGTGCCCGGTTCCGGGCCGACGTCGCACACGAGCCCCGTGCCCGGCAGGAGCCGCGGCTCGAGGCCCGCGGCGCGCAGGCGGTCGGCGAGCAGCGCCGTGGTGCGCGTCTCGGCGCGCGAGACCTCGGGGTGGGCGTGGATGTCGCGGCGGATCGCCACGACCTCGTCGACGTGCCGCGCGACGGCGGCCCCGATGCGGGCGGCGAGGGTCACGTCGGCGCTCACAGGAGCTCGTCCATCCCGAGCTCGCGCACCGTGTCGACCATCGACTTCACCTGCTGGGCGCGCGCCCGCGTCGTGACGAGGAGCGCGTCGGGGGTGTCGACCACGACGACGTCGTCGAGACCGAGGACGGTCACGACGCGGTCGCTCGCCGGCACGACGACCGAGCCGGCGCTCTCGCGGCGCACGACGCGACCCGTGTCGCCGAGCACCTTGGAGCCCGCCCCGTCGACGGACGGCAGGAGGGCGGCGAGGGAGTTGAAGTCGCCCACGTCGTCCCACCCGAACGTGCCGGGGACGACGGCGACGCCCCCGACCGCGGCGACCGGCTCGGCCACCGCGTGGTCGATCGCGATCCGCTCGAGCGCCGGCCAGCGCTCCGCGAGCACGCGGTCGCGGTCGGGGCCGTCCCACGCGGCCGCGATCGCGCGCAGGCCGTCGTGCAGCTCGGGGCGCTGGTCCGCGAGGTGCCCGAGGAGCACCGACGAGCGCACGATGAACATGCCGGCGTTCCAGCGGTACTCCCCGGACGCGAGGTAGCGCTGCGCGGTCGCGGCGTCGGGCTTCTCCGTGAAGCCGCGCACGTGCTGCGCGGTCGGCGCGCCCGCGACACCGAGCGGGGCGCCGCTGTGCACGTACCCGAACGCCGTCGACGGCCGCGACGCCGCGATGCCGATCGTCACGACGTACCCGGCGCGCGCCGCCTCCACCGCCTCGCGCACCGACGACTCGAAGGCGGCGCGGCCCGTGATCACCTGGTCCGCCGCGAACGACCCCACGACGACGTCGCCGTGCCGCGCCTCGAGCACCGCTGCGGCCAGCCCGATGGCCGCCATCGAGTCCCGCGGCGACGGCTCCGCCAGCACGTTCTCGGCCGGCAGACCCGGGAGCTGCGTGCGCGCCGACGCGACGTGCCGGTCCCCCGTGACGAGCACGACGCCCTGCTCCCCCGCGAGCGGCACGAGCCGGTCCACCGTGGCCTGGAGCAGGGAGCGGCCCGAGCCGGTGAGGTCGAGCAGGAACTTCGGCGAGCCCGCGCGCGAGAGCGGCCACAGCCGGGTGCCGGCGCCTCCCGCGGGGACGACGGCGAAGAAGCCGGGGATCGGCGACCCGGACGGGCCGGAGGAGTCGTGCGGCGAAGAGGCCATGAGGGCCAGCATAGTGAGGGCCAGAGTTCCTCCGCGGGCTGTGGGATCAGTCACAAACCCCCCGTGCAGGGCCGTTCCGCCGTCCCCGGCGGTCCGCATCATGACGTCGATGTCACTATGGTGGAAGCCCAGAGACCGATGCCGACGACGGTCCCGGGGTCCGGACTGAGGGAGTTCCGGGCCACGGCCGGAACGTGACATCTCCCCCTGATCTCGCCACAGGAGGCCCCCAAAGTGCCCAGTGCACCAGCTGGCACGCTCTACCGCGGCCGTGAAGGCATGTGGTCGTGGGTCGCGCATCGCGTGACCGGCGTGCTCATCTTCTTCTTCCTGCTCGTGCACGTGCTCGACACGGCGCTCGTGCGGGTCTCGCCCGAGGCGTACAACGCCGTCATCGGGACGTACCAGACGCCGATCATGGGCCTCGGTGAGGCGGGGCTCGTCGCGGCCATCGTGTTCCACGCCTTCAACGGCATCCGCATCATCCTGGTCGACTTCTGGTCCAAGGGCCCGCGGTACCAGCGCACGATGCTCTGGGTCGTCGTCGGCCTGTTCGTCGTGACGATGGCCGGGTTCCTGCCGCGCCACCTGATGAACGTCTTCGGAGGGGGGCACTGATGGCCGCCGCACCCACGGTCGAGGTCGCGAGCCCGCGCGACCCGTACAAGCGCCGCAAGGCCACGCGCAGCAACTACGAGCTGTACAGCTGGATCTTCATGCGCGCCTCCGGCGTCGTGCTGATCGTCCTCATCTTCGGGCACCTCTTCGTCAACCTCATGGTCGGCGAGGGCGTGCACGCGATCGACTTCGGCTTCGTCGCCGGCAAGTGGGCCTCGCCGTTCTGGCAGATCTGGGACCTGCTCATGCTCTGGCTGGCCATGTTCCACGGCACCAACGGCGTCCGGACGATCATCAACGACTACGCGGAGCGCGACGGCACCCGCCTCGTCCTCAAGCTCGCGCTGTACCTCGCCTTCACGATCGTCACGGTCCTCGGCACGCTCGTGATCTTCACGTTCGAGCCCTGCCCCGCGAACGCCCCGGCCGAGCTGCTCGCGTCGTTCTGCACGGCCTGAGCACCGCACCACCGCTCGCCCCCGTCTTCCTCTCGCTCCACCCGGCTCTCTCCCAGGAGGCATCGACCCCGATGCAAACCCATCAGTACGACGTCGTCATCGTCGGCGCAGGCGGCGCCGGGATGCGCGCGGCGCTGGAGTCGTCCGGCAAGGTCCGGACGGCCGTCATCTCCAAGCTCTACCCCACGCGCTCGCACACGGGCGCCGCGCAGGGCGGCATGTGCGCCGCGCTCGCGAACGTGGAGGAGGACAACTGGGAGTGGCACACGTTCGACACGGTCAAGGGCGGCGACTACCTCGTCGACCAGGACGCCGCGGAGATCATGGCCAAGGAGGCCATCGACGCGGTGCTCGACCTCGAGCGCATGGGCCTGCCGTTCAACCGCACGCCCGAGGGCCGCATCGACCAGCGCCGGTTCGGCGGGCACACCCGCAACCACGGCGAGGCCGCGGTGCGCCGCTCGTGCTACGCCGCGGACCGCACCGGGCACATGATCCTCCAGACGCTCTACCAGCAGTGCGTCAAGCAGGACGTCGAGTTCTTCAACGAGTTCTACGTCCTCGACCTCATCACCGACCACGACCTCGCCGCGGGCGAGATCCCCGACGACGAGACGGTCACCGCGACCGGCGTCGTCGCGTACGACCTCGCGACCGGCGAGATCCACGTCTTCCAGGCGAAGGCGATCATCTTCGCCACCGGTGGCGCGGGCAAGATCTTCAAGACGACGTCCAACGCGCACACGCTCACCGGCGACGGCATGGCGCTGGCCTACCGTCGCGGCCTGCCGCTCGAGGACATGGAGTTCTTCCAGTTCCACCCGACCGGCCTCGCGGGCCTCGGCATCCTCCTCTCGGAGGCCGCCCGCGGCGAGGGCGGCATCCTGCGCAACGCGGACGGCGAGCGCTTCATGGAGCGCTACGCCCCCACCATCAAGGACCTCGCCCCGCGCGACATCGTCGCCCGGTCCATGGCGAACGAGGTCCGCGAGGGCCGCGGCGCCGGGCCGAACAAGGACTACGTCCTGCTCGACCTCACGCACCTCGAGCCCGCGCACATCGACGCCAAGCTCCCCGACATCACCGAGTTCGCGCGGACCTACCTCGGGATCGAGCCGTACACCGAGCCCGTGCCCGTGTACCCCACGGCGCACTACGCGATGGGCGGCATCCCGACGAACGTCGACGCCGAGGTGCTGCGCGACAGCCACAACGTCGTCAAGGGCCTCTACGCGGCCGGCGAGGTCGCGTGCGTCAGCGTCCACGGCTCCAACCGCCTCGGCACCAACTCGCTGCTCGACATCAACGTCTTCGGCAAGCGTGCCGGCCGCACGGCCGCCGCCTACGCCGCGACCGCGTCGTACAGCGAGCTCCCGGAGAACCCCGCCGCGGCCGTCGTCGCGCAGCTCGAGGAGATGCGCAACCGTCCCGACGGCGAGCGCGTCGCCGACGTCCGCAAGGCGCTCCAGGAGACCATGGACGCCAACGCCCAGGTGTTCCGCACGGGCGAGTCGCTCGACCAGGCCCTCGCGGACATCCGCGACCTGCAGAAGCGCTACAAGAACGTGTCCGTGCAGGACAAGGGCCGCCTGTTCAACACCGACCTCCTCGAGGCGATCGAGCTCGGGTTCCTCCTCGACATCGCCGAGGTGACCGTCGTCGCGGCGATCAACCGCAAGGAGTCCCGCGGCGGCCACTACCGCGAGGACTTCCCGGACCGCGACGACACCAACTACATGCTGCACACGATGGCCTACCGCCGGCCGACGTCCGCCAGCGACGTCGCCGACGGGCACGTCGCGGGCTACTTCGACCACGTCGAGCAGTTCGACGGCTACAAGGTCGCCCTGGGCTCCAAGCCCGTCACCCAGACCCGGTACGAGCCCATGGAGCGGAAGTACTGATGACTGCCACACTCGAGAGCCCGGCCGCCGAGGCCAAGGCCGGGGAGATCCCCTCGTTCGAGGTCACGCTCCGCGTCCGCCGCTACTCCCCCGAGTCGGAGCACGGCGAGGAGGCGTACTGGGACGAGTTCACCGTCCAGGCGCACGGCACCGACCGCGTGCTCGACGCCCTGCACAAGATCAAGTGGGAGCACGACGGCTCCCTGACGTTCCGCCGCTCGTGCGCGCACGGCGTGTGCGGCTCGGACGCGATGCGCATCAACGGTCGCAACCGGCTCGCGTGCAAGACGCTGCTCAAGGACGTCAACCCCGACAAGCCGATCACGGTCGAGCCCATCAAGGGCCTGCCCGTGGTCAAGGACCTCGTCGTGGACATGGAGCCGTTCTTCGCGTCCTACCGCGAGATCATGCCGTTCCTCATCACGTCGGGGAACGAGCCGAGCAAGGAGCGCCTCCAGTCCGCCGCGCAGCGCGAGCGCTTCGACGACACCACCAAGTGCATCCTGTGCGCCGCGTGCACGTCGTCCTGCCCGGTGTTCTGGACCGACGGGCAGTACTTCGGCCCGGCCGCCATCGTCAACGCGCACCGGTTCATCTTCGACAGCCGCGACGAGGGCGCCACGCAGCGCCTCGAGATCCTCAACGACAAGGAGGGCGTGTGGCGCTGCCGCACGACCTTCAACTGCACCGAGGCGTGCCCCCGCGGCATCGAGGTCACGAAGGCGATCCAGGAGGTCAAGCGCGCGATGATCACCCGCGCGTTCTGACACCCCCCGCACCGCCGACGAAGGGCGCCGACCGCACGGTCGGCGCCCTTCGTCGTGCCCGGGATGGCGCCGTGGCCGCGCGGTCTCCGCACGGGCGATCGGCAGTCCCGACCGAGATCGGCAGCCGCGGTGGAGATCGGCAGCTGCACGTGCCGATCTCGGCTGCAGGTGCCGACCTCGACGCGCCGCGCGCACGCGGTCACGTGCCGCGCGGCAGGCGGGCCCGCCGGATGCCGCGGACGACGGGGCTCCAGGGACGGTGCGAGCCGCGGCCGGCGCGCACGTGCTCCTCGACCGACGGGACGGCGTCGTCGCGAGCGTCCTCGACGTCCGGGCGTCCGTTCTCGACGTCGTCCCCCGTGCGCCCGACGGTGTGGCGCGGCGCCCGCAGGTGGCGGCCGTCGGTCGGGTGGTCGCCGTCGAGCACGGGCAGCTCGGGACGGCCGTCGCGCACGTGCCGGGCGCCGTCGGGCACCGGGTCGGGCGGGCGGGGCGGGTTCGCCATCCACGCGCACACGGCCAGGAGGATGCGCGCGGTGAAGTTGACGAGGAGCAGCAGCGTCACGAGGACGGCGAACGACGCCAGGAGAGCGTTCCGCGTGGCGCTGCTCTCGACGAACGACGACCCGAGGTAGCGGAGCACCCCGAACCCGACGGCGGCGGTGAGCGAGCCGACGAGGAGGTCGCGTCGTCGGACCCGCACGCCGGCGAGGAGCCGCACGACGACGACCACGACCAGCGCGTCGAGCAGGACGCTCACGACGAGGCCCGCGCCGGTCACGAGGACGGCGGGCCCGCCGGAGAGCCCGATGGCCTCCAGGATCTGGTTGCCGAGGGTCGTGACGGCGATGCTCGCGACGGCGGAGACGAGGAGGAACAGCGCGAGGAGGAAGAACCCGAGGAGCGCCCGCGCCCGGGCGAGCACCGGGCTCTGGCCGAGGTCGCTGACGCCGAACATGGTGCGCACGGCGCCGCGCAGGTGGTACATGAACGACACGACGGAGAAGAGCAGGACCACGCTCGCGACGACGCTCGTCACGCTGAGCCCGGAGTCGAGCAGGAGCTGGTCGGGCCGGATGGCGCCCGGCTCGCCGTCGAGCGCGATGAGCCCGGGGACGAGCTCGTTGATCTCCCCGAAGACGACGTCCATGAGCTCCCTGCGGCCCCCCAGGACCTGCATGAAGACCGTGTAGCCGATGGCGAGCGCGGCGAACAGCGAGAACAGCGCGGAGTACGCGATGCCGCCGCACAGGAGCGCGCCGCGCGCGTACAGGTACCGGTAGGTCGCTCTGCCGGGCCGGCTGTCCTTCCAGCGGTCGACGAGCGCGTCCACCCGCTCGCGCGTGCGTGCGACGGCGCGGGGTGCGGCAGGGCGGGGCGACGTCACGCCCCGAACCCTACGAGGCGGTCGCTCCCCCGGCATCCGCGCCGAGGGGGAACAGCTGCTCGGGGCGCCAGACGCCGTCGTCCCCGTGCTCGTAGAGCGAGAAGCCCGCGACGTCGAACTGCGCCTCGTAGGTCGCCATCTGGTCGAACGCGGCGTCGAGCGCCGCCTCCGGCACCTCGTGGGCGACCGTCACGTGCGGGTGGTAGTTGAACCGCAGGTCCTGGGCGAGGGGGCCGGTGCGGATCGCGCTCTCGAGGTGCTCGCACTCCGCGATGCCCTCGACCACCTGGACGAACACCACGGGCGAGACGGGCCGGAACGTCGCGCTCCCCCGCAGGTGGAGGCGGAACGGCGACGCCGTCGACGCGACCTCGGCCAGGTGCGCACGCGCCGTGTCGAGCGCGGTCCGGTCCAGGACCGTCGGCCCGAGGAGCGTCACGTGCGGCGGGATCGACCGTGCGAGCGGGTCGCCGAAGCGTGCGCGCGCGTCCTGGAGCTGGGTCGCGAACGGCTCGGGCACCTCGATCGCGATGCCGATCCGCACCTGGTGGGGCTCGCGCTCCGGGAGGTTCACGCGGTCGTCCCGCCCACGGGCAGCAGGCCGACGCGGTCGTAGATGCGGGCGAGCGTGCCGGCCGCGATCTCGCGGGCCTTCTGCGCGCCGCGCGCGAGCACCGCGTCGAGCTCGGCCGGGTCTGCCAGGTACGTGTTCGCGCGCTCCTGGAACGGCACGAGGAAGTCGACGACGACGTCCGCCAGGTCGACCTTGAGACGCCCGTAGCCCTGGCCGTCGTACTCGGCGGCGATCGCCTCGACGTCGCGGCCCGTGAGCGCCGAGTAGATGGTCAGCAGGTTCGACACGCCGGGCTTGGCGACGGGGTCGTAGCGGATCTCGGTGCCGGAGTCGGTCGCGGCCGACCGGATCCGCTTGGCGGCGACCTTCGGGTCGTCGAGCAGCCAGATGACGCCCTTGCCGTTCGACGAGGACTTGCTCATCTTCGCCGTCGGCTCCTGGAGGTCGTAGATCTTCGCGACCGACCGGACGATGTGGGCCTCCGGCACGACGGCCGTCCCGTCGCCGAAGCGGGCGTTGAGCCGCTCGGCGAGGTCACGCGTGAGCTCGAGGTGCTGCCGCTGGTCCTCGCCGACCGGCACGAGCGCCGCGTCGTAGAGCAGGATGTCCGCCGCCATGAGCACGGGGTACGTGAACAGCCCGACGGTCGTGCCGTCGGCGCCCTGCTTCGCGGACTTGTCCTTGAACTGGGTCATGCGGCCCGCCTCGCCGAAGCCCGTCTGGCACGACAGCACCCAGGACAGCTCGGCGTGCTGCGGCACGTGCGACTGGACGAACAGCGCGGAACGGTCCGGGTCCACACCGCCGGCGAGGTACTGCGCGGCCGTGCGGCGCGTGCGCTCGCGGAGGCGCTCCGGGTCCGGGTTGACGGTCAGCGCGTGGAGGTCGACGACGCAGTACAGGGCGTCGTACGCGTCCTGGAGGGAGACCCACTGGCGCAGCGCACCGATGTAGTTCCCGAGCTGCAGGGAGTCCTCCGTGGGCTGCATGCCCGAGAGGATCCGTGGCCGGGTGCCCGTCGGGCTCCCGGGCTCCTGCGTGGTCTCCGGGACCGGTGCCGGACCGATGTGCGTCGCCTCGATGGACATTGCCCCATTCTGACAGGTGCTCGGGCGCCGGAACGAATCGCCCGTCGTGCTGCGGCCCGAGGGCGGCGTCAGGTGGCCTCGTCGTCGAACGGGGCGGGCCCCGTCTGCGCGACGGGCGCGGACGGCCGGGGCGGCGAGACGCGCTCGGGCAGGGGATCGTCGTCCAGGAGCGCCTCGCGCACGATCCGGCGCGGGTCGTACTGGCGCGGGTCGAGCTTGGCCCAGTCGACGTCCGACAGCTCCTCGCCGAGCTCCGCGTCCACCCGCGACTTCGCGTCGCGCAGGTAGCCCCGCGCGGACCGGACGAACGCCCCGAGCTGCTCCGCGTAGCGCGGCAGGCGCTCGGGACCGATGACGACGACCGCCACGATGAGGAGCACGACGAACTCGGCTCCGTTAATCCCGAACACGCCGACAGACTACTCGCTCGTGGCCTCGTCGAGGACGACGCGCACGTCGCGCTCCTGGTCGCCGGTCCGCACGCGCAGGGTCACCGCGTCCCCCGGCGCCTTCGCCCGGATCGCGACGATGAGCTCGTCCGACTCCGTGACGGGCCGGCCGTCGATGGACAGGATCACGTCTCCCGGCCGGATCCCGGCGGCGTCCGCCGGGCCGTCGGGCGTCACGGCGGGCGTCCCGGACTGCGCGTCGGTCGAGACCTGCACGCCCTCGCCCTGGTAGCGCTGGTCGAGGAGCACGCCGATCACGGGGTACGTCGCGACGCCGTCGGCGATGAGCTGCTCGGCGGTGCGGCGGGCCTGGTTCGACGGGATGGCGAACCCGAGCCCGATGCTGCCCGTGGCCTCGCCGCTCCCCGGCGGCTGCGCGATGGCCGAGTTGATGCCGACCACCTGGCCCCGGCCGTCGACGAGCGGACCGCCGGAGTTGCCGGGGTTGATCGCGGCGTCCGTCTGGATCGCGTTGATGAACGCCGTCTCCGCCGCGGCGCCCGCCTGGACCGGGCGGTTGAGCGCGCTGATGATCCCCGTGGTCACGGTCCCGTTGAGCCCGAGCGGCGCACCGATGGCCACCACCGGGTCGCCGACGACCACCTCGTCGGAGTCACCGAGCGCGAGCGGCGTGAGGCCGGAGTCCTCCACCTTGACGACCGCGAGGTCGTAGTCGACCGTCCGCCCGACGAGCTCCGCCGGGCTCTCGTGCCCGTCGGAGAAGAGCACGACGATGTCGCCGCCGTCGGCGGCCGACGCGACGACGTGGTTGTTCGTGAGGATGAAGCCGTCCTCCCGCAGCACGAAGCCCGAGCCGGTCGCGACGCCGTCGGCCCCGCGGACCTGGAGCGAGACGACGCTGGGCAGCACGGTCGCGGCGATGTCCGCCACCGAGCCGTCGGGGCGGTCCGCGCCGGGCTCGACGCTCGCGGGCGGCAGCGCCGAGACGGACGAGCCGGAGGACCGCGGGTCGGCGAGGCGGTCGGCCGCGACGCCACCGACGGCGCCCGCGACGAGCGCGAGCACCGCGACGCCCGCCACCGCGGCCGGGCG
>QAPD01000018.1 GCA_003052455.1 Sphaerisporangium cinnabarinum | reverse complement strand
GGCCCGACCCGGCGCCCCCGGCCCCGGGGGCCGGGCTCGCGCGCGCGACAGCCGCCTCCAGGCGCGCCGCGTCGAGCTCGTCGTCCGGGAGCGGCAGCGGGTAGCCGCCGTGCGCGGTGACGAGGACGCGCGGGGGCGTGCGCGGCGCGCGCCCGGGCTCCAGGCGCCGCCGCAGGTCGCCGACGAACGTCGCGAGCGCGCCGCGCCGGTCGCCCGTCCCCGCGCCGGGCTCGTCCCACAGGTCGTCGGCGAGGCGGTCGAACGGCACCGGGCGCCCACGGGCGGCGGCGAGGCGCGCGAGGAGCTCGCGCTGGCGCGGGCCGCCGGGGTCGGCGTCCGCGCCGTCGCGCAGCACGCGGACCGGCCCGAGCACCTCGACGCGCAGCTCCACCACCCCGCCATTCTCGCCGCACCGGGGCACTGATCGGACGGCACTGATCGGACGCTGATCCGCCGCCCGGAGGATGGCGACGAGCCGGCCGGGCACGACCCCGGCACGGCCGAGAACCCCCTAGAGAGGACACCCCATGCACATCCCCGGCTTCGAGACCCGCACCGTCGAGGTCGCGCCCGGCGTCGCGCTGCGCGCCGAGACCGCGGGCGAGGGCACGCCCGTCGTGCTCCTGC
Source organism: Sphaerisporangium cinnabarinum (assembly GCA_003052455.1). Classification (GTDB taxonomy): domain Bacteria; phylum Actinomycetota; class Actinomycetes; order Actinomycetales; family Cellulomonadaceae; genus Cellulosimicrobium; species Cellulosimicrobium cinnabarinum. Next base: position 47,930 of record QAPD01000018.1, on the reverse strand, counting down.
ACGGCTTCCCGCAGACGCGCCACATGTGGCGGCACGTCGCGACCGACCTCGCGCGCGACCACCGTGTCGTCGTGCCCGACCTGCGCGGCTACGGCGAGAGCGCGAAGCCCGCCGCCACGACGCCCGACGTCTACGCCAAGCGCACCATGGGCGCCGACGTCGTCGCGCTCGCCGACGCCCTCGACGTCGACCGGTTCGTCCTCGTCGGTCACGACCGCGGCGCGCTCGTCGCGTTCCGCGCGGCGCTCGACCACCCCGACCGCGTGAGCCACCTCGGCATCCTCGACGTGGTGCCCACGCTCGACACGTGGGCCGTGCTGCACGGCGTGGACGCTGCCGTCGCGTTCCACCTGTACCTCATGGCGCAGCCCCCGGGCCTGCCGGAGACGATGATCCGCAACAGCGCCGACGCGTTCTTCGGGTCCTTCCTCGACGCGTGGACGCAGGACCCGGCCGCGATCCCCGCCGACGTGCGCGCGCACTACCTCGCGTCGAGCCGCGACGCGGTCGACTCGATCGTGGCCGACTACCGCGCGACCGCGACGATCGACGTCGAGCACGACCAGGCGTCGCTCGACGCGGGAGACCGGCTCGCGATGCCCGTCGCCGTGGTGCAGCAGGACTGGGGCGCGCAGCTCGGGTACGACGCCGCGGGCGTCTGGCGGCGCTGGGCGCCCGACCTCGAGCACCTCACGACGACGGCGGGCCACTTCATGGCCGAGGAGGCACCGGGAGACGTCGCCGCGGTCGTCCGGTCGCTCGCGCGGCGCTGACCGCCGTTGACCGCCGCTGGCCGCGCCGCAGCGCGGTCAGCGGGTCTTCCGCTCCGGGGCCCAGCAGCGGGCCGTCACCGCGAGCGCGTTCCACGCGTTGATCGACACGAGGACGGCGAGCACCGCCGCGGTGCCCTGCTCGCCGAGCGTGTCGAGCGCGGCCGCGGCCACGTCGTCGGGGACGTGGGTCTCCGAGAGCCGCGTGACGGACTCGGCGAGCGCGAGCGCCGCGCGCTCGCGCGCCGTGAAGAAGCCCGACTCGCGCCACACGGCGACCGCCTGGAGGAGCTGGTCGTCCGCGCCCGCGCGGCGCGCGGTACGCGTGTGCAGGTCGACGCAGTACGCGCAGCCGTTGAGCTGCGACGCCCGCAGCCGCACGAGGTCGGCGAGGACCGGGGAGATCCCGGCGCGCTGCGCCTCGGCGGCCGCCGCCTCGTCGACCGCCGCGACGACGGCGTAGAAGTCGGGCATGAGCGCCTCGACGTCGAACCGCGCGGGGACGGCGACGAGCGCCTCGGTGGTGGTGGTCGGGCTGTCCGTGGTCGTCATGCCGTCCACGCTACGGAGCATCGGCCCGGGTCTACAGTGCAATGTCGTGGGAGAAACTCGGGCCGATCCGTCGCTCGCGGGAGCCCTCGACCTGCACCTCACGCTCTCGCCGACGCGTCCGGCGCGGTCCCTCCAGGACGCGCTGCGCACCGCCGTCGTCGAGGGGAGGCTCGTGGCGGGCACGCGGCTGCCCGCGGCGCGGTCGCTCGCCGCGGACCTCGGCGTCGCGCGGGGCACCGTGGCCGACGCCTACGCCCAGCTCGCCGCGGAGGGATGGCTCGAGTCCCGCGTCGGCGCCGGGACCTGGGTGGCGCACCGCGCCGTCGGGCCGGCCGCCGCGCCGGTGCCGCCCGTGCCGACCCGCCGCCCGCTGGACCTGCGTGCGGGCGTGCCCGACCCGTCGGGCTTCCCCCGCGGGGCGTGGCTCGCCGCAGCCCGTCGGGCGCTCACGGACGCGCCCGACGCCGCGCTCGGCTACGGGGACCCCCGCGGCGTCGAGGCCCTGCGCGACGCGCTCGCCGCGTACCTGGGCCGCGCGCGGGGCGTCCGGACCGACGTCGAACGGGTCGTCGTCACGCACGGGTTCGCCGACCTGCTGGCCCTCGTCGCCCGGGCGCTGGTCGCTCGTGGGGCGCGCCGCGTCGCCGTCGAGCAGTACGGGCACGCGGCCCACCGCGACGTCCTCGCGGCGGCCGGGCTGGAGGTCGTCACCCTCCCCGTGGACGACGGCGGCGCCGACGTCGGCGCGCTCGACGACCCGGCAGGTCGCCCGCGCGCGGACGTCGTCCTGCTCACGCCCGCGCACCAGTTCCCCACGGGCGTGCCCCTCTCCCCCGCGCGGCGCGGCGCGCTCGTCGCGTGGGCGGCGCGGACCGGGGCGACGGTCGTCGAGGACGACTACGACGGCGAGCTCCGGTACGACCGTCGCGCCGTCGGCGCGCTCCAGGCCCTCGACCCGGACCACGTCGTCTACGCGGGGACGGCGAGCAAGGCCCTCGCGCCGGGCGTCGGGCTGGCGTGGGGCGCCGTGCCGCCCCGGCTCCTGGACGACGTCGTCGGGCAGCGCCGTCTCCTCGGCGGGTCCCCCGACGCCCTCGGTCAGCTCACCCTCGCCCGGTTCCTCGCCGACCACGAGTACGACCGTGCGGTCCGGCGGGCCCGGGCCCGGCACCGGGCGAGACGCGAGCGCCTCGCCGCCCTGGTCGCCGCGCGGCTGCCCGGCTGCCGCCTCGTCGGCCTGCCCGCCGGGCTCCAGGTCGTGCTCGAGCTCCCGCCCGGCACGGACGAGGACGACGTCGTCGCGCGGGCCGCGCGGCGCGGCCTCGACCTGCTCCCGCTGGGCGCGTACGCCGCCGGGCCCGTGCTCCCGGACGGCGGGGCCCACCGCCGTCCCGCCGTCGTGGTGGGCTACGGCGCACCGCGCGACCGTCAGGTCGGCCCCGCGCTCGACGCGCTCGTGGCCGCCGTCGCGCCCGCCCTGCCGCGGTCGTCCCGCTGACGGACGCGCCCCCGGCGGGGCGGGGCGCAGGGAGGGCGGGTCCCGCGGCTCACCGCAGGAGGGACACCACGCGCCGGGCCCGGTCCGGGCTCGGGGCGGTGCCCTCCTCGACGACCCGCCGGGCCAGCTCGCGCAGCCGGACGTTGCGGTCGTTCGAGACGCGCTTGAGCAGCCCGAAGGCCTGCTCCGCACCGACCCCGAGCGCGGCGCCGACGACGCCCTTCGCCTGCTCGATGGCTCCGCGGCTCCGGGCCGCGGCCGCGATGTGGCGCTCGGCCTGCTCCTCCGCCCGGTCCCGGACGGCGACCGTCACGTCGACGAAGCTGCCCACCAGCTCGACGAGGCGGCCGGTGTCGCGGTCCCGGCGCCCCTCACCGACGAGCACCAGGAACCGCTCGGCGCCTCGTGCGTCCATGATCCGGTGCAGGCTCGAGAACGGCAGGCCGTCGGCGCGGGCCTGCTCCAGCAGGTCGCGGACGCGGTCGCGGTCGTCGGGGTGCTTGTGGGCGAGCACGAGCGACGTCGTCGGCACGACCTCCCCGGGCTCGAAGCCGTGCAGGCGGTACGTCTCCGGCGACCACCACCAGACGTCGGTCGCGAGGTCGACCCGGAACTGCCCGGGCGTCGTGCCGTCGCCGAGCGAGATCGGGTGCAGCGGTGCGGGGTTCTCCACGGACATGGGTCGTCTCCGTCGTCGTTCAGCGGGGTCGTGAGCCAGGTCCAGACTCGACTCCGGGGACTCTAGTCCGGCGCCACGTTCCTGCAACCGGTCCGGTGCCGCCCGCGGCGGTCGCTCTCCACGGCTCCCTGGCCCCGCCGACGAGCGAGTGCGGAGCACGCTGCGAGACTGACCGTGGACGAGGTGGAGGGAGACGCGCGGTGGGCGCATCAGAGCTGTTGGAGCTCCTCTCGCGCGCGCTCTCCCGGGTCGACGGCGGCCTGTCGCTGCCCGCACGGCTGTGCGAGGCGTCGGCGACGGTCCTCGGGGCACGGAGCGCCGCGCTGACGGTCGCGCCGACGGCGGACGACCGGCTCACCGTGTCCACGTCGGACGGCCTCGCGGCCCGCATCGAAGGACTCGGCGAGGTGCTCGGCGAGGGACCGGTCCAGCTCGCCCTCTCCGAGGACCACATCGTCGTCAGCGGGGTCGACGACGGCCGCGGCGAGCTCGACTTCCCCGTCTTCTCCCACGCCGTCGGGGCGATCACGGGCTCCGGCACCTACCACGCGGTGCCGATGCACGCGGGCGGGCGGGTGATCGGCGTGCTCAGCCTGCTCACCTCCTCGCGCGTGCTCGCCCGCGGGCCGGAGGACGTCCAGTTCCTCGCGGACACCGTCGGGCTCTCCCTCCTGGGCGACCTCGACTCGCTGGTCTGGGCGCCTCGCGCGGAGGTGCACCAGGCGACCGGCATGGTCACCGCCCAGCTCCGCGTGCCGCCCGGCGACGCGCTCGCGGTGCTCCGGGCGCACGCCTACGCCCGCTCCACGACCCTCGACGACGTCGCCGACGAGGTCGTCACGCGGCGGCTCGTCTTCGCCTACGACGAGGCCCGCGTCGTGCAGTCGTTGCGGACCGACGACACCTGACCCCGGCACGCCGCCTCCGCGCGGGCCCCGCGCCGCCGGCCGCCGTAGGCTCGACGACGTCCCGACCACCCGCTCGCCCCGCCCGTCCCGAGGAGCCGCCGTGCGCGCGACCGTCATCCACGCCCCGTACGACGTCCGCGTGGAGCAGCGCGACGACCCGCGCCTGCTCGCGCCCACGGACGCGATCGTGCGCGTCGAGGCCGCGTGCGTGTGCGGGTCGGACCTGTGGACGTACCGCGGCGTCAACCGGGTCGAGCACCCCGTCGCGATGGGGCACGAGTACGTGGGCACGGTCGAGGAGGTCGGCGCGGACGTCCGGTCCGTGCGCCCGGGACAGCTCGTCGTCGGGTCGTTCTTCGCGTCCGACAACACGTGCCCGATCTGCCGGGCCGGGTACCAGACGTCGTGCGTCCACCGCGAGCCCGTGCGCGGCGCGCAGGCCGAGCTGCTGCGCGTCCCGCTCGCGGACGGGACGCTCGTCGCGACGCCCGAGCGCCCCGACGACGACCTCCTGCCCGGCCTGCTCACGGCGTCGGACGTGCTGGGGACCGGCTGGTTCGGCGCCCGTGCGGCCGAGGCGGGCCCGGGGAAGACGGTCGTCGTGGTGGGCGACGGCGCCGTCGGGCTGCTCGCGGTCCTCGCCGCCGCGCAGCTCGGCGCCGAGCAGGTGATCGCGATGAGCCGGCACGCACCGCGCCAGGAGCTCGCGCGCGCGTTCGGCGCGACGGAGGTCGTCGCCGAGCGGGGCGACGAGGGCGTGGAGCGGGTCCGCGACCTGACCGACGGGCTCGGCGCGCACAGCGTCGTCGAGGCGGTGGGGACCCAGGACTCCGTGAGCCAGGCGCTCGGTGCCGTCCGCGCGGGCGGTCACGTCGGGGTCGTCGGGCTCCCCCACGGGGTCGACCTCCCGGCGGTCGACATGTTCTACCGGCACGTGCACTGGTCGGGCGGTCCCGCGCCCGTGCGCCAGTACCTGCCCGAGCTGGTCGACCTCGTGCTGGAGCGGCGCATCGACCCCGCGCGCGTGTTCGACCTCGAGCTGTCCCTCGACGACGCGGCCGAGGGCTACGCCGCGATGGACGAGCGGCGCGCGATCAAGGCGCTGCTGCGCCCCTGACGACGGGCGACCGCGGCTGCTAGGGTGCCCGCGTACCGCATCGCGTGGCGGCCTTCCCAGCACATCCCTTTGCCTGGAGGCAGCCGCATGTCTGCACGACCCCGTGTCCGGACCTTCCGTCGCGACGACCGCGACCAGCTCACGGACCTCGTCAACTCCCACCTCTCCGCCGTCGTCCCGGGCGCCCGGCTCTCGGTCAACAGCGTGCTCGGGAGCCTGGAGCGCCAGCCCGACGAGCACGTCGTCGACCCGTGGGTGGTCGAGCGCGCGACGTTCGTCGTCGAGTGCCGGCACCGGGTCGTGGGCGCCGCGCACCTGCACCGGTTCACGGCCGGGCCGGAGGCGAGCGACGACTACCGCGGCGCCGGCCTCGTGCAGTGGTTCCTCGTCACACCGCCCGACGACGAGGACCCGGAGCAGTCCGCCGAGGCCTGCGCGGCCGCGGACGCGCTGACGGCCGCGTGCCACGCGCAGCTCGCGGCGTGGCAGGTGCGCGTCGCGTACGCGGACGGTCAGCTCCCGTTCGCAGGCGTCTACGGGGTGCCGGAGCAGTGGCCGCACGTCCGGGACGCCCTGGAGCGCGCCGGCTTCCGTCCCGGCGAGCACGCCGAGACGGTGCTGCTCGCCCCGACCTCGGCGCTCCCCCACGCGGTCCCCGTGCCGGACGACGTCGCCCTGCGCCGCACGCTCGGCCCCGGCGGGGGCGTGCGGTTCACCGCGCACCGGGGTGGCGAGGCCGCCGCGCACGTCGAGCTCGACACGACCCTCGGTCGCGCCGAGCGGCAGGCCGCGACGGGAGGCACCGCGGAGCTCGTCGACCTCGCGCCCGGCCCGGGGCACGACGACGCCCTGCTGGCCGGCGTGCTGGCCGAGGCCCGGGCGTGGCTCGAGCTCGCCGGGGTGCACCGCGTCCTGGTCGGCACGGACGCGACGGACCACGAGGAGATCGCGCAGCTGCGTGCCTGGGGGTTCCGCGAGCTGACGACCGTGAGCCGCGGCTGGCGGCTGGCGGGTCCAAATATGGTACGTTAGTACCAGAGTTGCGTCGCGGTAGCTCTGCGGACGAGGGAGCAGTACCCGCACGGACAAGACTGACTCAGAGGGGTTTCTTGTCATGGCTTGGCTCGTCCTGGTCCTCTCGGGCCTGCTCGAGGCGGTGTGGGCCACCGCGCTCGGAGCGTCGGAGAACTTCCGCAGGTGGCGCCCGACCGTCGTCTTCTTCGTCGCCATGTCGCTGAGCATGGTCGGTCTCGCCTGGGCGATGACCACCCTCCCCACCGGCACCGCGTACGCGGTGTGGGTGGGGATCGGCGCGACGCTGACCGTCGTCTGGGGCTTCGTCACGGGCAAGGAGCGCGCCACCGTGGCGCGCGTCGGCCTGCTCGTGCTGCTCGTCGGCTCCGTCATCGGGCTCAAGGCGGTGAGCTGACCGTGCCGTGGATCATCCTGCTCGTCAGCGCCGTCTTCGAGGCCGTCTGGGCGACGGCGCTCGGCAAGTCCGACGGGCTGTCCGTCCTCGGGCCCTCCGTCGTCTTCTTCGTCGCGCTCGCGCTGAGCATGCTCGGCCTCGGCTGGGCGACCAAGCACATCCCCATCGGCACCGCGTACGCGGTGTGGGTCGGGGTCGGCGCGGCGCTCACCGTCACCTACGCCATCGTCACGGGCGACGAGTCCGTGAGCGTGGGCAAGGTGGTCTTCATCGCCGGGATCATCGCCGCGGTGGTGGGCCTCAAGCTCGTGCCGTCGCGCCCGGGGCGGGCGGCCGACCCCCCGCCGACCCCGCGGCCGGCCCCTCCCAGGAGCCGAGGGAAGCGGCCACGGACCGCGCGTAGCCCGCACGAACCGCTCCGCCGCGCCCCTGAGCACGCGATTCGTCGCCCGGGGGCGCGGTGCGGGAGCATGTGCGCCGGGGCGACGGAGTCATGCAGCGGCTCCACGCCGCTCCCAGGCCGCAAGGAGCAGAAGTGAACGGTTCGGCCGACAACGCCGTCCTCTCGACGTGGGTGGCTTCTCCGGGTGCGGTCGCCGCCGGGGAGTTCCGGTACTACCCGCTCGAGGACACGTGGTGGTGGTCGGACCCGCTCGTCGAGCTCTTCGGCTACGCCCCCGGTGAGGTCGTCCCCACGACGGAGCTGCTCCTGTGGCACCACCGGGCGACGGGCAAGGACCGGGAGCAGACGCTCACCGCCATCGCGCGCGCGGTGTCCGGAGAGGCTCCCGTCCAGGTGCAGGTCATGCAGGACGCCCGCGGCCGGGAGCGCGCGGTCATCGTGCTCGTGGACGTCGCCTGGACCGACCCCACCGGCTCCCCCGTCGCCCGGGGCGTCGTGCTCGACGTGACGAGCGTCGTCGGCGTCGGCGCACGGGCCCAGGCGAACGAGCAGATCGGCCTGTGGGCGCAGTCCCGTGCCGCGATCGAGCAGGCCAAGGGCATCGTCGCGCTCGCCTACCGGGTCACCCCCGACGCCGCGTTCGCGGCCCTGCGCCGCTCGTCGAGCCTCGCCAACGTCAAGGTGCGCGACATCGCCGAGTCGATCGTCGCCGTCGCGCAGGACCTGCCGGCCGGGGCCGACCCGCGCCCCGCGCTCGACCGCCTGCTCGCGGGCGTCCAGGCCGCCTGACCCGGCCGCCCGTCCGGACCGTCGGCACGACGACACGGCGGCGCCCGCGCTCGCGGCACCAGCACGACGACGCCCCGGCCCCGCACCGTGTCGGTGCGGGGCCGGGGCGTTCCCGGTCGGCGACGTGAGCGGTCCGAGCCGCCGGGGTCAGCGGGCGTCAGGGGTGCGCCGGCGCCGGGAGGCCAGGACCAGGCCGGTGCCCGCCAGGACGATGAACGCTCCGGCGGCGAGGACGCTCGCGTCCGTCCCCGTCGTCGCGAGGGCGTCGCGCTGGGCGGCCTGCTCGACGTCCGCGACCGGCTGCGGGTCCGTGAGACCGAGGTTCGTCGGGTCGGCCGTGCCGGCCACCTCGACGACCGTCCCCGTCGGGCCCGCGTAGACGCCGTCGGTCAGGTCGACCGGCTGGACCGGGTCGGTCGGGTCGACCGGGCCGGTCGGGTCCGTGGGGTCGACCGGCCGGACCGGGTCGGTCGGGTCGGTCGGGTCGGTCGGGTCCGTCGGGTCGGTCGGGTCGGTCGGGTCCACCGGGTCGGTCGGGTCGACCGGCGCCTCCGGCTCGTCGGCCAGGGTCACACCGATCCAGTCCCAGGCGGTCGACGGGCGGTCGAGCTCACCGAGACCGATGAACCAGTGCTGGAAGGTCGACGGCGTCCACTGCCCGGTCTCCGGGTCGACGGAGCCCTCGCCGTGGTTGTTGTGGTCCCAGCCGGTGTAGAAGTGCGGGCTGCCCTGCTGCGTGCCCTGGGCCGAGCCCCACAGCTGGAACTGCGGCAGGTCGGCGACGCTCGTCCCGGCGGGGACGCGGACGAACACCTTCTGGCCCGGCGTCACGCTGTCGACGACCCGACCCTGCGCGTCCACGAGCACGACCCCGGCGGGCATCGGCGAGCCGTCCGCCGTGCGGAGCTCGACGTGCACGTTCCCCGAGCCTCCGGCCAGCGAGGCCGTGAACCCGTAGTCGGTCGACCCGTCGGTGTTGCGCACGAACCCGTTCGAGACGAAGCCGGGCTGCGGCATGACGACGTTCGTCGTGAGCGCCTGCTCGATGAGCCACGCGGCGGTCTGCAGGGTCGCGGCGCGGTCGCTGGAGTAGCCGTTGCCCGAGGAGGCGAACTGCTGCTGCGCGAAGTCGCTCACCGTCACGTGGTTCGACGCGTCGACGTCGAAGAACAGGCCCATGACGTCGTGCCCGGTCGAGAAGTACCAGACGGCGAACTGCGTCGCCTCGTACGCGGTGTAGTCGAGGCTCCGCTGCTGCTGCTCGTCGTACATCGCCCGCACGTCGTCGACCGTGGTCCAGCCCTGGTCGATGGACGACTGGTACCAGCCCAGGTACTCCTCCCAGGGGGTGCCGACGGCCGTCACGCCCGCGCTGTCGAGGAGCGCCTGCGCCTCCGCGGCCCGGGCGGCCGCGTCGTTGCCGCCCTTGTAGCCGTTCACGAGGATCGTCTGCTGCGCGGACGTGTTCTCCCAGTGGATGCCCTCGGCGTCCGGGGTGACGGACTCGTCGCCGGACCACGCGTGGTACCAGTACCCCGCGATGTCGCGGTCGTAGACCATGTGCAGGGTGCCGTCGTCGTCCTCGAGCGTGTGGTGGAGGATGTGCAGCTGCGGCTGGCCGTACCACCCCGACCAGTCCTTGCCCGACCCGCCCTCGGCCGGCTCGTTGAAGTACCAGTAGTCGCACGGGAAGCCCTGGTAGTAGCCGTCGTGCCAGTGGGGCTGGTACTCCGCGTCGGGGTACGCGGCCTGCGTCGCGCCGAGGAGACCGGCCGCGACCGTCGCACGGAGCATCGGGGTCGCGTCGGCCGTCGTGGTGTCGTCGGCCGGGACGATCTCGCCGGCCGTCGCGGTCTCGTCGGGCGCCGCGGCGTCCTTGGGCGCTGCGACGGTCTCCTCGACCGCGGGCTCGGCCACCGGGTCGGCGGCGGGGGCGGGCTCCTCGGCCACGGGAGCGGTCTCGGCAGCGGGCGCCTCGGGCGCCGGCGCGACGACCGGGTCGACCGGCGCGGGCGCCTCGGCCGCCGGGGCGTCGGCTGCCGGCGCGGCAGGTGCCTCGGACGCCGCAGGTGCCTCGGTGGTGGCGGGAGCCTCGGACGAGGCCGGGACCTCCGCCGCTGCCGGCGCCTCCTCGGCGGGGGCCTCGGGGGCGGGGGCCTCGGGCGCCGACGCCTCGCCGTCGTCCGCGAACGCGGCGAGCGGGGCGCCCAGCAGGAGCGCGGCGGAGACGGCGGTCGTGGTGGCGGTGCGAAGAACCTTCATGGTGGAGCTCCTCTGTCCTCGTGGCGGGTGTTTCCCGATGACTCCACGTTCCGCCCCGCGGGGGTCCCTCCGGCACGCCCGAACGGTGGGGACCGCTACCCCCGAAAGTCGACTCCGTGCGATCGTGCCGCCGGGCCGGGACGGCGCCCGATGGCTAGCCTGAGCGGCGTGAGGGTCCAGGTCTCGCGGGCCGACGTCCTCGTCGCGGCGTCCAGCGCGGTCGCCGGGGCGCTCCTCGTCGCGCTGCGGGCCCGCTCCGGGATCGGCTGGGCGCCGGAGGGCGCGGAGCTCGCCGCGCAGACCGCCGCGGCCGCCGCGCTCCTGCTCCGGAGGCGCAGTCCGCTCGCCGTCGTCGCGGTGTGCGTCGCGCTCTCGTTCGTCTCGCCCGCGCTCGCGACCGTCGCCGCCCTCTACACGGTGGGCGCCGAGGTCCCCTCGGCGCGGGCGAGCGGCGCCGTCGTGCTCGGCGTCGCCGCGGCGACGCTGCCGGCGTGGCGCGTGACGGCCGAGGCGTCCGGGCCGACGGCCCTGTGGGTCGGGACGCTCACGCTGCTCGCCGCGTACGTCGCGGGACGCGCCGAGCGGTACCGCGCCGACACCGACCGCCGGGACGCGGAGCGCGGCGCCGAGGCCGCCCGCGCCGCCGAGCGCGCCCGGCTCGCGCGCGAGCTGCACGACGTCGTCTCGCACCGCGTGAGCTACGCCGTCGTCGAGGCGGAGGTGCTCGCGACCACCACGCACGACGACGACGTCCGCCGGGTCGCGGACGAGATCGGGGCCAGCGGCCGGGCCGCCCTCGCGGAGATGCGGCAGGTGCTCGGTGCGCTCACCGCGGCAGGCCCGACCACCGCCACCGCGCCCCCGGCGCCGGACGACGAGCAGGTCGAGGCCCTCGTCGCCGAGGCCCGCTCGGCGGGCCAGCCGGTCGAGACGCACGTCGAGGTGGGGCCGTCGTCGCCGCCCGACCTCGTCGACCGGACGGTCGCGCGCGTCGTCGGCGAAGGGCTGACGAACGCCGTCCGGCACGCACCCGGGGCGCGCACGGTCGTGTCGGTGACGCCCGTGCCGGACGGCGTCGCGGTCACCGTGGACAACGACGCGCCCGACCGTCCCCCGACCGGGCTGACGACCGGGGGTTTCGGCCTCGCGGGGCTCCGCGAGCGCGTCGACCTCCTGGGCGGCACGCTGGAGGCCGGCCCCACGCCCGCGGGCGGCTACCGCCTCCGCGCCACCCTGCCGAGGAGGACCTCATGATCCGCGTGGTCGTCGTCGACGACGAGGTGCTCCTGCGCACCGGGATCGTGCGGCTCGTCGACACCGCCCCGGACCTCGACGTGGTCGGCGAGGGCGGCGACGGCGCCCGCGCGGTCGAGCTCGTCCGGGAGCTCGACCCGGACGCCCTGCTCCTCGACATGCAGATGCCCGTCATGGACGGGCTCGACGCGCTCGTCGCGATCCACCGGGAGCGGCCGCGGACCGCCGTCGTCGTCCTGACGAGCTTCCTCGCGGACGAGTACGTCCTGCCGGCGCTGCGGGCCGGGGCGGCGGGCTACCTGCTCAAGGACTCGACGCCGGAGGAGCTGCACCACGGCCTCCGCGCGGCGGTCGCGGGCGACTCGATCCTCTCCCCCGCGGTCGCCCGGCACCTGCTCGCCGCCGCGGGCGGCGACGGGACGGCGCGCCGCGCCGACGCCCGACGCCGCGTCGGGGGTCTGGCGCCGCAGGAGCGCGCGGTCGTCGCGGCGGTCGCGGGCGGGCTGTCCAACGCCGAGATCGGGCGCCGCCTCTTCCTCGCGGAGTCGACGGTCAAGGCGTACCTCGCGCACGCGATGACCAAGCTCGGCACCACGAACCGCACGCAGACCGCGATCCTCGCCCACGAGGCGGGCCTCGCCGGAGAGTGACGCCCGGGCCGTGGTCCCACCCGAGGCCGCCGGGGTGCGGGCCTCCCCGAGCGGCGGCACCATCGCTGACGTGGGACGTCGTGCGCGCATCACCCGGTCCGGGGCCGCGCTCGGGCTGCTGCTCGGGCTCGTGCTCGGCACGACGGCGGGCTGCACCGCGAGCCGGCAGGAGCCGGGCCAGGCGACCGCCGCCGTCGCCGACGCGGTCGCCCAGGCGGGGTCCGCGGTCGAGACGACGCGGCTCACCGTGCGGCTGCTCGACGCCGACCGTGTGACGACGCCCGTCGCGGACGCCGCCGTGCTCGACCAGGTCCGGGTCCTCGAGGAGTCCACGACCGCCCTGACCACGCTCGTCCCGCCCGACGACGTCTCCTCCGCGCAGCGCGACGCGGGGCTCGCGGCCGTCGCCGACGCGACGGCCGAGGTCGTCACCGCGCGCGCGTGGGTCGCGCGCGAGGCCGGCGGCGACCTGTCGGCCGCCGGGGCGGTGCCGCTCACGGCGTCCGAGCTCGAGGCCGACCTCGCGCGCGCGGCCGACGACCTCGGCACGGTGCTCGTCCTGGCGGGTGGCGCGTGAAGCAGCTCCTCGGTGTCGCGCTCGGCATCCTCACGGCGATCGGCGGGTTCGTCGACATCGGCGACCTCGTCACGAACGCCGTCGTGGGGTCGCGGTTCGGGCTGTCGCTCGTGTGGGTCGTGGTCGTGGGCGTCGTCGGGATCTGCCTGTTCGCGTCGATGTCGGGCCGCGTCGCGGCGGTGAGCGGTCGCGCGACGTTCGAGATCATCCGCGAGCGCCTCGGCCCGCGGGCGGCGGGCGCGAACCTCGCGGCGTCGTTCGCGATCAACCTCCTCACGCTCACCGCGGAGATCGGCGGCATCGCGCTCGCGCTGCACCTCGCGAGCAGCGTCGAGCCGCGCCTGTGGATGCCGGTCGCTGCGCTCGCCGTCTGGCTCGTGCTGTGGCGCGTGAAGTTCCAGGTCATGGAGAACGTCGCCGGCCTGCTCGGGCTGCTGCTCGTCGGGTTCGGGGTCGCGCTGTTCCTGCTGGGGCCGGACTGGGGCGAGCTGCTGCGCCAGGCGGTGCCGCCGTCGCCCCCGGAGACGGAGCACGTCGCGACGTACTGGTACTACGCCGTCGCGCTCTTCGGCGCCGCGATGACGCCGTACGAGGTGTTCTTCTTCTCCTCCGGCGCCGTCGAGGAGGGCTGGACCGCGAAGGACCTCGCGCAGAACCGGGTCAACGTGCTCGTCGGGTTCCCGCTCGGCGGGCTCCTGTCGGTGGCGATCGCCGCGTGCGCGGCCGTCGTGCTGCTGCCCGCGGGCATCGAGGTGTCGTCGCTGTCGCAGATCGTGCTGCCCGTCGCCGAGGCCGGGGGGACGCTCCTGCTCGCCGTGGTGATCGTCGGGATCGTCGCGGCGACGTTCGGCGCCGCGCTCGAGACCGCGCTGTCCAGCGGGTACACGCTCGCGCAGTACCTCGGCTGGTCGTGGGGGAAGTTCCGCCGCCCGGCGCGCGCCGCGCGCTTCCACCTGACGATGGTCGTCGCGCTGCTGCTCGCCGTCGCGATCCTCATGACCAGCGTCGACCCGGTGGCGGTCACCGAGATGTCCGTCGTGTTCTCCGCGGTCGCGCTGCCCCTCACCTACGTGCCGATCCTCCTCGTGGCCAACGACCCGGAGTACATGGGCGAGCACGTCAACGGGCGCGTGACCAACGCGCTCGGCATGGTCTACCTGGTGATCGTCGTCGTCGCGGCGGTGGCGGCGGTCCCCCTGATGATCGCGACGGGAGCAGGGTCATGAACCGCGACGACTCCGTGCCGACCGGGGTGCGCCTCGTGGACGCGCGCCTGCACCTGCTGAGCCGCCAGGTGCTCGACGTCGACGGCGAGCCGGTCACCACCGTCGACGACCTGGAGCTCGTCGCCTCCCCCGCCGCGGACGACACCGGGCAGGACGGCCCCGGGCCGGACGACGGCCCGCGGGACGCGGTGCCCGGCGAGCCGGCGGAGGTCGGCGCGGTCCTCACCGGCCCGGTGCTCGTGACGCGCCTCCTCGGCGGCCGCCCGCCCGCGTCGCGCTGGGAGCGGGTGCCGTGGTCCGACGTCGGGCACGTGGGCACGGCGCTCGAGCTCACCGTCCGCGCGGACTCGCTCGACCTGCACTGGACCGAGGACTGGCTGCGCGAGCACGTGGTCGGCCGCATCCCCGGCGGCCGGCACGACCCCGAGGAGGGGTCGTGATCCTCGGCGACCTGCTCGACGCGCGCGTCCTCGGGCCCGACGGCGAGGACCTCGGGTTCCTCGTCGACGTGCGCCTCGCGCTCGACACGCTGCCCGACGACGGCCCGCCCGCGGGCGGGGCCGACCCCGACGACGCGCACCCCGAGGACCGGGCGCTGAGCGAGCAGGTGCGACGGCGCAGCCGCGTCGGGCGCGCGCGGGTCGTCGGGATCCTCGTGAGCCCGCGGACCGGGACGTCGTTCCTCGGGTACGAGCGCACGGGCGTCACGGCCCCGTGGCCGGTGCCGCAGCTCGTGCGGCGCCGGCACCGCGGCACGTTCCTCGTGCCGTGGGACGACGTCGCCGCCGTCGGGCAGGGCGAGGTCCGGCTCGCGCAGGGCTACCGGCGCCAGGACGCCGCCCTCCCCTGACGACGCCGCGCGTTGCGAGCGACGCGCGGCCCCGTGACGCTGGACGGGACGGTGGAGCCAGCCGCCGCCGGCCGTCCCGGGCGGCACGACCGCCCGGCGCCACGGGAGGACCCCATGAAGGCGCTGTTCGTCAGCTGCACGCTCAAGAGCTCCCCGGAGCCGTCCAACACCGAGGCGCTCGGGCGCGTGGTCGCCGAGGCGCTCCAGGACCGCGGGGTGGAGGTCGAGCACGTCCGCCTCGTCGACCTCGCCGTGCCGCCCGGCGTCGTCACCGACGTGGGCGAGGGCGACGAGTGGCCGCGCGTGCACGAGCGGCTGCTCGCGGCGGAGATCCTCGTGGTCCTCACGCCCACGTGGCTCGGGCGCCCGTCGTCGCTCGCGCAGCGCATGCTCGAGCGCATGGACGCGATGATCTCCGAGGAGGGGCCCGACGGGATCCCGGTCGCCTACAACCGGGTCGCGGGGGTCGTGGTCACGGGCAACGAGGACGGCGCGCACCACGTCATCTCGGAGGTGAGCGGCGCCCTCGCAGACATCGGCTACACGATCCCGGGCCAGGCGTGGACCTACTGGAACCAGGGCCCGGGCCCCGGGCCGGACTACGTCCAGACCGGACACGGCCACGAGTGGGCGCGCGAGACGGGGCGCCTCATGGCGCACAACCTGCACGCCGTCGCGGCGGCGCTCGCGGCGCACCCCGTCCCCGCTCCCGGCTCCTGACCGACGACCGCTACGACTCCGCGATCCGCTTGATCGCCGCGAGCCGGCGGTCCCACGCCGCCCCGATGGCCTCGAGAGCGCGCGCGGTCTCGCCGAGCCGGGTCCCGACGGCCCGGTGCCGGACCTCGCGCCCGACGCGCACCGACTCGACGAGCCCGACCTCCGCGAGCACGGCGAGGTGCTTCGCGATGGCCTGCCGGCTCACGGGGAGCCGCTCGGCGAGCGCGGACGCCGAGAGGTCCGCGCTGCCGAGCTCCTGGAGGATCCGCCACCGGGTGTCGTCCGCGAGCGCGGAGAACACGGGGGCGAGCTCCGTCGCCGCTGCGCTCACGCGTGCCCGCCCTCGGCCGCGAGCGCGCCCTCGAGCAGCTCGACGAGCTCGTCGAGCTCGCTCGTCCACCCCTGCCGGTGGCTCTCGAGCAGGTCCTCCGGGTCGGCGGTCCGCTCGAACCCGGTCTCGACCACGCGCAGGACGGTCGTCGGGCCCTGGGGCTCGAGCGTGAAGCGCGCGACGGTCGACGTCGTCTCGTCCAGGGGCTGCCCGACCGGGGTCCCCCACCGGAAGGCGAACGTCGTCGTGGGGTCGTACTCCTCGATCCGCACCTGGACGTCGGGGACGTCGGGCCAGCTGAACACGCCCTCGCCGCCGACGCGCAGGTCGGGCAGGGAGGTGCGCTGCCCGAACCAGCGGCTGATGAGGTCCTCCTGGGTGAGCGCCGCCCAGACGCGGGCGGCCGGGGCGTCGATCGTCACGGTCCGGGAGACGGTGTACGACGCCGTGTCGACGACGGCCGGCTCGTTGGTGGTGGTCATGGTGCGTCCTCTCCGTGGGGAAGGTCTCAGTGTGCAACTCCACAGTTGCACAATGCCTCCTCGAGCGCAACCCCTAGGTTGCACCGAGACGGGCGCCGCGTCACCCGCCCGCGAGCGCGATCCCCGCCACGGCGGCCGCGAGGCACACGAGCAGCATCCCCAGCGCGTGCAGGAGCGCGACCGCGCCGCGACCCGCGAGGAGGAGCCGCGCCCCCTCGACGGACGCGGTCGAGAACGTGGAGTACCCGCCGAGGAACCCGACACCGAGCACCGCCACGACGTCCCCCTGGCCCGGGTGCGTCGCCCCCCAGCCCGTGAGGAGCCCCAGCAGGAAGCACGCCGTCACGTTGACCGTGAGCGTGCCGAGCGGCGTCGACCAGCGGTTGTGCCGCGCGACGACCGTGTCGAGGAGGAACCGGGCCGCCGCGCCGAGACCGCCCGCGACGGCGACGAGCAGCAGGTCGGGGAGCCCCGTCACCGCGGACCACCGCCCCGGGCGACGCGCCGCCGTCGGGCCGCGGCCGCCAGCGCGACGCCGCCCACCGCCGCCGCGACCCCGAGCGCGACGCTCCCCAGCGCGTAGGCCGCGCCGAGCGCGACGTGCCCGCCGCTCGCGAGGCGCTCGACCTCGACGACGAACGTCGAGTACGTCGTGAAGCCCCCGAGCACGCCCGTGCCGCACCCGAGCCGGACGGCCCGGCGCCGGCCCGAGTCCGGGCCCGCGCGCAGCAGCGTCTCGAGCAGCGCGCCGAGCACGAACGAGCCGACGACGTTGATCCAGAACGTCGTCCACGGCCACGCGCCCGGCCGGGGCGCGAACGCGTGCTCGAGCAGCGCGCGCGCCGTCGTGCCGACCGCTCCCCCGGCCGCGACGAGGCCCGCGAGCGCGAGCAACGGGGTCCGGCGCGTCACCTCTCCCACGGGGTGCGGATCTCCTTCCAGTCCACGACGGCGAGCGGGACCGTGAGCACGGGACGGTGCTGGTGGTGGGCCAGGTGCACCGCGACCGACCCCTCGACGAGCTCGCGCACGTGGGCGAGCGAGCCCGGTGCGCGCGACCCGACGACGATCACCGCCGCGTCGACGGCGCGCGCGAGGTGGGTCAGCGCGCGGTCGGGGCGCCCCGCGAGGTAGCGCAGCTCCCACGGCACGCGTGCTCCCGCGAGCTCCGCGTCGACCTCGGCGCGCAGGCGCTCGGCGGTGTCCTGCCAGGCGTCGTCGGCGGAGTCCGGGTCGAGGGGCGCGTGCGTCACGGACCCGTCCGGGTGCTCCTCGACCACGGCGCGCGACGCGTCCGCGTACGCCGCGACGAGCCGGGACCCGGCGGCGTCCGCCCAGGCCGCCGCCGTGCGGACCACGAGCGGGTCACCGCCCGGGACGACGCCCACCACCACGGCGTGCCCCGCGAACGGGACCATCCGGTCGAGCCCGGGCTGGGGCACCGGCCCCGCGTGCGGCCGTGCTCGCATGCGGCCTCCTCCCGCGGGCAGCGTCCTGCCCGCCGACGTGCGACGAGTCAGGAACCATCAGCCCTGGTGGCGGTTCGGGCGGCTGCGCCCCGGCGGGATCCATCGCCGCTCCCAGCGTAGCCAGCGCCGGGACCGTCCGCTCAGCCGGCCTTGGGCTTCGCGAACTTCTTCTCGTCGAAGGACTTCGCCAGCTCGTGGTCGGTGACGACGAAGCCGACCGCCTGCGCGACCGGGAGCACCTGGTCGCGCTCCAGGCCGTCGTCGATCCCGAGCCGGTACATGATCACGACGGTGCCCGTGCTCAGCATCACCGACGGCGCGTCCCCGTCGTCGAGGATCGCGTACGAGCCCTGGAACCCGGGCTGCGGGACCGCCGCGGCGAGGGTCGGGTGGGCCGGGCCGGTGGTGTCGGCCAGGGGGTCGCCCTCGGGCGCGTCGTTGAACGCCGCGGCGGCGCGCTCGGCCTCCTCCTTCGAGCCGACGTCCAGCACGACGACGTCGAGCGCGACGGTCGGGCCGTCGTCGGACACGACGCGCGCCTCGAACCCGGCCTGGCACGAGCCCGCGAGGGCCTGGATCGCGGGGATCGCGGGCACGTCGTCGCACGCGAAGTCGCGCCGCGCGACGAGGGCGATGCGGTCGCCGTTGACGAGGTGGTCGTTGTCGGAGAAGTACTCCCACGACAGGGGCGCGAGCCCGGGGCCCTTCTCGGGGTCCATCTCCGCGCCCGCGCGGTACTCCTGCGCGAGCCACGGCTCGTCGTCCGTGACGTCGGTGTCCGCCGGGTCCTCGGTCTCCTCCGGCTCCGGCTCCGGCTCCGTCGGCGCGTCCGACGTCGCGGGCGCCTGCTCGGCCGTGGTCGGCCCGGGGTCGGGCGCGGCGTCGTCGCGCAGCCCGAGCCACACGCCGAGGGCGCCCGCGACGAGCACGAACGCGCCCACGCCGGCGAGCACCGGCACGAGCCACGGGCGACGCCCGCGGCCCGGCGGCGTCGCGTACGGGGAGAAGCCGTACGGGTCCGACGGCGGTGCGGTCGCCGTCGGGACGACCGTCGCGTCGTCGGGCGCGCCGTAGCCCGGGCCCGACGGCGCCCCGTACGGCGCGGACGGCGTGCCGTAGGGGGCGTGGGGCGGGGTGCCGTGGGTCGGGGCGCCGTAGGGCGCGCCCGCGTACGCCCCGGGCGGCGGGGGCGCGGTGTGCCCGGGCGGCGGGGGTGCGGTGTGGCCCGACGACGTCGCGGCGGGCGGCCACGTCGCCCCGGTCTCCGCGGGGGGCCAGGTCGCGCCCGTGTCCGTCGGCGGGAGCGTCGCGTGCGGGTCCGGGCCGCGGTACCCCTGCGGCGCGGGCGGCGCCCCGCGCTGCCCGTACGGGTCGGTGCCGTACGGGACCTGGGCGTGAGGCTGCCCGGGAGCGGGCGGAGGCGGCGGGGGCGGTGTCCCGCCCGGGGTCGCGGCGCCGTCGTCCCCGTACCGCCGCGGCGGCCGCATGACGGTCTGGTCGTCGACCGGCTCGTACGGCTCGGTGGGGTCGGACATCGGGCGGGTCCTCTCGTCGTGGGCGGCCCGTGCAGGGTATCCCGGGAGCCGCGCCGCGCCGGTGGTCCGCCGAGCGGCGTCTCAGTCGAGCGGGTCGCGCGCGAGGGGGCACGTCATGCAGTGCCCGCCGCCCCGGCCGCGCCCGAGCTCCGCACCGACGATCGTCACGACCTCCACGCCCGCGCGCCGCAGCGCCGCGTTGGTCAGGGTGTTGCGGTCGTAGGTGACGACGACGCCCGGCTCGACGGCGACGGCGTTGTTCCCCGAGTCCCACTGCTGCCGCTCGGACGCGTACGCGTCGCCCGCCGTCTCCACGACGCGCAGCGCGGGGAGGTCCAGGGCGCGCGCCACCACGTCGACGAAGGGCGTGTCGCCCTCGTCGGTGATCTCGACGCCCGGCGAACGGTCCGACGGCCGCAGCGTGAACGTGTGGATGCCGTCGACGATCGCCGGGTGCACCGTCACGAGGTCGCGGTCCGCGAACGTGAACACGGTGTCGAGGTGCATGGCCGCGCGCAGCCGCGGCATGCCCGCGACGACCACCTGCTCCGCCGCGCCCGCGTCGAACAGCGCCTTCGCGAGCTGCGAGATCGCCTGCCGCGACGTGCGCTCGCTCATCCCGACGAGCACGGCGCCGTTGCCCACCGGCATGACGTCGCCGCCCTCCAGCGTGGCCTGCCCCCAGTCCTGCTCCGGGTCGCCCCACCACACCGTCGACTCCCGGTACTCGGGGTGGAACGTGTAGACCGCCTTCATGAGGAGCGTCTCCTCCTGGCGCGCCGGCCAGTACAGCGGGTTGAGCGTCAGGCCGCCGTAGACCCAGCACGTCGTGTCCCGCGTGTACAGCGTGTTGGGCAGCGGCGGGAGCAGGTACTCGAACCCGCCCGTCGACTCGCGCGCGAGGTTCACGTAGCCGGTGCGGTAGTCGTCGGGCAGGTCGGTCGTCGCCAGGCCGCCCACGAGGAACCGCGCGAGCTCGCGCTCGCTGAGGGAGTCGAGGTAGGCGCGCGTGCCCTCGACGAGTCCCAGGCCCACCTGGTTCGGCACGACCCTGCGGTCGAGCACCCACGCCCGCGCCTCGGGGATCGCGAGCGTCTGCGCGAGGAGGTCGTGCAGCTCGACGACCTCGACGCCCCGGTTCGTCAGCTTGTTGACGAAGTCGAGGTGGTCGCGCTGGGCGGCCTCCACCCACATGACGTCGTCGAAGAGGAGGTCGTCGGAGTTCGTCGGGGTCAGCCGCTCGTGCGCGAGGCCCGGCGCGCACACGAGGACCTTGCGCAGGCGCCCCACCTCCGAGTGGACGCCGTGCTGCGCGGGCGGGACGGTGGACGGGACGGCGGACGCGACGCTCATGGGTGCTCCCTCTCGGTGGTGCGGTCGGTACGGTCCGGTGCTCTCACAGCGACACCCACCCCGCCGCGAGGCCGACGACGGCGAGCACCGCCAGCGCCACGACGACGCCGAGCAGCGCGAGCTCCGCGGGCCCGAACGCCCGCCGCCCCTGCTCGCGGCGCGTCATGACGAAGAGGACGGTGACGGGCGCGTAGAAGACGAACGCGAGCAGCGCGAGGTCGAGCCCGGCCGCGAAGAGCAGGAAGGCGGTGTACGCCGACGCGAGGACCGCCGCCACGAGGTCGCCCGTCAGGGTGCGGGCGGGGGCGCCGTCGTACGTCTCGCGCGTGAGCCGCAGCCGCAGCGCGTACAGCGCGGCCAGCAGGAACGGGATGAGGGTCATCGAGGCGGTGAGGTCGAGCGCGAAGTCGAACGCGTCGTCCGAGAAGTAGGTGACGACGAGCACCACCTGCGAGAGCGCCGTGCTGAGCAGCAGCGCGTTCACCGGCACGTCCTCGCGGCGCGTGCGGGTGAGGAACTGCGGCATGTCGCGGTCCTTCGCCGCGACGAACAGGACCTCCGCGGCCATGAGGGTCCACGCGAGGTAGGCGCCCAGGACGGAGACGATCAGCCCGACGCCCACGAAGACGCTCCCCCACGGCCCGACCGCGGCCTCCAGCACGCCCGCCATCGACGGCTGGCGCAGCTCCGCGATCTCGGCCATCGGCAGGATCCCGTAGGACACGATCGTCACCGACGCGAAGATCGCGAGCACGCTCGTGAACCCGAGGATCGTCGCCCGGCCCACGTCCTCGCGGCGGCGCGCGTGCCGCGAGTAGACGCTCGCGCCCTCGACCCCGAGGAAGACGAACACGGTGACGAGCATCGTGTCGCGCACCTGGTCGAACAGCGACCCGGTGTACGAGGCGCCGTGGAGGTTGTCCGCGAAGACCGCGGGGTCGAACGCGAGGGCGGCGAGCAGGACGAACACGAGGATGGGCACGAGCTTGGCGATCGTGACGATCCGGTTGATCGCCGTCGCCTCCCGGATCCCCTGCCGCACGAGCGCGAAGAAGAGCCACAGCCCGACCGACGAGAGCACGAGCGCGAGCACCGTGTCGCCCGCGCCCAGGGCGGGCACCCACGCCCCGAGCGTCGACATGATGAGCACCCAGTACGTCACGTTGCCCACGCACGCGCTCGCCCAGTACCCGGCGGCGGCGTAGAAGCCGGTGAACTCCCCGAAGCCCGCCTTCGCGTACGCGTAGACCCCGGCGTCGAGCCCCGGCTTGCGCACCGCGAGCCGCTGGAAGACGAGCGCGAGCGTGAAGATGCCCGCGCCCGCGACGACCCACGCCACGAGCGCGCCCGCGACCCCGGTCTCCTGCGCGAAGCGACGCGGGAGCGAGAAGACGCCCGCCCCGACCATGGACCCCACGACCATCGCCGTGAGCGTGAGCACGGTGACCTTCGTCGTGCCGGACGCCGTCCCCTGCGCCGTGCCCTCAGCGGTCATGCCCCACGCCCCTCGCGCTCGCGTGCCGGCCCGCGCCGAGCGGCTCGGCGGCGCCGTGCTGACCCGGTCGATGATGGCAGCGTCCCGGTCCGGTCGCGCGACGGGGGTCCCTCGCGCGGCCTACCCCGGGCGCCGTACCCGCCGCCCGATCTCCTCCTCAGGGTGGACACGCGCGCGCGATCGGTACGCGTACGCTGCCGGTGGGTCGCCGGACGCGGCAGGGGGGAACTGCTCGACCGACGAGAGACCGACCGTCGTCCGACCCACCTCACCGCACATGAACCTGCTCACCTGGACCGCCGTCGACCACCGGACCTGGCGTGCCCGCAGCGCCTCGCGCGAGTACGTCGTCCGGCGCGACGACACCGGCACCTGGACCCTCGACGGCCCCGGCCGCACGTGGGGCGCGCTGCCGAGCCTCGAGATCGCCCAGGAGGTCGCCGCGCTCGCCGACGAGGTGCACCACGACGACGACCGGATGACGAGCTATCACGTCGTGACCGCCACGGGCGCGCGCCGGGGCGAGCCGTTCGGCGCCGAGACGGACGAGGACGCGCTCGACGTGCTCCGGGCCCGGCGCCGGGCCGGCAACCTCCCGCTCGCGCCGTTCCGCCTGGAGACCACCGACGGCCGCCTGGTCGGCTCGTGGGACAAGGCGGTCCAGATCCCGGGTCGGCCGGTCGGCGACGGGACGTCCGGGCCGGCCTGACGCGCGACGCCCCGAGGCCACGGACCGTACCGACGAGAGGCCCGCGAGAGGCCGCCCGAGGGTCAGACCCGGGACGCCGCGCGCCGCGCCGCGAGGGCGGCCCGCCGTCGTCGGCTGCTCTCGACGTGCGCCGTGGCGAGCTCCGCGGCCCGGTCTCCGTCCCGGGCGCGGACCGCGTCGAACAGCGCCAGGTGCTCGTCGGTGACGTCGGCGAGGTCGTCGTGCTGCGACAGCGCCCAGCGCATCCGGCTGCGGATGCCCTGCATCATGTCGTCGAGCAGCCGGTTGCCCGCGAGCGCCGTGACGATCTCGTGGAAGTCGGCGGCCGAGCGGCGCGACCCCACGGGGTCGGCCGCGCGCGCACCCTCCTGCTCGCGGTCGAGCGCCGCGCGCAGGCGCTCCAGGCCCGCGGGCTCGTGGCGCTCGGCGGCGAGGCGGAACGCGAGCGGCTCGAGCACGGTGCGGACCTCGTCCAGGTCGGCGAGGTCGGCGTCGGTGAACGCCCGCACGACGGCCCACGTGTGCGGCCGCAGCGCGACGAGCCCCTCCCCCTCCAGGACCTTGAGCGCGTCGCGCACGGGGATGCGGCTCACGCCGAACCCGGCGGCGAGGTCGCGCTCGACGAGGCGCGAGCCGGGCTCGCGCACGCCGTCGAGGATCTCGTCCCGCAGCCGGGACGCGACCCGCGCGGACTCCAGCACTCGCTCCTCGGCTCCGGCCACGCGTCGATTCTCGCACCGGCCCGGGTGCCGTTGAGAGCCCGCGCGGACCGTGCGAGGGTGGACGGGACCGCGTCGAACGAGGGAGTTCCGATGACGAGCACCACCCGTACCCCCGCCCGCCCGGCCCGCAGCCGGGGGCGCCGCGCCCGGGTCGCGGGGGCGACCGCCCTCGCTGCGGCGATCGCGCTCGCGGCGCCCGCCGCGGCGGTCGTGCCCGCCGCGGCACCCGCCGACGACGGCTACGAGGTGATCCTCGACGGCACGCAGGAGTCGTTCGACGCGTGGGAGTACGCGGGCGACGGCGGGTTCGACCGGCTCGACGACGGCACGGTGCGCAGCCGCGCCGGTGCGGGCGGCGGGTTCGGGACCCTCTGGTACCCGGTGCGGCAGTACGGCGACTTCTCGATGGTGGTCGAGTTCCGCGACGACGCCCCCGGCGACGCGCGCGCGAACAGCGGGATCCAGGTGCGGTTCCCCGACCTGTCCGGGCCCGTCGAGGGCTGCCCCACGACGTTCAACGGCAACGAGACGGGCAACCTGTCGTGGATCGCGGTGAACTGCGGCCACGAGATCCAGGTCAACGACTCCCCCGAGGGCGGCTCGAACGACCCCCGCAAGACGGGCTCGGTCTACGGCTTCGCCGACCTCGGCCTCGACGAGGCCCGCCCCACCGCGAAGGGCACGTGGAACGAGCTGGAGGTGCGCGTCGTCGGGCAGCACTACACCGTGATCCGCGACGGCGTCGTGATCAACGAGTACGAGAACCTGCCGGGCGTGCCGTTCCCCGACCGCCCGCTCGACCCGGACTCGAGCTCGCGCGGGCTCGTCGGGTACGTCGGCCTCCAGGCGCACGGCTCCGCGCCGGACGTCGTGTCGTTCCGCGAGGTACGGGTCCGCGAGCTGCCGCCCGTCCACGTCGAGGCGGACGCGCGGTGCCTCGGCGGGACGGCGCACGTCGCCGTCCGCGCCGAGAACGTCGGGAGCGACCCGATCGACCTCACGCTCGGCACGCCGGCCGGCGAGCGCACGTTCGACGCCGTGCCGCCGGGGCGCAACGCGTACCGGTCGTTCAGCGCCCGCACGGCGGCCGTCGACGCGGGCACCGTGACGCTCACGGTGCCCGGCGCCGACGGACCCGTGGTCGTCGAGACGCCCTACGCGGGCGTCGACTGCACCTGACCGGCGGGACCGGCCGCCGGGGTCAGGACCCCGCGGGCACCGTGACCTCGACGTGCGGGGCGTCCCCGAGGTCGCGCGTCGCGACGACGACGCCGCGCTGCCGGTAGTCCCCGGCGCGCGGGGTCGTCGGGACGGGCGCGAGCGCGTCCGGGCCGCTCCCGGCGCGCACATGCACGCCGTCCGCGGTCGCCGCGACGCGGTAGACCACGCGGCGCGTGCGGCCGCCGAGGTCCAGGTCGACGGCGAGCCCGTCCGCCGCCGCGGGCAGCACCGGGTCGACGACGACCTCGCCGCCGCGCTCGGTCAGCCCGAGGACGCCCTGGACGAGCTGGCGCAGGTAGATGCCCGGGCCGCTGGAGTACACGCGCCACCCGCCGCGCACCCCGACGCTGCCGTCGCGGAGCCCGTCGAAGTCGCGCGCGAAGCTCTCGCGGTCGGGGAAGTCCGCGTCGCTCGACGAGAAGTAGGCGTTGCGCTGGCGCGGGGCGGCGTGCGCGAGGCGCCGGCCGAGGTCGACCGGGCTGATGCGCAGCAGCTCGTCGAGCGCGCGACCGCGGCCCAGGGCCGCGAGCGCCTCGACGTAGCGGATGTGCGCGTGGACGTACATGAGCCCGATCTCGCGGCCGACGTTCGCGGCCTGCTCGGCGCGCAGGAACGTGTGCGGCACGCCCTCGTCGAACGCGGCCGGGTGGTCCATGAGACGCACGCCGTCGGGGAAGTGCAGGTGCTCCAGCACGAGCCGCTCGTGGTCCGCGGCCTCCTCGGGCGTGAGGATGCCCGCGATGATCGACTGCGTCATGGGGATGAGGCGGTACCGCATCCCGGAGACGGTGTCCGACGGGTGGATGACGAGCTCGTCGCCGTCGGCGCCGTGGCGCACGTACCCGGCGAGGACGCCGTCCACGAGGGCGCGCTCGCGCAGGTCCGCGCGGACCTCCGCCGCGAGCGTGCCCGCGCGCCCGGAGAGCGCGGCGAGGTCGTCGCGGCCGGCGGTCGTGCGGGCGAGCAGCTCCGCGGCCTGCACGAGCAGCGCGGAGGTCCAGGTCGACGCCAGGTCGGTGCGCATCCGCGGGTCGGCGGGCTGCAGCGTGTCGTCCCAGTCGCCCTCGCCGTAGGCCGGCAGCGCGGTGCCGGGCAGGCGGTCGCGGTCGAGGTGGTCGAGCAGGCGCGTCACGTGGTCGCGGACGGTCGCCGCGGCGTCGGGCCCCGAGGCGGCCGGGCGGCGCTGCTCGTGGTCCCAGAACGGGACGACCTCGTCGAGCACGGCGAGGTCGCCGCTCGCCTCGAGGTACTGGGCGAGCGCGAACAGCGGCCACACGACGACGTCGCCGTGCGAGGAGTCGTTGTACCGCTCCGCGTAGGCGTCGAACATGAACCACTGCGGGAACTCGCCCCACGTGTGCTGGTGGGCCAGGACGCGCAGCACGATCTCGCGCGCGACGTCGTGGCGCCCGCCCGCGAGCGCGAGCTCGAACGGGCCCTGGCACACGTCGCGCGTGCCCCAGGCCGCGCCCGAGTACTGCTCCAGGCCGTGCGGCACGAGGAGATGGATCAGCGCGTCGTGCACGTACCAGGGCACGAGGAGGTCGAGCTCCTGCGTCTCGACCGTCGCGTGCGGCGCGAACCGCAGCCCGCGCATCACGCCGCGGACGGTCTCGACGTGGCGCGCGAGGGTCGCGTCGACGTCGGCCAGGGGGTCGTGCGCGCCCGCGAGGAGCCCGAGCGCGGCGTCGGTCCCGCGCAGCGAGCCGGTGAGCGCGAGCGTGAGCGACCCGGTGCCGGTCGTGCTCGTGAGGCGGCGAGTCGCGGCGCCCTCGGCGCCGGTCCCCGAGCGGGTCTGCGAGCCGGTCTCCTCCACGGCGAGCCGCGCGGACGACGCCAGGGCGTACCGCAGGTCCGGGTAGTGCTCGTCGACGTCGCCGCCCGGCACGGGCCGGACCACGACGGCGTCGCCCGGGGCCGCGGGGACGTGCTCGGCGAGCCAGCCGCCCGCCTCGTCCTCGAGCTCGAGGCTCGCGGTGACGTGCAGCGGTCGCTCGCAGCGCACGGAGACGTCGATGCGGTTCTCGCGGTCGTGCGCGACCGTCCGCACGTCGACCCGCCCGAGCGGCGTCTCGTAGAGCCAGCGGACACCGCCCACGTCGAGCACGAGCGCGGACGGCAGGCCGAGGAGACGGGGCCCGCGCCCGTCGTCGACGAGCACGCGCAGGCCGCTGCTGCGCAGCAGGTTGAGGTGGTGGCGGTGCACCGTCGCGAGGCGGTTCGCCGTGGTGTTGCCGAGCACGACGTGCGACGCGAAGACGCCGGGCGCGAACGCGGTCGTGGACAGGACGTCGTCGGTGGGCAGCACGTCGTCGCCCGCCTTGAGCACGTGCCCGTGCGAGCGCTCGGTCACGGTGTCCTTGCGCGCGTCGACGACGTGCGTCCCCGTCGCGGTGAAGAACGACAGGAGCGTGCCGTCGGCGTCGCGCTCGGGCAGGAGCACGTCGTCGGCTCCCAGGCCCACGGCGGCGAGCAGCCCGGCCTCGTCGAGCTCGTCGCCCGCGAGGAGCGGGGCGTCGCGCAGCGCGGAGGCGGTCGGCGTGAAGGGCGCGGTCGGGCGGTCGGCGGCCGCGGCGGCGACCGCGGCGGCGGCCCAGCCGGACACCTCGTCGAGGTGGGCCGCGAGCGGCCCGGGCGCGTCGGCGTCGACCACGGTCACGGCGTGCACGACCGCGGTCCCGGCCGCGAGGTCGAGCGGGCGCGAGACGAGCGTCGGCATCGCGTACTCGTACTGGAGGACGCCCGGCCGCACCGGACCGAGGAGGCCGTGCGGCAGCCCGTCGCGGCGCGAGCGCGCGGTGAAGACCTGGAGCGAGTCCGTGAGGTGCGCGACGGCGCCCTCGACGAGGAACGCGACCGCGAGCGGGAGGCGCGGCTGCGCGGACATGGTCTGCCGGCTGACGAGCACGGTCCCGGCGTCGGGGTGCTCGAGCGCGCGGTGCAGCAGGTACTGGCACACGTACGGCTCGCTCGACAGCGCCGCCGCGGGCGGCGCGAGCGCCAGGTCCTGCGCGTGCACGACGTCGTAGCGCGTGCCGTCGTCCGTCGCGGGGCCGGCCGTGAGGTCGACGCGCCAGACGAGCGCGCGCCCGTCGAGCGTGAGCGCGACGCGCGTGGCGAGCCCGAGCGCCGCGCCCGACCACACGACGCGGTCGGCGCCGACCTCGACCGCCGTCACGGCGGGGGCCGAGCCGGTGAGGCGCGCGACCTCGACCGTGCCGTCCAGGCGCGTGGCGCGCAGCAGGATCCCGCCGGGCATGCGGTCGTGCTCGCCCGGCAGGTACTGGTTCACGAGCAGGCCGTCCGTGCTGACGGCGCGCACGTCGCCGCCGCCGGTGAGCTCGACGGTCAGGCCGCCCGAGGTGAGCGTGGCGCGGGCGGGGGTCTCGGTCGCGGTGAGGGTCACGCGGTCTCCTGCTCGGTGGTGCGGGGCTCGGGTGCTGCGGGCGACGTGCCGTCGGGGCGCAGCAGCGCGAGGAACTGGTCGAAGAGGGCGACCATGTCGACGTTGTCGGGGTCGAGCAGCCACTGGAGCTGCAGGCCGTCCATGACGGCGGAGAAGAGCTGGCCGATCGCGGCCGGGTCGACCTCGGGGCGCAGCTCGCCCCGGGCGACGGCGTCCTGGAAGCGGGTGTCGTCCTGGTGACGCAGCGCGCGGTAGCGGTCGCGGACGACGTCGTGCGCGGGGTGGGTCGCGTCCGTCGCCTCGGCCGCGACCACCACGTGGAGCGACACGAGGCCGGGCGTCTCGGCGTTGCGCCGCACCTGGTCGCGGATGGTCGTCAGCAGGTCGGCGCCGGCGGCCTCGTCCTCGCCGCGGCGCACCCGGTCGCGCCGGTCGCGCTCCTCCAGGGTCGCCGTGAGGAGGCCGGCCTTGCTGCCGAAGTGGTGCAGCAGCCCGGCCTCGGAGATCCCGACGCGGGCCGCGATCTCGCGCAGCGAGCTGCCGCGGAAGCCCTGCTCGCCGAACACCTCTACCGCCGTGCGGAGGATCTCGCGGCGGCGCTGCTCGCCGCGGACGATGCGGCGGTCGGGGAGGCCGGCCGCCGTCGTGCCGCGAGCGCCCGTCGCGGTCGTCGTCCCCGGGCCCCCGGCCGTCCCCGTCGTGGCGCCGCCACCTGCGGGGTCGCTCTCGTTCATCACCGTCTCCTTCGGCAGGTCTGTCGGCGCCAACGGTACGGCCTGGACGCCCCGGTTGAAAATACTAACCGAGCGCACGCTAAGGTAGTTTCCACAGCGGCTCACACGGACGAGCCGACTGCTCGATGAGGAGGATTGCTCATGAAGCTCGGACGCAAGGCGGTCGCCATCGGCGTCGTCGGACTCCTGGCCCTGACCGCGTGCGGTCGCGCGGACGACGACTCCACGGGTGGTGAGACCAGCGCCGGCTCCACCACGACGGTGGACGACGCGCCCGCGGAGGGTGACATCACGATCTGGGCGATGGGTGAGGAGGGCGAGAAGCTGCCCGACTTCGTCCAGGGCTTCACGGAGGAGAACCCCGACGCGAACGTCGAGGTCACCACGATCCCGTGGGCCGACGTCATGACGAAGTTCCAGACCGCCGTGGCCGCGGGCACCGTGCCCGACGCGATCATGATCGGCTCGTCCTTCATGCCGACGATGGTCGCGACCGGCGGCCTCGCCCCCGTCCCCGAGGGCCTCGTCGACAACGCCGACTTCGTCGAGGGCGCCGCCGCCTCGACCGTCGCCGACGGCGTCGCGTACGGCGTGCCGTGGTACGTCGAGACGCGCGTCCTGTACTACCGCTCCGACCTCGCCCAGGCCGCGGGCGTCGAGGCTCCCACCAGCTGGGAGGAGCTCACCGCGTTCGCGGAGGCCATGAAGGCCAACGGCTCGACCTACGGCCTCCAGCTCCCGATGGGCGACGCCGAGGACTCGACGCAGGTCATCCTGCCGTTCTACTCGCAGGCCGGCGGCTCCGTCCTCAACGAGGCCGGCGACGGGTTCGACCTCGACAACCAGGCCATGGTCGACGCGCTCGACTACTACGCGTCCTTCTTCACCGAGGGCCTGTCGCCGCTGTCCGGCTACGGCGACTCGCAGAACAGCGCGTTCGTCGACGGCTCCGACCCGGCGTTCATCTCCGGGCCGTGGATGGTCAACGTGCTCGCCGACCTCCAGGGCGACGACTGGGTCGAGCAGAACGTGGCCACGGTGCCCGTGCCCGCCGGCTCCGCCAACAACGACTCCTACATCGGCGGCGCGCACCTCGGCGTCTTCGCCGAGGCCAAGAACGCCGACGGCGCCTGGAAGCTGATCCGCTGGCTCTCCGAGCCCGAGACGCAGCAGGCGTGGTTCGACGCGACGAGCGACCTGCCGGCGCTGAACAGCGCGTGGGACTACGAGGCGCTCACCTCCAACCCCCGCACGCAGGTGCTCCAGGAGCAGCTCGAGAACACGATCGCCCCGCCGACCGTCCCGAGCTGGGACGAGCTCTCGGCCACCATCGAGACCGAGGCCGAGAAGGTCGCCAACGGTCAGGTGACCTCCGAGGACGCGGCGAAGGCCATCCAGGCCAAGGCCGACACGCTCGGGCTCGGCTGGTAACAGGGCCCGTCAGTCATGACCACCACCACCGAGGGACGGCGCCGGCGTACGGCCGGCGCCGTCCACCGGCGACGGCAAGCGCTCGTCGCCTGGCTGTTCGCGCTCCCGTTCGTCGCGGTCTTCACGGTCTTCATGCTGGGGCCGCTGCTCGCGTCGTTCGGGATGTCGTTCTCGGACCTCACGATCCGTGACATCAAGACCCCGTTCGCGGTGAACTTCGTCGGGATCGAGAACTTCACCGGCGTCTTCCAGGACGAGCTGTTCCGCAAGGCGCTGGTCAACACCTTCTACTTCGTCCTCGTCGGCATCCCGCTGACGATGGTGCTCGGCCTCGCCCTGGCCGTCGCGCTCAACTCGGGCATCGAGAAGTTCCGGAGCGTCTTCCGCGTCGGCTTCTACACGCCCGTCGTGACGTCGATCGTCGCCGTGGCGGTCGTCTGGCGGTTCATCCTCCAGGACTCGGGCCTCGTCAACACCGTGCTCGGCTGGGTCGGGATCGACGGTCCCGACTGGCTCAACGACAGCACGTGGGCGATGCCGTCGATCATCCTCATGGCCGCGTGGCGCAACATGGGCACGCTCATGATCATCTTCCTGGCCGGGCTCCAGGCGATCCCGCGCGACGTCTACGAGGCGGCCGAGGTCGACGGCGCCGGCTCGTGGCGGCGCTTCCGCTCCATCACGGTCCCGCTCATGCGCCCGACGCTGCTGCTCGGCGCGGTGCTGCTGTCGGTCGGCTTCCTCCAGGTGTTCGAGGAGCCCTTCGTCATGACCAAGGGCGGCCCGGTCAACTCGACGCTGACCATCAGCTACTACGTCTACAACCAGTTCGGGTACGGCAACTACGCGTTCGCCTCCGCAGCCGCGTACGTGCTCTTCGCGCTGATCGCCGCCCTCGCCGCCGTCCAGTTCCGCCTGCTGCGGTCGAAGGAGGATTGACATGACCGTCACGTCCTCGCGGACCCCCTCCGCGACGTCGGCCCCCCAGGGCGCGCCGCGCCGTCGGCCGCGACGCCCGGTCCGCTGGTCGCGCGGCGCCACGTACACCGCGCTCGTCGTCGGGCTGCTCCTGACGCTCATGCCGTTCATCTGGATGGCGCTCGGCAGCTTCAAGACGCAGGGCGAGCTCCTGCAGCGGCCCATCACCTGGTGGCCCGAGAACCCGACGCTCGACAACTACGAGCGGTGGCTGTCCCAGCTCAACTACGGGCAGTACTTCACCAACTCGATCGTCGTCGCCGTCGCCGTGGTGCTCGGCAACATCATCTTCTGCTCGATGGTCGGCTACGCCCTCGCGAAGATGCAGTTCCCCGGCAAGAAGGTGCTGTTCGCGCTCGTCATGCTCACGCTCATGGTCCCGGGCGTCGTCACGCTCGTGCCGATGTTCGTGCTCGTGTCCAACATGGGGCTCGTCAACACCTACCCGGCGCTCATCCTGCCGTTCCTCGCGGGCCCGCTCGGCGTGTTCCTCATGCGGCAGTTCATGCTCGGCATCCCGGACGCGCTCATCGAGGCCGCACGGATCGACGGCGCGGGCGAGTTCCGGGTCTTCTTCCGGATCGTGCTCCCCCAGTGCGGGCCGCCGCTCGCGACGCTGAGCATCCTCACGTTCCTCGGGTCGTGGAACAACTTCCTGTGGCCCCTGGTCGTGGCGCAGACGGAGAACATGTACACCCTCCCCGTCGCGCTCTCGCTGTACTCGGTCGGCTCGAACGGCACCTACTACGGCCTGCTCATGGCCGGGTCCGTGCTCGTCGTGACGCCGATCCTCATCCTGTTCCTGTTCCTGCAGCGCTACTTCGTGCAGGGCATCGCCATGACCGGCATCAAGTGACCGGCGACCGACGAGGAGACCCTGTGTCGATCACCTTCCCCGAGTCCTTCGTCTGGGGCGCCTCCACGGCGGCCCACCAGATCGAGGGCAACAACGTCAACAGCGACTGGTGGGCGCGCGAGGTCGACCCGGCCTCGACCCTCGCCGAGCCGTCGGGCGACGCCGCCGACTCCTACCACCGGTACGCCGAGGACGTCCGGCTCCTGGCCGAGTCCGGGCTCACCTCGTACCGGTTCTCGATCGAGTGGGCGCGCATCGAGCCGGCCGAGGGCCGCTTCTCGCGGGCCGAGGTCGACCACTACCGCCGCATGATCGACTGCTGCCTCGAGCACGGGGTCACGCCGCTCGTCACGCTGCACCACTTCACGTCGCCGCGCTGGTTCGCGGAGGACGGCGGCTGGACCGACCCGCGGTCCGTCGACCGGTTCGCGCGGTACGTCGAGCACGTGCTGCCGCTGCTCGACCGCGCGTCGCACGTGTTCACCATCAACGAGCCGAACATCCTCGCGATGATGATCACGGCCGGCAAGGGCGCCGAGCAGCTCCAGGCCGGCACCATGCACGCGCCCGACCCGGTCGCGACGGAGCACCTCATCGCCGCGCACCGGCGGGCCGTGGAGCTCGTGCGGACCGTCGGGGTGCCCGTCGGGTGGCCCGTCGCGCCGCAGCAGTTCTTCGCCGACCCGGGCGCCGAGGAGGTCCTGCGCGAGTACGCCTACCCGCGCGAGACCGTCTTCCTCGAGGCCTCGCGCGGCGACGACTTCGTCGCCGTCCAGGCCTACACGCGCACGCGCATCACCGTGGACGGGCCGCTGCCCGCCCCGGAGGACTCGGAGAAGACGCTCACCGGGTGGGAGTACTACCCGGCCGCCATCGCGGAGGCCGCGCGCCTCGGGCACGAGATCACCGGCCTGCCGGTCCTCGTCTCCGAGAACGGCATCGCGACGGCGGACGACGCGCGGCGCATCGACTACACGCGCGACGCCCTGCGCGCGCTGCACGCCGAGATGGAGGCGGGCCTCCCGCTGCTCGGCTACCTGCACTGGTCGCTGCTCGACAACTACGAGTGGGGCTCGTTCGCCCCGACGTTCGGGCTCGTCGCGTGGGACCCGGAGACCTTCGAGCGCACGCCCAAGCCCAGCCTCGGCTGGCTCGGCGGCGTCGCCCGCGGGACCGTCTCGCTCGACGACTGACGCGCCGCGGTCACGACCGCGCCGCACCCCTCGCACGTCACGACGCGGGGCAGGGACGACGTCCCTGCCCCGCGTCGTGCGTCCGCCCGGGTCGGGGTCATCCCGCCGCGCGGGCGTCCGTCTCGAACTGCGCCGCGGCGGCGAGCGTGTCCGCGTTCTCCAGGAGCGCCGCGCAGAGCGCGGTGGACAGCGTGAAGTCCTCGATCCCGCGGGCCGCGAGCGCCGCGACCTGGGTCGTGTCGCGCAGGCTCGCGGCGAGCACCCGGCAGGCCTGCCCCGATGCGCGCAGCGCGGCGTGGAGGTCGGCCGTCTGGTCGACCCCGTCGAGCCCCAGGTCGCCCATCCGCCCGACGTAGGGCGCGATCCAGCCCGCGCCCGCCGCGTCCGCGACGAGAGCCTGCGAGGCGTGGTAGACCGCCGTGACGAGCACGGGCACCCCTTCGCGCGTGAGCCGGCGGGAGACGGCGAGCCCGTCGCGCGTCGCGGGCAGCTTCACGACGACGTCCGGGCCGAGGTCGGCGAGCTGCCGCCCGTGGGCCTCGAGCGCCGCCTCGTCCGGCCCGACGGCCTGGAGGAACACCGTCCCGGCTCCCGCCGCACGCGCCCACCGGTGCACGGCGGGGACGTCGTCGACCGTGAGGCCCGAGCGGCGCAGGATCGTCGGGTTCGTGGTGACGCCGGCGAAGAGGCCGGTCGCGAGCAGCCGCTCGACCTGGTCACGGTCGGCGGAGTCGATGTACAGCATGCGTTCTCCCTGGGGGTGCGGTCAGGTCGCGGACGGCCGAGGACGGTCCGCGACCGTGGCGAGCAGGTCGTAGTGGGCGGCGTCGATCGTGGCGGGGTCCGTGCGCGGCGGGACGGCGTCGAGCGCGAACGGACGCCACCGCTCGGCCGTGGCCGCCACGGTCGCGCCCTCGAGCACGGCCACCGCCTGGACGCAGGCCCCGCGCGCCGTCGCCTCGGGGGCGGCGCGGCGGACGACGGGACGGCCGAGCGCGTCGGCGAGGACCTGCCGGTACGCGAGCGAGCGCGCGCCGCCACCGTTGACGACGACCTCGCCGCTCGTGTCGACGCCCGCGCGCTCCAGCGCCCGGGCGGCTCCGACGAGCCCCGCCACGACGCCCTCGTACGCGGCGAGCGCCACGTCCTCCCGGGTCGTCTCGCCGGTGATGCCGCCGAGCACGCCGGTCGCGCCCGGTCGCCGTGGGGTGCGCTCGCCGTCGAGGTAGGCGACGAGCGTCGGGCGCTGCGCCCGGACGGGTGCCGCGAGGGCGAGACGCTCGAGGGTCGCGTGGTCGACGTCGAGGAGCCGCGCGAACGTGTCGGTGACCTTGGCGGCGTTGAGGGTGCAGGCCAGGGGCAGGTACCCGCCGGTCGCGTCGCACACCGAGTCGACCGTGCCGAGCGGGTCGACCACGGACGTGCGGCGCGGGCTCAGGACGACGCCCGAGGTCCCGAGCGAGACGCCGAGGTCGCCCTCGACGAGCCCGAGCCCGACGGCGGCGAGGTGCTGGTCTCCCCCGCCAGGGCCCACCACGACGCCCGGCCCGAGCCCGAGCTCCGCCGCGACGTGCGGGCGCACCGTCCCGGCCGGGGTGTCGGGCCCGAGCACGGTCGGCAGCACGTCGTCCCAGCCGACCTCGGGCGAGACGAAGCGGTCGAGGAGCTCGGGTCGCCACTCGCCCCGGTGGACGTCGAGGTAACCCGTCCCGGCGGCGTCGGACCGGTCGGTGACCGCCTCCCCGGTGAGCCGGTACGTGAGGTAGTCGTGGGGCACGAGGACGTGCGCGACGCGCTCGAGGAGCGCCGGGTCGGTCGTCGCCACGTGGGCGAGCTTCATGATCGTCAGCGCCGAAGACGGCGCCATGCCGACGTCTCGCATCCACCGCTCGAGGCCGTACTCGTGGGCGATCCGCGCCGCCTCCGGGCCCGCCGTCGTGTCGTTCCACAGGGGGGCGGTCGCCAGGGGCTCGCCGTCCCGGCCCAGGAGCACGAGACCGTGGCACTGGGCGCCGACGGCGAGCGCGACCACCTGCCGCG
Organism: Sphaerisporangium cinnabarinum; assembly: GCA_003052455.1. Lineage (GTDB taxonomy): Bacteria > Actinomycetota > Actinomycetes > Actinomycetales > Cellulomonadaceae > Cellulosimicrobium > Cellulosimicrobium cinnabarinum. The sequence goes on along the minus strand of QAPD01000018.1, from coordinate 12,291 downwards.
CGTCGGCGTCGGCGTCGCGCAGGGCACCGGAGAACGCCGCGCGGAACGCCGCCCACCACGCGCGCGGGTCCTGTCTGCTGACCGGGGGCGCGGTCCGCGGGTGGGGGGCCGAGGCGGTCCCCACGAGCGCGCCGTCGTCCCGGCGACGCAGCTCGACGGTGCAGGACTGGGTCGACGAGTCGACCCCTGCGACAAGGTCCATGTCTACTTCCAGTAGGGCTCGAGGGGAGGCAGCTCCTGGGGCGCCTCGTCGATCTTGCCGACCGCCCCGGAGGGGTGCGAGTGCAGGACGTTCGCCCACGAGTACCCGCGCATCCGCATGAGGACCACGGCGAGCGCGTCGCCCCACGCCGCCGTCACGAGGGTCGAGCCCATCGCGATGACCTCGCCGGGGTCGATCCCGGGGATCATCGTCAGCTCGACCACGACGTCCGCGTTGCGCGCGAGGCGCGACGAGGCGTCCGCCGTGACCGCCACGACGGTGTCGACGCCGCGCTCCTTGGCGCGCACGACGAGGTCGTTGATCTCGTCGCTCCCTCCGCCCCGCGAGATCGCGACGAGGATGTCGCCCGGCGCCATCGCGCCCATCGTGCCGTGGAGCGCGTCCGCCCCCGAGATGAACACCGACGGGGTGCCGGACACCGAGAGCAGGTGCGCCATGCGGCGCGCGACCGCGCCGGAGGTGCCCGCCCCGGTGACGAAGACCTTGCCCGTGCACTCGTACACCCGCTGGACCACGTCCAGGAACACGTCGTCCAGGTCCGTCGCGCTCGCGGCGACTCCCTGGGCCTCGTGCGCGACGACGGCCCGGGCGGTCTCCAGCACGGCGGCCCGGCGTCGCGTCGTGATCTCGGGGATGGTCATGGGTGCTCCTCGTCCAGGGGTGTTCGGTGCGGTCACGCGGCGCTCCACGCCGCGTGCCGCAGGTCCACGGAGGACAGGTCGCCGGCCGCGACGACGTCGCCGTCGCACCGGCCCTCCGTGAGGGTGACGACGTCGTCGGCGAGCTCGAGGATCTCCTCCTCCTCGCTGGACACCACGACGACCGTGAGGCCGTCGTCGTGCGCGAGCGAGCGCAGGAGCCGGTGGATCTCGGTCTTGACGCCGATGTCGACGCCCTTCGTGGGCTCGTCGAGCAGCAGCACGCGGGGAGCCTGCGCGAGGACGCGTGCGAGCAGCACCTTCTGCTGGTTGCCGCCGGACAGGCGCTCGACGGGGCCCTCGCGGTCGCCGCGGACCTGCATGCGGTCCATGAGGGCCGTCGCCTCGCGGCGCATGCGCCGCTTGTCCAGCAGGCCGAGCCGGCGGTAGCGGTCGAGGACGGGGAGCACGACGTTGGTCGTCGCGTCCAGCCCCCCGACGATGCCGTCGACCTTGCGCTCCTCCGTGAGGTAGACGAGGCCGCGACGCTGGGCGTCGGCGGGGGCCGCGGGACGGTACGGCGCGCCGTCGAGCTCGATGCTCCCCGCGAGGACCTTGTCCAGCCCGACGAGCGTGCGCAGCAGCTCGGTGCGCCCGGCGCCGATGAGCCCGTAGACCCCCAGCACGCGACCCGGGTAGGCCTCCAGGCTGACGTCGGCGAGCGCGGGCGTGCGCAGGTTCCGCACGACGAGCGACGGCCGGGCGCCCGCGTCCAGCGGGACGACGTCGGTGCGCTGCGCCGCCTCCGTGACCCCACCCGTCGAGGCGACGGCCTCGTCCCCCGCGATCGCGTGCACGACCGCCTGCCGGTCGACGGTGGAGGCCGGGCCGGAGATGCGGACCTCCCCGTCGACGAGCGCGACGACGTGGTCGGCGACGGCGTACAGCTCGTCGAGCTTGTGGTCGACGAGCAGGATCCCCAGGCCCTCGGTGCGGGCCAGGTCGCGCACGGTCTCGAGGAACCGCTCGACCTGCCCGCCCTCGAGGCTCGTCGTCGGCTCGTCGAGCAGCAGGTAGCGCGCCTCGCGCGCCACGGCCACCGCGACCTCGAGGAGCTGGCGGGTCGCGACGGGGTAGGCGCCGAGCTTGCGGTCGACGTCCACCGCGAGGCCGAACCGGTCCGCGAGGGCGCGGGACTGCTCGCGCATGGCACGGCGGTCGAGCGCTCCCCCGCGCGTCAGCTCGCGGCCGAGGAACACGTTCTGCGTGACGGTGAGGTTCGGCAGGAGCGAGAGCTCCTGGTAGACGGTCGAGATCCCCGCGTCGAGCGCGGCGGTCGGGGAGCCCTGGGGCAGCGCCTGGCCGTCGACGGTCACCGTGCCCTCGTCGGCGGGGTGCGCCCCCGCGAGGACGCGGAGCAGGGTGGACTTCCCGGCGCCGTTGTGACCCACGAGCCCGGTCACGGTGCCCGCCGCGAGCGTCAGGTCGATGCCCTGGAGCACCCGCACGTGCGAGAAGCTCTTGACGATCCCGCTGGCCCGCAGGGCGCCGCCCCCGGCGGCGCCCCGCGGGACCGACGTCGTGACGTCGGTCATGTCAGCCGACCTCCCCCGGCGCAGGGGTCTCGCCGACGGTGAACGCCTTGAGCGGCAGGAGGATCTCCGGCTCGACGTCCTCGCCGTCGACGTACGCGCGGATCTGCTCGGTCACCTGCGTGCCGTAGCTCTCCGGCTCCTGCGCGACGCAGCCGCGGTACACCTCGGTGAGCGGCTCCTCGGACGCGCAGAACCCGTAGAGCGCGACGTCGGTGCGGTTGCCCAGGGCCTGCAGCGCCCCGTACACGGCCGGTCCGGTCGAGGCCCAGATGACGTTGACGTCCTGGTTGCCCTGGAGCATCTCGCCCGTGACGCGCAGCGAGTCGTCAGGCTTGACGTTGCCGTCGACCTTGGCGACGACCTCCGCGTTCGGGTCGGCCGACACCGCGTCGGTGAAGCCCTCGTCGCGGATGACGACCGGGCGCTCGTCGGGCTCGGTGATGAAGCCGATGCTGAGCGCGGCGTCCGCGCCGAGGTCCGCGAGGACCTGCTCACCCATGGCCCGGCCGCCCGCCTCGTTGTCCGCGCCGAGGTACTGGACGATCGTCGCCCCCTGGGCGGCCAGCGCGTCCTCGTCGACGATGACGTTCACCGTGAAGACCGGGACGCCCGCGTCGTTCGCCGCCTTGACGATCCCGGCGGCGGGCTCCGACTTCACGGGGTTGAGCGCGAGGGCGCAGGGGTCCTTCTGCAGCATGGCCTCGACCTGGGCGAGCTGCTGGGCGTCGTCGTCGTTCGCGACCTGGACCTCGACGTCGAACCCGTTGGCGGCACCGCCGTCCTCGAAGCCCTTCTTCATCGCCACGTAGTACGGGTTGGTGAGGTTCGGCAGGCTGACCGCGACGTACGGGTCGTCCCCGTCGCAGGACGCGGGCAGCGTGGTCTCGGCCTGGTCGGTCGAGCCGCTCCCGCCCGTGCTCCCCGTCCCCGTGCCGGTGTCGACGGCGGAGCAGGCGCCCGTGAGGGCGAGGGCGGTCACGGCGAGGGCCGAGAGGATGGTCGTGCGTCGCATGGAACTCTCCTTCGAGCGGTGGGGTCAGGACGTGGCGCGCGAGGCGCGGCGTGGTGAGAGGAGCTGGAGCAGGAGCCTGCCCCTGCCTCCGGTGGTCGAGAGCGAGCGGCGGTAGGTGTCGAGGCTGACGCCGGCGAGGATGATCACGCCGATGACGAGGGGCTGCCAGAAGCTGTCGACGCCGACGACGTTCATGCCGTTCGAGACGGTCGCGATGAGGACCGCGCCGAGCAGGGCGCCCCCGATCGAGCCGACCCCGCCGAACAGGCTCACCCCGCCGACCACGGCGGCGGCGATCGAGTAGAACAGCTCGTTGCCCGATCCCGCGGACGGGTAGCCGACCATGAGGCGCGAGGTCGTCACGACGCCCGCGAGCGCGGCGCACAGGCCGGAGACCGCGTAGACGAAGAGCGTCGTGCGCCCGGTGTGGATGCCCGCCAGGCGCGCCGTCTCCTTGTTGCCGCCGAGCGCGTAGATGTGGACGCCGGTGCTCGTGCGCGCCAGGAGGACGCTGAAGACGACGGCGACGAGCGCCACCACGAGGATCGGCGTCGGGATCCCGAAGACGCTGCCGCGGCCGAGGAACGCGAACATCGGGTCCCGCACCGTGACCGACGCCGCCCCCGTGAGGATCATCGGGACGCTGCCGGCGATGCCGAACATCGAGAACGTCGCGATGAACGGGGGGAGCCGGAGGTAGTGCACGAAGACGCCGTTGACCAGGCCCACGACGACGCCGACGGCGAGCGCGAGGAGGGTGGCGGCCCACCACGGGAGGCCGGCCTGCATCCCCAGGGCGGCCGCCATGCCCGTGAGGGCCAGGTTGGACCCCGTCGAGAGGTCGATGCCCCCGGTGAGGAGCACGAAGGTCTGGCCCAGGGCGAGCAGCGCGACCACCGCACCGTTCAGGAGCAGCACCTCGAAGTTCCCGGCGGTGCGGAAGTTCGGGGACAGCAGGCTCATCACCACCACCACGAGGATCAAGATCCCCGCGATCCCGACCTCGTCGGGGACGCGTCGTCGCGACATGTACTTCTCGCCTCCTTGCGGGTGCTCATATGAGCACGCGATTGCTCGTATGGCGATACTATGGAGCGGCGGGCCGGACGGGCAACACGCCCCGATCACGGATCGATAACATGTGTGCAACTGAACGCTCAGATGAGCAAGAATGAGGGACATGACGGACTTCTCACGCCACGAGCTCGCGCACGTGGCACGCCGCTACTACGTGGACTCGGCCTCCAAGGTCGAGATCGCGGAGGAGCTCGCGATCTCCCGCTTCAAGGTCGCCCGCATGCTGGAGCAGGCCCTCGCCACCGGGATCGTGACGATCACCGTCGACGACGCCGGCGTCGTCGACCCCACGCTCTCGGCACGCCTGCGCACGCACCTCGGCCTGGACGAGTGCCTCGTCGTCCAGGGGCGGGAGACGATCGCCGAGCTCCGCGAGGACGTCGGCGCCGCCGCCGCGGAGCTCCTCACCCGGTCCCTGCGCCCCGGGAACACCCTCGGCTTCGCGTGGGGGCGCACGCTCACGGCGATGACGGAGCGTCTCACCGCGCTGCCCCCGGTCACCGTCGTGCAGCTCACCGGTGCGGTCGGCTCCGACCTGTCCGACTCCCCCGTCGAGGTGATCCGTCGCGTCTCGCTGCGCTCCGGCGGGGACGCCCACGCGATCTTCGCGCCCCTGGTCGTCGAGGACGCCGCCACCGCCGCCACGCTGCGCCGCCAGCCCGACATCGCCCGCGCGCTCTCGCTGTTCGACCGGGTCGACGTCGCCGTCGTGGCGATCGGCTCGTGGGACCCGCCGATCTCCCAGCTCCGCGAGGTGCTCGGGCGCGACGAGCGGGACGACCTCACGGCACGCGGGGTCCGCGCCGAGATCGCGGGCATCCTCCTCACCGCCGAGGGCGACCTCGTGCCCGACTTCGCCGAGCGGTGCCTGTCGATCTCCGCACGCCAGCTCGCGCGGGTGCCCCAGGTGATCGCCGTCGCCGCCGAGCACGAGAAGGCGGCCGCCGTGCACGCGGTGACCCGGTCCGGCCTCGTCTCCGCGCTCGTCACCGAGCAGCGGTGCGCCGAGGCCCTGCTCGAGCTCCCGCCCGTCACGCGCGGTGCCGGGCGATGAGCGCGGTCCGCACCCGCGTCGCGGCGTCGTTCTGGTCGACGCCGCGCGACCGCGTCGCCGCCGAGGCCGACCGGCTGGCCCGCGCCGGGCTCCGCACCGTCCACTGGGACCACACGGACGGGCGCTTCGCCGCGGCGGGAGGTTTCACCGCGGCGGAGGCGGCGGACGTGACGGCCGGCAGCGGGCTCGCCGCCGAGGCGCACCTCATGGTCGAGGAGCCGCTCCGCGAGGTCGACCGCTGGACCGACTTCTGCGAGCTCGTCGTCGTGCACGCCGGGACGCGCGGCTGGCGCGCCGCCCTCGACCGGGTCCGCGCCCGGGGCGCTCGCGCCGGGGTCGCGCTCTCGCCCGGTACCGGGGTGCCGTCCGTCGAGCCCGGGACGGACGTCCTCGTCATGTCGATCACGCCCGGCGAGGCCGGCTCGGCGTTCCAGGTCGACGCGCTCACCACCGTCCAGCAGGTCGTCGGCGCGGGTCACGACGTCGGTCTGGACGGCGGCGTCACGCGCGAGATCGCTCCCCGCGCGCTCGACGCCGGGGCCACCTGGCTCGTGTCCGGCACCGACCTCGTCGCGAGCGAGGACCCGCGGGGCTGGCTGTCGGCGGCACGCGCGACGGGGACCGCCCCTCAGGACTGCCGCGACGGGTCCCGATGACCGCCGCGCGCCCCGGTCGCCGGCGCGTCCCGCTGGCGCAGGTCGCGGCCGAGGCCCGGGTCTCCGTCCCCACGGTGTCGAAGGTGCTCAACGCGCGCCCGGACGTCTCGGCGGCGACGCGCGAACGCGTCGCGGGCGTGCTGCGCCGGCACGGCTACGAGATCCGGCCCCCCACGTCCCGGCGGACCGGGCTGGTCGACGTCCGCATCGTCGACTTCGAGGGGCCGTGGTCCGAGGCGGTCGTGCGCGGGGCGGTCGCCGAGGCGCGGCGCCTCGGGCTCGACGTCGTGCTGTCCGTCGAGCTGGACCCCGACGACTGCGGCGCGTGGGTCCGGCACGCGCTCGCGCGCGGCACGGACGGTCTCGTGAGCGTCGTCGCCGTGCCCGACGCCGAGGCGCGCGCCGCGCTCGCCGCGGCCGGGGTGCCGCTCGTCGTCGTCGACCCGCGCCGCCGCCCGCCCGAGGACGTGCTCAGCGTCGGCGCGGCCAACTTCCAGGGCGCGCTGGAGGCGACGGCGCACCTGCTCGCCCTGGGGCACCGGCGGATCGCGACGATCACGGGCGTCCCCGAGCAGGACAACGCGCTCGCCCGGCTCGCGGGCTACCGCGCCGCGCTGATCCAGGCGGACGTGCCCGTCGACGACGACCTCGTGCGCCTCAGCACCTACGGGGTCGCCGCCGGCTACGAGGAGACGCAGCGGCTGCTCGCCCTGGACGACCCCCCGACGGCGGTCTTCGCGTGCAGCGACGACACCGCGCTCGGCGCGCTGCGGGCGCTCCGCGAGGCGGGACGCTCCGTGCCGGACGACGTCTCGCTCGTCGGTTTCGACGACCTGCCCGTCGCGCCCTGGACCGACCCCCCGCTCACCACGGTGCGCCAGCCGCTCGTCGAGATGGGCGCCTCGGCCGTCGCGCTCGTGCACCGGGCACGCAGCGCGAGCGGCCGCACCCTGCGCACGGAGCTCGCGACGAGCCTCGTCGTGCGCGCGTCGACCGCCGCACCGCGCGCCTGACGCGCGCGGCACGGCGGTCGGCCGCGGTGCGGGGCGGTCAGCCGCAGGAGACGCCCGCGTAGCGGTAGGGCAGCTCCTGGACGGTCGCGCCGTCGTCGGACGTGACCGTCACGGTCGCGGTGCCCGACGGGATCTCCGCCGTGCGCGCCGAGAACGCCCGGTAGGTGCTGCGGTGCGGGGCGACGTCGTCGTACGACCGCGTCCCGTACGGGGTGGCGAGCTCGACGGTCGTGCGGCCGTCGGACGTGCTGGTGGCGCGCACCGCGACGGCCGCCCGGTTCCCCAGGCAGCGCGCCTCGACCTCGACGTCGGCACCCACGCCGGGCGTGAGGTCGGCCGCCGCCGAGAACGTCTCCGCCTCCATGAGCGGGCGCAGGGCGTCCTCGAGCTGGTCGTCGACGAAGTAGTCCTTGAGGCGCGAGTCGTCGAGGACGTTGCCGATCGCGGCGACGATCATCGCCTGGTCGAGCGACAGGTAGCGCTCGGCGACCGTGCCGGAGCGGACCGCGACGGAGTCGTAGAACCCGCCCGGCCCGTACGCGCCGAGGTCGTCGGCGATGTGGGCCAGGTTGTCGAGCACGCCCTCGGTGTCGTACGCGAGCCCGAGGAACGACGCGTGCGGCGTCACGACGCCGTCACCGAACTCCGGCGCGGGGTTCGTCGCCTCGCGGCAGCCCTCGAAGCCGAGGTCGACGTCGGTCTCGCCGTCGGACAGGTAGCCGTCGGAGCGCAGGCCGATCGCGTCGACGCCGTACTCCGCGTAGCCGCCGAAGGGGTTGCTCGCGGGCGAGAAGCCCCAGGCCCCGTAGCCGGCCTCGTCGAGACCGTGCTCCTTGTGCGCCCGGACGACGAGCGGGTGGTTGACGCCCCACGACGCCGGGCCCCACTCGGCCTCGGGGACGAGCATGTCCGGCATGAGCGCCTCGAACATCGAGCCACCCCAGCCCGGCACGACCGCGAGGTCGCGGTAGCGGTACGCCCCCTCGAAGACCGGGACGCCGAGGTGCTCGCGCGTCTCGCCGATCGGCTTCTGCTCCTGCCACGACCAGTCGCACGTGCCCGGGAACGTCCGGTGGCTCGCGTAGTAGGCCTCCGGCGGCACCTCGCCCTCGGCGATGCCGAGGTAGGTCGCGATGCGCGTCTCCGAGACCGTCGTGTCGTAGTTGTGGCACGTGTAGTACACGTCCGTGCCCGTGCCGAGGTAGTCCCCCGCGACCGAGCACCCGGGCGGCTCCTCGTCCCAGAACCCGCCGCGCAGCAGCCCGACACCGAGGTCCGGCCGCGCCTCCGCGTTGTAGAACGCGCCGAAGTGCATGTCGTCGTAGACGGCCAGCGCCTCGTCCGCGAGGCTCGGCTCCGCCTCCGCGACGACGCGCAGGCCCGCGGCCAGCCAGCCGTTGTCCACCGAGCTGAGGAACTGGTGCACCGGGTTGCCGTCGTCCGGCCACGTCTCCACCCGGTCGCCCGTCGCCGGGTCGTACCAGTTGTAGAACATGCCGCTCGCGTCGTGCCGGTCGAGCGACGCGACCGTGTCGATCGTCGTCGCGAGGCGGTCGCGCGCCTCGGCCTCGTCGACCAGGCCCAGGTCGCGCGCCACGACGGTGGACCACAGCCAGCCGCCGATGTTCGTCGGTGACGTGTACGCGCTGCTCGACGCCGGGTCGAGGTCACCCTCGATGTTGTCCGCGGGCAGGCCGGTCTCCTCGTCGGTCATGGCCTCCAACGAGGTGTACGTGTCCTCCAGGTACGCCTCGAGCGTCGCGCGCTGCGCGCCCGTCAGGGCGGGCTGCCCGACGGCGGGCGTCGCCTTCGCCGGGAGGCTCGCCGTGCGCGGGGCGCTCTCCGCCGCGGCCGGGACGGCGAGGCCCGCCGCGAGCGCCAGCCCGCCGACGAGCCCGCCCGCGACGAGTCCCGTCGCCCTGCGTCGGCGTCGCGTTCCCTCGCACGCGCGGTCGGTCGATCCATCCATCAGGCACTCCTTCGTGTCGCGGCCCCGAAATTTCGGCCGAACTTTCCGAATGGGGGCGGAGAGAGTAGCCCTCGGTGGAGCAGGGGTCAACGGCTCGCCCGGAGCCGGCGCACGACGGCGGAGGCGTGGCGGGCGACGGCCCGCGCGCAGCGGGTACACGAACGGATAACGCGGGGTATACACGCCGGAAACGCGGGCGCGACAGGATCGCGGCCATGCACCTGACGCCCGCCGACACCGAGAAGCTGCTGCTCGCCGTCGCGGGCATGGTCGCCCGCGACCGGCGCGAGCGCGGCGTCCTGCTCAACTACCCGGAGACGGTCGCCCTCCTGACGACGTGGGTGATCGAGCGGGCCCGCGAGGGCGCCGCCGTGGAGGAGCTCATGGTCTCCGGGCGCGCCGTGCTGGGCCGCGACGAGGTGATGGAGGGCGTCGCGGAGATGCTGCCCGACGTCCAGGTCGAGGCGACGTTCCCCGACGGGCGCAAGCTCGTCACCATCCACCAGCCCATCGCCTGAGCCGGCCCCGGCGACGCGACGCACGACGAGAGGACGGCGAGGCATGGCAGGCATCAGCACCTCGGGACCGGGCGCGGTCCGGCTCCGGGAGGGCGCGGCGGACGTACCGCTCGTCCTCAACGCCGACCGCTCGGACGACGAGCGCGTGACCCTCGTCGTGACGAACACGGGCGACCGGCCCGTGCAGATCGGCTCGCACCTCCACCTGCCCGACGCCAACGCGGCGCTCGACCTCGACCGCGCGGCGGCGCACGGCTTCCGGCTGGACGTGCCGTCCGGCACGTCGCGACGGTTCGAGCCGGGCGCGTCCGCCGAGGTCCAGGCCGTCGCGCTGCGCGGCCGACGACGCGTCCCCGGTCTCCAGCGCGGCAAGCCCGACGGCGGCGCCCTGGACCCCACCGCACCCGAGGAGGACTGACGCATGGTCGCGATCTCCCGCGAGCGCTACGTCGCGCTCTACGGCCCGACGACGGGCGACCAGGTGCGCCTCGGCGACACCGACCTGTGGATCGAGGTCGAGGAGGACCGCACGTTCGGGGGCGAGGAGGTCGTGTTCGGCGGCGGGAAGTCGCTCCGCGAGTCGATGGCCCAGGGCACGACGACCCGCGCCGAGGGCGCGCTCGACACGGTGATCACCAACGCCGTCGTGCTCGACTGGTGGGGCGTCGTGAAGACGGACGTCGGCATCCGCGACGGGCGGATCGTCGCGCTCGGCCGCGCGGGCAACCCCGACGTCGCGGACGGCGTGCACCCCGACCTGCACATCGGCCCGAGCACGGACGTCGTCAGCGGCGAGGGCAGGATCCTCACCGCGGGCGGCATCGACTCGCACGTGCACCTCATCTCGCCGTCGCAGGTCGTCGAGGCGCTCGCCACGGGCATCACGACGGTCGCGGGCGGCGGCACCGGTCCGAGCGAGGGCACGAAGGCCACGACGGTCACGCCCGGCGCCTGGCACCTGAAGGCGATCCACCGCTCGCTCGACCGGCTCCCCGTGAACGTCCTGCTGCTCGGCAAGGGGAACACCGTGAGCGCCGAGGGTCTGCGCGAGCAGGCGATGGCCGGCGCGGGCGGCTACAAGGTGCACGAGGACTGGGGGTCGACGCCCGCGGCGATCGACGCCGCGCTCCGGGCCGCCGAGGACTGGGGCCTGCAGGTCGCGCTCCACTCCGACTCGCTCAACGAGGCGGGGTTCGTCGAGTCGACCCTCCGGGCGATCGGCGGCCGCTCGATCCACGCGTTCCACGCGGAGGGCGCGGGCGGCGGGCACGCGCCCGACATCCTCACCGTCGCGAGCCACCCGAACGTCGTCCCCGGCTCGACCAACCCCACCCTCCCGCACACGGTGAACACCGTCGCCGAGCACCTGGACATGCTCATGGTGTGCCACCACCTCAACCCGCAGGTGGCGGAGGACCTCGCGTTCGCCGAGTCGCGCATCCGCGGGACCACGATCGCCGCCGAGGACGTGCTGCACGACCTCGGCGCCATCTCCATCACGTCGTCCGACGCCCAGGCCATGGGGCGCATCGGCGAGGTCGTGACGCGGACGTGGCAGGTGGCGCACGTCATGAAGGCGCGGCGCGGCCCGATCCCCGGCGGCGCCCCCGGGCCCGTCCTGCCGGCCGACAACCTGCGTGCCCGGCGCTACGTCGCAAAGTACACGATCAACCCGGCCGTCGCGCACGGGATCGACGCGCACGTCGGGTCCGTCGAGCCCGGCAAGCTCGCCGACCTGGTGCTGTGGGAGCCGAAGCTGTTCGGCGTGCGGCCGAGCGTCGTCATGAAGGGCGGCGCGCTCGTGTGGGGCGCGCTCGGCGACCCCAACGCGTCCATCCCGTCGCCGCAGCCCGTGCTCATGCGGCCCGCGCTCGCCGACGCGATCGGGGCCGACGTGTCCGTGTCGTTCGTGTCGCCCGCCGCGCTCGACGACGGCCTCGCGGAGCGGCTCGGCCTCGCCCGGACGCTCCTTCCCGTGGCCGGGACGCGCGACGTCGGGAAGGCGCAGATGCGGAACAACGACTACCTGCCCCGGATCGACATCGACCCCGAGTCCTTCGCGATCGAGGTCGACGGCGAGCTCGTCGTCCCCGCCCCCGCCGACCGGCTGCCCCTCGCGCAGCTCTACTCGCTGTTCTGACATGGCCGGCCTCCCCCGCCACGACGCCGACGGGCGTGCCGAGCTCATGCTCGCGCTGCTCGCCGACGCGCGGCTGCCGACCGGCGGCCACACGCAGTCCGCGGGCCTCGAGCCCGCGCTGCGCGCCGGGATGGCCGCCGCGCGCGTCCCCGACTACGTGCGCGCCCGCCTGGCCACCGTCACGCGCACCGAGGCCGCGACCGCCGTCGTCGCGCGGCACGCGGCGCTCACGCCCGACGACGGCCCCCCGCCCGTCGCGGTCGCCCTCGCCGACACCTGGGTCGCGTGGGCGGCGCGGACGCCGTCGCCCGCGCTCCGCGAGACGTCGCAGCGGCTCGGCCGGGGCTACCTCCGGCTCCTGCGCCGCCTGTGGGCGGGGCACCCCGCGGTCGCCGC
>QAPD01000017.1 GCA_003052455.1 Sphaerisporangium cinnabarinum | reverse complement strand
GCAGCTCCGCGACGGCGGCTACCGCGGCGCGGCGGAATGAGCCCCGGACCGCTGCGCGACCCGTCGCGCGGGCCCGCGCCCGTGGTGCCGCCGCTCCCGGCGCGCGGCCCCTCGGACGCCACGGAGACCGTGGGCGCAGCGGACGGCGTGGGCGCAGCGGACGCCGTCGGCGCCACGGGTCCAGCCCGCCGGGCCGACGCGCTCGCCGGTCGGACCGTCCTGGTCCCCCGCGCGCCCGAGCGCGCCGCGGGCCTCGCGACGACGCTCCGCGACGCGGGCGCCCACGTCCTCGTCAGCCCGGCGATCGAGCGCGCGCCCGTCGAGGACACCGCGCCCGTCGACGGCGCCCTCGACCGCCTGGTCCACGGCGACTTCGCGTGGGTCGTCGTGACGAGCGTCAACGCGATCGACGAGCTCCTCGCGAGCGCCGCCCGCCGAGGCGTCGACCTCGCCGGCGCGGCCCGCCGGGCCCGCTGGGCCGCCGTCGGGCCCGCGACGCGCCGCGCCCTGGAGGCGGTCGGCATCAGCGTCGAGCTCGAGCCCGACGAGAACTCGGCCCGCGGCCTCGTCGCCGCGTTCGCGACCCTCTCCGCATCGGACCGGACCTCTCCCTCGGCCGACCAGGGCTCTCCCTCGGGGGACCACACCTCTGCCTCGAGAGGTAGACGTGTGGTCCTGCTGCCGCAGGGGGACCTCGCCGCGCCGACGATGCACGACGGCCTGCACGACCTCGGGTACGTCCCGCACGTCGTCACCGTCTACCACACCGTCACGCACGCCCTCGCGCCGGACGTCGTCGCGGCGTGGCGCGCGGGCGCGGTGGACGCCGTCGTGCTGACCTCCGGGAGCGTCGCGCGCGAGATCGCGCGCCAGCTCGGGCCGCGCGACGACGTCGTGGGCGTCGCGATCGGCGACCCGACCGCCCGGGCCGCGCGCGACGTCGGGCTGCGGCTCGACGCGGTCGCGGACCGCCCGACCGACGCCGCGCTGGCCGCCGCGCTCGTCGGCGCGCTCGCCGCCACCGGCTCCGCCACCCGCACGACCGCCGAGCCCGACGACCCGGCCGCTCCCCCCGCCGCGGGCACGACCCCTGCCGACCCGACCCCCGAAGGAGACCCCTCGTGACCCACCAGCTCCCCGTCGGGCACCACCGGCCGCGCCGCCTGCGCACCAGCCCGCGCGTGCGGCGCCTCGTGACCGAGACGCGCGTGCACGCGTCCGACCTCGTGCTCCCCCTGTTCGTCAAGGAGGGCCTCGACGCCCCGCGCCCCATCTCGTCGATGCCGGGCGTCGTGCAGCACACCGAGGCGACGCTCGCGGACGCCGTGCGCGACGCCGCGCGCGCCGGGGTCGGCGGCGTCATGCTCTTCGGCATCCCCGCCGAGCGCGACGCGACCGGCACGCAGGCGGACGCCGAGGACGGGATCCTGCAGCGCGGCATCCGGGTCGCGGTCGAGGCGGCGCGCGAGCACGCGGGCGGCGGGCCGGTCGTCATGGCGGACACGTGCCTCGACGAGTTCACCGACCACGGGCACTGCGGCGTGCTGGCCGAGGGCCGGGACGGGGGCGTCGTCGTCGACAACGACGCGACGCTCGACCGCTACGCCTCGATGGCCGTCGCGCAGGCGCGCGCGGGCGCGGACGTCGTCGCGCCGTCGGGCATGATGGACGGCCAGGTCGCGGTGATCCGCGAGGCGCTCGACGGCGCCGGGTTCGACGACGTCGGCATCCTCGCGTACTCCGCGAAGTACGCGAGCGCGTTCTACGGGCCGTTCCGCGAGGCCGTGGACTCGGCCCTCCAGGGTGACCGCCGCACGTACCAGATGGACGCGGGCAACGCCCGCGAGGGCCTGCGCGAGGCCGACCTCGACCTCGCCGAGGGCGCGGACATGGTCATGGTGAAGCCCGCCGGGTCGTACCTCGACGTCCTCGCGGCGGTCGCGGAGATGTCGCCGGTGCCGGTCGCGGCGTACCAGGTGTCGGGCGAGTACGCGATGATCGAGGCCGCCGCCGCGAACGGCTGGATCGACCGGCGGGGCGCGATCACGGAGTCGGTGCTGGGCATCAAGCGCGCCGGCGCGGACGTGATCCTCACGTACTGGGCGACGGAGCTCGCGGGCTGGCTGGACGAGAACGACGGAAGGACGCGGGCATGACGGACACGGGCGGTTTCGGGACGGCGGAGGCCGTGCAGGCGCAGGACGCGGCGCTGTTCGGCGCACCGGGCGCGGGCGGGGCGGACAACCACGCCGCGTTCGTGCGCGCGCAGGGCGTGCTCCCGGGCGGCGTGAGCTCGCCCGTGCGCGCCTACGGGTCCGTGGGTGGCGACCCGCGGTTCCTCGCGTCGGCGCGCGGCCCGTACGTGACCGACGTCGCGGGGCGCGAGTACGTCGACCTCGTGTGCTCGTGGGGTCCCGCCCTGCTCGGGCACGCGCACCCCGACGTCGTCGCCGCGGTCCAGGAGGCGGCGGCCCGCGGGCTGTCGTTCGGCGCGCCGACGCTCGGCGAGGTCGAGCTCGCCGAGGAGATCCGCCGCCGGGTCCCCGCCGCGGAGCGCGTGCGCCTCGTGTCCACGGGCACCGAGGCCACGATGACCGCGATCCGCCTCGCGCGCGGCGTGACCGGACGCGACGTCGTCGTGAAGTTCGCCGGCTGCTACCACGGGCACGTGGACGCGCTGCTCGCGGAGGCCGGGTCCGGCGTCGCGACGCTCGCCCTGCCCGGCTCGGCCGGGGTCACCGAGGCGACGGCGGCCGAGACGCTCGTGCTCCCGTACAACGACCTCGCGGCTGTCGAGGCGGCGTTCGCGGAGCGCGGCTCCGAGATCGCGGCCGTCATCACGGAGGCGTCGCCCGCGAACATGGGCGTCGTCCCGCCCGCGGAGGGGTTCAACGAGGGCCTGCGCCGCATCACCGCGGCGCACGGCGCGCTGCTGATCCTCGACGAGGTGCTCACGGGCTTCCGCGTCGGGCCGAGCGGCTGGTGGGGCCTCGAGAACGCGGTGCTGCGCGGCCAGGGCGCGGAGGGCTGGACGCCCGACCTGTTCACGTTCGGCAAGGTCGTGGGCGGCGGGATGCCCGTCGCCGCGGTCGGCGGGCCGGCGAGCGTGATGGACCAGCTCGCGCCGCTCGGCCCCGTCTACCAGGCGGGGACGCTGTCCGGGAACCCCGTCGCGGTCGCGGCGGGTCTCGCGACGCTGCGGCTCGCCGACGACGCGGTGTACGCGCGCGTCGACGAGGTCGCGGGCGTGCTGTCGTCGGCGGTCGGCTCCGCGCTCGACGCGGCGGGCGTGCCGCACCGCGTGCAGCGCGCGGGCTCGCTCTTCTCCGTGATGTTCGGCGAGCTCGCCGCGACCGCGGGCGTGCGCGACTACGCGCAGGCCCAGGCGCAGGAGACGTTCCGGTACCGCGCCTTCTTCCACGCGATGCTCGACGCGGGCGTGAGCCTGCCGCCGTCGGTGTTCGAGGCGTGGTTCGTCTCGGCCGCCCACGACGACGCCGCCGTCGCCCGCATCCTCGACGCGTTCCCCGCCGCCGCCCGCGCGGCCGCGGAGGCCCGCCCCGCCTGACGGCGTCCGGCCGGAGCATCCCACCCGTCGAGCACGGGGTTGCTGGCGTTCTGACGCTCAGGACGACAGCAACCCTGTGGTCGGCGGGGCGGGCGGCCGACGTCTCGCGCCCGGCGACCGCTCGTCGACAGGTCAGAGGCGGGGGTCAGCGCGGTGCACCGCGTCGACGCGCGACGTCGTGTCGATCCACCATCCCAGCCGCGGCTCGACAAGCTCCGCGAGCGAGATGATCCCCTGGTACTCGCGCGCGATGTCGAGGGCGAGCAGTGGCTCGTGGTGCGCGATCCGGTTGCGCAGGTCGCTCACGGCCGTCAGCTGCGTGTGGAGCGCGGTCCGCTGTGCGGTGGGAAAGGCCCTCTTCAGCGCGGGCTGCCACAGGGTGCGGTTGTAGTTGTCGGCGAACAGGTACGGCCAGAAGCCGAACGTGATCTCCGCGATGACGTGACCGTGTGTGGGCACCCGGCCGTGCCGGGACGCGAACTCCCGCGCCTTGGCGATCCTGGCCCTCGTCCCTCCGTTGAGCGGCACGCTGGACGGCGAGTCGAGCCAGTCCACCCCGGCTCCCGCACGCTGCGTCAGCGCGTCGTCGATCCGGTTGCGTACCGCGACCTCCAGGTAGTGGATCGCCTCGAACAGCGCCATCGAGATGTCCAGGTTCCACCTGTACAGGTCGACCGCGGCCGGCAGGTCACCCCCGGACGCCTGCTCGTACGTGGACATCCGCGGTCGTGACAGCAGCCCGACCATCGTGCGTTGGACGGGCGGGTACATCGACATCCGTGGGCCCCCTGTTGAGCGACGTGCGTGCGAGTCGCTAGACTGTAGCCAACAGAGAGCCCCGGGAATCATGGCGACTCGCTTCGGTGAGGGACCCCCCGGGGCCTTGTTGTCTCCCGGCACAGACAGTCGCGCGCGAAACCGCGCACCGCCACGCCTCCCCACGACGAGAACCTCGGCGATCGCTCCCCGAGCCGGTCGACACGAGCACGTCGCCGGGTACGGCCGGCTTCCCGACGCGCTCACCCGGGCGAAGCCACCCGATCGGAACGACCGGCGCAGCGGCCGTGAGACGCACGGTCGCTCTCGCGGCCACGACGCCCAGCTGATCGGACCGCGCCGGCCTCGTCGCGGGCCGGCGTGGGTCAGTAGGTGCCGGGTGCTGCCGCGCGTCCGGCCTGTCGGCCGAGCGAGCGGATCTGGACGCCGAACGCGATGAGCATGACACCCCAGACGATCGCGAAGAGCGCGAGCAGCCACACGATCGACACCAGGCCGGCGTTGACGTTGAAGAGCACGAGCAGGCCGAACACGATGCCGAGCAGGCCGGCGACGACGCCCCAGCCCCACCCGCTCCCGGGGACCTTGCGCAGGTCGAGGCTCGCGACCGTCTGGAACAGGCCGTAGACCATGGCCCAGAAGCCGACGATCCAGGTGAGCACGATCGCCGTCTTGCCCGGCCACGCGAGCAGCACGACGCCGACCGCGAGGCTCAGCACGCCCATCGTCACGAGCAGCGCGGTGCCGCTCCCCGTGCCGCGGCGCCGGATCCCCTCGACGATCTCGACGATGCCGTCGACAACGGCGAAGATGCCGATCACCCAGATGACGACGGCCGCCGTCTTGTCCGGCCACGCGAGCGCGACGATGCCGAAGAGGATGGCGAGCACGCCGCGGATCACCGGCCAGTACCAGACCTGCTTCGCGGTGCGCGAGAAGGCGGTGAGGATCGGGTCCTGGATCGTCATGGGTCACTCCCCTGCCGAGGTGACGGGCCGGCTCCCGACGGCCTGGGCCCGGGCGCCTCCCGCTTCGCCTCCATGGAACACCCGGCGGTGCCGCGTGTCGCGGCGAACCGCGCGTCTCGCCCGTACGGGGTGACCCGGGCGCGGGCCGGGTCGCGCCGCTCAGGCGCGGGCGGGGTGCGGTGCGAGGGCCGGCGAGGGCGAGCGACGTCGTCGGCCTCTCCAGACGACGAGCGCCGCGAGCGCGAGCACGCCGGCGAACGCGAGGACGGGCCCGGCGAAGAACGGGCCGATCCGCTTCTCGGCGACCACGGCGTACGTCGGGGTGTGGGCGACGTCCGCGGCGGCGGGCGCGAAGGAGAAGTCGGAGACGATCTGGGTCGCCGGCTCGGTGAACACCTGCTCGTGGGCCGTGACGAAGCCGCCTCCCGCGAGGAGCGCGGCGAGCTCCTGCGACGTCACGTCCGCCGGGTCGAGGCGCCCGGCGAACCGCACGGTCGGCGCCTGCGCCTCGGCGGTCGGGTCGACGCGGTCGACGCGGTGGTCGGCCAGGACGTACGTGCGCGTGCTCTGGGGGTCCTCGGCGACGGCGGACATGCGCATGGGGTAGACGAGCGAGCCGCTCGGGAACGTGACCCGGAGCGGCTGGAGCGTGCCGTCGAACGCGGCCGCTTCCTCGGGCGCGAGCCGGGCGGCGACGAACGACCAGCCCTCCCCGACGTAGGGGGCCAGCGCCGTCCAGATCGTCTCGGGGAGCTGGAACCCGCGCTCCGTGAGCCACGCGTCGAGCGCGCCCGTGTCGGTCGCGCCGAGCGTCGTGACGTCGAGCGGCCCGAGCCGGACCTCGTCGAGCACCGTCACGCCCGCACCCGCCGCGGCGTCCGCCCCGCTCCCGAAGCCGAGCTCGGGCCACCACCGCGTGTCGGAGACGACGGCGCGCGGCCGGGTGAGCTCGTCGAGCTCGCGGAACACCTGCGGGTCGGCGAGCGCGACCTCCGCCGGTGCGGGCGTGGGCAGCAGCAGGCCGACCTCGGGCGCGTTCGACAGCGTGGCGAGCTCGACGAGCATCGTCTCGGTGGTCCCGTCCCACTGGAGGACCGCGGTCTCGTGCGAGACCGACGTGTCGTACGCGGGCCCGTCGACGAACCCGCCGCACGCGCACGCGCCCGCGGGCGGCGCCGCGACCAGCCCGGCGCCCGCGAGCGCGACCGACATCACCGTCACGCGCAGCGCGTGTCGTGCTCCGGCTCCCCTGCCCATGCTTCGGAGGGTAGGGGCGGGGTCACCGCACCGCGCGGCGTGCGCCGAATCGTGATGCCGCCGTGACGGCGTCGTGACCCGGCCGTCAGCCGACGGCGGCGCTCACGCCGAGGTGCACGACGACGCCCAGCACGAGGGCCCAGGCCGCGACGGCCACGACGCCCCACGTGAAGACGCGGGCGCGCGGTGCGCCGAACCCGACCATCGCCGCGGCGGTGACGTGGCTCGGCAGGAGCAGCGGCCCGAGGAGGCTGACGCCGGGCACCCCGTAGCGGTCGAAGACCTGCCGCATCCGCTGGCGTTTGGGTGAGCTCTCGACGGTGCGTCCGCGCGTGATCCCGGAGCGGGCCGCGCTGATGAGCCAGACGACCGCGGCGAGCGCGATCGCGTTGCCGACGATCGCGACCGGGATCGCGACGAACGGGTTGACGCCGGCCACGACCCCCAGGACCGCGGCACCCTCGGCCTCGACGTACGGGATCGCGCCCGCGAGCAGGACGCCGACCCAGCGCAGGAACGGGGGAAGGCTCTGCGTGAGCTCCTGGAGCCCGGTGACGATGTCGGTCATGGTGCGCCTCTCGTGTGGTGGTGCCTCCAGCCTCGCGGCGTCGGGGCGCCTGCGGCAGTGCGGCCCGTCACCGGTCGGGGTGGAGTCCTCACGCGCCGGGCATGACACGTGTCATGCGCGGGGAGGCGCGGGGGGAGCCTCCCGACATATACCTCACCGGGGTATGATGGGGCGTACCCTGACGGGGTATCACCGCCGCACCACCGAGGCGGCGGGCGCGCTACCGCGTCCTGGACGAGGAGGAGAGCATGACCGACACGACCGAGGCGACAGCCGTCGAGCAGGAGCAGGCGGTCCACACCGGTCCGCACGGCTACGCGTCCGACAAGGAGGCGTACCTCAAGCGCATGCGCCGCATCGAGGGCCAGGTGCGCGGCATCGCCCGCATGATCGACGAGGACGTCTACTGCATCGACATCCTCACGCAGGTCTCGGCCGTCACCAAGGCGCTCCAGGCCGTGAGCATCGGCCTCGTCGAGGACCACCTGGGCCACTGCGTCGTGGACGCGGCCCGCCAGTCCGAGACGGAGGGCGCGGCGAAGGTCAAGGAGGCCGCCGACGCCATCGCCCGCCTCGTCCGCAGCTGACCACCCACCACCCGAGGAGCACCATGAGCACCGTCACGACCCTGGGCGTCACCGGCATGACCTGCGGCAACTGCGTCGCCCACGTCACGAAGGACCTCGAGGCCGTCGCCGGCGTCGAGAACGTGAGCGTCGAGCTCCGCGTCGGCAGCGCGTCCGAGGTCACGGTCTTCTCCGACGACCCGCTCGACGAGGCCGCGCTGCGCGAGGCCGTCGACGAGGCCGGCTACGCGGTCGAGTCCGTCGAGGTCCAGCAGGACGCCCTCGCCGCCCAGTACGCCGAGCAGGCGGCCGACAAGCAGGAGGCGCACGACTGCGCGTGCGGCTGCGGCACCGAGCCCGCCGCGGACGCCGCCCCCGCCACGAAGACGTACGACCTCCAGGTCCCGCCCCGCGCCTGACCGTCCCGGTCCGCACCTCCCCGGTGCCCGACGGCGGGACGCGCCTCGACCGCACGAGGCCGCGACCGTCGTCGGGCACCCCGGGTCCCGGTCGTCACCACGACCCCGACCCCCGCGCGCCCGTCCGCACCGGCACGGCCGCGCCCGCCGCGACGGCCACCACGCCGGACCACCGCGGCGACCTCGCCCCGCACCCCGTCGAGGAGCCCCACCGATGACCGCACAGCCCGCCCCCACGCCGACCGCCGCACCCGGCGGAGCCGCGGAGGCCCGGCCTGTCGCCGAGGTCGACCTCGCGATCGGCGGCATGACGTGCGCGTCGTGCGTCGCGCGTGTCGAGAAGCGACTCAACCGCGTCGAGGGCGTCACGGCGACGGTCAACCTGCCGCTCGAGACCGCGCACGTCGTCCTCGCGGCCGACGTCACCGACGCCGACCTCGTCGACGCCGTCGAGAAGGCCGGCTACACGGCCCGCGTCACCACCCGCCGCGCAACCGCCACCACCGTCGAGAGCACTCCCCCGGCGGACCTGGGCGAGACGACCGCCGAGGCGCCGGCGCGGCCGGAGGAGGCGGAGGCGGGCCCGAGCACCTCCGGCGACCCTGCCACCGAGCCCGCCCGCGCCGTAAGGGCCGACCGCGCCACCGCCGCACCCGACGACGGCGCCGCCCCGACCGACCGCGGCGTCGTGCTGGCGCAGCGCCTGCGCGTCGCGGCGGTGCTCACCGTGCCGGTCGTCGCGCTGTCGATGGTCCCGGCGCTGCAGTTCACCGGCTGGCAGTGGGTCGTCGCGGCGCTCGCGCTGCCCGTCGTCACGTGGGCGGCGTGGCCCTTCCACACGGCGGCGTTCCGCGCGGCCCGGCACGGCGCGTCGACGATGGACACGCTCGTGTCGCTCGGCGTGGTCGCCGCGACGCTCTGGTCGCTGTGGGCGCTGCTGCTGGGCGGCGCGGGCGAGCTCGGGATGCGCATGGAGCCGACGCTCGTCCCGTCGCGCGGCCATGCGGGCGCCGCCCCCGAGCTCTACTTCGAGGTCGCGGCGGTCGTCACGACGTTCCTCCTCGCGGGGCGGTACGCCGAGCACCGCTCGAAGCGGCGCGCGGGCGACGCGCTGCGGTCGCTGCTCGAGCTCGGCGCGAAGGACGCGGAGCGCGTCCTGCTCGCCCCCGACGGCACCCCGCGCACCGGGCCCGACGGCGCGCGCGTCACCGAGCGCGTGCCCGCCGCCGACCTCGCGGTCGGGGACGTGTTCCTCGTGCGCCCGGGCGACAAGGTCGCGACGGACGGCGTCGTGCTCGAGGGGTCGAGCGCCGTCGACACGTCGCTGCTCACGGGCGAGCCGGTGCCGGTCGACGTCGGCCCGGGCGACGCCGTGACCGGCGCGACGGTGAACGCGGCGGGTGCGCTCCTGGTGCGGGCGACGCGCGTCGGCGAGGAGACGACGCTCGCGCAGATCGGCCGCCTCGTCACGCAGGCCCAGACGGGCAAGGCCCCGGTGCAGCGGCTCGCGGACCGCATCTCCGCGGTGTTCGTGCCCGTCGTGCTCGTGCTCGCGGTCGGCACCCTGGCCGCGTGGCTCCTCGCCGGCGCGGGGACGCAGCTCGCGTTCACCGCCGCGGTCGCGGTCCTCATCATCGCGTGCCCGTGCGCGCTGGGGCTCGCGACGCCCACGGCCCTGCTCGTCGGCACGGGCCGGGGCGCGCAGCTCGGCGTGCTCATCAAGGGACCGGAGATCCTCGAGTCGACGCGCCGCGTCGATACGGTCGTGCTCGACAAGACGGGCACGGTCACCCAGGGCGCGATGGCGCTCGAGGCGGTCGTGACGCCGTCGGGCCGCGCACCGCTCGACCGGCTCGTGGCCGACGACCCGGCGGCCGCGGACGCGCGCGACGCCCTGCGGCACGCGGGCGCTGTCGAGGCCCTGAGCGAGCACCCGATCGCACGCGCGATCACCGCGGCGGCGCGCGACCTGCCCGCGGGCGCCCCGGCGTCGGACGACGGTCCCACGGTCGGGGCCGACGGCGTCGCGGTGGGCTCGCTCCAGGCGTTCGACTTCCGCAGCGCCCCGGGCGGCGGGGTCGAGGCCGTCGTCCGGACCGCGCACTCGGGCCTCTCGCTCGGGGCCGACGGCGCCGCGGGGCTCACCGCGCGCCGGGTGCTCGTCGGGCAGCCGGCGTGGCTCGCGCGCGAGGGCGTGGTGCCCGACGCGGCGCTCGACGACGCGTTCGCGGCGGCCGAGGCGTCGGGGGCGAGCGCCGTCGTCGTCGCGTGGGACGGCCGGGCGCGCGCGGTGCTCGTGCTGCGCGACCCGGTGAAGCCCACGTCGGCCGAGGCGGTGCGCGAGCTCCGGGAGCTCGGCCTGCGGCCCTACCTGCTCACGGGCGACGGCGAGGGCGCGGCCCTCGAGGCGGCGCGCGCCGTCGGCATCGCGGAGGCGGACGTCGTCGCGCGCGTCCTCCCCGACGAGAAGGTCGACGTCGTCGCCCGGCTCCAGCGCGAGGGGCGCGTCGTCGCGATGGTCGGGGACGGTGTGAACGACGCCGCCGCGCTCGCGACGGCCGACCTCGGGCTCGCGATGGGGACCGGCACCGACGTCGCGATCGAGGCGAGCGACCTCACGCTCGTCCGCGGGGACCTGCGCAGCGCGGCGACCGCGATCCGGCTGTCGCGCCGCACGCTGCGCGTCATCCAGCAGAACCTCTTCTGGGCCTTCGCGTACAACGTCGCGGCGATCCCGCTCGCGGCGGCCGGCCTGCTCAACCCGATGATCGCGGGCGCGGCGATGGCCGCGAGCTCGGTGCTCGTCGTCGGCAACTCCCTCCGCCTCCGCCGCGCGGCCTGAGCCGCGCCGACGCCGGCGAGAACGCCCGGCGAACGCGGGGTCCGCGACCGGAATCGCTCGGATCGGGTCGCTGATCCCGTGCTCGGCGGGGAGGGGTGGGCCGGGAGGGCCAGGTCAGCGGAAGCGGCGGCCCTCGTCGCGGCGGTAGGCGCCGACCGCGAGGACGGCGAACAGGACCGTCCAGCCGAGGAGCACGAACCACGCCGCGCCGTACGCCGGCTCGCCCGTGAGGGCCTGGACCAGCAGGTCGCGTCCCGCGCGGGTCGGGGTGGCCTTCGAGATCGCGTCGAGCCAGTCGGGGAAGAGGAACGGCGGCAGGAACAGGCCGCCCGCGAACGCGAGCGGGAAGAGGATCACCTGGACCACCGGGAGCGCCGCCTTCGCCGACAGCGAGTAGCCGATCGCCATGCCGAGCAGCACGAACGGCACGGACACGAGCAGCACCGTCCCGACGCCCGCGAGGAGCTGCGTCGCGGTGACGCTCGCGTCGGTGAACAGCCAGCCGATGAGGATGAGCGGGACGAGCCCGAACAGCGAGAAGATCCCGCCGTTGAGCACGCGCGCGGCCATGCGCGGCGCGGGCCCCGCGGGCAGCGTGCGGACGAACGGGTCGAACGGCAGCTGCCGGTCCTCCGCGACGCCGAGCCCGTACGTGAACAGGCTCGCCGAGCAGATCGCGAACAGCCCGAGCGAGGCGACGGCCGTCGTCGCCGCCACGGGGTCCTGCGCCACCGCCTTCTGCGGCACGACGAAGAAGAACATCGCGAGCGCGGGGAACAGCAGGTTGCCGAGCACCGCGACGGGCACGCGCACGGTCTCGAGGAACTGGTACTTGAGGTGCAGCCACGTGAGGCGCAGCGGCCCGGGCAGCGCCGCCGCCCGCGGGGTGGTGGTCGTGGTGGTCATCGGGCCCGTGCCTCCGTCGTCGGGGCCGCGTCGCGCGCGACCATCTGCTCGAACGCCTCCTCGAGGCTCGCGCCCCGGATCTCGAGGTCGTGGAAGTCGACGCCCGAGGTGACGAGCTCGCGCACGAGCGCGTCGGCGTCGGGCGTGTACAGCTCCTGGCGGCCGTCGCCGAGGCGGTCGGCCCGCACGACGCCCGGCCGGTCGCGCAGGTCCCGCGCCGACCCGACGACGACGCGCCGCAGCGACACGCGCCGCAGGATCGTGTCGAGCGAGTCGTCGGCCTTGACGACGCCCTGGTCGATGACGACGACGCGCTGCGCGAGCGCCTGCACCTCCTCGAGGTAGTGGCTCGTGAGGAGCACCGTCCCGCCGGCCGCGTGGTACGCGCGGATCGCGTCCCACAGCGCCTGCCGCGCGCCGACGTCGAGGCCCGTCGTCGGCTCGTCGAGCAGGACGACGCGCGGGCGGCCCACGAGCGACAGCGCGACGGCGAGGCGGCGCTTCTGCCCGCCCGACATCGCGCCCGTCTGGCGGCCCGCCAGCTCGGTGAGGCCGAACTGCTCCAGGAGCTCCGCCGTCGGGACCGGGTCGGGGTAGTGGCCGCCGACGAAGTCCACGACCTCCCGCACCTTGAGCGTCGCGGGCAGGCCCGTCTCCTGCGGCGTGAGGCCGAGGCCGACGCGGCTGCGCGCGTCGCGCGGGTCGCCCCCGAGCAGCCGCACGGCCCCGGAGTCGGGCCGGCGCTGCCCGCTGACCAGGGACAGCAGGGTCGACTTCCCGGCGCCGTTCGGGCCGAGCAGACCGACGAGCTCGCCGCCCCCGACGGTGAGGGACACGTCGTCGAGCGCGACGACCGTGCCGAAGCGGCGCGTCACGCGGTCGACGGCGACCACGGGCGGGGTGCGGTCCGTGCCCGACGGCGCGGGCTCGGCCCGGGCGGTCCGGACCGGGCCGGTGCGCGGGGCGCTCTCGGTGCGCTCGGTGCGCTCGGTGCGCCTGGTGCGCTCGTCGCTCATGGTCGGGCTCCCTTCAGGAGGGCGTTCAGGGCGGTCGTGTAGTCCTCGAAGGCGCCGCGACCGCGGGCGGTGAGGGACAGGTAGGTGGCGGGCGTGCGGCCCTCGTGCGTCTTGGTGACGGTCACGTAGCCGGTGTCCTCGAGCTTGCGCAGGTGCGTGGAGAGGTTGCCCGCGGTCATGTCGAGGAGCTTCTGGAGCCTGGGGAAGGACAGCTCGTCGCCCGGCGGGAGGGTGGCGAGCGTCGCGACCACGCGCAGCCGCGCGGGCGCGTGGATGACGGGATCGAGCCCGACCTCAGGCATCGGCCGCACCTCCCGCCGGACGGGCGGGCACGGGCCGGGACGCGCGGCGCCGCCGTCGGACGCGCACGACCTGCTCGATCCCGGCCATGACGAGGAAGCCGCCGCCGCCCGCGAGCGCCATGACGAGGTAGGTGAGCGGCAGCCCGGCGAAGGTCGCGACGGCTGCGGTGAGGAGGATCCACACGCCGAGCACGAAGAGCCCGCGGTCACCGAACGCGGCCGCGCCGCCGAGGTAGAGGAGTCCGACGACGACGCACGCGAACGCGTTGCTCGCGAGCGCCATGACCTCCTCGGACGCCCCGGCGCGGGCCAGCCCGCCGAGCACGAGGCCGAAGCACACGAACCCGAGCATCCACGACCACCCGTACATCGCTCCGGTGCGGGCGCTCACGCCGCGCGTCCCGGCGGTGCGCGTGACGCTGTGGACGATCGTGAACGCGACGGCGGCCGCGATGAGGCTGAAGAAGACCCAGAAGGCCCACGGCTCGGGCTGGGCGCCCATGACCTGGCCGGCCCCGCTCGTGACGCGGACCGTCGCGGTCCCGTCGGCGACGCGGACCGCGCTCGTCCAGAGGCACAGGTAGCCGACGAGCCACGCGACGCCCCACGCGAGGAACAGCAGCCGCGGGTCGGGCTCGGTCGCCCGGCGCGCGCGCTCCTGCTGCTCGCGGATGAGGTGGAGCGTCTCGGCGGCGCCGAGGGTCGGCTCGTCCGGGTCGCCGACGGCTCCGTCGTGGACGGCGTCGCCGTGGTCGGTCGTCATGGTGGCCTCTCGGTCGTTCGGGTCGTTCGGGTGATTCCGGAAACTACTTTGTGCTGCAAACCGGTTTGTAGGTTCCCACGCGCGGGCCGCGTCGCGCAAGCCTCGCGGGACGCATAGCGGCCTCGCTCGGAAATGTGATATCACTTTGCTATACACGACGCGGCCCCGCCGCAGGAGAGGACGACCACCGTGACCGAGAGCGCAGCACCCCCGCAGGAGTCCGTCGGCGGCGAACCGACCGGCCGCCCCGTCGGCCACGACGGCACGCGCGTCGACGTCACCGAGCGGCCCGCCTGGTCCCTCGGCGCGGGCGGCGCGGCCGCCGTCATCGCGCTGAGCATCGTCCTGCTCCTCGGCGGCACGGGGCTCGTCGTCGCCGCCGCGGCGGACGCCGGCAACCCCGCCGTGCTCATCACGCTCGGCGTCCTGGCGTTCCTCGCGGGCGTGCTCGTCCCGACCGGCGTCGCCGTCATCAACCCCGGCGAGACGGTCGTCGTCCAGTTCTTCGGCCGCTACCTCGGCACCGTCCGCACCACGGGCCTCGTCGCGACCGTGCCGCTCAGCACCCGCCGCCGCGTGTCCGTGCGCGTCCGGAACTTCGAGACGAGCGAGCTCAAGGTCAACGACGCCGACGGCAACCCGATCAACATCGCCGCGATCGTCGTCTGGCAGGTCGCGGACACCGCCAAGGCGTCGTTCGCGGTCGAGGACTACGACGACTTCGTCGTGGTCCAGGCCGAGTCCGCGCTGCGCCACGTCGCGATGTCCCACCCCTACGACGACGCCGAGGCCGGCGAGGAGTCGCTGCGCGGCGCGACGGAGGTCGTCTCGGCCGAGATCGCGGCGGAGGTCGCGGAGCGCGTCGTCGTGGCAGGCGTCGAGGTCATCGAGGCCCGCATCTCCAACCTCGCCTACGCGCCCGAGATCGCCCAGGCGATGCTCCAGCGCCAGCAGGCCGGGGCGATCATCGCGGCGCGCTCGCGCATCGTCGAGGGCGCGGTGTCCATGGTCGAGGACGCCCTGTCCCGCCTCGAGGCCGAGGACATCGTCACGCTCGACGACGAGCGCCGCGCGACCATGGTCTCCAACCTCCTCGTGGTGCTCTGCGGCGACAGCCGCGTGACGCCCGTCGTCAACACGGGGTCCCTGTACCAGTGACGCCCGTCGGGCCCACGCCGCCCGAGAAGCGCGACGCGCCCGACGACGGCGACCAGCCGTCGTCGGGCCGCGGCGTGCCCTCGGGCGGGCAGCAGGCCACGCCGGAGGGCGACGCGTCCTCGTCGGGCGAGCAGGCGTCGTCGGGCACGGGCACAGCTCCCGGCGCGGGCGCAGACACGGGCACGGGCACGGGCACGGGCACGGGCACGGGCACGGGCCGAGCGCAGCGGCCGCAGCGCAAGTCGGTCCTCCTGCGCCTCGACCCCGCCGTGCACGACGCCCTCGCCCGCTGGGCCGGCGACGACCTGCGCAGCGTCAACGCGCAGATCGAGATGCTCCTGCGCCGAGCGCTCGACGACGCCGGCCGCCTCCCCCGCGACGTCCGCCCACCCCGCCGCCCGGGCCGCCCACCCCGCCCCTGACCCACTGCCCCTCCCCTCTCCACCCCACCCGCCGAACACGGGGTACGCGACCACATTGACGACGATCCGGTCGCGGATCGCGTGCTCGCAGGGCGCTGTGCCCGTGGTGGGCGGACAGGGTTCATTCAGGGGGCGTCGAGGTGGCTTCCGGTGAGCGGTGCTATAACCGGACGGTGCCCGACCTGACCGCTCCCGGCTCCCCCGCCGCGCCCGTGCCCGGCCCGACGGCCGCCGTCGTCCCCGGCACCGCCGACGGCGCTCCCGCGCGCCCGGACCGTGCCACGCGCCGTCGCATCGGCGCGGAGATCTGGATCGTGCTCGGGCTGAGCCTCGGCAAGTCCGCGGTCTACGCGGTCATCAACATCGTCGCGCGGCTCACCGCCGGGACCCCGCTCGGCGAGCAGTCCGCGAGCCTCAACGTGAGCCGGTCGGCCCGGCCGTACCTCGACCTCACCTACCAGCTCGTCGGGATCTTCTTCGCCGTGCTGCCCGTCGCGCTCGCGCTCTACCTGCTCAGCGCGCGCGGCCGGTCGGCCGTCCGCGCCATCGGGCTCGACGGCGCCCGGCCCCTGCGCGACGTCGGCTGGGGGTTCGCCCTCGCCGCAGCCATCGGCATCCCCGGCCTCGGGTTCTACGCGCTCGGCCGCGTCCTCGGCATCACGGTCGAGGTGCAGGCGTCGGCGCTCAACGCCGCGTGGTGGACGGTGCCCGTGCTCATCCTCGCCGCGCTGCAGAACGGTCTGCTCGAGGAGGTCATCGCGGTCGGGTACCTGTTCGAGCGCACGCGCGACCTCGGCTGGGGACGCGTGAAGTTCGTCGTGTGGAGCTCGCTCCTGCGCGGGTCGTACCACCTGTACCAGGGCTTCGGGCCGTTCCTCGGGAACGTCGTCATGGGCGTCGTGTTCTCGTGGTTCTACACGTCCCGCTGGGGACGGCACCGCGTGATGCCGCTCGTGATCGCGCACACCCTGCTCGACGTCGTCGCGTTCGTCGGGTACGCGCTCCTCCCCCTGGAGTGGAAGCAGTCCCTGGGCCTCGCCTGACGCCCGCCGAGGGAGAGCCGCGGTCGTCCGGAGCAGAGCACCGGCCTGCCCGCACCACCACGGCTCTCCCTCACGGGACCACGGCTCTCCCTCGGCGGGCCAGGGCTCACCCTCAGGGGACAAGGACTCTGTCTCGGCGGGCCGGAGGGTCAGGCCCCGCGGAGGGCGCGGAGCTGCTCGCGGCGCTCCGCCTGGAGCACCGGGTCCGGGACGGGCAGGGACGCGAGGAGGCGCTGCGTGTACTCCTCGCGCGGGCTGCCCAGCACCTCGGCGCCCGTGCCCTCCTCGACCAGCCGCCCGCGGTAGAGCACCGCGATGCGGTCGGACAGCAGGTCCACGACGGCGAGGTCGTGGGACACGAACAGGCTCGCGAAGCCGAGCTCGCGCTGGAGCTCGGCGAACAGCTCGAGCACGCGCGCCTGCACGGAGACGTCGAGGGCCGACGTCGGCTCGTCGGCCACGAGCAGCTCCGGGTCGAGCGCGAGCGCCCGGGCGAGCGACGCGCGCTGGCGCTGCCCGCCGGAGAGCTCGTGCGGGAACCGGTCGCCGTACGACCGCGGGAGCTGCACAGCCTCCAGGAGCTCGTCGACGCGCCCGCGCGCCGCCTGGGGCGACTCCGCGCGCCCGTGCACGACGAGCGGCTCCGCGACGCAGTCCGCGATCGTGAGCAGCGGGTTGAAGCTCGTCGCGGGGTCCTGGAAGACGAACCCGATGCGCGGCCGCACGGGACGCAGCTCGCGCTCCTTCACGCCGTTCATCTCGACGCCGAGCACGCGCAGCGACCCGTCCGTCACCCGGGTGAGGCCGGCGACGGCGCGCGCGAACGTCGTCTTGCCGGAGCCGGACTCGCCCACGAGGCCGAGCACCTCGCCGGGCCGGATGGTGAGCGAGACGTCGTCGACCGCGGTGAAGCCGGGACGGCGCAGGCGGCCCGGGTAGGTGACGGTCAGTCCCTGCGCGGCGACCACGGGCTCCGCGTCCGCCCACCCGGCGTCGCGGGCCGACGCGCGGGCCTCGGCCCGCGCGGTCCCCTCGCCGACGCGCGGCACGGAGTCGAGCAGCGCGCGCGTGTACGCGGCCTGCGGGGCGGCGAACAGCTCGCGCGCGGGCGCCTGCTCGACGACCTTCCCCTGGTACATGACCGCGACCCGGTCCGCGAGGTCCGCGACGACGCCCATGTTGTGCGTGATGAGCACGATGGCGGTGCCGAACTCGTCGCGGCACCGGCGCAGGAGGTCGAGGATCTCGGCCTGGACGGTGACGTCGAGCGCGGTCGTGGGCTCGTCCGCGACGATGAGCCCCGGGTCGAGCACGAGGGCCATGGCGATGACGATGCGCTGCTTCTGCCCGCCGGAGAACTGGTGCGGGTAGTGGTCGACGCGCGTCTCCGGGTCGGGGATGCCGACGCGCCGCAGCACGTCGACCGCGCGCCGGCGCGCCTCCCGGCGCGACACCTTGGTGTGCGCGCGGATGCCCTCGACGATCTGCCAGCCCACCGTGTACACCGGGTTGAGCGCGGCGGACGGCTCCTGGAAGACCATCGCGACGTCGGTCCCGCGGACCTGGCGCAGCCGCTCCCCGCCCAGCGTGACGACGTCGTGGTCGGCCGTCCCGGCCTTGTTCGTCAGCACGACGGCGCCGCGCGCCGTCGCGGTCGACGGCAGCAGGCCGAGGATCGTCTTCGCGGTCACCGTCTTGCCGGACCCGGACTCGCCGACGACGGCGAGCACCTCTCCGGGCGCGACCTCCAGGTCGACGCCGTCGACGGCGCGCACGGCCCCGGCGTCGGTCGCGAACGACACCGCGAGGTCGCGGATCGTCACGACGGGGCGTGCGGCGTCACCGCCGGGGCGGCGGGTCGTCTCGGTCACGGCGCTCATCGCCGGTCCTCCGTCTCGTCGTGGGGCGCGTCCGCCGGGCGGCTCACGGGGCCCGTCGCCGGTCCTGTCGCTGGGCCTGTCGCTGGGCCTGTCGCAGGGCCGCCGTCGTCCGGCGCGTCGCCGAGCCGCCCGTCGAGCCGCCCGTCGAGGCCGACGGCGTCGGGGTCGCGCTGCCCCGGGACGGCGGCGAGCTCGTCGGAGCGCGAGCCCGCGCCCTCGATCGCGTCGAGGCCGCCGGGACCGGCGGTGAGCGTGCCGCCCGGGACGACCGACGTCTCTGCGACGTCGCCCGACACCTCGGCGGACGCGCGGCGCGAGCGCAGGCGCGGGTCGGCGAGGTCGTTGAGGCTCTCGCCGACGAGCGTGATGCCGAGCACGACGAGCACGATCGCCAGGCCCGGGAAGAGCGCGGTCCACCAGATGCCGCTCGTCACGTCGGACACGGCCTTGTTGAGGTCGTAGCCCCACTCGGCGGCCGCCGTCGGCTCGATGCCGAACCCGAGGAACCCGAGCCCGGCGAGCGTGAGGATCGCCTCGGACGCGTTGAGCGTGACGATGAGCGGCAGCGTGCGGGTCGAGTTCCGCAGGACGTGGCGGACCATGATCCGCCGGTGCGGCGTGCCGAGCACGCGCGCCGAGTCGACGAACGCCTCGCCCTTGATCCGCACGACCTCCGCGCGCGTGACGCGGAAGTACTGCGGCACGAACACCACGGTGATCGAGAAGGCCGCGGCGAGGATGCCGCCCCACATGCTCGACTGGCCGCCGGAGATGACGATCGCCATGAGGATCGCGAGGAGCAGGGACGGGAACGCGTAGATCGCGTCGCAGACCACGACGAGCAGACGGTCGGCCCAGCCGCCGAAGTACCCGGAGACGAGCCCGAGCAGCACCCCGACGACGATCGACGCGAGGATCGCCACGACGATGACGAGGAGCGCCGTCTGGGCTCCCCAGATGACGCGCGACAGGACGTCGTAGCCGCCGACGGTCGTGCCGAGCAGGTGCTCGGCCGACGGCGGCTGCTGCGCGCCGAACGGCCCGTCCGCGGTGCGGAGCTGGCTGTACCCGTAGGGGGCGAGCACGGGCGCGAGGGCGGCGGTGAGCAGGAAGAGGCCCGTGATGACGAGGCCCGTGACGAGCATGCCGCGCTGCAGCCCGACGCTCTGCCGGAGCTGGTGCACGACGGGCAGGCGCTTCCACCACGCGACGCGCCCGCGCTCGGGGACGACGGCGGGGACGGGGCCCCCGGCGCCCGGACCGGCCGGGACGACGGTCTCCGCGACCATGTCAGTACCTCACCCTCGGGTCGATGAGCGCCGCGATGATGTCGACGAGGAAGTTCGTGACCGCGACGATCACGGCCATGAGCACGACGATCCCCTGCACGGCGACGAAGTCGCGCGCCTGGAGGTACTCGGCGAGCTGGAAGCCGAGCCCCTTCCACTCGAACGTCGTCTCGGTGAGCACGGCGCCCGCGAGGAGCATCGCGACCTGGAGCCCGATGACGGTGATGATGGGGATGAGCGCGGGGCGCCACGCGTGCGCGCGCACGAGCCGGGACTCGCGCACGCCGCGCGACCGCGCCGCGACGACGTAGTCGGTCGAGAGCGTCCCGATGACGTTGGTGCGCACGAGCCGCAGGAACACGCCCGCGGTGAGCAGCCCGAGCGCGAGCGCCGGGAGGACGGCGTGCTGGAGGACGTCGCCGACGATCGCGGGGTCGCCCGTCCGGATCGCGTCGACGAGGTAGAACCCCGACGGGTCGTCGAGGAACTGCAGCTCGATCTCCGCGTCGGTGGACGCGCGCCCGGACACGGGCAGCCAGCCGAGCCACACCGAGAAGACGAGCTTGAGCATGAGGCCGGCGAAGAAGACGGGGGTCGCGTAGGCGAGGATCGCGGAGACGCGCAGGATCGCGTCGGGCACGCGGTCGCGCAGGTAGCCCGCGAGCATGCCCAGCGGGATCCCGACGACGAACGCGACGAGCAGGGCGTAGGCCGCGAGCTCGAGCGTCGCGGTGCCGTACGTCGCGAGCACCTCCGTGACGGGGCGGTTGTCGCTGATCGTCGTGCCGAAGTCCCCGCGCACGATGCCGCCGAGGTACTCGAGGTACTGCACGACGACCGGGCGGTCGTACCCGGCCTCGTGGATGCGCTCGGCGAGCTGGTCCGGCGTGAGCCGGCCGCCGAGCGCCGCGGTGATCGGGTCGCCCGTGGCCCGCATGACCACGAAGACCGTGGTCACGAGGATGAAGACCGTCGGGATGATGAGCAGCGCGCGGACCAGGATGTAGCTCCCGAGCCCGCCGCCGCGACGGCGGGTCGTGCGCGGGGTGCGCACCCGCCCCGTGCCGCCGGGGTCGCGGGGCGCGTCCTCGCCGACGGGCACGTCGGTGGTGGTGGTCGTCATGTCGTCTCTTCCTCAGGTGCCCGGGGCGTCGGCGTGGTCGCCGGTCGGGACGTGCGGTGCCCGGCCCTCCCCGCGGGTCGCGCGGGGAGGGCCGGGCGGCTGGGGCAGCTGCCGGTCAGCCCTTGGACAGCGCCGCGTAGCGGAACTTGAAGGACGGGTCCAGCGTGTCCTCGGCCCCCTCCACGTCCGTCCCGACGACCGCGACCTGCGCACCCTGGAGGTACGGGAGGGTCGACAGGTCCGCCGCGACCTTGCTCTGGATCTCCTCGATGAGCGCGGTGCGCTCGTCGGCGTCGGGCGTCGCCGCCTGCTGGAGGATGAGGTCGTTGACCTCCTGGTTGGCGTAGTGGTTCACCAGGAAGTTCTCCGTGAGGAAGAACGGCGTGAGGTAGTTGTCCGCGTCGGAGTAGTCCGGGAACCAGCCGAGCTGGTACGCCGGGTAGACGTCGGACGTGCGCTCCTTGGCGTACGTGACCCACTCGGTGGTCTGCAGGTTGACCGTGAAGAGGCCGTCCTTCTCGAGCTGGTCCTTGATGAGCGCGTACTCGTCGGCCGACGACGGGCCGTAGTGGTCGTTCGAGTACTGCAGGTTGAGCGTCACGGGCGTCTCGACGCCCGCGTCGGTCAGGAGCTGCTGCGCCTTCGCGGCGTCGGGCTTGCCCGCGCCGTCGCCGTACATCTCCTTGAGCGGCTCGGCGGCGCCGGTCAGGCCCGCGGGGACGTAGGAGTACAGCGGGGTGTAGGTGCCCTTGTAGACCTGGTCCGAGAGCTCGTCGCGGTCGATGAGCGACGCGGCGGCCTGGCGCACGGCGAGCGCCTTGGCGGGGTCGGCCTCCGGCGTCTTGGCGCCGAACGGCTGGGTGTCGAAGTTGAACGTGATGTAGCGGATCTCGCCGCCGGGGCCGTCCACGACCTTGACGTCGTCGTTGCCGCGCAGGTCCTCGATGTCCGTCGCGGACAGGCTGCGCCACGCGACGTCGATCTTGCCCTGCTGGATCTCGAGCTTCATGTTCGACGCCTCGGCGAAGTACTTCACCGCGACCTTGTCGGTCTTCGCCGGGCCGAGCAGGCCCTCGTAGCCGTCGTACGCCTCGTAGGAGACGAGCTCGTTGAACTTGTAGCCCGTGATCGTGTACTGGCCGGCGAACGCGTTGCCGTCGACGATGTCCTGGTCCGAGGTGAGCGCGTCGGCCGCGAAGACGTCCTCGTCGACGATCGGGCCCGCCGGGCTGGACAGGATCTGCGGGAAGAGCTGGTCGTTCTCGCTCTTGAGGTGGAAGACGACGGTCGTGTCGTCGGGCGCCTCGACGCTGTCGAGGTTGTAGAGCAGCGACGCCGGGCCGTTCTCGTCGTTGATCGCGACCTGGCGGTCGAACGAGAACTTCACGTCGGACGACGTGAGGTCGTTGCCGTTGGCCCACTTGAGGCCGGGCTTGAGCGTG
This sequence comes from Sphaerisporangium cinnabarinum, assembly GCA_003052455.1. GTDB lineage: Bacteria > Actinomycetota > Actinomycetes > Actinomycetales > Cellulomonadaceae > Cellulosimicrobium > Cellulosimicrobium cinnabarinum. The sequence continues at coordinate 35,351 of QAPD01000017.1, read as the reverse complement.
ACGGTGTACTCGGTCGGCGAGGTGAACTCGGCCGACTCCGCGATGTCGGGCTCGACGTCGGGGCTGCCGTACGGGGTGTTCATGAGGAACGGGAAGACCTGGTTCATCACGGCGAACGAGCCGTTGTCGTACGAGCCGGCCGGGTCGAGCACCGTGACCTTGTCGGTGGTGCCGATGACGAGCGAGCCGCTCGCCGAGCCGCCGCCGTCCCCGTCGCCCTCGCCGTCGCTGGAGCCCCCGCCGCACGCGGTCAGGGTCAGCGTCACCGCCGTGATGCCGGCGGCCGCGGCAAGGAGCCGCTTCCTGGACACCGCTGTCATGTGTCTACCTCTTTCTCGGGTTTCTCGGGGTGCGAGACACCGGTGGCGCGACCTTGCACGCACCAGGACCCCGACCTGTCGGCGGAGTGCCGTGATTTCTAGCACAGTGCTGTGTCGTGCAGGTGTCAGGATCGACAGAAACCCGGACAGAACGCCAGCGTTGTTACCCGGTCGTAACCCTGAGCCCCGGGCAACGGTCGTGACGTGAGACACACTCACGGCGCCCGCGCGGCGGGTGTAAGGTCCGCCCCTCTTCGGGACGCCCGACCCTGGCGGACGGCGCGCCCGGCGGTCGCCGGTCGAGCGGCCGACGGCTCCCGGCCGACGGCACCGACACGCCCCTCAGGCGCGCTCGCGACCCTCCGGCCCGGCCGCGCCGGGACCACCCGACGTCGGGCCGCCCGACGGGTCGGCGCCGAGCTCGTCCGCGACGGGACCGGGCGTCGTCGGGCCGTCGGAGGCGGGCTCGACCGGAGGGAGGCCGCTCGTCGCGGACGGGTCGGCGGCGGGAGCCGCCGGGTCGGTGGTCGGGGGCCCGGTGGGCGCCCCGCCCACGGCCGACGGCGGGGCCACGCCCGGGTGCACCGCGGCGGCGCCCAGCACCGACCCGCCCGTCACGACGACGCCGGCCGCGACCGCCTGCGCGCGCAGGTCGGCGAGCTCCCGCGCGACCGCCCGGACCGCGAAGCCGGAGACCACGTGGATCGCCCCGGACACGAACGCGTACAGGGCGAACACCACGGTGACGAGGCGCAGCACGTCGAACGCGTCGAGCGGGCGCGTGACGAGCAGGATCCCGAAGAGCACCGACACGATCCCCACGGCGAGCATCCACGCCCAGCCGAGGTCGCGGTTGCGCGCGAGCGCCGCCGCCCCGGCGATCGTCGTGATGCCGAGGACGAGCACCCAGACGGCGAGGACGTAGTACAGCGCCGTGGCGCCGAGGTCCGGCCACAGCGCCACCACGACGCCGAAGACGACGTTGACCCCGGCCTGCGCGAGCCACCACGCCGACCCGACCTGCTTGCGGTGCACGAACCCCTGGACGGCGACCAGCACGCCGTCGGCCACGAGGAACGCCCCCAGGACGACCCGGAGCGTCCCCAGCTGCTCGAGCGGCTCGATCATGAGGAGGAGGCCCAGGACGACGAGGAGCGTGCCCCGCACGACGGGGAGCCACCACACCCGGCGGAAGGGGTTGCGCTCCTGCCCGCTCTCGTCCGGCGTCGCGGGTGCGGCGCCTCCGGCCTCGTCGCGCTGCGTCGTCGTGCCACGTGCCATGCCGACCTCCCCAGGGGTGCTCGCACCCCCATGCTAGGGAGGCCTTCCTCACACCCGCCCGTCGAACAACCCCCCACGTGCATCGGACAACCGGTCGAACCGGGCGAATCGCCCGGAAGAATCGGCCAAATACCGCGCCTGCCGGGACCCCCGGACCTAGACTCGCAGGCATGTCCTCCCCCGCGCCCGAGCCGACGCCGGGCGACACGTCCCACGTGGGCGCGGTCGTCGAGGTCGGGTCGCTCGCCGCGTCGGGACGCCGCGACGCCCGCCCCCAGACCGGCGCGCTCGAGGCGCTGCTCGCCCCGCGCGACGGCGACGACGAGGGCACGGTCCGGGTCGTCGACACCGCCGAGCAGCGCGTCCGGCACCCGATCGACTTCGTCAACCTCGTGCTGTGCGCGGTCGGCGTCGCGGTCGTCATGCTCATGTCGGTGTACGCGCACGGGACGACCGAGGGCGTCGCGGAGGACGTGCAGAACTTCTCGGACGTGCTCGCCCGCGTGCTCTTCCTCCCGGTCACCGTGCTCGAAGGGCTCATCACGCTCTTCGTCCCGCTCGCGGTGCTGGTCGAGCTCGGTCTGCGCCGTCTCGGGCGGCAGGTCGTCGAGTCCATCGTCGCCGCGGCGCTCGGCCTGCTCCTCGGGGTGCTGGTCGTGCTCGCGCTGCGCACGTGGGGCTCCGACGACCTGATCCGCGGGCTCTCCGCGTTCATCGACGGGTCGTGGCAGCTCACCATCCCCGACTACCTGTACGTCGCCGCGATCGCCGGCCTCCTCACGGCCGCGGGCACGCGCACCCGACGACGCACCGTCAAGTGGTCGTGGAACCTGCTGTTCGTCGCGATCGGCGTCGTGCTCATCACCGGCCAGGTCTCGCTGCCGGGCATCATCATCACGCTGCTGCTCGGGCGCATCGCCGGGCTGGCCGTGCGGTACGTCTCGGGCGTCCGCAGCGAGCGCGCCTACGGGCCAGACCTCGTGGCCGGGGTCCGGCGCGCGGGCTTCTCCCCCGTGGCGCTCGTCCGCGTGCGCGACGTCACCGACGACGACGAGCTCGCCGAGGCGGCGGACGACCCCATCACGGAGGTCGACGCCGAGGGCCGGATCACGGCCGAGGTGCACGTCGGCGTGCTGCGCGCGCCGGGCGCGAGCGACGACGGCGGGACCGTCCTCACCGCCGACGCGGCCCTCGCGGCCCACCACCTCGGGGCTCAGCACGCCGACGAGGACACGGTCCCGGAGGGCACGGACGCCGCGCCCGAGCCGCAGGACGCCCCGTCCGACCCGGCCGCGATCGCGCTGACGCGCGCGGGCGACAACCGCGTCTACGCGATGCTCGCGGAGGACGACGTGCGCCAGGACGTCGTCGTGCTCGACGGCGACCGCCAGGTCGTCGGCTTCCTCACCCGCTTCTGGCGGTCGCTGCGCCTGCGCGGCAGCGAGGGTCGCGCCGCGATCTCGCTGCGCGCCGCCGCGGAGCGCACGGCTCTCCTGTCCTACGCGGCCAGAGCCGCCGGCGTCCGCACGCCGCGGCTCCTGGGCGTCGCCGAGTCCGCCGACTCGATGGTGCTCGTCCAGGAGCACGCGACGGGCGCCGTGTCGCTGCGCGACCTCCCCGTCGAGGACGTCACCGGCTCGGTGCTCAACGAGGCGTGGCGCCAGCTCCGCCTCGCCCACTCCGCGGGGATCGCCCACCGTGCCCTGACCTCCGACGTCGTGCTCGTCTCGCACGAGCCGTCCACCGGCGCCCCGGAGGTGTGGCTCACCGGGTGGGAGCAGGGCGACATCGCGTCGTCCGAGCTCGCGCGCCGCATGGACCTCGCCCAGATGGTCGCGCTGCTCGCGCTGCGCGTCGGGGCGCAGCGCGCCGTCGAGTCCGCGGTGAGCGTGCTGCCCGACGACGACATCGCCGCCATCGGCCCGCTGCTCCAGTCGGTCGCCCTGCCGCCGAGCACGCGCGAGGAGATCCGGCAGGACAAGGAGCTGCTCAAGGAGCTGCGCGCCGCGCTCGTGGAGCGGCTGCCCGAGGCCGACGTCGAGCCGCAGCGGATCACGCGGTTCGGCGCCCGCACGGTGCTGACGATCGCGCTCGTGATCGCCGCGGTGACCGCGCTCGTGACGTCGTTCAACTTCGAGCAGATCGCCGAGGCCGTCACCGAGGCGAACCCGTGGTGGGCCGTCCTGTCGTTCGTGCTCGGCATCCTCACGTGGGTCGGCGCCGCGATGACGCTCACGGCGTTCTCGCCGAAGAGCCTGCCGTTCTGGCGCGTCAACCTGACCCAGGCGGCCGGCTCCTACGTCGCGCTCGCCGCGCCCGCGGGGATCGGCCCGGCGGCGCTCAACCTCCGGCTGCTCACGAAGCGCGGCATCTCGACGCCGATGGCCGTCGCCACCGTCGCGCTCGTGCAGGTGTCGCAGTTCGTCGTGACGATCCTCATCCTCGTGGTGCTGTCGGTCTTCACCGGCGAGGGCGGCCTCGTCCAGCTCCCCTCGACGACCGTGCTGCTCGCCATCGGCGGCGTCGCGCTCGCCGTGCTCGCGACGCTCCTCGTGCCCGCCGTCCGGAACTGGGCGCTCGCCAAGCTCCGGCCGACCGTCCAGCAGGTGTGGCCGCGGCTCTCGGAGATGCTCGGCCAGCCCGGGCGGCTCGCCGTCGGTCTCGCGGGCAACATCGTCATGACGCTCGGCTACGTGCTGGCCTTCGACGCCGCGCTCGCCGCGTTCGGGCAGGAGCTCGACCTCGTCGACGTCGCCGTGATCTACCTGGTCGGCAACGCGGCCGGTGCCGCCGTCCCGACGCCGGGCGGCCTCGGCACGATCGAGCTCGCGCTGACCGCGGGCCTCACCGCAGCCGGCGTCCCGGTCGCGCTCGCCACGTCGGCCACCCTCCTCTTCCGCGTCGCGACGTACTGGGCGCGCATCCCCATCGGCTGGTTCGCCATGCGGTTCCTGCAGAAGAAGGGCGACCTCTAGCGCGCCACCGCCGGCCCCGAGGCGGTCCGCGCACCGCGCGGGCGGACGCCGCAGGCCCGGGGACGTTCGACCCGGGACGGCGCGGGCGGCCCCCGATAGGCTCGCCGCGCACCCGCCGTCGTCTCCGGTCGCGCGGGCGCCCACGATGCTCGACGAGGTGAGGAGCCCGCACGTGAGGATCGGTGTCCCCCGCGAGGTGAGGGACGGGGAGCGGCTGGTCGCCGCGACCCCGCGCACGGTCGAGCGGCTGCGCGCGCTCGGGTACGAGGTGGTCGTCGAGCACGACGCGGGCGCGGGGGCCACGTTCTCCGACGCGGCGTACGAGGCCGCGGGCGCCGCGGTCGTCGACGCCGCGACGGCGTGGGGTGCCGACGTCGTCACGGCCGTGAACGCGCCCACCGACGCGCAGGTGGCGCTCCTGCGCCCGGGCGCGACCCTCGTCGCGATGCTCGGTCCCGCGAACGACCCCGGCCTCGTGCGGCGCCTCGCCGACCGCGGCGTGACCGCGCTCGCGCTCGACGCCGTGCCCCGCATCTCGCGTGCCCAGGCCCTCGACGTCCTGAGCACGCTGTCCAACGTCGCGGGCTACCGCGCGGTGGTCGAGGCCGCAGCCGAGTACGGCGGCATGTTCGCCGGGCAGGTCACCGCCGCGGGCAAGACGCCGCCCGCGAAGGTCTTCGTCATCGGCGGCGGGGTCGCGGGCCTCGCCGCGGTCGGTGCGGCCGCGAGCCTCGGCGCGCAGGTGCGCGCGTTCGACGTCCGGTCGGAGGCGGCCGAGCAGATCGAGTCCATGGGCGGCACCGCCGTGCGCGAGCCCGCGGCGCAGCAGGGCATGTCGGCCGACGGCTACGCGAAGCCGCTCACGCCCGAGCAGGAGGCCGCGGCCCTCGCCGTCTACGCGCGCGAGGCGGCCGACGCCGACGTCGTCGTCACGACGGCGCTCGTGCGCGGCCGGGCGCCGCGCACCCTCACGGCCGAGGCGGTCGCCGGGATGCGGCCCGGGAGCGTCGTCGTCGACCTCGCGGCCTCGGGCGGCGGCAACTGCGCGCTCACCGTGCCGGGCGAGCGCGTCGTCACGGACAACGGCATTGTGGTCGTCGGCTGGACCGACCTCGCGGGCCGGCTCCCCCAGCACACGTCGCAGCTCCTGGGGACGAACGTCGTGCACCTGCTCGAGCTGCTCACGCCCGGCGAGGACGGCGTGCCCGTGCTCGACCTCGACGACCCGGTCCAGCGCGGGATGACCGTCGCGCGCGACGGCGAGGTGCTCTGGCCGCCGCCGCCCGTCGCGGTGAGCGCCGCGCCGTCCCCCGCCGCGCCACCGCCACCGGACCCCGCCCAGGAGGCCGCGGACCGTGAGCGGGCCGCCGCGGAGGCCGCCGCGACCGCGAGCCTGCGCCGCCGCCGTCGGACCGTCGGCGCCGCGCTCGCCGCGGTGCTCGTCACGCTCGCGCTGTCGTTCGCCCCGCCGTCGCTCGTCGGGCACGTCACGGTGTTCACGCTGGCGGTGATCGTCGGGTACTACGTCATCTCGAACGTCACGCACTCCCTGCACACGCCGCTCATGGCCCAGACGAACGCGATCTCCGGCATCATCCTCGTCGGCGCGCTCCTGCAGCTCGGCTCCGACGACTGGGTCGTCACGACGCTCGCGCTCGTCGCGGCGACGCTCGCGAGCATCAACGTGTTCGGTGGCTTCCTCGTCGCGAACCGCATGATCGGCATGTTCCGCAAGGACGTCCCCGCCCGTGCGCAGGGGGTGGCCCGATGACCGCCACGTCCGTCGCCCAGGCCGTCTACGTCCTCGCGGCCGTCCTGTTCGTGCTGAGCCTCGCGGGCCTGTCGAAGCAGGAGTCCGCGCGCCGCGGCAACGTCCTCGGCATGGTCGGCATGGTCCTCGCGCTCGCCGCGACGATCGTCCTCGCGCTCGGCACGAGCGCCCGCCCCGTGCTCGTCACCGCGCTGCTCGTCGCCGTCGTGCTCCTCGTGGGCGCCGCCGTCGGGACGTGGCGGGCCCGCCGCGTCGAGATGACGCAGATGCCCGAGCTCATCGCGATCCTGCACAGCTTCGTCGGGGCCGCGGCCGTGCTCGTCGGCTTCAACTCGTACCTCACCGCGCAGGCCGCGGGGCACGACGACGTCGCGCACCTCGTCGAGGTCTCGCTCGGCGTGCTCGTGGGCGCCGTGACGTTCACGGGCTCGGTCGTCGCGTTCCTCAAGCTGTCCGGTCGCACGCGGTCGGCACCGCTCCAGCTCCCCGGCCGGAACCTGCTCAACCTCGCCGCGCTCGTCGCGAGCCTCGGGCTCGTCGCGTGGTTCGTCGTCGCGCCGTCGGTGTGGCCGCTGCTCCTGCTCACCGTCGTGTCGCTCGCCCTGGGCTGGCACCTCGTCGCGTCGATCGGGGGCGGTGACATGCCCGTCGTCGTCTCGATGCTCAACTCGTACTCCGGCTGGGCCGCCGCCGCGGCGGGGTTCATGCTCGGCAACGACCTGCTCATCGTCACGGGCGCGCTCGTCGGGTCCTCCGGCGCGATCCTCAGCTACATCATGTGCCGGGCCATGAACCGGTCGTTCGTGTCCGTCATCCTCGGCGGCTTCGGGGCCGAGGAGGGCGCGGCCCCCGCGGGCGGCGAGGGGCCGCAGGGCGAGCACCGCGAGGTGAGCGCCGACGACGTCGCGGACCTCCTGCGCGAAGCCCGGAGCGTCGTCATCACCCCCGGCTACGGCATGGCGGTCGCCAAGGCGCAGTACCCCGTCGCCGACCTCGTGCAGATCCTGCGCGACGGCGGCGCCCAGGTCCGCTTCGGCGTCCACCCCGTCGCGGGCAGGCTCCCTGGGCACATGAACGTGCTGCTCGCGGAGGCGCGCGTCCCGTACGACATCGTGCTCGAGATGGACGAGATCAACGACGACCTGGCGGGCACGGACGTCGTGCTCGTCATCGGGGCGAACGACACCGTGAACCCCGCCGCGCTCGACGACCCGGGCTCGCCCATCGCGGGCATGCCCGTGCTGCACGTGTGGGACGCGAAGCAGGTCGTCGTCTTCAAGCGGTCCATGGCGGCCGGCTACGCCGGGGTGCAGAACCCGCTGTTCTTCCGCGAGAACACCGGGATGCTCTTCGGGGACGCCAAGCAGCGGGTCGAGGACATCGTGGCGGCGCTCCGCGCGGGCTGAGGGGCGCGGGCGACCGGGACGGCGCGGGGCTCGCGGCGGCGATCAGCCGGGCACGCGCTCCCGGGCGGGGGCGAACGTCAGCGACGGCAGGGTCTCGAGGGTCCGGTGGGCGGCGACGTAGTCCTTGAGGTCCCCGCGGAAGACGACGCGGCCCGGCAGGTCGAGCAGCGTCTGGGGCCGCACCTGCCACCGTTCGACCCCGAGGTCCCACACGCCCGCGCCGTGCAGCACGTGGTAGACGAACTCGGAGCAGAAGAACCGGTCCTCGGCCTCGTGCCCGCGGCCGAACCGCGCGCCGACGAGGCCGCGCACGTTGTACGAGAACGCGTGCGAGTCGAGCAGGAACTCCGTGATCCGGACGCGGATCGCCTCGTGCTGCTCCGGGGTCACGGGCACCGCCAGCACGACCCCCGGCACGACGTCCATGCCGCGGTACAGGCCGTCGTCGAACCGCTCGCGCCGGAAGCAGCCGACGAACGGGTTGCCCGCCCGCCGCCGGCCGAAGCTGAACATCAGGTCGAGCCCCTGGTCGAGCGCGAGGGAGGAGTGCGTGAACTCGTCGCGGGTCGCCAGCGCGATCGTCCGGGACAGGACCGTACGACTGCGGGACAGGACGACGTAGACGTTCACGCGAGTGACCATACGATGCCCGAGCCCGCAAGCGGAACGGGCGGAGCGGGGTATTTGTCCGTTCAGCCGCGATCGGGCGTCCCTGGCCGGGCCGCGAGCGCGAGATCCCCGCGCTCACCCGTCCGACGGCGCCCGGTCGAGAACCACCCGGTCGAGGACCGCCCGCGCGTGCCTCAGGACCGGCTCGTCGACCATGCGGCCCTCGAACGTGAAGACGGCGCCCGGGCCGCCCGGGTTCGCGGCCGCGGCGTCGAGCAGCGCGCGGGCGTCGGCCACCTGCTCGGCGGTCGGCGCGTAGGCGGCGCGGATCACGGGGACGTGGCTCGGGTGGATGCACGCCGTCGCGGCGAACCCCGATGCGGCCGCGTCCTCGGCCTCGGCGCGCAGGCCGTCGAGGTCGCCCACGTCGAGGTGCACCGCGTCGACCGCGGCCTTCCCCGCCGCACCGGCCGCGAGCAGCACCGCGGCGCGGGCGTGCCGCGCGACGTCGCGGTAGGTGCCGTCCGGGCGTCGGCTCGACGCCCCGCCGAGCGACGCGACCAGGTCCTCCGCGCCCCACATGAGCGCGACGACCTCGGGCCTGCGGGCGATCTCCGGCGCCGCGACGACGCCGGCCGCCGTCTCGCACAGCGCGAGCACCCGCACCCCGGGCAGCGTGGTCGCGAGCGCCCCGAGCGACGCGAGCAGCTCCGGCCCGGCCTTGGCGACCATGACCGTGCGCAGGCGCGTGTCCGCGAGCGCCGCCACGTCGAGCGCGTGCTCGGGCGTCCCGACGGGGTTCACGCGCACGACCGTGCGCGCCGGGTCCAGCGTCGCCGACGCCTCGACGACGGCACGCCGCGCGGCGTCCTTGGCGTGCGGGGCGACGGCGTCCTCGAGGTCGAGGATCACGGCGTCCGCGCGGTCCGCGGCCTTGGCGAAGCGGTCGGGCCGGTCGGCGGGGCAGAACAGCAGCGCCGGCCCGAGCCCGAACCCGTCGGTCACCACGCGCTCTCCTCGTCGCCGCGCTCGAGCACGGGCTCGTGCACCCTCGTCGCGTGCTCGCCGAGCCCGGGGCCGTCGTCGGGCACCGCCGCAGACGCCGCCTCGTGGGCGGCGCGCGTCCAGAAGAGCGCGGTGCGGACGGCGCGCGCGACGAGCACGCCGTCCTGGTTGAGGCCACGGTGCTCGAGGGTCACGACGCCCTGCCCCGGCCGCGACGCGGACAGCCGCTTCTCGACGACCTCCGTCTCGGCGTAGAGCGTGTCGCCGTGGAACAGCGGCTTCGGGAACTCGACCTCGCGGAAGCCGAGGTTCGCGACGATCGTGCCCTGCGTGACCTGCCCGACGGACAGCCCGACGAGCGTCGACAGCGTCATCATCGAGTTGACGAGCCGCTGCCCGAACGGCTGGGTCGCGGCCCACGCGGCGTCGAGGTGCAGCGCCTGGTGGTTCATCGTGAGCGTGGAGAAGACGACGTCGTCCGCCTCCGTGAGCGTGCGGCCGGGACGGTGGCGGTACACCACGCCCGTCTCGAGCTCGTCGTAGTACAGGCCCCGCTGGACCACCTCGCGCATCGCTGCTCCTCCCCTCGCCCCTGACGTCGCCAGCCGCCGACCACGAGGTTGCTGTCGGGATGACCGTGAGAACGACAGCACCGTCGTGGTCGGCGTCGGTCCCGCGCTAGCCGTCCAGTCCCAGGCTCCTCGCGATGACCATGAGCTGCACCTCGGTCGTGCCCTCGCCGACCTCGAGCACCTTGGCGTCGCGGTAGTGGCGCGCGACGGGGTTCTCGTTGAGGAACCCGTAGCCGCCGAAGATCTGCGACGCGTCGCGCGCGTTCGCCATCGCGGCCTCGCCGCCGACGAGCTTCGCGACCGACGCCTCCGCCTTGAACGGCTTGCCGCGCACGAGCTTCTGCGCGGCGTCGAGCCACGCGAGGCGCGCGGTGTGGACGCGCGCCTGCATGCGGGCGAGCGTGAACGCGACGTGCTGGTTCTCCCCGATCGACCGCCCGAACACGACGCGCTCGCGCGCGTACCGCAGCGCCTCCTCGAGGCAGCCCTGCGCGGCGCCGGTCGCGAGGGCGGCGAACGCGATGCGGCCCTCGTCGAGCGCGCGGAGGAAGTTCGCGTACCCGCGGCCGCGCTCGCCGAGGAGGTTCCCGGCGGGCACGCGCACGTCGGTCAGCGTGAGGGGGTGCGTGTCGGAGGTGTGCCAGCCGACCTTGTCGTACGACGGCCCGACCTCGAGCCCGGGCGTCCCCGCCGGGACGATGATGCTCGACAGCTCCTTGCGCACCTCGCCGTCCTGGCTGACCGTCTCGCCCGTCACGGCGGTGATGGTCACGAGGCTCGTGATGGGCGTCCCCGAGTTGGTGATGAACTGCTTGGACCCGTCGATCACCCACTCGTCGCCGTCGAGGCGCGCGGTCGTGCGGGTCCCGCCCGCGTCGGACCCGGCCCCGGCCTCGGTGAGCCCGAACGCCGCGAGCGACCGCCCGGCGAGCAGGTCCGGCAGCCAGCGCTCCTGCTGCTCGCGCGAGCCGTGCCGGTAGAGCGGGACGATCCCCAGCCCGACCCCGGCCTCGAGCGTCACCGCGATCGACTGGTCGACGCGCGCGAGCGCCTCGACCGCGAGGCACAGCGACACGTAGTCCTGGCCCTGGCCCCCGACGTCGCGCGGGAACGGCAGCCCGAACAGCCCCAGCTCCCCCATCTGCGCGATGATCTCCATCGGCAGGCGGCGTTCCGTGTCGTAGCGGTAGGCGGCGGGCGCGACGACGCTGTCCGCGAAGTCGCGCACCACCTGGCTGAGCTTCCGCTGCTCGTCGTCGAGCAGGACGTCGGCCTCGATCATGATGCTCCCTGGGTGTCGGGTTGCGGGACCGGGGCGGCGGGTTGTGCCGCACCGGAGTCGTGGGGGTGGACGACGGCGACCACCTGGTCCCGGCGCACGAGGTCGCCGGGGCGCACGCGCACGTCGGCGACGCCGTCGTGCGGGGCGAGGAGCGGGTGCTCCATCTTCATGGCCTCGACCGTGACGAGGACGTCCCCGGCGGTGACGGGCTCGCCGTCCGCGGCGGCCGTGACGACCGTGCCGGGCATCGCGGCGCGCACCTCGGGGTCGGTCGCGCCGGGCGCGTCGCCCCGTGCCCGACGGCGGTCGGCCCGCGCCCGTGCGGCGCGCTGCTCCCGGTCCGGGGCGGCCAGGGCGACGGTCCGCCCGTCGCGCCACACCCACACCGTCGCGGGCTCGCCGTCGGCCGGGGGCGCGTCGAGGCCCAGCCGCACGCGCTCGCGGACGCCGTCCACGGTGAGCCACCACGCGCCGTCGGCCCCGGGGTCGCGAGCGAGCGACGCCCGTACCGCGTGGGTCGTCGAGCCAGGCCACGCACCGTCGTCGGATGCCGGCACGTGCACGACGGCGTCCCCCACCACCCCGGACACGCGCACCTCGTGCGCGCCCCCGGTCGCGTCGACGAGCAGAACCCGCCGCGCTGCCGCGGCCCCGTTGAGCCGCCACCCGTCCCCCACCCGCCAGGGATCGCCGTCACGACCCCCCGCTCCCCCGCCGAGCATGCGGTCGTGGCCCGTCCCGTCCCCCGGACGGGCAACAGCCCCATGTTCGGCGACGAACAGGGCTGCCGCGGCGAGGGACCGAAGAACGTCCGCACCCCCCGGCCCCTCGCCGGACGCGGCCGCCGACCCCGAACCCGACGCCACGAGCCGATCGATCAGGCCGGTGTCGAGCCGTCCCGCACGGACGTCGTCGTCCGCGAGCAGGGACCGCAGGAACGCCGTGTTCGTCTCGACGCCCAGCACGACCGTCCGCGCGAGCAGACCGTCGAGGCGCTCCACGGCCTCGTCGCGCGTCTCGGCCCACGCGACGGCCTTGGCGAGCATCGGGTCGTAGTGGCCGCCGACGACGGTGCCCGCGCCGATGCCGGAGTCCAGACGCAGCGGGGACGCGCCGGGCCCGGACGGGGCGCCGCCGTCGTCGTAGACGAGGACCGATCCGGTGGCCGGGAGGAAGCCGCGCTCGGGGGACTCGGCGTAGAGGCGCGCCTCGACGGCGTGGCCGCGGAGCACGACGTCGTCCTGGGCCAGCCCCAGGGGCTCGCCCGCCGCGACGCGCAGCTGGAGCGCGACGAGGTCGAGGCCGGTGACCATCTCGGTCACGGGGTGCTCGACCTGGAGGCGCGTGTTCATCTCGATGAAGAAGAACTCGTCCGGGCTCGCCGCAGGGACGAGGAACTCGACCGTCCCGGCACCCACGTACCCGACGGACCGCGCGACCTCGCACGCGGCCTCACCCATGCGGGCACGCTGCGCGGGGGTGAGGAGCGGCGACGGCGCCTCCTCGACGACCTTCTGGTGGCGGCGCTGGAGCGAGCACTCGCGCTCACCGAGGTGGACCACGGTCCCGTGCGTGTCGGCGAGCACCTGCACCTCGATGTGGCGCGGCGCCTCGACGAGCCGTTCGAGCAGGAGCGTGTCGTCGCCGAACGACGATGCCGCGACCCGCCGCGCCGACGCGAGCGCGCCCGGCAGGTCGGCCTCCGCGCGCACGACGACCATGCCCTTGCCCCCGCCCCCGGCGGACGGCTTGACGAGCAGCGGGAACCCGACGGCGCCCGCGGCGGCGCGGAGGTCGTCGTCGGACATCCCGGGCTCGCCCGCGCCTGGGACCACGGGCACGCCCCGCGCGCCGACGATGCTCTTCGCGGCGAGCTTGTCGGCCATCGCCTCGAGCGCGTCGACGCCCGGCCCGACGAACGCGATCCCGGCGCGCTCGCACGCCCGGGCGAGCGCCGGGTTTTCCGAGAGGAAGCCGTAGCCGGGGTGGACCGCCTCGGCCCCGGTCGCGACGGCCGCGGCGACGACGGCGTCGACGTCGAGGTAGCTCTGCGCAGCCGGCGCGGGCCCGAGCCGGACCGCGACGTCGGCCTCGCGCACGTGGCGCGCGTCGGCGTCGGCGTCGGAGAAGACGGCGACGGACCGCACGCCGAGGCGGCGCAGCGTGCCGATCACGCGGCACGCGATCTCGCCGCGGTTCGCGACGAGGACCGTGCGGAACCCGGGACCGCCGGTCGGGCGGTCGGTCGCGTCGTGGAGGGTGCGGGAGGTCATCGGCTCACATCCGGAAGAGGCCGAACCGGTCACCGGTCCAGGTCTCGGCGAGGGGCGTGCGCGCGCACACGCCGAGGGCGAGGCCGAGCACGCGGCGCGTGTCGGCGGGGTCGATCACGCCGTCGTCCCACAGCCGCGCGGTCGCGTAGTAGGGGCTGCCGTGCTCGTCGTAGTCGGCGCGGATGCCGGCGGAGAACGCGGCCTCCTCGTCGGGGTCCCACGCCTCGCCGCGCGCCGCGAGCTGGTCGCGCTTGACCGTCGAGAGCACGGACGCCGCCTGCGGGCCGCCCATCACGGAGATGCGGCTCGCGGGCCACGACCACAGGAAGCGCGGCGAGTACGCGCGCCCGCACATCGAGTAGTTGCCCGCCCCGAACGACCCGCCGACGATCACCGTGAGCTTCGGGACGCGCGTCGTCGCGACGGCCGTGACCATCTTGGCGCCGTCCTTCGCGATCCCGCCGGCCTCGGCGTCGGTACCGACCATGAAGCCGGAGATGTTCTGCAGGAACAGCAGCGGGATGCCGCGCTGGTCGCACAGCTCGACGAAGTGCGCCCCCTTGAGCGCCGACGCCCCGAAGAGCACGCCCTGGTTCGCGAGGATGCCCACCGGGTGCCCGTGGATGCGCGCGAAGCCCGTGACGAGCGTGTCGCCGTACTCGCGCTTGAACTCGTCGAACCGGCTCCCGTCGACGAGCCGGGCGACGATCTCGCGCGGGTCGTAGGGGGCCTGGACGTCGACCGGGACGGCGGCGTACAGATCCTCTCCCGGGTCCTGTACGGCGGCCCCCGCCACGCGGGGAGGCTCGCTGGTCGCGACGTCCCACGCGGGCTCCGGGTCGGGCGGGAGCGTCGCGACGATGCGCCGCACGGTGTCGAGCGCGTCCTCGTCGTCGTCGGCCAGGTGGTCGACGACGCCGCTGCGGCGCGCGTGCAGCTCGCCGCCGCCGAGCTCCTCGGCCGTGACGACCTCGCCGATCGCCGCCCTCACGAGCGGCGGCCCGCCGAGGAAGATCGTGCCCTGCCCGCGCACGATGACCGTCTCGTCGCTCATCGCGGGCACGTAGGCGCCGCCCGCCGTGCACGACCCGAGGACGGCGGAGATCTGCGGGATCCCCGCCGCCGAGAGGCGCGCCTGGTGGTAGAAGATCCGGCCGAAGTGGTCGCGGTCCGGGAACACCTCGGCCTGCCGGGGCAGGAACGCGCCGCCCGAGTCGACGAGGTAGACGCACGGCAGCCGGTTCTCCAGCGCGATCTCCTGCGCCCGCAGGTGCTTCTTCACCGTGAGCGGGTGGTACGTGCCGCCCTTCACGGTCGCGTCGTTGCACACGACCATGACCTGCCGCCCGCTCACCACCCCGATCCCGGCGACGACGCCCGCGGCCGGCCACGCGCCGTCGTCCACGCCGTACCCGGCAAGCGGCGCGATCTCCAGGAACGGGCTGCCCTCGTCGAGCAGCCGGCCCACGCGGTCGCGCGGGAGCAGCTTGCCGCGCGCCACGTGCCGGTCGCGCGCCGACGCCGGGCCGCCGCGCGCGACCTCCGCCGTGCGCTCGCGCAGCTCCTCCGCGAGCCCCCGCTGCGCGGCGTCGTTCGCGCGGGCCGCGTCCGACCCGGGCTGGACGGCGCTCGTCAGGACGGTCACGCGACCCCCTCCTGCCGGCTCCCGGCGAGGAGCGCGAGCGCCGGGTCCTCGAGCAGCGCGCCCAGGTCTGCGAGGAAGCGCGCGCCCTGCTCGCCGTCGACCACGCGGTGGTCGAACGACAGGCTGAGCGTGACGACGTCGCGCAGCGCGACCTCGCCGTCGTGCTCCCAGGGCCGACGCCGCACCGCCCCCAGGCCGAGGATCGCCGCCTCGCCGGGGACGAGGATCGGGGTGCCCGCGTCGACGCCGAACACCCCGACGTTGGTGATCGAGATCGTCCCGCCGGTCAGGCGCTCGGGCGTCGTGCGACCGTCGCGCGCGGTGGTCGTGAGGTCGGTCAGCGCGGCGGCGAGGTCGGGCAGGTCGAGCGCCTGCGCGTCGGGCACGTGCGGCACGACGAGCCCCCGGTCGGTCGCGACCGCGATCCCCAGGTGCACCCGCCGGTGCCGCACGATCTCCGCCGAGCCGTCGGGGAGGTCGCGCCACGCGCTGTTGAGCGCGGGGTGGCGCGGCAGCACGAGGCACAGCGCGCGGGCCGCGAGCGCCAGCACGGTGATCCGCGCACCGCGCGCGAGGCGGTGGGTGCGCAGCCGCTCGAGGAGCTCGACGCTCCGCGTCACGTCCACGGTGAGGAACACCGTCGCGTGGGGCGCCGTGAACGCGCTCGCCACCATCGCCGCCGCGGTGTGCTTGCGCACGCCCCGCACGGGCACGACCTCCGGGTCGAGGCCGGCCGCGCGGTCGGCGCCCGTGCCCGCCGCCGCACCCGGCGCCGAGAGGGGAGAAGTGGCCCCGGGGACGCGGTCCGGAGGGGCCAGTTCTCGCTTCTCGCCGCTCGGTGCCCCCGGGCCGGCGGCCGGCGCGGGGTGGACGCTCGCGCTGTGCTCGTCGCGCGGTCGGCGTGCGACGTCGCGGTGGCAGCTCACCGCCGCGAGGACGTCCTCGCGCGTGATGAGCCCGTCGCGGCCGGACCCCTCGACCCGGTCGATCCGCACGCCGAGCTTCTTCGCGAGCGCGCGCACCGGCGGCGTCGACCGGGGCCGCTCGCCGGTCACGGTGGTGCGGTGGGGCGCGACGGCGACGTCGGGCCGTGCGACCTGAGCCTCGCCTACCGCCCGCCGGGGTCGACGCGCGGGCCGCCCGACCCGGTCGGGGCGTGCCCCGTAGCCGACGAGGTTCGGCTCGGGCGCGTCGGCGGTGTCGGCCACGGCGGCGGCCGGGTCGACGGCCGGGTCGACGGCCGGGTCGACGGCCGGGTCGACGGCCGAGGAGCCGGCCGGGCCGTCGGGCGGGTCTCCCGCCCGGGCGACCCCCGACCCGGCGACCGCCCCGACCAGGGCGGGGACGGCGTCGGGCACCCGGGCCGGGACCCCGGCGGACGAGCCCTCCGGACCGCCGCCGGAGGCACCCACCGCGCCCTCGGCGGACCCGGGCGCCGCGGTGCCGTCCGCCACCGGGGCGGCCCCGCCGCCGGACGCGGGTGCCGCGCCGTCGTCGACCTCGAAGGTGACGAGGGGCTCGCCCACGCTCACCGTCTGGCCCTCCTCGGCGTGGAGGGACGCGACGACGCCCGCGTACGGGGACGGGAGGTCGACGAGGGCCTTCGCGGTCTCGACCTCGGCGATGACCTGGTTGAGCTCGACGTGGTCGCCCGCGTGGACGTGCCAGCTGACGATGTCGGACTCGGTGAGGCCCTCGCCCAGGTCGGGGAGGCGGAACTCGCGCAGCGCCGTCATCGGGCCACCTCCGCGACGGGACGCCCGGACGCCGGCACGAACGGTTCCACCCGCCCCAGGACGCGGTCGACGCCGTGGAGGATGCGGTCGAGGTCGGGGAGGTAGTGGCCCTCGAGCTTCGCGGGCGGGTACGGCATGCCGTGGCCCGTGACGCGGACGGGCGGTGCCTCGAGGTGCTCGAAGCAGCGGTCCGTCACGGTCGCGGCGATCTCCGCGCCGAGCCCCGCCTGGCGGGGCGCCTCGTGCGTGACGACGACCCGCCCCGTCTTGCGGACCGACGCCGCGACGGTGTCGTGGTCGATCGGCGACAGCGAGCGCAGGTCGATCACCTCGACGGACACGCCGTCGTCGGACGCGGCGACGGCGGCGTCGAGCGCGGTCCCGACGAGGCCGCCCCACGTGACGAGCGTGACGTCGTGGCCCTCGCGCACGACGCGGGCCCGGTCCATGGCCGGCGGGTCGACGGGGTCGAGGTCGACCTCGCCCTTGAGGTGGTAGCGCCGCTTGGGCTCGAAAAAGATCACCGGGTCGTCGCACGCGACGGCCTGGCGGAGCACGGTGTACGCGTCCTGGGGGTTCGCGACCGACACGACCCGCAGCCCGGCCGTGTGCGCGAACAGCGCCTCGGGCGACTCCGAGTGGTGCTCGGCCGCGCCGATGCCGCCGCCCACGGGGATGCGGATCGTGATCGGCAGGCGCACCTTCCCGCCGGTGCGGGCGTGCATCTTCGCGAGCTGGGACAGGATCTGGTCGAACGCGACGAACACGAAGCCGTCGAACTGGATCTCGCACACCGGCCGGTAGCCGCGGTACGCGAGCCCGACGGCCGTCCCGATGATCCCCGACTCCGCGAGCGGCGTGTCGAGCACGCGCCGCGGCCCGAACTCCGCCTGGAGCCCGTCCGTCACGCGGTAGACACCACCGAGCCGGCCGACGTCCTCGCCCATGACGACCACGCGGTCGTCGTCCGTCATCGCGCGGTGCAGCCCGGCGCCGAGCGCCTTCGCGAGCGTGAGGGTCGTCATCGCGCCTCCTCCCCGTCGAAGCCGGCGAGGTAGTGCGCGTACTCCGCGCGCTCGCGGTCCAGCGCGTGGTGCGGCTCCGCGTAGACGTGGTCGAAGAGCGAGAGCGGCGGCGGGTCGGTGAGCGCGACGCACCCGGCGCGCAGCTCGGCGGCCGCCGCGTCGGCGACCTCCTGCACGCGCGCCGCGCCCGCGTCGTCGAGCACCCCGACGGCGCGCAGGTACGCCTCGAAGCGCGCGATCGGGTCGCGGCGCGTCCACTCCTCCACCTCGGCCGCGTCGCGGTACCGCTTCGGGTCGTCGGCCGTGGTGTGCGGGCCCATGCGGTAGGTGACGGCCTCGATCAAGGTGGGGCCGCCGTCGTGCCGGGCGCGGTCGAGGGCCGCGCGCGTCACGGCGAGCACCGCGAGGACGTCGTTGCCGTCGACGCGCACGCCCGGCAGGCCGAACCCGCGGGCCCGCTCCGCGAGCGGGACGCGCGACTGGAGCGCGACCGGCTCGGAGATGGCCCACTGGTTGTTCTGGCAGAAGAACACGACCGGCGAGCGGTACGTGGACGCAAAGACGAACGCCTCGTTGACGTCGCCCTGGCTCATCGCGCCGTCGCCGAAGTACGACACCCCGACCGGCAGCCCGGCGGCGGCGTCGACGCGGCCGGCGTCGACGTCGTTCTGCACGCCCATCGCCCAGCCCGTCGCGTGCAGCGCCTGGGCGCCGATGATGACCTGCGGCGACGCCATGCCGATCGCGTACGGGTCCCAGCCGGAGACCGCCACGCCGCGCCACACGCGCACGAGGTCGACGAGCGCCGCACCGCGCACCCGCGCGACGGCATGCTCGCGGTAGGAGGAGAAGACGAAGTCGTCGTCGCGCAGCGCGCGCGCCGAGCCGACCTGCGCCGCCTCCTGGCCGAGGAGCGGCGGCCAGAGCGCGAGCTCGCCCTGCCGCTGGAGCGCCGTGGCCTCCGCGTCGATGCGACGCGACACGACCATGTCCTCGTGGAGCCGCAGCAGCGCCGACCGGGCCGACGCGCGCGCGGCGTCGTCGGGCGCCGTCGGGTCGAGGTCCGCGAGCCACCGGTCCAGGTCCGGGTCGCGGTGGCGGGTGCCGCTCTCGTCGAGCACGCGCAGGGTCGGCGTCGACCCGGGGCCCGGGTCGGGCGGGTCCTGCCGCGGCGCGTCCTTGCGCACGTCGCGCACCACGTTCTTCCGGTCTGCTCGTGCGTCGCGCGGGGTTGCCGCCCGGTGACCGTCGTACGCCTTCGGCGGGGTCGCCGCCGTCGGTCCGGTCCGCACCGCAGGTTCGCTGGGCATCGTCGCCACCTCACCTCGGGGAGCCGGTCCTCTCCGTCGAGGACCGAGGTAGGGGGAACGTAACCCGCGTCACGCACATGGCTCCACCGACGCCTGACGCACCGTGCACTGTGACCGCCGTCACTCGGTTAGGGTGAGCACCATGCACAGCGCCGACGCTGTCGACCTCGACCTCCTGCTCGCGCTCGCCGACGACCCGCGGGCCACGATCGTCGCGCTCGCCGACCGGCTGCGGCTCTCCCGCAACACGGTCGCGGCGCGGCTCGCCCGGCTCGAGGCCGAGGGCGCGTTCCTCGACCTCGACCGGCGCATCGACCCGCACGTGCTGGGGCACCCCCTCACGGCATTCGTCGAGGTGCAGCTCCGGCAGAAGGAGCTCGCGCGCATCGTCGACGACCTCGCGCGCATCCCCGAGGTCGTGCAGGCGTTCGGGCGCAGCGGCACCGCGGACCTGCGCGTCACCGTCGCGTGCCGCGACACGGACCACCTCTTCCGCATCGACGCCGCGATCCTCGCCATCGACGGCGTCGAGCGCACGGAGACGTCGCTCTCCATGGGCGAGCTCATCCCCTACCGGCTGCGGCCGCTCATCGAGAAGCAGCGCCGCGGCCCGCGGTGACGGGGACGCGGACGGGGACGGGGACGGGGACGAGGGCTATCAGCTGAAGCCGATCGCACGCTGCGCGACCCGGTAGGCCAGGACCGTCACGCGCCGTCCCGCCGGACCGGGGAGGTTGGCGATCTGCCCGAGGCCCGACCAGCGCACCTGGTGGTAGAGCTGGGGGTCCTGCGCGCGCAGGCGCGACCAGAGCCGCTCCTTCTCCACGAGGCACGCGGGCGTCCCCGCGCGCACGAGCAGGATGGACGACACCGCGCAGATGATCTCCACGTAGTGCAGGAGGTAGCGGCGCAGGCGCCGGTCGGCCACCGGGGTCCGGGAGACGTGCTCGAGCATGAGCCAGTTGACGCGGAGCTGCTGGTCGAGGCGCTTGAGCATGACCGCCTCGTGCACCGACTGGTCCTCGCGGCCGATGAAGTACCGGTAGAGGTCGACGTCGAGGTAGTACAGCGTGCGCACGTGCGCGAGCGGCACCAGCGCGTACAGGTTGTCCACGTAGAACGTGTGCTCGGGGAGCCGCAGGCCGGCGTCGCGCAGCACCTGGGTCCGGTACATCAGGGCGTGCATCATCATGTACTGGCGCTTGGCGAAGCGTCTCGTCTGCGACCACGTGAGCACGCGTCCGCGCGGCAGCGCGCCGCGGTACCGGACGGCCGTCTTCACGCGCTTGCCGACCTTCTCGTACACGAAGTTGCTCACCAGCAGGTCGACGGGCTCCCCGCCGGGGGTCCCGGCGTCCACGAACCGGCGCACGAACCCGCGCAGCGTCGCGAGCACCTGGGCGAGCGCGGCACGGTCCACCCAGTCGTCGGCGTCCACGACCTTGAGGTACTCCCCCCGCGCGTGGTCGAGGCCGGTGTTGATCGCCGACCCGTGCCCGCCGTTGGCCTTGCGCAGCACGTGCACCTCGCCCGGGTACCGGTCCGCGTAGCCCTGGGCGAGCGCCGCCGTCCCGTCGGTGGAGCCGTCGTCGACGACGAGCACCTCCACCTCGGGACCGAACCCGACGAGCGAGTCGAGCGCGCGCGCCAGGTACGGCTCCGCGTCGTACGCCGGGACCACGACGGTCAGGAGCGGGGTCACGACGCACGCACCTCTCCGGCGTGCTCCGCCTCCGGCGTGGCCGGCGCCTCGGGCACCTGCTTGAAGATGACCTTGAAGATCGGGAAGAACACCCAGAACGAGATCGCGGCGTTGATGATCATCGTCGTGAAGTCCGCGAGGGTCTCGCCGGCGCCTCCCAGGCCCCACGTGTCGATGAACAGCTCGTAGATCGGCGTCTTGTACAGGCCCTGCGCAGCGGCGGCCGCGATCGAGATGACGACGTACGCGATGGTGTACCAGAGCGCGGCCTTCGCGACCGACGAGTTGGACTTGAACGTGATGGTGCGCTGAGCGAAGAAGTTGATCACCTGCGCCACCAGCAAGGTGATCTGCACGGCGAGGAAGTATGCCAGCCCCCCGCCACCACCCGGGAGCGGACCGGCGGCGTAGTCGAAGACGTAGTAGGCCGACCCGTCCGGGTTGGCCCCGACCGGCCAGACCTGGAACGCCACGTCCACCAGGGCGGTCATGCCGAAGACCCACTTGATGAGGGGCATGAGCGCGAGCTGCAGCACGGTGATGCCGTTGCTCAGCACGAAGAACACGACGAACTGCGCGGTCCCCGGTCGCTTCTCGGAGAACCGGCGCCAGGCGTCGCGGAGGCGGGTGAGCATGGGTCTTCCCTTTCGAGCGGGTCAGGAGTCGCCGCGGAGCGCGCGGGCGGTACGGCGGTCGGCGCGGCGGTTGCGGACGAACCCGCGCACGACGGCGCCAGTGCCGCGGAAGAGGTGGCCGTTGACGATCCGGACGATGCCGTCGACCATCGCGTCGTCGACCATGCCGCCGGTCATCTTCCCGATGGCCCGGAACGGCATGTTGAGCAGGAACAGGACGTTGAGGTCCGGCGCGCCCTTGCGGTCCGCCGCGTCGCGCCGCCAGGACAGGACGCGGAACGCGAGCCGGGCCAGGGGCGAGCGCGCATCGGCGAGGCGCGAGAGCGGGTCGTTCAGGCCGAGCGCCCCGGACCACGCCGCGGTCGGGACCGGTCGGCCGAGGAGCGTCGCGAACTGCGCGTCCGACACGTCGTGGATGCGGCCGGTGCGGTACGGCTCGGGCAGGTCGTCCTCGGTGCGCGGAGGCACCGTGCCGTCGAGCTCGACCGTCGCGCGCAGCGGGAGGTCGTCGACGTGGGGGCCGACGAGCACCGACCAGGTGCCCTGCTCGACCTGCCACGCGCCGGTCGCCACGTCCCAGTGCCGGAACGCCGCGTCCCCGAGGGGGACGGTGACCGTGCGCGACTCGCCCGGGTCGAGCTCGACGCGCGCGAACCCCGCGAGCGTGCGGTCCGGGCGGTGCACGCCCGGCGTCTCCCGACGCACGTAGACCTGCACGACGTCCGCCCCCGCGACCGGCCCGGTGTTGGTGACCGTGACCGTCACGTCGACGGCTGCCGCGTCCGCGTCGACCACGAGGTCGGAGTGCGCGAACGTCGTGTACGACAGCCCGAAGCCGAAGGGGAACGCGACCGGGACGTCCGCGCTCGTGTAGTACCGGTAGCCGACGTACAGGCCCTCGCGGTAGACGGCGGTGCGCCCGGTCGCGGGGAACGACGCGGCGGTCGGGGTGTCCGCGAGCCGCACGGGCAGCGTCTCGGCGAGCCGTCCCGACGGGTTGACGGCGCCGGTGAGCACGTCGAGGACGCCTCCGGCCCCGGCCTGCCCCCCGAGGTACCCGTGCACGAGCGCCCGGGCCGCGCCGAGCCACGGCGTGGAGATCGCGCCCCCGCCCGCGAGGACCACGACGGTCGCGGGGTTGATCGCGGCCACGGCCTCGAGGACCTCGACCTGCGCCGGGTGCAGCGCGAGCGTCGTGCGGTCCAGCCCTTCCGACTCGGCGATCTCGTCGAGACCGAGGAAGAGCAGCACCGCGTCCGCGCCCTGCGCGGCCGCGACCGCCTCCTCCCGCAGCGCGGCGTCCGGCGTGCCGTCCCGACGGAAGCCGGGGGCGAACGTCGTCAGCTCGAGCCCCGAGCCCTCGATCACGTCGAGCACGCTGTCGAGGCGGGTCGGGTTCACCGCGGAGGACCCGGAGCCCTGGTAGCGCGGGGTGCGCGCGAAGTCGCCGACGACCGCGACCCGGGTCCCCGCGGCGAGCGGCAGGATCGCGTCCTCGTTCTTGAGCAGCACCGCCGAGCGCGCCGCGACCTCGCGGGCGAGCGCGTGGTGGGCGTCGGCGTCCACGGCCGGGGCGGTGCCCGGCTCGCGGGCCGCGGCGACGAGCCGCAGCACCTCCTCGGCGCGCGCGTCGAGGTCGGCCGCGTCGAGGCGGCCCGACCGCACCGCGTCGACGAGCCGGCGCGCCGAGCCCAGGCCCGCCGCCGGCATCTCGAGGGTGCCACCGGCCGCCGCCGCGGCGACGACGTCGTTCGAGCCGCCCCAGTCGGAGACGACGGCGCCGTCGAACCCCCACTCCCGGCGCAGGACCTGGGTGAGGAGGAACGGGTCCTCGTGGGCGTAGACGCCGTTGACGAGGTTGTACGACGACATGATCGTCCGGGGGCTCGCCTCCGCGACGACGATCCCGAACGCCGTGAGGTAGACCTCGCGGAGCGTGCGCTCGTCGACCACGGAGTCCGAGACCATGCGGCGCAGCTCCTGGGAGTTCACCGCGAAGTGCTTGGGGCACGCGGCGACGCCGCGGGACTGGATCCCGCGCACGTAGCCGGCGGCCATCCGGCCCGCGAGCAGCGGGTCCTCGGAGAAGTACTCGAAGTTGCGCCCGCCGAGCGGCGACCGCTTGATGTTGAGGCCCGGGCCGAGCAGCACGTCCACGTCCTGCGCCGCGGCCTCCGCGCCGAGGGCGGTGCCCACGCGCTCCGCCAGCCCGACGTCCCACGTGTTCGCCACGGCGGCCGCCGTCGGGAAGCACGTGGCCTCCTGCGAGGCCGCGATGCCGAGGTGGTCGGCCGCGCCGAGCTGCTTGCGCACGCCGTGCGGGCCGTCGGCCAGCCAGAGGGAGCGGACGCCGAGCCGCGGGAGGTCGTGCGTCTCCCACACGGTCTTCCCCGTGAGCAGGGCCGCCTTCTCCAGGAGCGTCAGGCTCGCGGTCGGGACGACGCCGGTCGTCGCGGGCGTCGTGCCCGGGGCCGCGGCCGTCTCGCCGGCCGCGGCGGTGGTCTCGCCGTGGAGCTGCACGGTGCTCTCCTTGCGTGGTCGTGGGGTCGTGCGGGGTGCGTCCGAGCGGTCCCGGGCATGCCGGGGCCGGCCGTCGGCGGTGCGCCGCGGACGGCGGCTGCTCGGGACGTGCGGTGGGGGCCCGGTGCCGGACGGCGGTCCGGGCCCCGGCGTCGGGCCGGCGGTGGTGGGCGCCACCGGCGCCGACGGCGCCGGGTGCCGGCCTCCCGGGCGGTCGCCCGCCCGGGAGACCCGTGGTCACCGGCTACCGGGCGGCGGGGACCGCCGGCTCGGAGGCGGGTGCGGCGACCTCCTCGGCCGCCGACCGGTGCCGGCGGACGCGCCGGACCACGAGGAAGGCACCGACCAGGACGAGCAGCCCGAGGAGGACCGACACGCCGATCTGGACGTAGACCCAGGTGGGCGGCGTGTAGGTGACCGTCGCGCCGGGGGCGAGCCCGTTCATGGCGTTCGAGTTGGCCACCGTGAACAGGATGTTGTGGGTCGCGTTCCGGATGTCCGTGACCGCCTTCGCGGACGTCGTGTCGCCGAACGACTTCGACGGCTGGAAGGTGAGCGTCAGGTCCGTGCCCCCGTCGAGGCCCTCGTTGGGGTTCATGTACGGGTACAGGTTGAAGTCCGTGATGGCGAAGCCCTCGAAGCCCCACTCCCCGCGCAGCACGTCCGTCATGAGCGGCTTCGAGCCGCCCGTCCACGTCGCGCCGATGCGGTTGAACGAGCTCATGATGCCGAGCGCGCCGACCGTCGTCTCCTCGATCGTGCCCTCGTCGTCCGCGATGTACCGGACGTCCAGGGAGACGTCCTTGATCGCGAGCTCGAACGGCTTGAGGTAGATCTCGCGGATCGTCTGCTCGGTCGCCCAGGTCGCGGGGCCGTTGTCGACGCGGTTCGTCTCCTGCTCGTTGAGCGCGAAGTGCTTGAGCATCGTGTAGACGCCCTTGCTCGCCGCGCCGTTCGACACGGCCGCGGCCATCCGGCCCGAGAGGAGCGGGTCCTCCGAGTAGTACTCGAAGTTGCGGCCGCCGAACGGCGAGCGGTGCAGGTTCACCGCGGGCGCGTACCAGCCGTTGAGCCCCTTCTGCAGGGCCTCCTCGCCGATCATCGTGCCCATCGCGGTCCCGAGGTCGACGTCCCACGTCTGCGCGATGAGCACCTCGGACGGGTAGGCGACGCCGTTGATCGACGAGTTGATGAAGGACGAGAAGCCCGCCGGGCCGTCGGGCTCGACCGTCTGCGGCTTGGCGATCAAGGCGATGGCGGCCGTCTGGTAGGCGCCGTTGAGGAGCATGTCCGTCATGTCGCCGACCGTCAGGGAGTCGAGCAGCTCCTCCCACCGCGGGTCGTCCTTCGGCAGGCCGCGCAGGTCGACGAGCGTCAGGTCGGAGCGCTCGCCCGTCGTGGGCATCGGGCCGTCGAACGCGGCGGCCTCGGCCTCGTGGTCCCAGGCGGCGAAGCCCTCCTGGGTGGCCTCGTCCGCGACCGACTGCTCGGCCGTGGGGGCCTGCGGGAACGTGCCCGCGAAGTCGGCGCGGGACATCGGCACGACCGTGCCGTCCGCGCCGTCGGCGCTGAAGCGCGCGGAGACGTCGTCGAACCGGTTGGTCACCTCGGCGAGGTCCGACGCGCGGTGCTCCTCGCCCGTGTACACGACGTCGGACGCGACCGGGTAGGTGATCGGCTCGGTGCCCGCCGCGACGGTGTGGGAGTCGGTGCGCAGGCTGAGCGTGTAGTCGCCCGCCTCCAGCATGTACGCCTCCGCGCCCAGGTGGTCGTAGGACGCCATGTCCTCGACGGCGAGCTCGAGGGTCACGGTCTCGCTCGCGCCCGGCTCGATCGTCCCGGTCTTGGCGAAGTCGCCGAGGACGACCTCGGACTTCTCGATCCCGCCGGGCGTGTACGGCGCGGAGTAGTAGAGCTCGACGACGTCGCGGCCGGCGACCGTGCCCGTGTTCGTGACCTCGACCGTGACCGCGACGGTCCCGTCGACGTCGCCCGCCTCGGTGCCCGTGACCGCCCACGCGAAGTCGGTGTAGCTCAGGCCGTAGCCGAACGGGTAGACCACCGCGTCGTCGTAGTCGAGGAAGCCCTCGGCCGCCGCGGTCTCGTAGTAGCGGTACCCGACGTAGATGCCCTCGCTGTAGTTCACGAACGGCGCGTTGCTCGTGACGGTCGCGTTGGACGTCGCCTTCTCGACCGCCGAGACGGGGTAGGACGCCTCGACGTTCGAGTAGAAGAAGCTCCCGAAGTTGGCGAACGTCGGGTCGGCCGTGAAGTCGGCCGCCCACACGTCGACCGTGCGGCCGGACGGGTTGACCTCGCCCGTGAGGACCGACCCCAGGGCGTTGAAGCCGGTCGCGCCGGGCGAGCCCGCGAGGAGGATCGCGTCGACCTCCGGGTCGGCCTGCAGCTCGCCGAGCTCCAGGGTCGTGGACGCGTTGACGACCACGACGACCGTCTCGAAGCTCGCCTTCGCGAGCGCGATCAGGTCCTTCTCGTCCTTGTTCAGCTCGAGCTGGTGCTGGCCGGGCTCGGCGTGGTCGTCCCAGCCCGTCATGTCACGCGTGAGGTCGCCGCCCTCGCCGCCGGGGCGGCCGATCGTGACGATCGCGGCGTCGCCGAACTCGGCGAACGTCCCGGACCGCGCCTCGTAGTCGCCGACGGGCAGCTCGCCCACGGTGTAGCTCGACGCGTCGGGGTTGTCCATCTCGATGTGGCCGCGCGGGTTCTCCGCCGCGAACGCCTCGATCGTGGCGTAGACCTCGTCGTTGACCGTGAGGCCCGCGTTCTCGAGGCCCCCGCGGACGGTCACGGCCGAGTTCGTGTCGACCGAGCCGGAGCCCGAGCCGCCGAACACCGGGTCCGCGGACGCGCGGCCCAGCATGGTCACGCGGGCGTCGGACGTGAGCGGCAGCGCGCCGGCCTCGTTCTTCGCGAGGACGATGCCGCCGGCCGCGATCTCCTCGACGAGGGTCTTCGCGGCCTCGTCGACGGACTCCTGGCTGTCGTGCTCGGCCGTGTAGTACGCGGTGTCCCAGCCCGAGGACTCCTCGGAGTTGGTGAACGTGTAGGTGCCGGACCCGAGCTGGGACGCGACCCAGCCGCCCGCGACGTTGAGCGCGACGTTCGCGACGACGACGAGCACGGTCACCGTCGCGAGCACGGGGACCCAGATCCACAGGAACTTCTTGTTCGACATCGGTGTCCTGGCACCGTCGGCGTTCTTCGCCCTGGCGTTCACTGCATTCCTCCTCGAGTGCGGCCCGTTCCTCAGGCTAGGAGCGGGGTACGGCGCCGCCCGCCGCGGCTGCACGATCGGTCGTTTCTGCGGCACGGACGGTCGGCCGTGCTCGACCCGTGCCGTCCGGAGCGCCCGCCGCCCGCCTCGCCGTCCGCCCGGCGAGGCGGGCGGAGAGGCGGACGGCGGGGCGCGGTACGGCTACTCCCCGGCCGGGGCGATGGTGCCGTCCTGGTCGATCTGCCACGTCTCGCCGGTCGCGGCGGAGTCGGCCTCGATCGTGTACTTCCCGTCCTTGATGTCGACCGTGCCCTGGACGCGCGAGGCGGCGTCGGAGGGGACGAACGGCACCACGAGGAGGCCGTACTTGACCGTCGGCTCCTTGACGTCGCTGGCGAGCATGATCTGCGCCCAGCTGTCGTCCTCCGCCAGCGCGTCGGCGACCGCCGTGCGCGCGTTCTCGAGGTCCGTCGCCACGTCGACGTCGGTCGCCTGGCTCTCGGACGACGACGGCCCGGCGGCGGAGTCGTCGCCGCTCCCGCACGCCGTCAGCCCGAAGGCCCCCGTGACGGCGACGAGCAGCCCGATCCCCGTGGTCAGCGCCTTGTTCCGCTTCACTTCCTGCTCCTTGGTTCGTTCGTGCCGCGGGCCCACCCCGCGGCGTGGTCGGGGCCGGACGGCGCCGGACGGGCGCCGTCCGCCCCGGGCGGGCGGCCGCTCGTGCGACCGCCCGCCCGTGCGGTCCGTCAGTCCGTGATCGGCCCGCCGTAGCTCAGTCCGAAGCCGTAGTCGTAGGCGTTGCCCGCGGCGTCGGTGTAGGGCGTCATGTCCTTCGCGACGTCCTCCTGCTGCGCCTCGACCGTGTCCATGTCCCGGGGGAGCTGGACGGGCAGGCGGCCCTGGGGCTCGTGGAGGCCGAGCACGACCTCGAGGAGCGCCTGGTCGCTCGTGCCGAACCCGACGACGATCGCGTCGGACGCGGGCTCGAACTCCGCCGGGACGACCGGGTTGGTCGCCTTGAGGACGGTGACGACCGGGATGTCCTTGCCGGACGCCTCGACGGCCGCGACGGCGCGCTCGAACGCGTCGAGGTCCGACTCGTTCGCGATCTTCGACGTGTTCCCGAAGTACGAGCGGTTCTGGCGCGTGCCGTCCGGGAGCAGGTCGCCGGAGATCGAGGTCTGGCGCACGTTCGGGCCGTCCGCGGTGTACGGGCGGTACTGCAGCGACAGCGGGTACCAGGTGTCGTTCTCGACGTCGTGCCCGATGTTCGAGAACGTGCCGCCGTTGTCCGGGCTGTCCATGCCCACGAGCACGAGGTCGACGTCCGACAGGTCGGGAGCGGTGTAGCTCGTGACCTTGTCGTCGGCGTCGGTGACGGCCTCGTCCGTGAGCACGGTGCCGAAGTACTGCTCGGCCACCTCGAGGTCGATCCCGGCGCCCTCGGTGTACTCGCCCGGACCGAACGAGCTCGCGAAGCCGGTGTTGAAGCTGCGCGGGACGTAGACGGTCTTGTCCTTCCACGTCTCGGCGTCCGCGGCGGTGACGGTCTCGCCGTCGTTCTTCAGCAGGACCACGGAGTCGAGCTGCGCCGCGTAGCCGGCGTCGACCTTGTCGTCGCTCGCGAGGATCGTCGTGGACTCGTCGAGGTCCAGGTACGCGTTCTCGTACAGGCCCGGGTTGAAGAACATCGTGAGGATGCGCGCGCCGGACTCGCGGAAGCGCGTGTCGGCGTCGACGTCGTTCGTGCCCGCCTCGAAGTCGGCCTGCCACATCTCGTGGGCCGCGAGGACCGGCGCGACGTCGTTGTTGCCGCCGAACATGTCGTGCCCGGTCTTGAGGATCTCGTAGTGGCGCTGCTCCTTGGTGAGGTCCTCGGCGCCCCAGCCGGTCGCGATGACCGCGCCCTCGTCGTTCACCCCGGTCGTGACGCCCCAGTCGGTGACGACGACGCCCTGGTAGCCGTTCTCCTCGCGGAGCAGGTTCATGCGCGTGTCGTCGTACGCCGTGCCGACGCGCTCGCCGAACAGCGGCTCGCCCGCGCCGTCGAGCGCGATCGAGTAGGCCGACATGACGGCCGCGGAGTCGAGCGACCCGAGGAAGGCCTCGGTGTGCGCGTCGAAGTTGTCGCCCGGGTAGACGCCGTACTTGCCGGCGTCGGTGTGGGCCTCGCGGCCGCCCTCGCCGGGGCCGTCGCCCGCCCAGTGCTTGATCATCGCGTTGACGGACTCGGGGCCCCAGCCGTCCTGGCCGGTCGTGCTCTGGTAGCCGTCCACGTACGCGGCGGCCAGCTCGGTGTTCTGCTCGACGTCCTCGCCGAACGTGCCGCCGACGCGCAGCCACCGCGGCTCGGTCGCGAGGTCGATCTGCGGGCTGAGCGCCGTCGTGATCCCCAGCGCGCGGTACTCCGCGGAGGACATCTCGGCGAAGTTGTCCATGTGCTCGACGTCGAACGTCGCGGCGAGGCCGAGGTTCGACGGCCACCGCGAGATGTCGGCGCCCTCGGCGTTGTAGCCGCCGGAGCCCGCGGTCGAGCGCGGGTCAGAGGCGAAGTTCACCGGGACGTAGGGCTCGTCGGCGGTCGCGAGCGACTCGGCGTAGGCCTGCATCTCGTTGGCCCACGTGACGGTCGCCTCGACGTCGCTCGGGCCCGCGTGCAGGACGTTGCGCAGGTGGGAGTCCGTCAGGTACTCCTTCTGCGCGTCCGTGAGGCCGTCGGCCTGCGACCGCTCGTGCGAGCTGAAGAGCATGAGCCCCGCGATCTGCTCGATCGTGAGCTCCTCGGCGAGCGCCGCGGCACGGTCCTCGGCCGGCTCCCGCCAGTCCTCCCAGGTGTCGAGCGTCCCGTTCGCGTTCATGTCCTTGAACGCGAGCTCCTGGCCGTCGACCTCCTCGGTGAGGAGCTCGACGGCGCTGTCCTTCCCGTAGGAGAGCGTGGGCCCGTCGCCCGGGTTGTCGACGACCACGAAGGACGTGGTCCCGTCCGTGACCTCCCGGGTCGTGAACGCGTCCGCCGCGTTCTCGTCGTCCGTGGTGCCTGCCGTGCATCCCGCCGCGGCCACGAGGGCGAGGCTCGCGAGCGCCGCCGCTCCCTTGACGCGGCCCGCCCGGTTGTCGCGGTGTCCCGCCGTTGTCGTTGTCTTCATCGACCTTCCCTTGTCGTCTCCGCGCCCACCCGCTCCGCACCGACCCCGGCGACCCACCCGGAGGCGCGTGCGTGGCGCAGCGAGCTCTGCGAACCCGTCGAGGCCCGGGACGTCGTGGTCCCTGAGCCGCGCCGTCACGCTATGGACGCCGGGGACGGCCGGGGCGGCCGGGTGCACGAACCGTCGCTTTGCGTCCACGAACGGTCGCCGAGGTCACGGCGGGGTCACGGCGGGCGGGTCCCAGGTCCCGCCCGGACGGGTCGTCCGTCGGCCTCCGGGGCGGCGGCCGTGGCCGTGCGACGCCCCGTGACAGCCCGGCAGGGCCCGTGGCCGCCGGGCGCGGGTCTACGCCGGGTGCGTGGCCGACGCCGCCTGCCGGGGCGAGCCCGTGGGCGGGCGATCCTCCGGCATGGGCAGCAGGACACGGAGGAGGAACCAGCGGTCCTCGGTGTTCACGGTCATCGACCCGCCGTACTTCTCCGCGGTGTACCGGATGGACTTGAGCCCGTAGCCGTGCCGCGTGCGGTCGGCGCGCCGGGTGACGATGTCCCCGCCCTCGGTGCGGAGCTCGCCGGAGAAGTAGTTCTCGACCGTGAGCAGCACGAAGCGGTCGCGCGCGTAGACCGCGACCTTGATGATGCGCCGCTCCGGGTCGGGGACGGCCATGACGCCGTCGATCGCGTTGTCCAGGGCGTTGCCGAAGACCGCGGCGACGTCCATCGCGGACATGAAGTCGAGCAGGGCTCCGTCGACCACGCACGTGAGGTCGATGTCCCGCTCCGCGCACTCCTGGCTCTTGGTCGTGAGGATGACGTCGAGCACGCCGTTGCCCGTGTCGGCCTGCCGGGCGTGGCCGGAGATGCTGGCCTCGAGGTGGTCGAGGTAGGACGCGCGCCGTCCCGGGTCCGCCTCGGCGCGGATCACCCCGATCTGGTGCTTGAGGTCGTGGTACTTGCGGTGGACGATCTGCATGTTCCGCTTCGACTGCAGGTACTGCTCGTGCTGCCGGCGCAGCATCTCGTCGATGGCGCGCACCTCGGACCGCGCCTGGTGCTGGAGCCGTTGGCCCTGCTGGGCGTAGAGGGCCACGAAGCCGCACAGGTCGACGAGCGTGCGGATGTAGAAGATCTCGAGCCCGAGGCGACCGCTGAACGGGGTGTTGGCGTTGAGGAAGCTGATGTTGCTCATGAAGAACGTGACGAGCGCGATCGCGACGGCGGACGCGAGCTCGCCGACGGTGACGTCGAGCTCCTGGTCCGGGCGGAAGTGGCGGGACTCGACGACGTACGCGACCCCGTACCCCACCGCGTACACGAGGACGAAGAACGCGACCTGCCAGGCCGTGCCGGGGCGGCCGTCGGGCAGGAAGAAGAAGCAGTGGACCTGCCAGTGCAGCGCCGCCACGAGCTCGGCGAGCACGAGCGCGCGCGCCGCGAAGTAGCCCGCGTCGCGTGCCGAGACGCGCGCCGCCGCGACGATGAACCCGTACATGCACGCGACCGCGGCGGCCATGCCGACGG
The DNA here is from genome assembly GCA_003052455.1 of Sphaerisporangium cinnabarinum. Lineage (GTDB taxonomy): Bacteria > Actinomycetota > Actinomycetes > Actinomycetales > Cellulomonadaceae > Cellulosimicrobium > Cellulosimicrobium cinnabarinum. The sequence goes on along the minus strand of QAPD01000017.1, from coordinate 3,383 downwards.
TCCACAGCTGGCGCGGGAGCAGGTCGGCGAGCGCCTGCACCCCGACCTGCGCGGCGAGGGCGGCGGCGGCGAGCGCCACGAGCCGGGACCGGGGCAGGCGGGGTCGGCGCAGGAGCACGTAGACCAGGCACGCGAGCCACTCCGCGAGGCCGGTCAGGGCGCGCGGGATGTCGGGCAGGGTCGCCATGAGGTCGGTCGCGGCGCTCATGCCCGTCGCGCCCCGAGGTAGTCGGTGAGCGCAGCGAGGAACGCCTTCTTCCGCGCCCGGCTGATGAGCAGGTCGTGCCCGCCGACGAGGAGCACGCTGCTGCCCTGGACCGCGAGCACGTGCCGCAGGTTCACGAGGTAGCCGCTGTTGCTCCGGAAGAAGTCCCGGCCCTCCAGCTGGGCCTCGAGCGCCTTGAGCGGCCCGACGACGGAGTGCCTCCCGTCCACCGTGTGCACCGTCGTGCGGTGCTTCGCGCTCTCGAGGAAGACGATGTCGTCGGTCGCGACGCGGGCCAGCCCGCCGTCGACCGCGAGCAGGAGGTAGTCGGCCGACCGCCGTCGGAGGCGGGCCACGGACCGCTTGAGCTCCTGGGAGAACGCGAAGTACCGCAGCGGCTTGAGCATGTAGCTCAGCGCGTCGACCTCGTACCCCTTGATCGCGTGCTGGGTCATGTTGGTGATGAAGATCAGGACGACGTCCGCGTCGACCTGGCGGATGCGCCGGGCGGCGCTGAAGCCGTCGAGGTTCGGCATCTCGACGTCGAGCAGCAGGATGTCGAAGTCCGGTCGGTACCCGGCGACCACCTGCTCGCCGTCGGCGAAGAGCGCGACGGCGAACTGCTCGCCGTGCTCCTGCTCGTAGCGTCGCAGGTACTCCACGAGCAGCGCGCTGCTCGCGGGGTCGTCCTCCACGATGCCGATCCTGATCACGATGCCGTTCTCCAGGGACTGCGCCCCCGGGGCGTGGCCCGACGACCGGACACCTCCGTGTGCCGTCGCGGCCTCGCCCCCGCCTACGTTGCCGATGAGCCCGCCGTCGTGCGGCGGATCCCGAACATTATGGGCCACCCGGCGGAGAAACGGGCCACATGGTAGGGATTATGGTCAGCGCAGGTCCCGGACGTACGCGGCGGCGCCGTCGTACGCGGCGATCCGCCGCTCGTAGTACGTCGCGATGATGAGCAGCAGGCCGCCCGCCGCGGCCAGCGTGAGCATCCACGGCCCGGCGGAGATGCGCGTGCCGAGCTGCGAGACGAACACCACGAGGATCTCGACCGGCAGCACGGCGACGCCCAGCAGGAACGGCGCCGCGAGGTGCTTGCGCGTCCCGACGAGGACCGCCGCGAGCGCGAGCACGACGACGAGCATCGCGCGCCACGTGCGCGCGTCGGTGTACGTCGCGAGCACCGACGGCCCGACGAGCGCGAGGAGCCCGGGTGCGAGCGCGCGCCACGACCCGACGACGCCGACGGGCCAGCCGCCGAGGGGCCGGGCCGTGCGCGGGGGCACGGCCGGGAGACCGCCCGGTCCGCCCGGGACCGTGCCCGCCGTGCCCGCGCTCCCCGCCGTGCCCGCCACGAGCGCGAGGTAGCCCGCGACGAGGAGCCCGGCGCCGAGCGGGAGGGAGAAGACCTCGACGCGCAGCTCGCGCGGCGACCACGCACCGATCGCGGCGACGAGGGCGAGCAGCCACAGGAACCACGCGGGCGGGAGGTCCAGCCGCCCGCGCACGGCGCGGCGCACCGCCACCACGAGCACCGCGAGGAGCGCGACCTCGACGAGCCAGACCGCCGCGATGACGCCCCACACGGGCCGCACGTTCGCGACGGCGCCGACCACCACGAGCCCCAGGGCGGGCGCGACGGCCCAGCGCCGCGCGACCGCGGCACCCCGCCCCGAGGTCGCGCGCGCCGCGGCGAGCCCGGCACCGAGCGCCACGCCACCCGCCGCGAGCGCCCAGGCGAACCCGAGGACGAACAGCGCACCACCGCCCGGGACGTGCGCGACGTGCAGCGACTCCACCGTCCCGGCGACCGCGGCGAGCACCGCGGCACCGGCGAGCCGGAGCGCACCGGCGCGCCGCCACGCGCTGCGGGTCGTCGCGGCCGGGGCGACGCCGCCCGCCGTCGTGCCCTGCCGGAGCAGCACCGCACCGGCCACCGCCACCGCACCGGCGACGACGAGCAGCGACGCGCGGACGTCGCCCGCGCCCGGGGCAGCGCCCAGGACGAGCACCGACGGCACGACGAGCAGCACGAGACCCGCGCTCGCGAGCTCCCACCAGCGCCGCGCACGACGGGCGAGGAGCGCGCCCGTGACGACGACCGCGAGCGCCGGCGGCGCGGTGTACGCCTCGACGAGCCCGACCTCGGCGGCCGCGAGCGCCGTCCACAGCGCCGCGGTGCCGAGCGCGGCGGCGAGCCACCACTCGCCCCGGCGGTCGCGGTCGCGCGCGGCGAGCCCCGCGCCGACGGCGAGGAGGAGCAGCACGGCGACGGCGACCGTCGGCCCCGCGGCGGGGCGCCCGTACGCGAGCCCGACCGCGATGGCGCCCGTCACCGCCGCGCTCGCCTCCACGGCGACGCGACCGGCCCCGAGGTCGAGCCGTGCCGCGAGCGGCCGGGCCCCCGCGAGCGCCGTCGCGACCAGGACGGCGACGGCGGGCAGGACGACCGGCGAGCCGCTGCCCGGGAGCACGAGCGCGCCCGCGCTCACGACGGCGACGGCCGCCGTCGGGAGCACGAGGGCCGCGGCGAGGACGCGCAGCGCCGTCACCGAACCGGGACGTCGGGAGCCGACCAGGACGACCTCGAGCGCGAGCATCGCGAGGCACGCCGCGACGGACCAGGTGCTGCGCTCGTCCACGACGGTGAGCACCCCGAGCCCGAACGGCACGGCGGTCACGCCGAGGACCGCCCACCACGTGCCCCGGTCGACGCGTGGCGCGAGCGTCACCGCGAGCGCCGCGAGCGAGGCGACGCCGGACACCCCGCACAGCACGACGACCGTCCCGGCCCCGCTCCAGGCGAGCGTCACGCCGAGCACGAGCAGCGCGTACCCGTACGCGACCCCGACGAGGGGCGCGTGCAGGGACCGCGGCGCGGCGGCACGCGCCGCGAGCAGGAGCAGACCGACGACGACGGCCCCGACGGTCGCCGTCGGGCGCGCGACCCAGGAACCGGCGACGAGGAGGACGAGCGCGAGGACGGTACCCACGACGGCGGCGGTGTGCGCGGCACGCCGCTCGGTCCGGCCGACGGGGAGCAGACCGTGGCGGACGGCGGCGCGCGGGCCCGGCACGAGGCGCGCGACGGGGCGCAGGGCGCGTCCGAGCCCGCGCCGGACGGCACGCACGGCGATCCCGGGCGCCGGGGCGCCTGCGGCGGCCGCCGCCG
>QAPD01000016.1 GCA_003052455.1 Sphaerisporangium cinnabarinum | reverse complement strand
GCGCGCGAGCCGCCGGTCGCGCCGCTCGGCGAGCACCTCGCGCCACGTGCCGCGCAGCGGGCGCAGCGCCCGGCGCGGGAGCCGCCGGGTCCGCCGTGCCACGCGACGCGCCCGGACGACCGGACCGACCCGCACGAGCGCCCACAGCGGCGCGAGCAGCTCGTCCCGGGCCTGCCCGGGCTGCTTGACGAGCAGCCGGAACGCGGCGTGGAAGGGCGCGCCGACGACCATCGCGAGCGCGACGAACGGGAGCCACGGTGCCGCGACGCCGACGAGCCGCGCGTGGAGCTGGGAGTGGCGGCGCGCGGCCGACGACGCGTCGGGGTCCGGGGCGGGGAGCGCCGTGGTCCCGCGTCGGCGCTCGCGCAGCCCGAGCAGGGAGGCCTGCGCGTGCCGCACCACGGCCGACGGGACGACGACGACCCGGTGCCCCGCGAGGCGCGCCCGCCGGCACAGGTCCAGGCCGTCGCCGAACGGGCCGAGCTCGGGGTCGGTCCCGCCGAGCTCCTGCCATACGGTCCGCCGGACGAGCGCCCCGGCCAGCCCGACGGCGAGCACGTCCTCCCGCGCGTCGTGCTGCCCCTGGTCGACCTCGTCCTCGTCGATGCCGGTCAGGCGGCGCCCCAGCGGGGTCGTGGTCACGCCCACCTCGACGAGGCGGCTGACCGTGCCCGGCTCGAACGGCGCCGCGGGCTGCGCGTCGGTGCCGGGCACCCAGCGCTCCTGCTTGGGGCCGGCCACCGCGACCGCGCTCGAGTGCTCGACGGCGCGCAGCAGCTCGGCGAGCGCGTCGGGCGCGGGTGCCGAGTCGTCGTGCAGGAGCCAGAGCCACGTGCCCGGCTCGACGTTTGCGAGCGCCGTGTCGACCGCGTCGCCGAACGACCGGGCGCGCGGGGCCGCGACGAACCGCGCGTCCCCGAGCTGCAGACCCTGGTGCTCGCTGCTCGCGTCGCCGGTCGCGGCGTCGACGACGACGACCTCGTGGGGGCTCGTCGTCTGGGCGCGCAGCGCCGCCAGCGTGTGGGCGAGGAACGGGGTGCGGCCGCGCGTCACGACGACCGCCGTGACCGTGGTCACGACGGGCAGCGCGCCCGTTACGGCGGCGACGATCCCGGGTGCCGCGACGACGCCCGGCACGGCGGCGGCGCGCGCGGCGGCTCCCGGTGTGACGTCGCCGGGACGGGCGCTGCGCGCGGACGTGGTGAGGTCGGAGGAAGTCATGTCCCGTCGATCATGCGACGGACACGGCTCCAGGCGCGGCATTTGCGCGCCCCGGTGTGGCGGGTGTCGGCGACGCCCGGGTCTCAGACGACGCGGCGCTTGAGCTTGCGGCGCTCCCGCTCGGACAGCCCGCCCCAGATGCCGAAGCGCTCGTCGTGCTCGAGCGCGTACTCGAGGCACTCCGCGCGGACCTCGCAGCCCGTGCAGACCTTCTTCGCCTCGCGCGTGGACCCGCCCTTCTCCGGGAAGAAGGCCTCCGGGTCCGTCTGGGCGCACAGCGCGCGCTCCTGCCACCCCATGAGCGAGTCGTCGACCGGCTCACCGAAGAGCGGCAGCACCGGTGCCACGCGCTCCACCTCTCGCTCAGCGTCGGAGGGGAAGACCCCGCCCGTCCCGTCCAGCATGTTCCACATTGCTCGCCCCTTCATGCCGTTCGCCGGGCCTCGAGCGAGAACCAGGCAGGAAACTGCATTGAAGAAATTACACGCGTGTCATCCGCGGGCGTCAAGCCGAAATGTGATAGCCCCGCGGAGGCGCGGGGTGAAATCACCACATCTCGGGTGTCGATATCAGCACCCTAGGGTGGTGTCCATGGTGCCCGCTCCCCACGCCCCCGCCCCTCGCGGCGACCGTCCCGCCCACGTCGCTGACCTGCTCCGACTCGTCACGCGCGACCCCGGTCGGCCCCGGCTCACGTGGTACGGGGACGACGGCGAGCGGGTCGAGCTCTCCGGCGCGGTGCTCGAGAACTGGGTCAACAAGACCACGAACCTGCTCGTCGAGGAATTCGACGCCGGTCCCGGAACGAGGGTCGTTCTCGATCTCCCGGTGCATTGGCGCACCGTCGTCTGGGCGTTGGCTGCGTGGCGGGTGGGAGCCACCGTCGTCCTGGTCGGCGAGAATGCCACCGACCCGGCCACCACGCACGCCGACGTGGTCGTCACCCACCGCCCCGACGTGTGGACGGGTTCCGGCGCGGAGCTCGTCGCCGTGGCTCTCCCCGCCCTGGCGCGCCGGTTCGACGCCACGCTGCCCCCCGGGGCGATCGACGCCGCCTCGGCGGTCATGACGTACGGCGACCAGGTGGGCTGGGCCCCGGAGCCGGTCGACGGGTCCCCCGCGACGGACGACGGGCGCGAGACCCACGGCGAGCTCGTCGCGCGCGCGGTCGAGGACCTGGCGAGCGCGGGCGGCGACCTCGCGACGCCGCGTCGCTGGCTGCTCCAGGGCAGGACCGTCGCGGGCGTGCTCCGCACCGCGGTGGGGGTCTGGTCCACCGACGGCTCGCTCGTGCTGACGACCGCGGCCGCCGGCACGGACCTCGCTGGGCTGCGCGCCTCGGAGCGCGTCGACGGCGCGCCGCTCGAGGCCTGACCCTCCGCGGCTCGTCGACGGGCCGGCCGTCATCTGTTGCCATCCGGCACCGGAGCGGCGAGGCTCGGGGGGTTCGCGGTCGTCGTACGCCCGCGAGCGCGACCCCACGAGGCCCGAAGGAGCACCATGGCAGGTCCGGAGACCGACGGCCCCGCACGGGACGAGCCGGCGGACGGCACCCGGCCTCGTCGCGTGGAGGACACCACGTCGCCCGAGTACGCGCAGCGGCTCGAAGAGCTCGAGGGCGCCCGCTGGAAGCGGTTGCTCGACGTGCAGGCCCCGTACCGGTGGAACCTGCGCCGCCTGCTCGGCACGCGCCGGACGCTCGACGTGGGCTGCGGGATCGGCCGGAACCTCCGCCACCTCGCCCCCGGGAGCGTCGGCGTGGACCACAACCCGAGCTCTGTCGACTTCTGCCGCGCGCGAGGGCTCGAGGCGTACCTGCCCGACGAGCTCGAGTCCCGCACGTCCGCGGACCAGCAAGGTTTCGACGGCGTCCTCGTCGCCCACGTGCTCGAGCACCTCGAGCCCGGCTCCCAGGAGTCGTTCCTGCGCCACTACCTCCGGTTCGCGGCACGCGGGGCCCGGGTCGTCGTCATCTGCCCGCAGGAGCGGGGCTTCGCGAGCGACGCCTCGCACACGGACTTCGTCGACGGCGACCGGATCGTCGCGACGTGCCGTGCCCTGGGCCTGCGGGTGACCGGGTCACGGTCCTTCCCGCTGCCTCGCGCCGCGGGCCGTCTCTTCACGTACAACGAGTTCGTCGTCACGGCCACCGTCCCGGGCTGACGCCGGCGCGCTCACCCCGTGTACTCGAAGTGCCAGTACTCCGGGTTGGAGCCGTCCGCCCAGGCCCACCGCGGCGCCACCCAGCCGTACGTCGGGGCGTTGGCGCGCAACCACGCGTAGGACGGCGAGCCGAACCCGTGACCGGCGCCTTCGGGGGTGTCGATCGCGAGACCCCAGCCGTGGTTGGACGTCCCGGGGACGGCCGCCACGGTCCCCAGCGTCATCCGGAGGTACACCTGCGTCGCGTAGGTGCGGTACCCGTAGTCCACGGCGAGCGGTCGACCGAACTGCCGCGTGTACGCGACGTTCAGCCGTTCGAGCGCACGTGCGGCGTCGCACCGCAGCAGCACCCCCGGCGACCAGGCGATCCCGCAGAGGGTCGCCGGGTCCAGGCGTCCGTTCCGGCCGGCGTACGGGACGGGCGACCCGGCGGCCTGCCACTCCGCGAACGAGACGTAGCGCGAGACGGTCGGCCCCGAGTACCGGATCCCGGGGCCCGTGAAGTCCTTCTCGAAGATGTCGCCGGGGAACCGGGGCGCGACGCGAGGAGTCGGGGCACCCTCGGCGAGCCAGGTCGCGTACGAGACCGGCGCCCCCTGCCCGTACCGCAGGTCGCGCACGCGGGCGACGGACCCGTCCCACGACAGGCGGACGAAGCCTTCGTTCGCGCGGACCGTGGCGGGCGGGCGCCCGGCGAGGCTCCACTCGGACCACGTGAGCTTGTGGATCGACGCGTCCTCCCCGCGCAGGAAGAGCTCGTCCGACGTCTCCCAGCGGTACACGGAGCTCCCGGGGATCCAGCCTGCGAGCTGTGCCGCCGGACGTCCCGCGTCCACCCAGCCCGCGTAGGACAACCGCTCCCACTCCGCCCCGTCCGGCCAGGAGGTGACGCCGTAGAGCGTGGACGACCACGCGTACCGGAAGTACGCGGTGGGCGACGGGCCTGGGGTGGGCGACCCGGCGTCCCGCCACTCGGCGTAGCCGATCGCCCGGTGCGAGGTGGCCGTGACCGCGTAGATCGTGGGGCTGAACGGCTTCTTCACGTACGCCACCGCCGCGGCCTGCTCGACGGCGTGCGGGGCCGTCGCACCGGTCGCGTGCGCCGCGGGGGCCATCGGCGCCCCGAGCGCCAGGACGACCCCCACGGCGATGACGGCGCGCCGCAGCCGGCGCGGGCGCCGGGGGGCACGGAAGGGTCGCGGCGCTCCGGCCGGGGACTCGAGCATGACTTCTCCTGCGGTCGGACGACGACGTCCGGCCCATCGTGCCCCGGGCGCCCCCGACCGGCATCCGCGGGCCGTGAGAGGATCGCGGGCATGCGCGGAATCATTCTTGCCGGCGGCTCCGGGACGCGTCTGCACCCGATCACCCTCGGCGTGAGCAAGCAGCTCGTGCCGGTCTACGACAAGCCGATGATCTACTACCCGCTCTCGACGCTGATCCTCGCGGGGATCCGCGAAGTGCTCGTCATCACGACGCCGCACGACGCGGACCAGTTCCGCCGCCTCCTCGGCGACGGTTCGCAGTTCGGCATCTCGATCGAGTACACGGTGCAGCCCGAGCCGAACGGGCTCGCCCAGGCGTTCGTCCTCGGCGAGGAGTTCGTGGGCGACGACGCGGTGGCCCTCGTCCTGGGCGACAACATCTTCTACGGCCCCGGCCTGGGCTCCCAGCTCGTGCGCTTCGGCGACATCGACGGCGGCGCCGTGTTCGCCTACCGCGTCTCGGACCCGACCGCCTACGGCGTCGTCGAGTTCGACGACGACGGCAAGGCGCTGTCGCTCGAGGAGAAGCCCACCGCACCCAGGTCGAGCTACGCGGTCCCCGGCCTGTACTTCTACGACAACGACGTCGTCGAGATCGCCAAGAGCCTGCGGCCCTCCGCGCGGGGCGAGTACGAGATCACCGACGTCAACCGCGAGTACCTGCGCCAGGGGCGCCTGCAGGTCGAGGTCCTGCCGCGGGGCACGGCGTGGCTCGACACGGGCACCTTCGACTCCCTCCTCGAGGCGTCGGACTACGTCCGCACGATCGAGAACCGACAGGGGCTCAAGATCGGCTCCCCCGAGGAGGTCGCCTGGCGTCGTGGCTTCCTCGACGACGAGGGCCTGCGCTCCCGGGCCCAGGCCCTCGTGAAGTCGGGCTACGGCTCCTACCTGCTGAGCCTGCTCGACGAGTGACGCGCCGCGGTCGTCAGCCGACGACCGCGGCGGCCGCCGTCGCCCACCGCTCGTCCCAGGGCCCGATCGGCTCGACCCCGGCGGCGCGCAGCGCGTCGTGCCCCAGCACCGACCAGGACGGCCGCGGTGCCGGTCGCGCGAACGCCGCGCTCGTCGTGGGCGTGACCGCGGCCGGGTCGAGCCCGGCGGACGCGACGGCGGCACGCGCGAACCCGAACCACGTCGTCGCGCCGCTCGACGTGCCGTGGTACACCCCGCCCGGGGCGTCGGCGTCGACGAGCCGCACGATCAGGTCGGCCAGGTCGGCCGTCCACGTCGGCTGACCCCGCTGGTCGTCCACGACGGACACCGCGCCGCGCTCGCGGACGAGCCGCACCATCGTGGCGGCGAAGTTCGGGCCGCCCGCGCCGTACAGCCAGGCCGTGCGCACGACGAGGTTGCGCCCGTCGGCCGCGAGGACCGCCCACTCCCCCGCCGCCTTCGTGCGGCCGTACGCGGAGAGAGGGAGCACCGGCGCGTCCTCCGCGTAGGGAGCCGTGCCGTCGCCGGCGAAGACGTAGTCGGTGGAGACCTGGACCACCCGCGCCCCGTGCTCCCGCGCGGCGCGCGCGACGTTGGCCGCACCCACCGCGTTGACGGCGAAGGCCGCCGGCTCGCGCTCCTCGGCGTCGTCGACGGCCGTCCAGGCGGCGCAGTTGACGACGACGTCGGCCCCCGCGACCACCTGACGGCACGCCTCGGGGTCGGTCACGTCCAGGTCGTCCCGGCCCACGCTCCGCACGGGGCGCCCGGCGGCCTCGAGCGTGGAGACCACGTCCTGACCGAGCATCCCGCTCGCACCGGTCACCAGCCACCGGAGGCCATCCGCCATCGATCTCTCCTTCGTCATCCGTGCCGGGCCAGGTACGACCCGTCCGCAGGTGAGGATATCCGGCGCACGAAGGCGGGTAGTGTGGCCGGGCCCCCCAGCAGAAGGAGACCCGATGGACGTCCGCGCACTCTCGATCGACGGAGCGTGGGAGCTCACGCCCCGGCAGCACGGCGACGACCGTGGCGTGTTCCTGGAGTGGTTCAAGGCCACCGAGCTCGAGGAGGCCACGGGTCGGTCGCTCGACCTCCGGCAGGCCAACATGTCGGTCTCGGCGCGGGGGACCCTCCGCGGCGTCCACTTCGCCGACGTGCCGCCGAGCCAGGCGAAGTACGTGACGTGCCCGCGGGGTGCCGTCCTGGACGTCGTCGTCGACGTCCGCGTCGGCTCGCCCACGTTCGGCCGTTGGGAGGCCGTGCTGCTCGACGACGTCGACCGGCGCGCCGTCTTCCTGTCCGAGGGCCTCGGCCACGCCTTCCTCGCCCTCGAGGACGACTCGGTCGTCACCTATCTCTGCTCCGCGCCCTACGCCCCGGGTCGGGAGCACGGCATCCACCCGCTCGACGACACCGTCGCGATCGAGTGGCCGACGCAAGGCCGGGACGGGCAGCCCCTGGAGTACCAGCTGTCGGCCAAGGACGCCGCGGCGCCGTCGCTCACCGACGCCGCGTCCGCCGGCCTCCTGCCCACGTTCGAGGCGGCGACGGCGTTCGTCTCAGGGCTCAGGGTCCGGCCTCCGCAGGCGTGACGCGGGGGCGGGTCAGCCCTCCTCCGGCGAGTCACCGGCCCGGTCGCCCGCGACCGCGTCGGTGCGCTCGCGCAGCTCCCCGACCTCGTGCCGCAGGAGCGCGATCTCCTCGGTGAGGGTGCGGTTCCGGTCCTCGATCGCCGTGAGGCTCACGCTCAGCTGGATGCACACCAGGAGCAGGACGACGAGCCCCAGCACGAACACGAGGTTGATGGGGGTCGCGACCCCGACGAGGCGCGCCACCGCGAACGACAGCCCCGGGAAGACGACGAGCACCACGACGGCCAGCGCCAGGACGATCCAGATCCCGGCGTACTTCTCGCTCACGCGGCGACGTCGCAGCAGGAAGAGCATGGAGACGACGAGGACGACGGCGACGAGGGCCGCGAAGAGGTAGGCGGTCACGCGAGGGGCTCCGGCTCCAGGGGTTCGGTCGGTCGGGTGAGCGCCACGACGAGGGCGACCACGGCACGCAGGAGGAACGCCGCGGCACGGACCGGGCCGTGCGAGGGCGTCCCGCCGGCCCGCGGGCGCATCTCGACGCCCTGCTGCTCGATGCGCAGCCCGGCCCGGGTGGCGATGACGATCGCCTCCACGGTGTCGCCCAGGTACTCGGCCGGGTAGTTGGACGCGAACAGGCGGATCGCGCGCCGGTTGCTCGCCTTGAAGCCCGAGGTCGTGTCCGTCAGGCGCGTGCGCGTCACCCGGGACAGGACTCCGGAGAGGAGGCGCATCGACCAGCGGCGCGGCCCCCGCGCGGTATAGGTGCCGACCCCGGCGAACCGCGCCCCGATGACGAGGTCCGCGCCCGTCTCCTCCATCCGACGCAGCAGCGACGCGACCTCGCGCGGGTCGTGCTGGCCGTCGGCGTCGAGCTGGACCGCGGTCTCGTACCCCCGGCGCAGGGCGAACTTGTAGCCCGCCCGCATCGCGCCGCCGACGCCGAGGTTGGCGGGAAGGTCGAGGACCTCCACGCCGCAGCGCGCGGCGACCAGGGCGGTGTGGTCGGAGGAGCCGTCGTTCACGACGACGACGTCGGCTTCCGGGAGCACCTCCCGCACCTCGCGGAGGACGGCGGGGAGCGCCTCCTGCTCGTTCCACGCGGGGATGATCAGCAGCAGGCCGCGTGGAGAAGGCGAAGGCATGAGAGGGAGTCTATCGACCTCGGTGCGCTGGCGCGGACGCTCCGCGAGCGGGTACGGTCCGGTCCGTCGCGCCTCGGCACCGACCGGCGCGACCCCGTCCCTCCCGAAGGAGCTCCCGTGCAGATCGACGTCGTCATCCCGTACTGGGGGGACCCCGCGCTCCTGGAGGAGGCCGTCGAGTCGGTGCTCGCGCAGACGTCGCCGGACTGGACCCTGCTCGTCATCGACGACGCCTACCCCGACCCCACGGCAGCCGCCTACGTGCGCGGGATCGACGACCCTCGCGTGACCTACCGCCGCAACGAGGAGAACGTCGGGCTCATCGAGAACTTCCGGCGCGCCGTGCGCTCCGCGACGTCGGAGTACGTCGTCGTGATGGGCTCCGACGACGTCCTCGGCCCCGACTACGTCGCGACGGTGCTCGAGGCGGCCCGCCGCTACCCCGACGTCGACATCCTCCAGCCCGGGGTGCAGGTCATAGATGCCTCGTCGCGGCCCCACCGTCCGCTCGCCGACCGGGTCAAGAGCCTGATGCGCGCGCGGTGGGAGCGGCGGACCGGGCCGTTCGCGGGCGAGCCCCTCGCCGCCTCGCTGCTCCACGGCGACTGGCTCTACTGGCCGTCCCTGGCCTTCCGGACGGCGACGGTCCAGCAGGTCGACTTCCGTGACGAGTACCGGATCATCCTGGACCTGGCCCTGATCGTCGACCTCCTGGACCGCGGGGCGACCCTCGCTCTCGTCCCCGCCGAGGTCTTCTCCTACCGCCGGCACGCGGAGAGCGTCTCCTCCGACTTCCGCAGCGGCGAACGCTTCCGCGGGGAGCGGCGCTACTTCGACGAGACGGCTCGGCACCTCGCGTCGCGCGGCTGGCACCGAGCCGCGCGGGCCTCGCGCCTGCACCTCACCTCGCGGGTGCACGCGCTGACGCTCCTGCCGGGGGCCGTCCGCGCGCGGGACGGCCGCTTCGTCCGCGAGCTGCTGCGCCACGCGTTCCGGTAGCCCGCGCGCTCAGTCCTCGCTCGGCCGCCGGACGAGCGCGCCACGGAGCGCGACGAGGTGCACGACCAGCCCGCAGTAGGGGCCGACCAGCAGCGCGGTGACGACCCGCGCGGTCATGTCGAGACCGCTCACCAGGACCGCGAGGGAGACCGCGAGCGCGACGAGCCAGCCGGCCACGAACACGCCGTGCCGCTTGAGCGCCTGGCAGAGCGCACCGCTGATGGTCAGGAGCGCCGTCCCGGCGGACGCGAAGGTCATCGCCGCGAGCTCGAGCCCGCCCACGCGGTAGTCGGCACCGAACAGCACCTGCATGAGCGGGGGGCCGACGAGGAACGCGAGAGCTCCTCCGACGACCCCGGCGAGGAGGAGCGCTCCGGTCACCCGGAGGAACAGACGGCCCGCCCCGTTCTTCTCCCGGACGAAGTGGGCCACGATGACGCTCTGGAACGACGTCAGCGGCACCATGATCGGCGCGCGGGTCAGGGAGATGGCGAGCATGAGCGGCGCGGCGGTCGCGTAGACGGCCGGCGACGTCGTGAGCGAGGTGAGGACGGGGAAGCCGACGAGGAGCACGGCGCTGGCGCCCGAGGCGACGGCCGCCACGGCGGCACGGCCCAGGAACGCCCGGGTCCGCGCGTCGACCCGCGCCCGCAGTGCGGCACGCGACGCCGGGGAGAGCGCGAGCATCAGGACCCACGCGGCCGCCGCCGCCCCGGCCGCCGCGGCGAGCGCGACCACACCGGACAACCAGAGGCTCACGACCGCCACGACGGCGACGCGCCCCAGCGCCTCGAGCGCGATGACCCCGGCGTACGCGTCCCAGCCGCCACGTCCCGACAGCGCTCCCAGGAGCGACGCCTCGACGGCGTACGCGGACGCGGACAGGGCGACCACGAACGCCAGGGACACGTGGCCCGGACCGAACACCGCGCCGCCCCACAGGCCGGCGGTCGACGCCAGGACGACGAGGACGGTCGCGGCGACGATCGCGGCGGTCACCGCGACCCGGGGCGCCCGGGCGCGGGGTGCGTCGTCGAGCGTCGCCTGGGCGACCCCGCGGGCCGTCTCGGTCCCGACCCCGGTGAGCACGCCGTACGTGGTGAAGAGCGCGGCCCAGAACGTCACGAAGAGCGCGTTCTCCTCGAGCGTCAGGGATCGCGCCGCGATCGCGAGCACCACGTAGCCGGCCAGCGCCCCGGCTGCGGACGCCGCCGTGATGCGCGCGCTCGAGCGGCGTCCGAGGGCACCGGGCACCGTGCCCCGGTCGGCTCGGGGCGGGACGGTGGTCGCGTCGTCGCTCACGCCGCGTCGTCCCGCACGACGTCGTACACCGTGAAGTCGGCGCCCGCCCAGCGCAGCGACGTGTCGCGCTCGAGGCACGGGACGTCGAGGTCCTGGGCCGAGACGACCTTCGAGAGCTCGGGGAACGTGTCCGCGAGGACGCACGGGTCCGTGCGCACCCACGTCTGGTCGAACCCGTCCGTCGCGACCTCCGTCTCGCGACCCGGGACGAGCTCGAAGCCGAGGTACCCGCCGCCGCGGTTCCACGCCTCCTCGTACTCCCGCTCGGGGTCGATGCGCAGCCACTCGTCCTCGACCGGCCCGGACCTCTGCAGCCCCGAGAGAGCCGGGACACCGTTGGCGAGCATGACCGGTCCGAGGACGCTCGCGTCGCTCACCCAGAGGGTCCCGTCCGCCCGCGCGCGCTCCCCCTCCTCGGCGAGGTAGTCGGCGGTCGCGGAACCACGGAGGTCGCCGAGCCCGACGAGCAGCGGGTTGGCGCGGTACACGGGCAGCGCCGCGAGGAGGACCGCCACGCCGATCGCCCACCAGCGGTCCGGGAACCGCACCACGAGGGCCGCGACCGCCGCGACACCGAGACCGGCACCGACGATGGTCAGCGCGTTCGCCTGGGGCAGGAACGTCTCGCGCAGGAGCGAGACGGCGTACACGGTGACCGCACCGGCGACCGCACCGACGACGAGCGCCGTCGAGAGCTCCGAGCGTGGCAGCCGGGACAGCGCGAGGCACACGAGCAGCACGCCGAGGATGCCGACCACCTGCGCGGCGCGCGGCGCGGGCACGCTGCTGAAGATCGGGATGCGCGACCCCGCCCCGTACAGGGACACGGTGGCCCAGGCGAGCCACACGGCGGAGAACGCCGCGAGGGTCCACACCTCGGGACCGACAGCGCGCAGCCGGAGGGTCCGCTGCGCCACCAGCAGGACCACGAGCACGACGAAGGCCACCGTGAAGGAGGTCGAGAGCTCGCTCGCGTTGGTCCCCGTGGGATCGCCGGACTGGAGCGGGCCGAGCCCCGGGGCCCCGAACAGCATCGAGAAGGGCTGCGCCTCCGGACCGGACCGCCGGGCGCCGGGGTAGACGGTGTCGAGCAGGGCCGCGAGGCTGTCGCGGTACTCCCAGAGCGTGCCGAGACCGAAGACGACCGCGGTCCCGCCCGTGATGCCCGTGGTCAGGAGCCGTGGCGCCCAGGACCCCGGACGCGTGAGGACCCAGAGCGTGGTCGCGACGAGCAGGGGCAGCCCGAGGACGATGGACCAGGGCACGTAGAACGAGGGCATGCCCGCGATCAGGACCCCGCCCAGCACCGCCTGCACCACGGGCACGACACGACCGCCCCGCGCGAAGCGGTGGTAGGCGCAGGCCATCAGGGCGCACCCCGCCGCCGTGTAGGCGAACGCCCGCACCGGGATCAGCGACCACCAGGCGACCGCGGGCGACAGCACGGTGAGGAAGGCGGCCAGCCACCCGAGCCGCCGCGAGTGGCCGAGCGCCTGGAACCACACCGGAAGCGCCAGCAGCAGGAGCACGACGGGCATCCACCACCGCAGCGCGAACACCGTCGCGTCCGGGAGCACCCCGGCCGCCCTGAGGACCGTCGCGTCGAAGAACGTCACCGTCGAGAAGAAGCCGCCCGAGGAGTACCGCTGGACGAGACCGGCGTCGGCACCCAGCGGGCTGAGGGTCGGCTCGCCGTGGGTCGTCATGATCGACAGGTCGATCGGCGTGTTCGCGTTGTACTCGTCGGACCGGATGGCGCGCGGCGTCCCGACCTGGCTGACGTCCTCGCTCGAGCCCTCCTGCGTGAGGTGGCCGATGCCTGCCGACGACGTGGTCACGCCCGCGAGGACGAGGCCGGCGAAGAGCGCGAGCACCACCACGACCATCCACCGGTCTTCCCGGACCAGCCATCGCGCTGCACGACCAGTGTCCGGAAGTCGACTCATGGGAACGGCTCAGCTCCTCGTGGGCAGAAGGTGGGCGGAAGGCGGGTGCGGCCGGGGCGCGCGGCGAGCCTGACGAGTTTCCCACAAGCCGGGGCGCCCGGGTGCCGCGCTTCGCCGCGGCGCGGGACGCTCGCGGAGGTATCGTGCTCGAGGTGGGCAGATCGTGCCAGCACGGGGGAGGACACGTGGCGACAGAGCTGACCAGAAGGACGTTCGTCGTCGCAGCGGCCCTGGGGGCCGCCGCGGTGGACGTCGTGGCGCGCGCGGGGAGGTCGTCGGCCGCGACCTCCGGGACGGCGGGCGTCCGCGTGCTGGCGGTGCGCCACCCCTGGACGGACGCGCTCCGCCGCGACGTCGGCGGGTTCGTCGGCCCGGGCGGCGCGGGGGCGTCCCTCACCGAGGTGGACACGTCCCCGGGGGGCCTGCTGCTCCAGGGGGCCGCGGAGGCCGACGTCCTCATGTACCGGACCCTGGAGGAGGAGGATCTCCTCCTGACCGCGGGGGTCCTGCGGCCGGAGACGGCGGCGTCGCTCGACGCGGCTCCCGACGCCCCTCCCCTCGTGGTGGCCGCGGCCGAGAGGTCGCGCCTCGGCGTGCCGGTCGCGCACGGCGCCCCGTCCCTCTTCGTGCACGACGACGTGCTGGCCGAGCTCGGCGACGTCCGCCTCGACACCTTCGACGACCTCTACGCGGCGGCCTACCGGCTCCACGTCCCGGGCACCCGCGCCGGCGTCGTCGTCAGCGACGAGATGTCCGTGCTCAGCCCGGTCCTGTACTCCTTCGGGGGCGCGGTGGCCGAGAACGGGCGGTCGGCGCTGGGCTCGACCGGCTCCGGGGCGATGTTCTCCTACCTGGGCCAGCTGCTGCGCGACTGCGCCGCCGGTGAGGCGTCCCTGCTGTCCCCCGACGACGCCGTGGCCGCCTTCGTGGCGGGCGGCGCCGCGCTGCTCGTCGCCGAGGGCGACCTCGAGCCGGCGATCCGCTCGCGCCTGGGGGCCGATGCGGCGGCAGGGCTGCAGCGGCTCCCCGTCCCCGCCGGCCCGGACGGGCGGGTCGTCTGCGACCTCCCCACCTGGAGCCTCGGGGTCGCCCGGAACGCCGCCGACCCCGCCACGGCGCAGGCGTTCGTCGCGTGGGCCACCGGTCGGGGCGCCGTGCCCGGCGACGACGGGACCGGGGTGCCGGTCGCCTCTCTCGCCACCGGGGCGGCGCTCGAGGGCCCTGGAGTCGGGGCGGACGCGAGCCGGGCCGCGGACGACGACCTGACGCTCGTCGCAGGGACCACCGCCGACGCCGTCCGTGCTCCGCTCGCCGCTGCCGCCGCCGGTGCCGACGCGGGCGGCGCCCAGCAGTCGTCCGCCCGGCTGGTCGACTCGCTGCTCGGCTCCTGAGGCACCGCGCCGCGGCGGCTCGTCGTTGCGCCGGCTCGCCCGGCGGGCCGTCCACCGACGGCCCGCCGGGCGTCCTAAGAGTTCGCTCGCGCGTCCGCGATGAGGTTCTTCAGCGTCCAGGCCTCGACCCAGACGACGGCGACGCCCGCCTGGATCAGGTTGTTGTACTCGGCACGGGAGCTCAGCTCGACCCATCCGCCGTTGTGGCCGAAGACCCCGTACGGGGTCCGCTCCCCTGCTGCCCGATAGATGATCGCCATCTCGTCTCCTCTCCAGTCCCGAAGGGGCGGCGGCAGCCGGCGCGCGGAGTCGAGCAGCCCAGCGAACTGGGCCACCCTCTGCTCACCGGGACAGACCTTGCCCGTCGGCCCCCAGACCTCACCGTTCGCCACCCGCCACGGGTCGACCCCGTAACGGTGCATCCCCACCCCGACCGCGTCGGGGCGGGACGTCCTCATGTCGCTGATCGGCAGGCTGTAGTACTGGCACAGCCACACGACCAGCCGCGCGAGCGCGCTCAGCTGCGCCGCGGTCCAGGCACCGTCACCGCGACCCTGCGTCTCGATGCCGATGCAGCTCGCGTTGCCCTCGCGCTGCGTCCACGCGATGCGGTCGGTGTCGATGTACTGCTCGACGCGTCCCGAGTACGTGACGTAGAAGTGGCTCGACGCCAGCGCCGCCGGGTTGCTGAACCACCCGTAGAGCGATTCGGCGCCGCCCGCATCGACGTGCAGCACGACGGCGCGCGTCCGAGAGCGGACACCACCGACGTTGTTCGCGATCGGCATCCAGTGCGCACCTGGGTAACGAGCCATCGGACCTCCTTCCCCGCGAGGCTACAGGCGGCCCGCCCTCGACGCGCGGAGCAACGCGCGGGCGCCCGGCGACCTCCTCGACGCCGGGCGCTCGGCGCTCACTGCCCGGTCGCGGCGTACTTCGCCTCGACCTCGGCCTTGCGCGGCCGCCACCACTCCTCGTTCGCGCGGTACCAGTCGACCGTGGCCTCGAGGCCGGAGCGGAAGTCCGTGTAGCGGGGCGTCCAGCCCAGCTCCTCGCGCAGCTTCGTCGCGTCGATCGCGTAGCGCAGGTCGTGGCCCGGCCGGTCCGCCACGAGGTCGAAGTCGTCCGCGGGCCGCCCGAAGATCTCGAGCAGCGTCCGGACCACCTCGAGGTTGTTCTGCTCGCCGTCGGCCCCGATCAGGTAGGTCTCGCCCGGGCGGCCGGACTCGATGATCCGCCACACCGCCGTGTTGTGGTCCTCGACGTGGATCCAGTCGCGGACGTTCTTCCCCGCCCCGTAGAGGCGCGGGCGCACGCCGTCCACGAGGTTCGTGATCTGGCGGGGGATGAACTTCTCCACGTGCTGGTACGGCCCGTAGTTGTTCGAGCAGTTCGAGATCGTCGCCTCCACGCCGAACGAGCGCACCCACGCACGGACCAGGAGGTCGCTCGCGGCCTTGGTCGACGAGTACGGGCTCGACGGGTTGTACGGGGTGCTCGGCGTGAACTTCGCGGGGTCGTCGAGCTCGAGGTCTCCGTAGACCTCGTCGGTCGAGACGTGGTGGAAGCGCACGCCGTGCCGCCGGACCGCCTCGAGGAGGGTGAAGGTCCCGACGACGTTCGTCTCGACGAAGGGGGTCGGGTCGTCGAGCGAGTTGTCGTTGTGCGACTCGGCGGCGAAGTGGACGACGACGTCGGCCTCCCGCACGAGGCCGTCGACCAGGTCGCGGTCGGCGATGCTGCCCTCGACCAGCCGGACCGCGTCCGCGACCGGCTCGAGCGACCCGCGGTCGCCGGCGTAGGTCAGCGCGTCGAGCACGACGACGCTCGCGTCGGGACGCTCGCGCACGGTCTGCTGGACGAAGTTGGAGCCGATGAAGCCGGCCCCGCCGGTCACCAACAGCTTCACGGTCATCTCCTCAGGGTTCGGTGTCGTGGGCGCGGTCCGGCGTCCGGCCGGGTGTGCGCAGTTTGGTAGCGTACACACCGGCCCATTCCCGCTCCTCGTCGCTAGCGTGGTCATCCGATGTCAGAGTCCGCGGCACGTCCGCTCGTGTCCTATGTCTTCCCGATCTACAACGAGGCCGGGAACCTCGACCTGCTGTACTCGACCCTCCGAGAGCTCCTCGACGAGCACCCCGAGTACGAGTACGAGCTCGTCTTCGTCAACGACGGCAGCAAGGACGAGTCCCTCGAGATCCTCTTCCGGATCGAGGACGCCGACGACCGCGTCGTCGTGGTGGACCTCTCGCGGAACTTCGGCCACCAGATGGCGGTCACCGCCGGTCTCGACGTCGCGAAGGGCGACGCCGTGATCATCATGGACAGCGACATGCAGGACCCCCCGGCGGTCAGCTTCGAGCTACTGGCGAAGTGGCGCGAGGGCTACGACGTCGTCTACGCGCAGCGGCGCAGCCGCAAGGACAGCGCGTTCAAGAAGCTCACGGCGAACGTCTACTACCGGTTCCTCCACCTCGTCACCGACATCGACATCCCGCGCGACACGGGCGACTTCCGCCTCGTGGACCGGCAGGTGGTCGACCAGATCGTCCGGATGCGCGAGCACTCCCGCTTCCTGCGCGGCATGGTCAGCTACGTCGGGTTCCGCCAGGTCGCCGTCCAGTTCGACCGGGACGAGCGCCACGCGGGCGAGACCGGCTACCCCTTGCGCAAGATGCTCAAGTTCGCCGCCGACGGCATCATGAGCTTCTCCACCGTCCCCCTGCGCCTCATCACCCGGATCGGGTACCTGTTCGCCGCGGCGAGCTTCGCCCTCATGGTGTGGGTCTTCGTCGCGCGGCTGGTCCAGCCCGCCACCGTCGTCGAGGGCTGGACGTTCATCGTGATCCTCCTGCTCCTCACGAGCGGGGTCCAGATGATCCTCCTCGGGGTGGTCGGGTCGTACGTCGGGCGCACGTACATCGAGACGCAGCACCGGCCGCTGTACCTCGTGCAGGAGAAGTCGCGCCGCGCGGTGCGCCCGTGAGCGCCTCGACCGCGGGAGCGCCGCGCGTCTCCGTCGTCGTGCCCGCCTACGACAACGCGGCGTTCATCGAGGAGACGATCGACTCGATCCTCGCGCAGACGTTCACGGACTTCGAACTCGTCGTCTCGGACCACTCCTCGACCGACGGCACCTGGGAGCTCCTCCAGCGGTACGCGTCCGACCCGCGCGTCACCCTCCTCCGGACCGACGCCGGCGGCGGAGCGCGCCGGAACTGGAACCGCGTCACGGAGCTGGCGACGGGCGAGCTGGTGAAGCTCGTGTGCGGCGACGACCTCCTGCGGCCCACCTGCCTGGAAGAGCAGGTGCGCGCGTTCGACGAGGGTGGACCGGACGTCGTGCTCGTCGCCTCGCAGCGGGACATCGTCGACGCGCGCGGGGACACGTTCATCCGCGGCCGCGGGCTCGCGCGCCTCGACGGGGTGGTCGACGGCGCCGAGGCGCTGCGTGCGACCGTCCGGTCCGGCAGCAACGTCTTCGGCGAGCCCGCCTGCGTCCTCCTGCGGCGGGACGCCCTCGAGCGTGCGGGCGGCTGGCAGGACCTGCGGTACTTCATCGACGCCGGCACCTACGCCCGCGTGCTCGTCCAGGGCGACGCCGTCGCCCTGAGGCGCTCCCTGGCCGCCTTCCGGGTGAGCGCGGCGCAGTGGTCGGTCCGGCTCGCGCGCCAGCAGGCGCAGGAGGCGGCCGAGTTCCACCGGTCCGCCCGCGCGCTGGCACCCGCGGTCATCCACGGCGCGGACGTGCGGCTCGGCGACCTGAGGGCACGGGTCGCGGCCGTGCAGCGCCGGGTGGCGTACCTGCTCCTCGGGCGCAGGATGCACCCGGTCGAGCCCCGTCCGGCAGGCGCCAGGAGCGCGACCGACTGACCGACGCCCATCTCTCCCCGTGCGGAATTCGGTTTCCCTGGGATACTTGTTCCCGACGACCTGCACCGGGAACAGGGGGATACATGGGTGCTCGCTCTTCGCGACGTCGGGCGTGCGCGCTCGCCGTCGCTGCCCTGCTCATGGCGGGCTGCACGGGAGGACCGACGGAGGCCGGACCGGTCGACGACGCTCCGGTCCCGTCGCCGTCGGGCACGAAGGATCCTGCGGCAGCGACGGAGGGTGGCGACCCGGCGGACGAGGAGCCGACGCCCCCGGGCGACGACGACACCTCCGGCCCTGACGAGGCGGGCGAGGGTCAGGCGGGCTCGGACGACTCCGAGAACGCCCCGGCCGGGACCGCCGCCGCACCGACGATCACGTCGGCCGTCGCGGCCGACGGCACGCTCTCGGTCTCCGCGGGCGTCAACGGGGTCGTCGAGGACGGCGGGACCTGCACCGTCACGGTGACGTCGGCCGACGGTGCGGAGACGTCGCAGGACGTCGAGGCGTTCGCCGACGCCACCAGCACCCTGTGCGAGCCGATCTCGGTCGCCGCCGAGGGCACCGGACCGTGGACCGTCCGCGTCGCGTACTCCTCGGCCGCGCGTTCCGGCACCTCCGACCCGGTCGAGGTGTCCTGACGTGCGCGGTGCAGCATCCCGGACGCTCTCCGCGGCCCTCGCGCTGGTGCTCGCGGCGGTCCTCTCGGTCGTGCCCGTGACGGCACCCGAGCCGGCCTCCGCGGCGGGCCGCGAGACGTGGGACCCCGGCTACATCATCTCCGACTCGGTCTTCTACGACTCCGGCGCGATGTCGGTCGCGCAGATCGACGCGTTCCTGCGCTCGAAGGGCGCGGGCTGCGTCGCGGGCGAACGCCCCTGCCTCAAGGACTACACGGAGAACACCCGGGCATGGCCCGCGGAGCCCGGGATCTGCTCCGGGTACACCGCGCGGAACGGCGAGACGGCGGCCCAGATCCTCCAGCGCGTGGGGGCGAGCTGCGGCATCAACCCGCGCGTCCTGCTGGTGATGCTCCAGAAGGAGAACAGCCTCGTCGACCGGACCCGGCCCACCGCGCGGAGCTACGACGCCGCGATGGGCTTCGGGTGCCCCGACACGGCGCCCTGCAACACGGAGTACTACGGGTTCTTCAACCAGGTCTACCGCGCGGCGCGCCAGTACAAGGTCTACGCCGCGAACCCGACCCGCTACAACTACCAGGCCGGCCGGTCGAACTACATCGCGTACAACCCGAAGGCCTCGTGCGGCGGCTCGCAGGTGTACATCCGCAACCAGGCGACGGCGTCGCTCTACATCTACACGCCGTACCAGCCGAACGCCGCCGCCCTCGCGAACGTCTACGGGTCGGGCGACTCCTGCAGCGCCTACGGCAACCGCAACTTCTGGCGGCTCTTCACGGACTGGTTCGGCAACCCGCAGCTGGGCGGCTACCTCGTGAAGTCCGACGCGTCGGTGACCGTCTACCTCGTCGTCGGCTCCCGGAAGTTCGCGATCCCCGACTGGCCCACCTATCTCGCCTACGAGCCGTTGGGCCCCATCGCCACGGTCGGCGCGGAGACGCTGGACCGGTACGCGTCGGCGGGCGAGCTCGGACGCCTCGTGCGCAAGCCCGGGACCGGGGAGATCTTCTTCGTCGACGCCGGACGGCGGTACCACGTCGGCACGTGCCAGCTGGTCGCGGACTTCGGCAGCTCGTGCCCGGCCGTCCCCGAGCTCGGCGCGGACCAGATCGCGCTCCTCGGCGCGGGCTCCAGCCTCTCCGCCACCGTGTCGCTGCCGAGCGGCCGGAAGTTCGCCATGGTCGCAGGGACGCGCCGCGAGGTCTTCGACGACGCGTCGCTCTCGGCCGCCGGCCTGCCGACCTCCGCCGTCCGGCTCTCCGAGCAGGCGCTCGACCGGTTCCCCCTCGGCGCGCCGGTCGTCCGGGACCGGGTGCTCGTGGGGACCCGAGGATCGTCCGCGCTGGCGCTGTGGGCGGGCGGGCGCCTCGCGCCGCTGCCGTCGGCGGCCACGCGCTACCCCGGCGTGGCCCAGCTGGCGCGGGGGACGCTCGACGCCGCCTCCGTCGCGCGCATGGCCCGCTCGAACGGTGCGCCCGGGCTCGTCAGCCGGGACGGGGCCGGCGTCTACGCGCTGGGCGAGGGGGGCCTCGCCCTGCTCCGGCCGGCCGCGCTCGGGGCACGGCCGCCCGCGGCCTCCTCGCTGCCCGCCGCCACGTTCGACACGCTCCCCGTCGGCGCCGCCACGGGCTCCGCCGCGGCGCTCAAGCGCGCCGACAGCCCCACCGTCTGGGTCCTCGCGGACGGCGTCCTGCGCCCCGCGAACACCTGGGACGACCTCGTGTCCCGGTTCGGTGGGATCGCTCCGCCCGTGCACACCGTGGCACCGGAGACGCTCGCCGTCTTCCCCACCGGCCCTCCGATCCTCACCCAGGGGCGGCTCGTCAAGACGAGCGACAGCCCGGAGGTGTACCTCGTCAACTCCGGCGGTCGGGTCGTCTACGTCGACTGGTTCGGCACCCTCCAGGCGCTCGGCCACACCCGGATCGAGACGCGCCCCGCCGGTGCGTTGCGGGGGTACGCGATCGACCCCCTGCCGCTGCAGCCGTTGCTGCGCTGCGCCGACGGCGACCGCGTCGGGATCGCCGGCAGCGTCCGGCGCATCGACCGCAAGGAGGCCGGCCCGACGCCGGCGACGTCCCTCGGTCCGGTGGCGTGCCGGACGCTGGCACCCACCGGGTCCACCGTCACGGGGCCGCTCTTCGTCAAGGCGCCGGGAGACTCCGTCGTCTACCGGGTCGTCGCGGGCACCAAGCGGCCGGTGCGGAGCTGGACCGCGCTCGTCGCGATGGCCGGCACGGGGTCGCCGCGCATCGTCGAGGTCAGTCCTCGGGTGCTGTCGACGGTGCCGACCGGCGCGATGATGGGCTGAGCGCTCAGGAGGCCGGACGCTGCAGCCCGAGCGCGCTCTCGAGGCGCGGCTCGAGCGACAGCGCGTAGGTGTCCGTGAGGTGGTTGTCCCGGTAGACGAGGACGTTGCCCTCCACGGCACGACAGGTGTCGGCGCGGCACAGGCTGTCCGTGAGGTCGACGACCTCCACCTCGCCGAGCGCGCGTGCGGCGTCCACGAGCGGGTCGTCCTGCGCGGCGAGGCGACCCCGGGGGAAGGCGCACTCCGGGGACGCCGCGCCGTGCTCGGCCACGCACTCGGGGGCGACGAACGGGGGCAACGGCGTGTCGCGCACCACGACGACGCGGATGCCGGCGTCGACGATCGGCTCGAGCGTCTCCCGGTAGCCCGCGACCGCGTCGTCGAACTCGTCCCACCCCCAGTCGAGCGCCGCGCGGTAGCCCGCCGGCGTCATGGCGGAGACGACGACGAGCTCCGGACGCTCCCTGAGGATGAGCTCCTGGTTCCTCCGGTTGCGCTCCCCGCACTCCCAGAACGGGATCCCGTTGCTCGACATCGGGTCGACGTTGAACGGGCACCCGTTGCGGACGAGAACCGTCAGCGCGTACCCGTTCTCCTCCGCGGCACGGGCGAGCGGCGAGCTGAGGACCGCCGCGTGCGAGTCCCCGACGAGGACCACGCCGGGCCCGTCGTCGGCACCGTAGCGACAGGCGTCCGGGGAGCGGGTCTCCCCGTCCGGCACCGGGAGGGTGATGTCCTCGTCGATGCAGCCGTCGCGGTTGACGAGGCCCACGTCGCTCGCCGCGACGAGCGGGTCGGGCGCGACGGGCGCGCCCGACGGAGCGGACGCGCCCTCGAACACCGCGGCGCCCGGGTTCGCCTCGCCGGCGACGACGTTCGCCGCCGCCTCGGTCCGGGCCGTCACCTCGGCGAGCGGGACGAGCGCGACGAGGACGGACGCCGCGACGAGCGAGCCGCCCAGGGCGAACGTGCGCGCCAGGGGCTCCCGCGCGCGGGCGTGCCGGGCGAGGACGGGCCGGACGGCCGGACCGCGGCGGAACGGAGCCTCCACCCAGCGGGTCGAGGCGGCCGCGAGGCCCAGCGACAGCAGGACGACCCCGACGGAGAGCGGCACCGTGAGCCGGTCCTGCCCGCTCCAGGCGAGGACGAAGACGATCAGCGGCCAGTGCCACAGGTAGAGGCTGTAGGAGATGTCGCCGACGTACACGGCAGGGCGGGCGGACAGTGCCCGCGAGACGACCGTCGGGGCCGGTCCGGCTCCGCCTGCCGCGAGGAGGAGCGCGGTGCCGACCGTCGGGACGAGCGCCACCCACCCGGGGAAGGCCATGTCCGTCGAGTACACGAACGCCGAGACCACGACGGCGACGAGGCCGAGCGCGGCCAGCGCCGACCACGCGCGCGGCCGGAGGCTCACCCGGGGCAGGAGGACGGCGACCAGACCGCCGATCGCGAGCTCCCAGGCCCGGGTCGTGGTCACGAAGTAGGCCGCGCCGGGGTCGGAGCCCGACAGCACGACCGACCAGGCGAGGGACGCGACGACCACCGCGCCGAGCACCGTCAGCACGACCCGCGCCGTGCGGTCGCGGCGACGACGGGTCACGAGCCCCACGGCGAGGAGCACGAGCGGGACGACGAGGTAGAACTGCTCCTCGACCGCCAGGGACCAGAAGTGCTGGAACGGGGAGACCCCCGCGGTCGCCTGGGCGTACTCGTCCGGGCCGTAGGCCAGCGCCCAGTTCTGCACCTGGAGGGCCGACGTCAGCGCGCTCTCCAGCACCGTGCGCCACTGCGACGCGGGGAGGACGAGCAGGGTCGCCACCACCGAGAGCACGATCACGACGGTCGACGCGGGCAGCAGCCGACGGATGCGCCGCGTGTAGAACGTGGCGAGCCGTACGGTGCCGGTCCTCGACACCTCGCGCACGAGCGAGCCGATGATGAGGTAGCCGGAGATCACGAAGAACACGTCGACCCCGACGAACCCTCCGGGCAGCGCGTGCGGCCACAGGTGGTAGACCACGACCAGCCCCACGGCCAGCGCCCGCAGCCCCTGGATGTCGGCGCGCGCGTGGCTGCGCGCGGGGCCGGCCGTCCCGCGTGCCGCGGTGGTCGACGACGCGCTCATCACGTCATCCGGCCGGCGACGACGCCGTCTCGCGGGCGCGTCGCGGACGACGACGCACGACGACCTCCGCGAGCGACCACAGCAGGGCCCCGGCGATCCCCACCGCGAGGGCGGCGACCTCCACGGTCCAGCCCGGCGGCGAGAAGGACACCGTGACCTCGTCCCCGCTCGAACCGGGTGCGAGCTCGACCACGACGAGGAAGTCGCGCAGCGGGTCGCCCAGCGCGGCCCCCTGGACGGAGTACCCCGGCCAGGCGAGCCGGGACAGCACGACCCGGCCGCCGTCGGCGGGCACCTCGTCCACGGTGAACCGGACGGACGTCTTCGAGACCTCCGTGCCGGACACGGTGGTCCCGTCGGACGTCCAGGTGATGCCGCCCGCGCCCGGGACCGGCTCGTCGCGCTGCCAGCCCACGCTCACGTCGCTGCGGTTCGTCTCGTGCCAGCCGGGGGGCGGGGTGGCGTCCGCGTACGGGTCGGGAGACTCGCCGTCGTCCCGCCGCAGGATCTGCACCGTGCTGACGCCGAGCAGGTCGGCGAGCGGGCGTCCCGTCTCGGGGTCCGTCTCGAAGAGCGTCTCCGCCGCGTCCCAGCACGACGCGCCGTGCGACGTCATGCACAGCTGCTCCGAGTAGGCCCGGAACTGCAACGGGGTGTAGACGTTCTGCACCGACGCCTCGTTGAGGTACCAGAGGTTCGCGTACGCGACGTCGTTCCAGGCGCCGCGCACGAACTGCGGCGTCCCGACGACGAAGACGTCCCCCTCGGCGTCGGGCAGCTTCTCCTGGTAGTCCGCCCGCTGCCCGGAGAGGCCGTAGTCCGGGAGCGGTGCCTGCGGGATGGTCGCGTGCTGGAGCAGCACCACGACGGCCGTGACCGCGAGCCCGCCGGCCGCGATCCTGCGCGTCGTGCGACGGCGGTCGCCCCCGGCGCGCAGGAGCAGGCCGAGGAGCACGACGCCACCGAGCGCGAGGAGCGTCGAGACGGCGTAGACCTTCCACCACGAGGGCGACTCCGCGTAGGCGAAGTAGGCGCCGACGAGGACGACGACACCGACGCCGACGATCCGTCGTGCGCTCGGGCGGCCCGCCGCCCGGCTGAGCAGCACGACCGTGACGCCGATGACGCAGGTCGCGAGATAGGGCAGCAGGCGGGCGGGGAAGCGCAGCGGTCCCACCGCGCTGGGCCCGAGGACGAAGACCGCCGCGAACGCCCCCACCGCGAGCAGCCCCACCAGCGTCGGGACGGCGGCGCGCGCCCCCCGGGCACGGACGAACAGGACCGCGGGCAGGAGCCACGCGATGTAGAGGATCGGGCCCGGCGTGGGCAGCCCCCAGAAGCCGGACACCCAGGGCTGCGCCGTCGCGATCCAGGAGGTCGACAGCCCCGAGAGATCGGGCGACATGAAGTTGTCGTTGAGGATACCGGTCGCGTCGCGGACCGTGACCGGGGCGGTCAGGAGGCCGGGGAGATACACCGCGAGCGCGACGAGGCCGAGGAGGGCACCCACGACGAGCGTGCGCACGACCGCGGCGCGGCGCCCCGCGAGGAAGGCCTCGACCATCGTGGCGGCGATGACCGCCACGAGCATGATCGTCCCGTGCACGTAGCCGATGGTGATCACGAGGTAGCCGCCCGCGAACGCCCAGAGCGGGCTGCCGCCGCGCGCTGCGGTGCGGCGCAACGCCCACCACGCCCACGGCAGCAGAGCCCAGACGAAGAGGCCCGTCACCCAGGACGCCGCGTCGACGTAGACGGTGAACCCGGTGCACGTGGTCAGCACCGCCCCGAGGAACCCCCACGTGCGGTCGGCACCGTACGAGCGGAAGAGGAGGAACCACCCTCCCGCCGCGAGGACGAGGAACACGACCTTGACCAGCGCCGCGTACGCCGTCATGTCGGCGGCGGCGCTCGCCCCGAGCCCGACGAGCATGACGAGCGGGTTGAACAGGCCCCACTGGCCCTCTGCCGCGTAGTTGCCGGCCATCCACCGACCGGGCTCGAAGAACGGCATGTGTCCCGAGCGGAGCGACTCGCCGATCGCGTACCAGATGCCGTACGCGCCGGTCTGCGTGTCGTCGTTGAAGTAGAAGCGTGCGTCGAACAGGTACGGCACGAACGCGAGCACGGCGGTCGTCACGACCAGGGCCGCCCCGAGGAGGAGACCACGCGGTCCGCGCTCGCCCCAGTGGCGGAACGAGTCCCAGCGCCCCTCGCGCGGGAGCGCTGCCCCGCTCTCGGTCGAGGTCGCCGACGCAGGGCGACCGTCGGTGCTCTCGGGATCGACCGCCGGGAGACCTGCCTGCGCCCCCTGCGTCACCGGTTCGTTCGTCACTCGATCTCCTATACGGCCCGGAGGAGGTCGACCATGTCCCTGGTCGGACCGTCGGCGCGGACGCGCCCGCCCTCGAGCAGGACGCCACGCTCGCACAGCCCCGCCACCATGTCGAGGTCGTGGCTGACGATGACGAGCGTCCTGCCCTCGTCGCGCAGCTCCCGGACCCGGGCCAGGCACTTCTTCTGGAAGGGCTCGTCCCCCACGGCGAGGATCTCGTCGATGAGGAAGACCTCGGGGTCCGAGTGCACCGCGACCGCGAAGGCGAGGCGCAGGAACATGCCCGAGGAGTAGAACTTGACCTCGGTGTCGATGAAGCGCTCGATCTCGCTGAAGGCGACGATCTCGTCGAAGCGTCGCTCGATGTCGTCCTCCTGCATGCCCAGGATGGCACCGTTGAGGAAGACGTTCTCGCGTCCCGTGAGGTCGGGGTGGAAGCCTGCGCCGACCTCGATGAGACCGGCGACGCGACCCCGGGTCCTGACCGTCCCCTGGTCGGGGCGCAGCACGCCGGAGATGAGCTTGAGGAGCGTCGACTTCCCGGACCCGTTGAACCCGAGCAGCGCGACGGTCTCCCCCTCGGCGACGGTGAGGTCGATCGCGTCGAGCGCGACGAACTCGTCCGCGAGCCGCTGCCGGCGTACGGCCGACATCGCGAGCTCCTTGAGCGACCGGTTGTGCCGGAGCGTGAAGCTCTTCCGGACGTCCCGGATCTCGATGCTGGTCGTCATGTCACAGCTCCTGGGCGAAGCGCCCCTCGAGGCGCCGGAAGACGGACTGGCCGAGGAGCAGGAGCAGCAGGGCGATGCCGAGGCCGGCCCACCCGAACGCCCACATCGACGGCGGGAGCTCGATGTCGGGCGACGTCGTCCCCGGGTACCAGAACGCGTAGTGGAACAGCTCGACCGCGCCCGTGAGGGGGTTGAGCTGGTAGACCGCGAACAGCCAGGTCGGCAGGACGTCCCGGACGGCCTCCCACGGGTAGAGCACCGGGGAGAGCCACGTCGCCACCATGACGATGAGGTCGACGAAGTTCTCGGCGTCGCGGTAGAAGACGTTCACCGCGCCGAACAGCAGCCCGAGCCCCAGGGACAGCACCGCGACGATCGTGAACCCGAGCAGCCCCGCACCGAGCTCCGCCGGGTTCGGCCGCCAGCCGAAGATGACCGCGCCCACGAGGAGGACGAGCAGCTGCGGGAAGAAGTGCACGGCGGACACCCAGAGCGACGACACCGGGAAGAGCTCGCGCGGCAGGTAGATCTTCCGGATCAGCGGAGCGTTGCCGACGATCGACCGGGTCGCGTTGGAGAAGCCCTCACCGAAGAAGTTGATGACGACGATGCCCGAGAACAGGTAGACCGCGTAGTCCTCGATCCCCTTGTTCAGCCCGAGGAAGAGCCCGAGCGCGAGGAAGAAGACGACGAACTGGACCGCCGGCTTGACGTACGACCAGAGCATGCCGAGCACGGAGCCCCGGTACCGGACGCGGACCTCCTTCTTGACGATCAGCCGGAGGAGGAAGCGGTTCCGCACCACGTCGACGAGCCCGTGCCCGTGCCCGGGCTCGATCATGGGCCGCTCGGTCACGACCGTCTGGCTCATCGGGGCGTGGGAGGGTTCTCGTCGAAGGTCTGCTTCCACGCCTCCATCGACGTGATGCGAGGCAGCGCGTCACGGTACGAGGACCGCAGCTCCGCCCAGCGGGCGAAGAGCTCCGCGTGCAGCCGCACCCCCTCCGTGAGCATCGTCCGCACCTTGCGCGGGTCGCGCTTGTGCCAGGACGCACCGGTGCCCTCGGCGTTCGACACGATGGCGCTGTCGAACTGGGACAGACGCCACCAGCGGGCGTCCTGGTGCGGCACCAGGGTCTGCGGCTGCTCGGTGAACCGCGGGTCGACCGGCTTGCCGACCTGCCGGATGACGGTCTTCGCCGCCCACGGGACGAGCGTGAGCCGGTTCGGGACCTGGACACCGCGGCCCTTGTTGCGCGGCTTGCTCGGCGCAGGGGGCGGGAACTCGTCGAAGTCGGCCTTGTACTGCGCGTCCGAGAACTCCGCGACCATGCCACGGATCTCCGGGAGCTTCTTCCCGATGATCCCGTGCAGCGCGTCCGGCCCCTCGAGCACGTCCCGCATCGCCATGAGCCGGCCCTGCTCGGAGTAGTACTGCATCGAGATGAGGTGCTTGACGTCCATGTACGTGGACTCGCGCAGCACGCGGCCGCCGCGCTCGTACAGCGAGTACAGGAGCGTCGTGATCAGGCGGTTGCGCTCGTGGAAGTACGCCTGCCACCCGACGAGGTCGTCCTTGTCCGCCCAGGAGACGTGCCAGACGGCGGCACCGGGCAGCGAGACCGTCGGGAAGCCGTGGGCACGCGCACGCAGGCCGTACTCCGCGTCGTCCCACTTGATGAAGACGGGCAGCGAGAGCCCGATCTCCCGGATGACGGCGGTCGGGATGAGGCACATCCACCAGCCGTTGTAGTCGACGTCGACGCGGCGGTGCAGCCACGGGGTCGCGCGCAGCCCGCCTCCGCGGAAGTCGTGACCGTTCTCCATGTCCGCGTGCGGGAGCCCGGGCTGGATGCGCCAGGGCTCGACGATCTCGCCGAACGTGTGCAGCGTGGACCGGTTGTACATGTCGAACATGTGCCCGCCGACGAGCGTCGGTACGCGGGTGTAGTCGGCGAACGTCACCAGCCGCACCACGCTCTCGGGCTCGAGGACGATGTCGTCGTCCAGGAGGATGACGTAGTCGCTCTTGCCGGCCTGGACCGTCTCGTACATGCTGCGCGAGAAGCCGCCGGACCCGCCGATGTTGCCCTGCTCGACGATCCGGAGCTGCTCGCCGAGCTCGGCCGCGACGGCGTCGAAGCCCTCCTCGTCGCGGACGCGCTTCGTGCCCTGGTCGACGACGATCAGCTCGTCGAGGATCTCGCGGACCTCAGGGCTCTCGGCGACCGTGCGGATGGTCTCGAGGCAGTAGTCCGCGCGGTTGAACGTCGTGATGCCGACGCTGGTGCGTCCGTGCCGTCGCCCGGCCTCGGGGACCGACCAGGCAGCCTCGACGAGCACGAGCTGGTCGGTCCCGCCGATGAGGTCGAACCAGTACCAGCCGCCGTCGCCGAACTGCGCGAGCGAGAGGTCGACGACGGTGCTGGCGTCGCCCGAGACGGTGTGCGACTCGACGCGCTGCTGCACGCCGCGCGCGTTGGAGCGGTAGACGGTGACGGTCCCGGTCCCGCGCGTCCGGACGGTGAGGCGGACCGAGTCGACCACGGTCCAGCGGCGCCAGTAGCTCGCGGGGAACGCGTTGAAGTACGTCGCGAAGGAGATGCGGCGACCCGGGCGCACGGACATGGAGAAGCGTCCGCCGATGTCCTGGGACCGGACCGACTCGGACCCTCGGGAGCCCAGGTCGGAACGGCTCTTCGAGCCCCACATCGACTCGAGGTCGGTCTTCACGGGCTGCGCACGGAGCTCACCCGCCTCGACATAGAGGGGGAGGGAGTCGGAGTCCGCGTCGAGGGGCAGGATGATCCGCTGCACGACCCGGAAGCCGTCGTCGGCCGCCCGGTCGTCGGTGACGACCGCCGTCTCGGTCTTGGCGCTGCTCATGCGTCCACTCCCCCGCTCTCGATGCCCGCTCCCCGCGCGAAGTGCGGGGCGAGCTTGTTGTCCACCATCGACAGCGCCGAGCCGATGGCCATGTGCATGTCGAGGTACTTGTACGTCCCGAGCCGACCGCCGAACAGGACGTCCTTCTCCCCGGCCGCGAGGTCGCGGTACGCGAGCAGCCGCGCGCGGTCCGCCGCCGTGTTGACGGGGTAGTACGGCTCGTCCGCCTTCTCCGCGAAGCGGGAGAACTCGCGCATGATCACGGTCTTGTCCGTGGGGTACTCCCGCTCCGGGTGGAAGTGCCGGAACTCGTGGATGCGCGTGTAGGGGACGTCGGCGTCGGCGTAGTTCATCACCGGGGTGCCCTGGAAGTCACCGACCGGGAGCACCTCCTCCTCGAAGTCGAGCGTCCGCCAGGAGAGGTCGCCCTCGGCGTAGTCGAAGTAGCGGTCGACCGGGCCCGTGTAGACCACCGGCACGTTCCCGAGGACGTTGCCCTTGCTCACGGGCTGCGACTCGTCGAAGAAGTCCACGCCGAGCCGGACCTCGATGTTCTTGTGGTCCGCCATGCGCTCGATCCACGCCGTGTAGCCGTCGACCGGGAGCCCCTCGTGCGTGTCGTTGAAGTAGCGGTTGTCGTACGTGTACCGCACGGGGAGCCGCGAGATGATCGACGCCGGCAGGTCGCGCGGGTCCGTCTGCCACTGCTTCGCGGTGTACTCGCGGATGAACGCCTCGTAGAGCGGGCGGCCGATGAGGGAGACGCCCTGCTCGTCGAGGTTCTCCGGCTTCTTGTCCCCGAGCTCGGCCGAGAGCTCCTTGACCAGCGCGCGGGCGGCGTCCGGACCGTGCGCCGAGCGGAAGAACTGGTTGATCGTGCCGAGGTTGATCGGCATCGGGAAGACCTCGCCCTTGTGCGTGGTGTACACGCGGTGGACGTAGCTCGTGAACGCCGTGAAGCGGTTCACGTACTCCCAGACCCGCTCGTTGGAGGTGTGGAAGAGGTGGGCACCGTAACGGTGCACCTCGATGCCGGTCGTCTTCTCGGCCTCGCTGTAGGCGTTGCCACCGATGTGGGTGCGCCGGTCGATCACGAGGACCTTCCGGCCGTACTCCTCGGCGATGCGCTCAGCGACGGTCAGGCCGAAGAAGCCCGACCCCACGACGACAAGATCCGCGTCCACTCAATCTCCTAGCCTCGACGAACAGCCGCCCAAGCCTACAAGGTCGGGGGTCGCCGCTCCGACGGGCCGCAGGGCCGGGTCACATCGCCACAAGACCTTCACCACCGCGGAGCGGGGTGTCAGCAGGCGGTCACCTCGTAGAGCCTCGCGTCGCCCTCCTGGGCGACGAGCCGCGCGACACCTGCTTCCTCGAGCCCTTCGAGCCCGGCGAAACCACCCTGACCGCCGTCCGACAGGCGTCGCCCCATGTCGAGCACGTATCCGATGTCGAGGGCCTCGACGGCGTCGCAGACCGCCGGGTCGACGAGCGCCTCGTTGAGCGCCGACGCCACGAGCGCCCGGTCCGGGTCCATGACCATGCCCATGTGCGGGTAGACCGCCTCGCGGTCCGCGAGCGCCCACACGAGGGCGCTGCCGTCCCAGGGGTCGC
The DNA here is from genome assembly GCA_003052455.1 of Sphaerisporangium cinnabarinum. Taxonomy (GTDB): domain Bacteria; phylum Actinomycetota; class Actinomycetes; order Actinomycetales; family Cellulomonadaceae; genus Cellulosimicrobium; species Cellulosimicrobium cinnabarinum. The sequence continues at coordinate 26,861 of QAPD01000016.1, read as the reverse complement.
CCGCCACCGCCGTGCCCTCCGGCACGATCTCGTCGAGCCTGCCGAGGAGCCGCAGCTCGCGCGCGTCGATCAGGCCCGTCGAGCTCGCGGCCTCCGGGTCCACCCGGTACGCGTGGCCCAGGTACGAGAACGACTCCCGGAACGTCGCCGTGCGCGGCAGGACCACGGAGACGAGCAGGCCGACCACCACGGCGACGGCGGCGCCCGCCCACGGCGAGACCCGCCTCGGGTCGGCGGCGCGCACGCGCGCGACGGCGACGAGACCGAGCCGGGCCAGCGCCCCGACGGCGACGACCGCGAGCGGGACGCCCACCACGGGTAGGAGCGCGGCGAGCCGCTGGGGATCGGCGTACCAGTACCCGGTGAGCGTCCCCCGCAGCGGCACGTCGACGGCACGGACCAGCACGTAGAGCCCCGCGAGGATCGCGTACGCGAAGGGCAGCCAGCGCCAGCGGGCCACCACCAGCGAGGCGAGCGCACCGACCACGACCAGGGCCGCGACGACGAGGTTGGGCGTCCCCGGGCCGATCGTCTCCGGCTCGGGGAAGTTCGGCGTGATCGAGGGGTGCATCGCGGTCAGCCGCAGCACCTCTCCGACCGCCTGCTCCCGGCCCGCGGTGACGGCCCACACCACCTTGCCGCGGAAGGCGCTGACCAGCGGGAGGCGCCCCAGCAGCCAGTACCCGGCGACCACGACCGCCACGGTGACCGGCCACGGCAGCAGCGCGACCGGCCAGGACCGGCCACGGTGCCGCAGGCGCACCGTGACCTGCACGAGCGCGTGGACGGCGAGCGGCACGACGACGAACCCGAGCGCGAAGACGCCGTTGGGCTGTGCGAGCGCGAGGGCGACGAGGCCCGCCAGGACGCCGAAGAGCGCCGGCAGCCGGCCCCGGCCGTGCGTGCGGACCAGGGCGACCACGCACAGGCCGAGCACCGCGGGGAGGAGCGCGTACGAGAGCACGTTCGGGTAGAGGAGCCCGAACGACACGAGCCGGTTCGGGAACTGGGTCATGGCGAACGACAGCGGGACGACGGCTCCCAGCAGCACCGGGCGCGGCCCGAACAGCACCCGGCCGAGCGCGAGCATGCCGAGCGGCCAGGCGACGCACGTCGCGGCGAGGGTCACCCAGTTCGCCGCGACGGGGATGCTCGACCCGGTCAGCTGGACGACGAGGCTGACCAGCCCGTGCCACAGCCCGGGGTAGAAGACCGTCGTCGCCTCGGGCTGCGTGAGCGTCATGTGGAACGACGACGCGTCGCCGTTCTCGAGGATCATGCGCACGGAGTTGAGGTGGTACGGGGTGTCGAAGGTCTGCGCGATCCGGTCGGGGCCGCCGATCCCGGCGGCGGTACGGCGCAGCTGGAGCGCGACCGCCACGACCGCCGTGACGGCGACCGCGACGGCGACCGCGTTGCGCACCCGCCCGGGGCGCAAGGACCCCGTGCTGCGCCGGCCCGAGAGCCTCCACACCCCGTACGCCGGTGCCGACAGGACCGCGGACCCTGCCAGGACCCACAGGACGTTCCACCGGGCCCCGACCTCGCCCACCAGCACGGCCGTCGTCCCGACCACCGCACCGGACAGGACGGGCGCGGCCCCCCACGCCACCAGGCCCCGCAGGCCCAGGGCGTAGGCGGGTGCGATGCCGGGGACCACGAGGACGAGGACGGCCACGAGCGCCACGGCCCACGTCCCGAGCCAGTCACCCACGCCGACGACCTCCCCGGTCCGCGAGGAAGGTGCGGTAGAGCAGGGTGCGGACCTTCTCCGGGACCAGGCGGTACCCGCCGCGCACCGCGACGTTGCGGACCGCCTGGGTCGCGGACGTGAACCCGAGGCGGCGCATCCTGCGCTGGAGCTCGAGCTCCGACCGCAGGAGCCGCAGGCCGCCCCGTCGTGCGTAGGCGCCGGCCCCGACCCGGTACAGCAGCAACGGCTCGGCGACGTTGCGACCGCGCGCACCGGAGGCGAGCATGCGCGCGAAGAGCCAGTAGTCCTCGAGCAGCGGGAGGTCCTGGTAGCCGCCGGCCGCCTCGACCACCGACCGCCGGAACACGACGGTCGGATGGTTGAACGGCGAGTGGAACCGCGCGCCCGCCGCGATGTCACGGCTCGACAGCGGGGGGACGCGCACGAGCCCGGGCTCGTCCTCGGCGACGAACTCCTGGATCGCGGACCCGACGACGTCGTACCCCTGCGCGAGGAGCGGGACCTGCCGCGCGAACCGCTCGGGCCGGCACACGTCGTCCGCGTCCGTCCGCGCGACGACCTCGTGGGAGCAGCGCGCGAGCCCTGCCTCCAGGGCGAGCGCGAGGCCGACGTTCCGCTCCAGCCGCACGACCGTCACCGTGGGGCCGCTGTCCTCGATCTCGGCGACGACCTCGGCGAGCGCCGGGCCGACGGGACCGTCCTGGACGAGCACGACCTCGTCGGGGGCGAGGTCCTGCTCGACCGTCGCCGAGCGGAACGCGCGACGCAGGTGGGCGGCGTCGTCCCCGTGGTACACCGGCAGGAGGAGCGAGAACGGCGGGAGCGTCCCGGTGGTCATGCGGGCTGCTCCGACCGGCCGCGGCGCGCGTCCAGCGCCCCGACCTCGGCGGTGACGGGCCCCATGGCGGCGAGCGCGGTCGCGTTGCTGCGCGGGCGACGGAAGACGCCGTCCCGCGCACCGCGCAGCCCGGCGGCGCGCAGCACCGGGCGGTTCTGCGACCGGCGGAACGTCCGCGCCCAGCGCCGGAGCGAGGCGCCGAGGTAGAGGACGCGCTCCTCGGGCGACAGCGAGGGCGAGCGCAGGAGCATCCACAGCTTGTTGCGCACCTCGTAGTAGAAGCGCTCGCCCGGGTCCGCGTCCGTCGCGCCGAACGTCCGCGTGCGGTGCTCCACGACCGACGCCGGCACGTGCAGCCCCGTCCCGCGCCGCAGGAGGCGGGCCGAGTACTCGAAGTCGTCGTTCCAGATGAAGTAGTCCGCCACGGGGAGGCCGTGGTGCCGCACCGCGCGCGCGTCGACGAGCATCGAGACGAACGAGGAGGACCGCACCGGCAGCGCACCGGCCTCCCGGGCGCGCGCGATCTGCTCCGCGGACGCGCCGGGCCGCCGGCGAGGCGTGTTCATCGGGTGGTCCCGGCCGTCGTGCCACACGACGCGGCTGCCCAGGAGGGCGACCGGGCCCGGGTAGGCGTCGCGGGCGGCGAGCAGCTCGGCGAGCGCGGTCGGCGTCGGGATCGTGTCGTCGTCCATGAGCCAGACGAGGTCCGCGCCGAGCGCCTCGACCGCGTGCGCGATGCCGACGGCGAAGCCCCCGGCTCCCCCGGTGTTCCGCGGGAGCTCCAGCACCTCGGCCCCCACGGGGTGCTCGGCGGCGACGACGGCGGAGTCGTCGTGGGACGCGTTGTCGACGACGACGACGTCGTCGAGGGGGCGGCTCTGCGCGGCGAGGGCGTCGAGCGCCTCCACGAGCAGGTCACGCCGGTCGTAGGCGACGACGACCGCGGCGATTCGCATGGGGGGACCTCACGGATGAACCGGACAGAGACGCGCGGAAGCGCACGTGCAGGATAGTGCACCGGCCGGGCGCGACCGCGCGGGTCGCCCGCCCCGGAGGACGGGCGGACCGCGCGCGACCGGTGCCCCGCCCGACGGGTCAGGCCCGCTCGGGCGCGTCGCCGCGGCCGAGGACGACGCGCGGGACGCCGGACCAGCGCTCGGCGGTCGTCACCCCCCGGCCGTCGACGACGAGACGGGCACCGGGGACGTCCTCGACGCCGGTCTCGCGGTACTCGGCGTGGTCGGTCTGGACGACCACGACGTCGGCCTCGTCGCCGGTCCGGAAGGGCGTCAGGCCCAGCGCCACCAGCTCGTCGTCGGAGTAGAGCGGGTCGTGCACGCGCACGGAGGCACCGGCCTTCTCGAGCGCCGCGACGGTGGCGAAGACGCCCGAGAACGCGGTCTCCTTGACGCCGCCGCGGTACGCGGCGCCGAGGACGACGGCGCGGAGGCCGTCGAGCGACCCGAGCAGGTCCACCGCACGGCCGACGACGCGCTCCGGCATGGCCGCGTTGACGGCACGCGCCTCGCGCACGATGGAGGCCTCGGGGTCGACGGACAGGTAGAGCCGCGGGTACACCGGGATGCAGTGGCCGCCGACGGCGATGCCGGGCCGGTGGATGTGGCTGTACGGCTGCGAGTTGCTCGCGTCGATCACGGCGTGCACGTCGATCCCCTGCTTGTCCGCGAACAGGGCGAACTGGTTGGCCAGCCCGATGTTCACGTCGCGGTACGTCGTCTCGGCGAGCTTCGCGAGCTCCGAGGCCTCCGCGGAGCCGAGGTCCCAGACGCCGTTGGGTCGGTCCAGGTCGGGCCGCTCGTCGAAGTCGAGCACGGCCTCGTAGAAGGCACGAGCCCGCTCCGCGCCCTCGGCCGACAGCCCGCCGACCAGCTTGGGGTACTTGCGCAGGTCGGCGAACACACGGCCCGTCAGCACGCGCTCCGGGGAGAAGACCAGGTGGAAGTCCTCGCCCTCGACGAGACCGGAGATCTCCTCGAGCATCGGCTTCCACCGGTTGCGGGTCGTGCCCACGGGGAGCGTCGTCTCGTACGAGACGAGCGTGCCGGGGGTGAGGTTCTCGGCCAGGGACCGGGTGGCGGCGTCCATCCACCCGAAGTCGGGCTCCGCCGTCTCCTCGTCCACGAACAGCGGGACCACCAGCACGACGGCGTCCGCACCGGGGACCGCCTCGGCGTAGTCGGTGGTCGCACGCAACCTGCCGGCAGGGACGAGCTCGGCCAGCTTCTCGGCGAGGTCGGCCTCCCCCGGGAAGGGCTCCTTGCCCTCGTTGACCGTGGCGACCGTGGCCGCGTTGACGTCGACCCCGATCACCTCGTGCCCCTTGGACGCGAACTGGACGGCCAGAGGCAGGCCGATCTTTCCCAGGGCGACGACGGCGATGCGCATCGGTGTTCCTTCCGGCGAGGGGTGGTCGGTCCGGGGGCTTCCCGCTCGGGACCCGCACCGAGGTCGTTCGGCGCGCGGCGCTCGAACCACCGTGCAGGATACGCGAGGTGGGGATCACCGCGGCAGGGTCGTGAGGACCTCCGGGCCCAGGACCTCCGCCAGGCGCTCCGCCATCGTGGCGGTCAGGTGCGTCCCGTCCCGGTACACCAGCGTGTCGTCGATGACGGCCGGGCACGACGCGTCGTCGCAGAGGTACTCGTCGAGCGTGACGAACCGCGCCCCGCCCCGCGCCGCGGCCCGACGCTCCGCCTCGTGGACGACGGTGTTGCGTGCGTCGGGCGGCAGCGCGCACGCCGCCGCGTCGTCGAGGTGCACGGACAGGCACGCGGTGGGCGACGCCCCCGGGGTGGGCGTGTCGCCCACGACCAGCACAGGGGTCGCGCCGGGGAGCGCACCCAGGGTCCGGCCGAGCGCGTCGGTCCACTCCTGCGCGCCGAACCGCGCGCCGTCCGGGGCGCCGGACTGCCCGGCGTAGTCGGCGACGACCACCGCCGACGGCGGGTCGCTCGCGAGCCGGTCCAGGACGCGCTCCCGCCACGGCGAGCACGTGGGGTACGGCTGCCCTCGACCCGTGACCACGTCGAGGTCCGCGGCGGGGCAGCCGCTCTTCGTCATGACCTCGAGCACGACGGCCCCGGCGTCGGCGAGGGGCAGCAGCGCGGGCACCAGCTGGCTCGCGTGGGAGTCGCCGAACAGGACGACGCGCGGCGCGCCCGGGTCCGCCCCGTACCGGCAGGACCGCGCCGGCTCCTGCTCGGCCGCGTCGAGCTGGCAGCCGTCCGCGTAGACGACGGGCAGGTCGTCGCCGGCCTCGGCGAGCGACGGCTCGAGGTTCGCCGGCACGACCGCCGTCCCCTCGGGCGAGCGCCGCAGGTCCCCGCTCGCGACGACGGCGCCCGAGGACTGCGGAGCGCGGTCCGCGGCCCCGACCATGAGCCCGGCCCCCAGCGCGACGGCGCACGTGGCCGAGAGCGCGACCGCACCGACCCGTCGGGGCGACGCGGAGCGGAGCCGTGGAGCCGTGCGGAAGGGGGTCTCCAGGTACCGGTACGACGCCCAGGCCACGGGGACGCAGGCCGCGGCCACGAGCAGCTGCCAGAGGACGGGCAGCGGCTCCGTCCGACCGAGGATCGCCTGCGGCAGCGTCATGGCCGGCCAGTGCACGAGGTAGAGCGAGTAGGAGATACCACCCACCCAGACCATGGACGGACGGGCGAGCACGGCGACCGGGCCGCGCGCCCCGGCGCTCGCACCGGCGAGGACCACCGCCGCGGTGCCCGCCACGGGGAGGGCCGCCCACGGTGCCGGGAACGGGGTGGCGGCGTCGAGCAGGAGCACCGCCGCGACGACCGCCCCCAGCCCCGCCCAGCCGATCGGCACGGCCAGCCCACGAGGCAGCGCCGCGCCACGATGCAGCAGCGCCGCGACGAGCCCTCCGGCGGCGAGCTCCCACGCCCGCGCGGGCAGACCGAAGAACGCCCAGGGCTGAGAGCCGACCGTCAGCACCGCGCACGCCACGAACGACACCACGACGACCGCGCCGACGAGCGCGGTCAGGACGCGGTGGGAGCGGCGCACCGCGAAGAACCCGACGAGCAGCAGCGGCCACAGGAGGTAGAACTGCTCCTCGACACCGAGCGACCAGTAGTGCTGGAAGAGGGACGGGGGCTCCGTCTCCTCGAGGTACTGCGTCCCCCGGTGGGCGAAGAGCAGGTTGGGCACGTAGGCCGCCGTCGCGAGCGCGTCCACGGCGGCCTCGCGCACGCGGACCGGACCGAGGGTGAGGGCCGCGACGACCATCGTCACGACCAGCACGGCGAACGACGCCGGGAGGATCCTGCGGGCGCGGCGCGCGTAGAACTCCGCGAGACCGACCCTGCCGTCCGTCTCGAGCGACCGGAGCAGGTGCCCCGTGATGAGGAAGCCCGAGATCACGAAGAAGACGTCCACGCCGACGTAGCCGCCGGGCAGCCACGGCACGCCCGCGTGGTAGAGGACCACGGCCGCCACCGCGACGGCGCGCAGGCCCTGCACGTCGAGACGGAACCGGTCGGGCGCAGCACCCGTCCCGGCGCGCGCCCGGACGCCGGACGACGGGCGCTGCACGGGCGCGGGCACGGGCCGGCTCTCTACCGACCGTCGGGACGGTCGGAGCACCCGCCCGCGCGGTCGCGCCGCCGGATCATGAGGCGCTCCCGCGCACGTACGCGGAGAGTGCCTCACGGACGGGTTCGGACACCGCGCCCGCGCCGCCGAGCACGACCACGCGCGCGGGATCCAGCCGGTCCAGCTCCGCGGCGACCGACGCCGGGATGCGGGTGCTCGCGGTGAGCAGCACGGGGCCGCCACCGATGCCGGCGGCCGGCGCGCCCGACAGGCTGTCCGGGAAGTCCAGACCGTTCGCGACGAAGACGACGGGGACCCCCGGCGAGAAGGCCCGTGCCGAGACGGCCGCCGAGGTGGCGTACCGGTCGGCGCCGGCGGTGCGGGTCACCCCGCCCGGCGCGAGCGTCGCGAGCTGGTCCGCGACCGCGGCGGACACCGAGCCGGCCCCGCCCAGGACGACGATCCGGCCCGGGCGCAGACGCAGGAGCTCGCCCTCGACGGAGGCCGGGACGGAGGTCGGTCCGACGAGCAGCACCGGCGCCCGCTCGGCGCCCGCGACCGGTGCCGCGGACAGCGCGTCGGGGAACGCCAGGCCGTTCGCCACGTAGGCGACGTCCGGGCCCGGCGCGAACGTGGCCGCCGAGATCGCGGCCGACGTCGCGAACCGGTCGGCGCCGGAGAGGCGGGTCACCCCGCCCTGCGTCAGACCCTCCAGCTGCGCGACGACCGCGCCGGGCACCACGCCGGTGCCGCCCAGCACGACGATCCGGCCCGGGCGGAGTCGCTCGAGCTCCTGCAGGACCGGTGTGGGGACGGCCGTCGACGCGACGAGCAGCACCGGCGCACCACCGACGACGGCCGCCGCGCCACCCGAGAGCGCGTCCGGGAAGGCCTGGCCGTTCGCGACGTACGCGACCGGGACGCCGGGCGAGAACGTCGCCGCCGAGATCGCGGCCGACGTCGCGTAGCGGTTCGCGCCCGAGATCCGCTCCGCCCGGACGACGTACTGCTGGAAGTAGCGCGCCGCGAGGTCCTGGACGTGCGCCAGCCGGCCGTAGGCGAGCCCACCGGGGCACTCCGTCTGGTGGGTGTCCCGGTGGCCGAAGACCTTCGGGAGGACGACCGACTGTCCTGCGGCGAACCGGCCGCCCGCGGTCCTGCTCGCCGCCGTGAACGTCGCGGTCCCCGCCGGGTCCACGCCGTAGCGCGCCAGGCGGTACGCGATGATCTTCGCGACACCGTCGAGCTGGGCCTCCGGCGGCGCCGTGCTCGTGTAGGTCCCGACCATCGCGACCCCGACGGTGCCCGTGTTGAAGCCGCCCGTGTGGGCGCCGATCAGCGCCGTCTCCAGGCTGCCGGCGGCGCCCTCGTAGACGTTGCCCCACTTGTCGACCAGGAAGTTGTAGCCGAGGTCGCACCACCCGTTCCCGTTCGGGGCGGCGGCCTGGTGGAACGCCTGGTCGTTCCGGATGAGCTGCATGACCTGAGCGGTGGACGTGTAGTCGTTCGTGTTCACCGTGTGGTGGACCACGCCGCCCTTGAGGGCGGGGGCCGCGTCCCAGGCGCACCGGGCCGGGGCGGCGCCCCACTGCGCCCGCGTGACGATCACCGGTCCGGCGGCCGCCTGCGCCCGGTCCTCCGCGGGCACCGCCCCCGCTCCCCCGGCCCCGGCCGCCCCGACCGGCTCGGAGGACACCGTCGTGACGCGGACGCCGTCAGGGAGGTCGGCGCCCGGGTCGACGGTGGACACCTCGACCGCCTCCGACTCGCCCACGTAGACGGTGGTCGTCGCGACGACGTCGCCCGTCCCCGTGTCCGCGCCGTCGGTCGACCTCTCGGCATGCGTCCACGGTCCCCAGGCACCGTCCTCCTGGAAGGCTCGCAGCCGGAGCTCGGGCACCGCGCCGTCGAGGCGCGACGGCCATGTCAGCGCGGCGGTCTGGAAGCCGTCCTCGACCGTGATCGCACCGCCCGGCGTCACGTCGTGGGTCACGACGGAGGCCGCGGCGGTGCCGACCTCCGGCAGGTCCGCGGTCACGGCGGGCACCTGGGCCGCGGCGTCCGGAGACTCGGGGTCGGCAGGTCCCGGCGTGGCGCTCGCGGCCGGGGCGAGCGCCAGCGAGAGCACGAGGAACGGCGCCGCGGCGTAACGCAGACGGCGGGCGCCCCGGTCGCCGGGGCGCGTCCTGCCCGTCCGGGCGGTCGTCGACATGATGGTGCGTGCTGCGTGGCGCGCCACGATTCGCCTCCTGATGGTGGGCCCCCTGCGTCGGCACAGACGGCGACGGAGGCCGAACCTAGCCGAGATCGTCGACCGGGGAAAGCACCTCGCGCCCGCTAGCATCGACGCTCGTGAAGATCCTCAGCGTCGTCGGCGCGCGTCCGCAGTTCGTCAAGCTCGCCCCGATCGCGCAGGCGGCCGCGGCGGCAGGAGCCGAGCACGTCATCGTCCACACGGGTCAGCACTACGACCCGATGCTGTCCGACGTGTTCTTCCGCGACCTCGGGATCCCCGACCCGGACGTGCACCTGGGCGTCGGGTCCGGCAGCCACGGCGTGCAGACGGGCGCGATCCTCGGCGCCCTCGACGCCGTGCTCGACGAGCACCGGCCCGACTGGGTCCTCGCGTACGGCGACACCAACTCGACGCTCGCCGCCGCGGTGTCGGCGGTCAAGCTGCACGTCCCCCTCGCGCACCTCGAGGCGGGCCTGCGGTCCTTCAACCGGCGCATGCCCGAGGAGCACAACCGCGTCCTCACGGACCACGCCGCCGACCTGTGCCTCGCACCGACGCAGGTCGCGATGGACCACCTCGCGTCCGAAGGGCTGGGGGCGCGCTCCGTCCTCGTCGGCGACGTGATGACCGACGTCCTGCTCCAGGTCAGGGACGCGGTCGCCGACCGCGGCGTCCCGCTGCTCGCCGAGCTCGGGCTCGAGCCCGGCGGCTTCCACCTCGCCACGATCCACCGCGCCGAGAACACGGACGACCCGGAGCGGATGGCGGCGATCGTCGACGCGCTCGCCGGTCTCGACCGCCCGGTCGTGCTGCTCGCGCACCCCCGTGTCGTCGCCAAGGCGGCCGAGCACGGCGTGTCCCTCGACCGTGGCGCCCTGCGGTCCCACGCCCCGCTCGCGTACCCCGACCTCGTCGCGGCGGCGTTGCGCAGCGCCGGGGTGGTCACGGACTCCGGCGGCCTGCAGAAGGAGGCGTTCCTGCTGCGCGTGCCCTGCACGACGATCCGCACGGAGACCGAGTGGGTCGAGACCATCGGCCTCGGGTGGAACGTCCTGGCCGACGACGCGGAGGCGATCCGCGCGGCCGTCTCGCGACCCCGCCCCTCGGCGACCGACGCCGCTCCGTACGGTGACGGCCACGCCGCCCGGCGGGTCGTGGAGACGCTCGCGGAGGCGGCCGGCACCGCCTGACGACCGCCGGACCTGCCGCGATCCCCCTCGGATAGGATCGCGGTCGCGCCGGCAGGCGCCCGTCGACGAAAGGTGTGGCCGCAGTGACCAGCCCGAACGGACCGCGATCAGCGCTGGTGCTCTCGTACTCGGTCATCGAGTCCGACCCCCGCGTCCGGCGGCAGGTGGACTGGCTCACCGGAGCCGGGTGGGAGGTCGACACGCTCGGCCTGGGCGGTCGCCCGACGCCGGACGTCCGGGACCACTTCGCGCTGGCCGAGCCGTCCCGCTGGGTCACGTCGCGCGCCGGCGTCCTCGCCGCTCAGCTCCTCCTGCCGCCGCGGGCGCGGTTCCGGCGCCAGCTCGTGTCCCGGATCCCCGCCGAGGCGACGGCTCGGCTCCGCGCCGGAGACTACGACCTCGTCGTCTTCAACGAGACGGAGTTCGGCCCGCTCGTGGCCGACCCGAAGGTCTTCACCCCGGCCGCCCGACGCGCACGGCTCCACGTCGACCTGCACGAGTACCACAACCCCGTGCAGCGCCGCCGGACGCTCGGCGCGCGGATCACCGGCTCGCACTACCGCTGGGTGCGTCGCTTCATCGGCCACCCCGCCTTCACGTCACGCTCGGTCGTCAACGCCCCGATCGGCCGCCTCTACGTCGACGAGTTCGGCATCGCGGAGCCCGTCCCCGTGCGGAACATCCCGCCCTTCGTCGGGCAGGAGCCCAGCGCCGTCGACCCGGCCGAGGTCCGGCTCCTCTTCCACGGGCTCGCGTCGGCCCGGCGGGGATTCGACGAGATCCTCGAGGCGATGCGCGTCCTGCCCGCACGCTTCTCGATGACCTTCATGCTCATGCCCAACCCGGCGGTCCGTGCGCGGCTCCAGGAGCAGATCGACGCGCACCCCGCCCGCGACCGGATCCGGATCGTGCCCCCGGCGCCGATGCGCGAGCTCGCCGAGCGGATCAACGGGTACGACCTCGAGATCATCTTCTACCGCCCGCTCGAGCGGAACCTGGAGTTCGCCCTGCCGAACAAGTTCTTCGAGGCGGTCCAGGGACGCCTCGGCGTCGTGGTCGGCGAGAGCCCGGCGATGGCCGAGCTCGTGCGGGAGCACGGGATCGGGGTCGTCGTCCCGGGTTTCGAGGGGACGGACCTGGCCGCCGCCCTGGACGCCCTCACGCCGGACGACGTCGAGCGCATCAAGGCAGCGTCGCACCGCGCCGCCGACGTGCTCAACGCCGAGGTGGAGCGGGAGGCGTTCCTCGCCGCCGTCGGCGCCGCCCCGGCCGGCCGCTGACACGCCCGACCGTCCGCGTCCGCCCGGTCAGCCTCGCGCGCGAGCCGGGCGGAGTGCCGCGACCGCGCGCACCCACACCGGCAGCTGCGCCTCCGCGGAGAGCAGCTCCGCCGCCTCGTCGGCAGCGCGCTTCCACCCCGCCACCGCCTCCGGCGTCAGGGCGTCGACGACGGCCCGGATCGCGTCGACGTCGAAGCCCTCCGCCACGGCGCCGAGACCGTGCTCGCGCACGAGGCGCGCCATCGCCGGCGTCGGGCCGACGACGACCCCGACCCGCGCCTGGACGTAGTCGAAGAACTTGTTCGGCAGCGCCAGCGCGTTGTTGGTCACCGTCGGCGGGAGCACGTGGATCCCGACGTCGTGCGCGTTGATCACGTCGAGCAGCTCGTCGTGCGGGACGGCGTCCGCCACCTGCACGCGCTCGCCGAGGCGCCGGGCGAGCGCCCGGAGCTCCTCGACGTACGCCGGGTCGTTGCCCGTCAGGTACAGGGTGAGCCGCACGTCCGCCGTCGAGGTCGCCACCGCGGTCATCATGTTCTCCAGGCGCCGGCCCCGGAGCGACGCCCCGGGGTGGACGATCCGGACGGGCGAGCCGACCGGCGTCGGCGCCGTCCGGACGTAGGCGGGCGAGTTCGTCACCACGTCGGGGCGCAGCCCCAGCGGCTCGTACGCCTCGGCGACGCTCTCGCCGACCGTCGTCAACGAGTGCGCGCGCGACGCGTACCGCCGGACCAGCCACTCGAGGTAGGGCTTGCGGAGCCGGACCCACCGAGGGTTGTCGTCGTGCATCCCGGGGTAGAACTCGTGCAGGTCGCCGTGGACGCTGCTGCCCGGCGCGAGGCCGAGCGCGAGCGGCAGCGCGTCGATGTCGTTCGCCAGGACCCGGTCCGGACGCTCCCGGCGCAGCGCGCGCCGGGCCGACCGCACGGCCGGCTGGCTCCAGTAGAGGAGGCGGTACGCGTGGAGCCTCAGCAGCACGGCCTCCGCGTAGAACCGCGCCTTCCGGCGCCAGCCCGCCGACGCCGGGACGCGGAGCTCGACGTGGCGCGCCGCGCCGGGCACGGCCGGTCCCCAGCCGGCGGTGACCACGTGGTACCGGTCGGCGAAGAGCGCGATCTGCCGACGCAGTCGTGCGTCCTGCTCCAGGCGGGAGAACGAGAGGATGAGCAGCGTGTCGGTCGTCGTCATGGCTGTCCGCCCCGCGCTAGACGAGGCCGGCGAGGCTGGCCTGCAGGTGGAACGCGGGGTTGGCGGCCACGACGTCGTCGAACGTCCCGGAGGCCACGATCTCCCCCTCCTCCATGTAGAGGATCTGGTCGGCGTCCCGGATCGTCGAGAGACGGTGGGCGACGGAGATCACCGTGACGTCCCCCGCGAGCTCGTTGATGGCCGCCGCCACGTCCGCCTCCGTCTTCGTGTCGAGAGCGCTCGTCGCCTCGTCGAGCACGACCACGAGCGGGTCGGAGTAGAGCGCCCGCGCGATGCCCAGGCGCTGCCGCTGACCCCCCGAGAGCGCGAGCCCTCCCTCGCCGATCCGCTCGTCCATCCCGCGCGAGCGAGCCGTGACGGCGTCCCACAGCTGCGCGCGCCGCAGGGCCTTCTCGACCCGGTCCCGGTCGAAGTCCCCACCCCACGTCAGGGCGACGTTCTGGGCGATCGAGCCGTCGAACAGGGCGACCGCCTGGGGGACGTAGCCCACGTGCCGGCGCCAGTCCGAGGGCCGCTGGGCGTGGACGCCACCACCGAACGAGACGGTCCCTCCGCTCGGCTCGAGCAGGCCGAGCAGGATGTCGACCAGCGTCGACTTCCCGGCTCCCGACGCCCCCACGATCCCGACGGTCGAGCCGAACGGGATCGTCAGGTCCACCTCGCGGAGGGCGGGCTCGGAGGCCGTCGGGTAGGTGTAGGAGACGCGGCGCATCTCGATCGCCAGGGACCCGGGAAGGTCCGGGCCCGCGTCGTCGTCCCGGGGCTCCGCCGCCGTGACCCTCTCCCGCGACCGCTCGATGTCGCCGATGATCGTCCGGATGTACGGGTCTGCCGAGACCGAGCTCGTGATGATCGACTGGAACGACGTGATCGAGGGAACGAGCCGGAAGCCCGCGATCCCGAAGAGCGCGAGCGCCGAGACGGCCTCCGTCATGCCCCCCATGAGGTACCCCACACCACCGGTGAGCACGAAGCCCCCGATGACCGCCGCGTCGAGCACGAACCTCGGGACCGCACGGAGGAAGTAGAGGTTGGACCGCGCGCGCGAGGTCCGCATCCGCGTCCGGGCGACCGCCTGCGCCACCTCGTCCTCCTTCTCGCGGAGGGTGATCTCCTTGAGCGCCGCCATCATGCCCGTGAGGAGGCCGGCGACCTTGAGCGACGAGTCCCGCGCGACGCGCGCGGCCACCCGGGTGCGCTTCCCCAGCACGTAGTACTGGAGGACGCCGATCCCCCCGAGGTAGGCCAGCGTGATCACGGCCGTGAGGGGCTGCTGGATGAAGATGATCACGACGACGCCCACCGCGGTGACGAGCAGGCCCGGGACCGTCGTCAGGGGCAGCAGCAGGCCACCCACCACGCTCGACACGCCGCCGTCGGTGAGCTGGATCACGCGGGGGGTGCTGATGTTGATGCGCTCGGTCCAGGGCGAGTGGATGTAGGACCGGAAGAGATGGTCGCCCACCGAGAGCTCGAAGCCGGCGAAGTGCCGTGTCGCCTTCCACTGCAGGGCGACGCCCAACGCGGACTTCAGCAGGACCACGCCCGAGAGGACGAGGATGAGCGCCGGCACGGAGTCCGCGGGGATCGTGCCGAGGAAGGGGATGGAGAACTCCCCTCCCCCCACCGCCGCCGCGAGGACGCTCGAGAGCAGCATCAGCGCGATGACGTCGAGCACCGACAGGAAGGCCGAGCCGATCGAGAAGACCACGAGGAACCGTTGCGCGCTGCGCGGCAGGTAGGGAGCGAGCGAGCGGTACTGGTCGAGAAGCCGCTTCATCGTGCCACCACCGCTTCGTAGAGCTCTGCCGCGCGAGCGAACTCGTGGTCCCAGGTCATGTCCGGCGCAGCACGCCGTGCCGCCTCGCGGTAGACGTCGCCGGACTCCAGCACGTCCTCGATCGCCCGGGCCAGGGCCTCGACGTCCCGTGCCGGTGCGACGACGCCGACCCCGAGGGAGGTGACCACCTGGGCGACGTCCTCCGCGTCGGACGCGACGACGGGCAGCCCCGCCTGGATCGACTGGAACAGCTTGTTGGGCAGGCTGTAGACCGAGTTGAGGCTCACGGGCTGGGGGTAGACGACGGAGACGTCGGCGTCGAGGATCGCGGTCGGCACCGCGTCGGAGTCGACGGGCGGGACGAAGCGGACGCGGTCGGCGACCCCGTGCTCCCGCGCCACGGACGCGATGTGGTCGCGCGAGCGCTGGGGCGCCGGACCGATGAGGGCGAGGTAGACGTCGTCGGGCAACGACGCCAGCGCCCGGACCGTCTCGGCCACGCCGCGCGCGGGCCCGATCAGGCCGACGTGGACCAGGAGACGGGCACCCTCCGGGATCTCCGCCGAGGCGCGCAGGAGCCCCTGGGCGCCGGGTGCGGGGAGCGACGCCGCCACGGGGACGTTCCGCACGAGCGTCGGCTCGACGTCGAGCGAGAAGCGGTCCACCATCCATCGCTGGATGCCCGGGGAGACGGTGATCGTCCCGGCCCACCGGGACGACGCACGGTCGAGGATCCACCGGTAGTACGCGGCGATCCGGGGCGGCAGCGTCTGCGCCTCCCAGATCTCGTGCGCGTCGTAGACGAACGGGACCCGGGACACCAGCCGCACGAGCAGGGCGGCGAACAGCGTGTCGGCGTCGTGCGCGTGGACGACGTCGGGCTTCCACCGGCGGACGGCCACCGCGGCGCGCAGGGCGAAGGTCCACTGGCGCAGGCCGAGCTGGAGCCAGCGACGTCGCGACTTCGGACCGGGCTTGACCCGGTCCGTCGTCCGTGCCCGCGGGCCGAGGCGGACGATCACGCCGCCGCTCGGCCGGCGCTCCTCGCCCGGGGGGAACCGGGTGACCCCTCCGCCCACGGCGAAGAGGCGCGCCTCGTGACCGTTCTCCGCGGCGGAGTCGAGGTACTTGAGGACCCGCGCGTCGCCATGGGTGTCGTTGTGGACGATGTATGCGATGCGCATGGGTCTCCAGGTCAGGGTTCGAGAACCGGGCGATTCTACCGAGCCCGCGTCAGGTCGATGACGGGGTCCGGCCTCCGACCGCGCCGTCCGGGTCCGGGCTCACCGCCGGCACAGCACCGACGCGGTCATGAAGCGCAGGGGCGCCTCGCGCGCCAGGAGCCGCGACGGGTCCCGGGTCAGGAGGGCGGCAGGGCTGCGGAACCGGCGGCGGGCGACGCTCCTCTCGAAGAGCACCGGCACGGGTGTCCGCGGGTCGAGGACGGCGTCGAGGACCCGGCGGTCGGCGATCGAGAGGACCCGCTCCGCGCCCGGCGCCAGGTCCAGGACCCGCCGGGTCACCGCACGGAGGTCGTCGCGTTCCTGCCGTGTCCAGAAGTCGGGGTCCGGCCGGTTGTGCACGGCGCCGAACACCTGGACGCGCAGGAACTTCACCGCGTACGACGCCTTCTCGCGCGGACCGAGCGCGGCGAACCGCGCGTCGTCGAGCAGGCTCGAGAGGTAGGTGAACTCCTCCGCCACGGGCTTGGGTCGGAAGGTCACCCGGTCGGTGGCGTCGGCCCCGATGACGTACGCCGGGCCCGTGCGGTCGTAGCTGATCCGCCGCCCCGAGAACCACAGCGAGAGCACGAACGCGATGTCGCCGCCGACGGGCGCGCCCTCGGTGAGCCGGAGCGTCGGGAAGGCGTCCCGGCGGAGGATGCCCAGCGGGGCGCTGCGGTACGAGAGGCGGTCGCGCGTGCCCTCGAGACGGCGGGTCCGCCAGGGCCGCACCGGCGGCGTGGGGACGTAGGCGCCCGCCGCGTGCCGCAGGTGCGTCACCACGACGTCGGCGTCGTCGGTCCGCTGCCGGCGCACCCACGAGTCCACGGCGCCCGGTTCGAGCAGGTCGTCCGAACCCATGATCCCCACGAAGGGCGCGGTCGCCTCGTCCAGGCCGCGGTTGAAGGGGCCCGACGGCGACCGGACGCCGTCCCGGTGCTCGACGAGCCGCAGCCGCGGGTCGCCCGCGTGCGCCCCGAGCTTCTCGGCGATCGCGCCGGCGTCGACCTCGTGGCAGACGACCGTGACCCGCAGCGGCGTGCGCGTGTGGTCGAGCACCGACGCCACCGCGCGCTCGACGGGTCGCGCCGTGCTGTGGACGGCGATCACGAGATCGACGACAGGACCGGACGACGGTTCCACCACTGCTCCTCCTGCTCCATGGTCGGTGCGCGGTGCACCGGGCGACGGCTCACGGCTCACGGCTCACGACCCGAGGAGGAACGGTCGCAACGCCGCCGCCGCGAGAGCGCCGTCGTGCACCGCGGCGACGAACTCCGGGCCGTCGGCAGCCAGGTCCCGGTAGCGCTCACGGTGCGCCACGACGTCGACGAGGACGTCCCGCAGGGTGTCCGGGGTGGCCTCGACCACCGGGAGCTCCTTACCCGTCGCCCGGCGCACGCGCTCCCGCACCTCCGGGGTGACGTGACCCACCACGACCCGCCCCGCCGCCATCGCCTCGCACGCGGCGACGCCGTAGCTCCCGATGCGGAACTGGTCGAGGACGACGTCCGCGCCCGCGTAGAGGTCGGGCATCCGCGCCGCGGGCACGCCCTCGACGACCTCGTAGTCCACGACGCCCTCGGCGGCGAGACGCTCGACCACCGGTGCGACGAGGGCCGTCCCCTTCACGGCGGAGCTGCTCGGCACGTGCACGACGCGAGGACGTGCCCGCTCGAGCGCGGCGGCGTCGGTGCGCCAACGAGCCGGGTCGACCACGACGGGGCACCACGTCGCCGTCGGGACGTCGTCGAGCAGGTCCGGGGTGGAGACGAAGACCGGCGCACGGAGCGCCTCCAGGCCGGCCAGGTTGCGGCGCGCGGTGTCCTCGAGGACCTCGAACCGCGGGTCGTCGTGGAACGGCGACCACCGACCGGCGGCCCGGTGCCGGCTCGGCAGCCGGACGTCCGTGCCGTGGCACATCATCGCGACGTGCAGGCCCGCGTCGCGCAGCGACCGCGCCTCGGCGAACGCGTCCCCGGCGTGGAGCCGTCCGAGCAGCGGGCGCTCGGCCTCGAACAGGACGTGCGTGAACCGTCGGAGGTACGCCTCGCGCTCCTGCTGCCAGCGGTGGCTCATGAGGTAGGTGGCGATGGGCACGGCGTCGTCGGCCGGGAAGCGGAACCCGTGGTCCGCCTCGGCGGCCATGTTGACCGCGCCGACGCCGTCCAGGTGGCGCTCCACCGCTCGGCTCCAGAGATACCCCTGGCCGGCGTAGTTGGTGGGCCCGACGTACAGGCGCACGGGCGCGTCGGGGACGGGCGGCGGCGGGACCGTCCGGCCGGCCGCCGCACCACCGATCCGCTGGACCGCACGACCGAGCGGGCCGCTGCCGGGAGCCACGATCCTGTCGATCATCGCGTTGACCGGGCGCGGCAGCCGGGAGCGTCGCGCCACCAGCGCGCTGACCAGGCGGTTGACGACGCTCACGGACGGCTCCGTCCGTCGCGACCCGGGCGCGGACGCACTGCCGCGCGTGGGCCGTCAGGGGTGTCGTGGTCATCCATGGGGGCGGTACGCATGACGCTCCTGGTCGGGGGACGGACCGGCCGAGTCTACCGAGGCGGGCGGGCGGGACGGGCCGGACAGGAAGGGGTCGAGCGCCCGCACCGACGCCCGGCCGTCGTGCAGCGCGCGGACGAACCCGGGCCCGCGCGCCGCGACGGCACGCGCTCGCTCCCGGTCGCCGACGACGTCCAGCAGGACCTCCCGCAGGGTGTCGCCCGTGGCCTGGACCACCGGGAGGTCCTGTCCGGCCGCGCGGCGCGCCGCCTCGCGCGAGTGCTCCGCCACGGAGGAGACCACGACCCTCCCCGCGGCCATCGCCTCGCACGCCGCGACGCCGTAGATCCCCAGCCGGAGCTGGTCGACGACGACGTCCGCGTCACGGTAGAGCGCGAGCATGCCCGCCCGGTCCAGCCCGGTCGCCTGCCGGTACTCGAGGAGCCCGTCCCGCTCCAGGTCGCGCAGGACCGGCTCCACGAGGTCGGTCCCCTTGAGCGCGGCACGGCTCGGCGCGTGCACGACGACGGGGACCTCACGCGTGAGGGGGACCGAGCTCACGGCCCACCGGTCGACGTCGACCACGACGGGGAGCCACGTCGCCCACGGGACGTCGAGGAGCAGGTCCGGGGTGGACACGAAGGCGGGCACCCCCTCGCCGCGGAGCTCCTCGAGCAGGGCGCGGTTGCGCTCCGCCCGGGACTGCAGCAGGGGGACGTCGGCATACGACTCGAGGAGGAAGGGAGACCACGGCTCGCGCCGGGCGTGGGCGCTCGGGAGCCGGACGTCGCTCCCGTGGCAGAGCGTCGCGACGGCGAGGCCCGCGGCCCGGAGGCGGCGCACCTCCGCCGCGACGTCCGGCCCGAGCGCGGGGAACAGGGGCAGCTGCGCCTCGACGACGACGTGGCTGAACCGCAGCGCCGCCCGGCGCTGCGCGCTCTGCCATGCGCGGGACCCCCGCAGCGCCGCCGGGGCGTCGACGTCCGCGGGGAACCGCAGCGCCCGGCGGTAGACGAGGTTCTGCGCGCCGACGTCGTCCCGGTGCCGCTCGGCGGCGCGCGCCCAGGCCCAGCCCTGGCCCGCGGAGTTGGCCGGCCCCACGAGGAGGCGCACCGGCGTCTCCGGCACCCGCAGGCGCGGGACCCGGACGTCACCCGGCGTCCCCGTCCAGGTCCGCAACCGGAGGAAGAGCGCGGGCGGGAGCCACGAGGCGACCCACCACGCTCCTCGCCGCCACCACGGCGCACGGCGCGCGGTCACGGGGCCACCCCTCCTGGCCGGGCGCCGAAGGTCCGCGGCGCGCCGGCCCGCGCGTCAGCTCGCGGCACGTGCGCTCCGGGGCCCTCGCGCCCGGCGCCCGGCGCGGGCTGCGGCGAGGACCCGTCGTGCCGCGACCGCCGAGGTCGAGCGGCCCGAGAGGTTCTTCTCGCTCCACGTCGCGACGCGGACCCGCTCGGCGGCAGGCACAGGGGCGGTGAACATCTCCGTGAGGGCGCGCCCGACCTCGTCGGCGGTGTACCCCACCACGCGCCCTCCGCGCGCCTCGTCGATGATGCGCCCGACGGGGCCGGGACCGGCCTGCAGGACCGGTGTCCCGACGGCCATGGCCGCGAGGGCCTTGGTGGGGATCGCGAACTCGTACCCCGAGCCGGGCTTGATGCTCGAGAGCGCGACGTCGGCGCTCCGGAGCCAGCGCGCGGCGAGGTCCGCGGGCTGCTGGGGCAGGAACGTCACGCTCGCGCCGCCGTCGGGCAGCGCGGCGGCGAGCTCGGCGAGGCGCGCGTGCATGCTGCCCCGGCCGAGGAACACGAGGCGCGCGTCGGGGACGTCCCGCAGGACGCGCGACCAGGCCTCGAGGAACACCTCCGCGCCGTGCCACTCGGACGCGTTGCCCGCGTACACGGCGCACGGCCCCGTCGTCTCCGCCCCGAGCGGCGCGACGTCCGCGTGGAAGACCCGCGTGTCGACCCCGTGCCGCACCACGGCCGTCCTCGCGGCGCCGAGCTCCGTCGCCCTCTTCTCCACCGAGCCGGTGACGGTGAGGACCGTCGACGCGCCCCGGAGCGCGAACTTCTCGAGCGCGCGCACGGCCGCCACCACGACCTGCGGCGCACCCGTGGAACCCGCCGCGTCGGACACGATGTCCGCGGCGTAGTAGACGTACGGCACCCGCCGCAGGGCGCACACGACGCGGACCACCGCTCCCGTCGTCGGCGGCGGCTCTGCCACGACGACGTCGGGGCGCCGTCGGCCGAGCAGCCGGAGGAACAGCGGCACGTCGAAGCTCAGATAGGGCAGGTAGCCACGCACGTACCCGCTCGCGTCCCGCAGCACGGGGCGCCGCCGCACCCGCACCCCCGTGCGGTCGGGTTCGGTGCCCATCGTGTCGGGCACCGACGCCGTGACGACCGTGACCTCGGCGCCCTCGTCCGCGAGCGCGGCCGCCAGGGCGGCGAGGCGGAAGGACGCCGCGGCGGGCTCGGGCAGGTAGATCCGCGTCGCGATCGTGACTCGGGTCGGTCGTTCCACGGGGCGACCGTACCCTCCCGCGCCACGATCCACGGCCTCCGCAGGACGCGACGCCCGGCGGAGGCCCGGCGCGCCTCCGCGGCGGCCGGGCGCCGAGGTCACAGGGTGACGGCCCGCCCGGACGCCGCGGACTCCAGGACGGCCTCCGCCACCTCGAGGGTGCGCAGCCCTTCTCGCATCGTCACCACGTCCTGCCGCAGACCCAGCACGGCGTCGCGGAAGGCCTCGTGCTCGACGCGGAGCGGCTCCCGCTTGGCGAACGCGTACCGCGTGACGTCGCCCTCGGACACGCCCCGGAACGCCGAGACGGCCTCCCACTCCGTGGGGATGACGCCGTTCGCGTAGAACGTGAGGTCGGCGGTGCCGGTGTCCGCGACGAACGCTCCGCGCTCCCCCGTCACGATCGTCACCCGCTCCTTCATGGGCGACAGCCAGTTGACGACGTGGTTGGTCACGACGCCGTTCTCCAGCCGGCCCGTGGCGGTGACCATGTCCTCGTGCGGGCGCCCGCTGCGGTGGGTCGTCTGCGCCGCGACCGAGCGGTACGGGCTCTGCGCGACCCAGGCGGTGAGGTCGATGTCGTGGGTGCCGAGGTCCTTGACGACGCCGACGTCGGCGATGCGCGCGGGGAACGGTCCCTGGCGCCGCGTCGCGATCTGGAAGACCTCGCCGAGCTCGCCGGCCTCCGTACGACGGCGCAGCTCCTGGAGCGCGGGGTTGAAGCGCTCGATGTGCCCGACGGCGCCGACCAGCCCGGCGTCCTCGAACGCCGCGGCGACCTTGCGCCCGGCGTCGCTCGTCGCGGCGATGGGCTTCTCGACGAGCGTGTGGACGCCCGCGGCGGCGAGGGCGAGCGCGACGTCCTCGTGGAAGACGGTCGGGACCGCGACGACCGCCATCTGGATCCCGGCGGCGATCAGCGCCTCGACGTCGGGCAGGACGTCGAGCTCGCCCGACACGCCGTAGGGGTCGCCGCCCGGGTCCGCCACCGCGACCAGGTCGACGCCGTCGATCTCGCGGAGCACCCGGGCGTGGTGCCGGCCCATGGCCCCGAGCCCGATGAGGCCCGCACGGAGGTCCGCCATCACGCACCTGCCTTCACGACGGTGTTGACCGCGGCGACGATGCGGTCGAGGTCGGCCTGGGTGAGCGACGGGTGCACGGGCAGGGAGATCACCTGCTGCGCCGCGATCTCGGTCTCCGGCAGGTCGAGGCCCGGCGCGAAGTGCCGCAGGCTCTCGAGACGGTGGTTGGGGATCGGGTAGTAGACGCCCGAGCCCACGCCGTGCTCCTCCCGGAGCGCGGTCACCACGCCGTCGCGGTCGTCGGCGACCCGGATCGTGTACTGGTGGTAGACGTGCACCGCGCCGTCGGCGACGGGCGGCGTGACGACGCCCTCGAGGTTCGCGGTGAGGAACGCGGCGTTGCGCTGGCGGTCCGCGGTCCAGCCCCGGACCTTGGTGAGCTGGACCCGGCCGATCGCGGCGTGGACGTCGGTCATGCGGGCGTTGAAGCCGACGACCTCGTTCGCGTACTGACGCTCCATGCCCTGGTTGCGCAGCAGCCGGACGTTGCGGGCGACGTCGTCGGTCGCGCAGGACACCATGCCGCCCTCGCCCGACGTCATGTTCTTCGTCGGGTAGAGGCTGAACATCGCGAACGTGCCGAACGAGCCGACCGGACGACCGTCGAGCGTCGCGCCGTGCGCCTGGGCGGCGTCCTCGAAGAGGAGGAGACCGTGCTCCTCGGCGACCGCTCCCAGCGCCGTCATGTCCGCCGGGTGCCCGTAGAGGTGCACCGGCATGATCGCCCGGGTGCGCTCCGTGACCGCCGCGCGCACCGCGTCGGGAGACAGGCAGAAGTGGTCGGGCTCGATGTCCACGAACACGGGCGTCGCGCCCGTGAGCGCGACCGAGTTGGCGGTCGCGGCGAACGTGAACGACGGGACGATCACCTCGTCGCCGGGCCCGATGCCGGCCGCCAGGAGGCCCAGGTGCAGCCCGGACGTCCCGGAGTTCACCGCGACGCACGTGCGCCCGCCGACGAGGACGTCGGCGAACTCCTGCTCGAACGCGGCGACCTCGGGGCCCTGAGCGATCATCCCGCTGCGCAGGACGCGGTCCACTGCCGCGCGCTCGTCGTCCCCGACGATCGGCTTCGCCGCAGGGATCAGTGTCTGGCTCATTCGGCCGCAACCTCTCTGATGGACTCGTCGTGCTCTTCGTAGCGGGCGCCCGTCACCGGGCACACCCAGTGGTCGCCCTCCGGCCGCAGGGGCTGTCCGGCACGACCCACCCAGCCGACCCGCCGCGCGGGCACCCCGACGACGATCGCGTGGTCGGGGACGTCCTTGGTGACCACCGCCCCGGCGGCGACGGTGGCCCACGCCCCGACCGTCACGGGTGCGACGCAGACCGCCCGCGCGCCGATCGAGGCGCCCTCGCCGATCGTCACGCCGACCGCGTGCCAGTCGTCGGCGCTCTTCAGCGAGCCGTCGGGGTTGACCGCGCGCGGGTAGGTGTCGTTGGTGAGCACCGCCGCGGGACCGATGAACACGCCGTCCGCGAGGGACGCCGGCTCGTACACGAGCGCGTAGTTCTGGACCTTGCAGTGGCGCCCCATGCGGACCCCGGTCCCGATGTAGGCGCCGCGACCCACCACGCACGCCTCCCCCATCGTGACGCCCTCGCGCACCTGCGCGAGATGCCAGATCTGGCTGCCGTCCCCGATCGACGCGTCGTCGGCGACGTCGGCGCTGGGGGCGATGCGGACTCCCATCCGGGCTCCTTCGGTCTCGGGGCGACGGCCGGCTGCCGGGTCGGCGGACGCCGCGTCGGCAAGGTTACCCGGCGACCGGACCCCCAACGAGCGCCGAAGGTCCCGACTCCTCCCGGCGGCTGCAACAATGGGCGCCATGCACGAATCGGACGCGGCGACGCGTGGTCGCCCGCGCGCCGGGGCGGTCCGATCCTTCGAGGACGCCTGCCTCGTGGTCCCGCTCTACAACGAGGGCGCGGTGGTGGCGGACGTCGTGAAGGACGTGATCGACGTCTTCCCGCACGTCGTCTGCGTCGACGACGGGAGCTCGGACGACTCGGCCCGGCGGGCCGCGGACGCGGGTGCGACCGTGCTGCGGCACGCCGTCAACCTCGGCCAGGGCGCCGCCCTCCAGACGGGGATCGAGTTCGCCCGGTCGCTGCCCGGGGTGCGGTACCTCGTGACGTTCGACGCCGACGGCCAGCACCAGGTCGAGGACGCCGCGGCGATGGTGGAGCTCGCGCGGAGCGAGGACGTCGCCATCGTCTTCGGCTCCCGGTTCCTCGACTCCCGCACCCGGCCGGGGCTGCTCAAGCGTGCCGTGCTGCGGACCGCGGTCTGGTTCACCAACCGGAGCACCGGCCTGCGCCTGACGGACGCCCACAACGGGCTGCGCGTGATCCGCGTCGACGCGGCACGGGCCCTGGAGCTCCGCCAGGACCGCATGGCGCACGCGAGCGAGATCGTCCTCCAGCTCGGCCGGACCGGGCTGCCCTGGCGCGAGCACCCGGTGCACGTCCTCTACACGGACTACCCCCGCGCGAAGGGCCAGTCGTTGTGGAACTCCGTGAACATCCTGGTCGACCTCGTGTTCAAGTAGTCGGGAGCGGCACATGCTCATCCAGATCGTCCTCGTCGTGGCCATCGCCGTGGTCACCGTCCTGCTCACGCGCTCCACGGTCGACTCCCGGCACCAGGCCATCCGGCGCCTGCTCCTGGTGGGCTTCGTCGTCGTCGCCGGGCTCTCCGTCCTGTTCCCGGAGTGGCTCACCTACCTGGCCAACCTGCTCGACGTCGGCCGCGGGACCGACCTGCTCCTGTACGCGCTCGTCATCGCGTTCGTCAGCTACATCGCGACGAGCCACCGCCGCGCGAACGAGCTCGCCCGCAAGATCACGCTCCTCACGCGCGAGCTGAGCCTGGCGGAGGCGAGGCTCAGCCGGGTCGACGCGTCGGTCGACGAGCTGGAGCAGCGCGAGGAGCACGAGGACCGCCCGGACGGTCCCGCCCGGCCCTGACGCGCCGGACCGCCCGCCCGCCGGTCCGGCGCCCGGCGTCCCTGCACAACTCCTCCACCGCCCGGGCCCCGCAACCTCGCGGCGGCGTTGCACGTGCGGCCTATGCTCGATCCCCGTGACGTCCCGTACCCGTGCCCAGGACCGCGCCGCGGTGGCAGCCTCGCCGACGCGCGGGCCCGCGCACGCACGGGCGCAGCGCACGCACCGCGTGGCGCGCTCGGTCGGTCTCGTCGCCACGGCGGCGCTCGCGTTCGGGGCGGTCGGCGGGGCGTCGGCGCTGTCGAACATCCAGGGCAACATCACGTCGTCGACCGCGCTCGACCTGCTCGACGACCGCCCCGCGCAGACCACCCCGGACCCGAGCGACCCCAACGCCGGGAAGCCGCTCAACATCCTCGTGATGGGGTCCGACGCGCGCGGCGGGGAGAACGGTCACGAGGTCGAGGGCGTCGAGGGCATGCGGTCGGACACGACGATCCTCGTGCACGTGTCGTCCGACCGCTCCCGCGTGGAGATGATCTCGATCCCCCGCGACTCGCGCGTCGACGTGCCGGCGTGCACCACGACGAACGGGAAGACGACCGCACCGGCGAACACGCGCTTCAACGCAGCGTTCGCCAACGGCGCGACGGTCGGCGGGGACGTCGACTCCGCAGCCGCCTGCACCGTGCAGACGGTCGAGAGCCTCACCGACGTCTTCGTCGACGGCTTCGTCGTCGTCGACTTCGCAGGCTTCCAGAACATGGTGACCGCCATCGGCGGCGTGCCGCTGTGCATCCCCGAGGCGATCGACTCCCCCAAGGCGGACCTGCAGCTCGCCGCGGGGTGGCAGACGCTCGACGGCGCCCAGGCGCTCGGGTTCGCGCGCGCCCGGTACGGCGTGGGCGACGGGTCGGACCTCAGCCGCATCGGTCGTCAGCAGCAGCTCCTCGCCGCGACGGTCAACCAGGTGCTGTCGAAGAACGTGCTCTCGGACCTCGGCCAGATCTACGGCTTCGTCGACGCGGGGACCAGGTCGCTGACGATGAGCGACAACCTCTCGTCGATCCCGAGCCTCGCCGGGCTCGCCTTCAGCCTCCAGGGGGCGACGAGTGGCAACATCACCTTCATGACCGTTCCCAACGCGCCGGACCCGCGGGCTCCCGACGCGAAGGTCGTCTGGACGGCGGAGGCCGACGAGCTGTGGGCGAAGGTGCGTGCGGACGAGCCGATCGCCGCGCCCGCTCCCGCCGCCGACCAGCCGGCGGCCGACGCCGCGACCGACGCGCCGCCTGCCGGCGAGGGCGACGACGCCCCCGCGCCGGGCACCGCCGCGGACGAGCCCGCGCCGGTGCAGACGAAGGAAGCCGGCAAGGAGGCGTTCTCCGCCGCCGACGAGACCGCGCAGTGCGGGTGACGCCATGACCGACTCCCGCGATCCCCGTTCGCTGCCCCCGAGCTTCACGCCGCAGGGCGGTCGCTCGCCCCGGCCGACGTCGGCCGACGACGCGATCGCCGTCGGGAACAGCGGTCGCCCCCGGCCGCCGGCCCCGGCCGTGCCCGACGACGCCGTCCGGGCCGAGCCGCGCATCCGCCGCCAGTCCTCGCGGGAGATCCCTGTGACCCCGGCGCGCAAGGGCACCCCGCCCCCGGCGCCGCCCGCGGGCCGCACCCGCCCCCGGGGCGAGCCCGCGGCGGCGGCGATGCCCCCGTCCGTCGCACCGGCGCGGTCGCCCGGGCGCGCGGCTCCGGCC
>QAPD01000015.1 GCA_003052455.1 Sphaerisporangium cinnabarinum | reverse complement strand
GGCCCGACGCCCGACGAGCGCCTCGGGCGCGAGCTGCTCGCGCTCGTGGCCCGCGCGGAGGCGGACGGGCTCGACGCCGAGGCCGCGCTGCGCGGCGAGCTGCGGCGCGTCGAGGCGCGGATCGTCGCGGCCGAGACGTCGGAGGCGACGTCGGCAGGGGTGCAGGCGGAGACCGGGGCGGACGGGGGCCCGGCGGGGCAGGGCTGAGGCGGGACGTTCGTCCCGATCGTCGGCGCGCAGGTCCCCGACCCGAGGCCCACGGACCGGACGCAGCGGCGCAGGTCACAACCGGGCACTAGGCTGTGGTCGTAAACCCACCATCGTCGCGGGCGCGCACGCGGCGTCCCGGGTTTCCCTGCCCGGGTCTGCCACCACCGTTCGAAGCGCCCGCAGCCCTGCCCCGAAGGAGCACCTGTGGCCAGCATCGAAGCCGTTGGAGCGCGCGAGATCCTCGACTCCCGCGGAAACCCGACCGTCGAGGTCGAGGTCGTCCTGGACGACGGGACGTTCGCCCGCGCCGGAGTGCCGTCGGGCGCGTCGACCGGTGCGTTCGAGGCCGTCGAGCGTCGTGACGGCGACAAGTCCCGCTACCTGGGCAAGGGCGTCGAGGGCGCGGTGAACTCCGTGATCGACGACATCGCCCCGGAGCTCATCGGCTTCGAGGCCGAGGACCAGCGCCTCATCGACGCCGCCCTCATCGACCTCGACGGCACCCCGAACAAGGGCAAGCTCGGCGCGAACGCGATCCTCGGCGTCTCGCTCGCCGTCGCGAAGGCCGCCGCGAAGAGCGCGGGCCTCGACCTGTACCGCTACGTCGGCGGCCCGAACGCGCACGTCCTGCCCGTGCCGATGATGAACATCCTCAACGGCGGGTCGCACGCGGACTCGAACGTGGACATCCAGGAGTTCATGGTCGCCCCCATCGGCGCGTCCTCGTTCCGCGAGGCGCTGCGCACCGGCGCCGAGGTCTACCACGCGCTGAAGTCCGTGCTCAAGGAGAAGGGCCTGGCCACCGGCCTCGGCGACGAGGGCGGCTTCGCGCCGAACCTCGCGAGCAACCGCGAGGCGCTCGACCTCATCCTCGTCGCGATCGAGAAGGCCGGCTTCGCGCCGGGCACCGACGTGACGCTCGCGCTCGACGTCGCGTCGACCGAGTTCTTCAAGGACGGCGCCTACCAGTTCGAGGGCGGCGCGAAGACGCCGGCCGAGATGATCGCGTACTACGAGCAGCTCGTGCGCGACTACCCGCTGGTCTCCATCGAGGACCCGCTGTCCGAGGACGAGTGGGACAGCTGGTCGCAGCTCGTCGCCGAGGTCGGCGACCGGGTCCAGATCGTCGGCGACGACCTGTTCGTCACCAACCCGGAGCGCCTCGCGAAGGGCATCGAGCTCAAGGCGGCGAACTCGCTCCTCGTGAAGCTCAACCAGATCGGCACGCTCACCGAGACGCTCGACGCCGTCGAGCTCGCGCAGCGCAACGGCTTCACCGCGATGGTGTCGCACCGCTCGGGCGAGACCGAGGACACGACGATCGCCGACCTGTCCGTCGCGACGAACGCCGGCCAGATCAAGACGGGCGCCCCCGCCCGCGGCGAGCGCATCAACAAGTACAACCAGCTCCTGCGCATCGAGGAGGCGCTCGACGACGCCGCCCGCTACGCCGGCCGTGGCGCGTTCCCGCGCTGGACGGTGCAGGGCTGACCTGCGGCTGACTGACCGTCGGTCGCGCACGACCCCGCCGGGAAGACCCGGCACCCGGAGCCCGGAGGGCCGCTCGTCGGCCCGCCGGGCTCCGGCGCGTCCGGGCGGGTGAAGAAGTCGTGTCGATCGCCTCACGTTCGCGGGCGCACCGCGCGTGCTCCCGGCGTGCCGCGTCTCGCGGCAGCACAATCGGGGCATGCCGTCCTCGCGTCGTCCTCCGCGCCCCGGTGCCCCCGCGCGGCCGGGCTCCGGGCCCGCGCGCGGCACGTCCGGGACGAAGCCCACGAAGCGTTCCACGTCGTCCGGGTCCGCGAGCCCGCGCGCGTCGTCCCCGGGCGCCCCGCGGACGACGTCAGGCTCCTCGGCCAAGCCCGCGGCCGGCGGGTCGACCGCCCGGACCGCGTCGTCGTCCGGCGTCCGCCGCCCCGCCGCGCGGCCGAGCAGGCCGACGTCGACGCGCCGCGCCGCCGGCCCCGCGCCGGAGGACCGGCGCCGGAGCCGCTACGGGTTCCTCCTGCCCGAGGTGGTGACCGTCCGGACCCTGGTCCTGTCCGTCGTCGTGCTCCTCGCCGCGGTGCTCCTGCTGCCGACCTTGCGCGCGTACGTCAACCAGACGGGGGAGCTGCGCGAGCTGCGCGCCGGCCTCGAGCAGGCCCAGGCCGAGCACACCGAGCTCGAGGCCGAGCTGGCCCGCTGGGACGACCAGGCGTACGTCGAGCGCGAGGCGCGGGACCGTCTCAACTTCGTCATGCCGGGGGAGCGGCCGTGGCGCGTGCTCGACCCGGAGACGGTGGTCGACGACACCGACCCGCAGACCGGACGGACGATCACGGACGGCCCCGTCCAGGGGTATGCGGAGGGCACGCCCTGGTACGAGGCCATCTGGGAGTCGGTGCAGGTCGCGGGCGGGCCGCGCCCGGCCGCCGGTGAGGACGCGGGGACGTCGGACGGGACCCCGCCCGCGGGCGAGGACCCGGCCGGCGACGAGGACGCGCCGCCGAGCGGGGAGAATGGGTGAGGCGTCGCCCCGACGCCGTCGACCGACCCGAAGGAAGTCCTGTGCCCGACGCCCGCCTGGCCATCCCCGCCGACGACCCGGACGCCGTCGTCACCGAGCGTGACCTCGAGACGCTCGCGGAGCAGCTCGGGCGCACGCCGCGCGGCGTCGTCGGCATCGCCGCGCGGTGCGCGTGCGGGCGGCCGCTCGTCGTCCGTACGGCGCCGCGGCTCGAGAACGGCACGCCGTTCCCCACGACGTTCTACCTCACGAGCCCGGGCGCGGTCGCGGCCGCCTCGACCCTCGAGGCGAACGGCGTCATGAAGGAGATGTCGGAGCGGCTCACCGAGGACGAGGAGCTCGCCGCCGCCTACCGGCGCGCGCACGAGCACTACCTCGCGCAGCGCGAGGCGCTCGGCCACGTCGAGGAGATCGACGGCATCTCGGCGGGCGGGATGCCCACGCGCGTGAAGTGCCTGCACGTGCTCGTGGGTCACGCGCTCGCGGCCGGCCCGGGTGTCAACCCGCTGGGCGACGAGGCGCTCGAGCGCGTGCGCGACGTGTGGCGCCCCGACCGCTGCACCTGCTGACCGCGTGGCACGCTTGGACGCATGACCTCAGGCTCCACCTCTCCGCTCACCCGGGACCCGGGCGCGACCGCCGCGCCGGCCACCTCGCCCGCCCCCGTCCCGCCCGGCGCGTCGCGCGTGGCGGCGATCGACTGCGGCACCAACTCGATCCGCCTCCTCGTCGCCGACGTCGACCCGCAGGCCGGGACGCTCGTCGACATGGACCGCCGCATGGAGGTCGTCCGGCTCGGCCAGGGCGTCGACCGCACGGGGCGGCTCGCCCCCGAGGCGCTCGCGCGGACGCTCGACGCCGCGCGCCGCTACGCGCAGGTGATCGACGACCTGGGCGCGACGCGGACGCGCTTCGTGGCGACGTCGGCCACGCGGGACGCCGAGAACCGTGACGAGTTCGTCGCGGGCGTCCTCGACGCGCTCGGCGTCGAGCCCGAGGTCGTCTCGGGCGAGGAGGAGGCCGCGCTGTCGTTCCGCGGGGCGACGTCGACCGTCGCGGCCGTGCGCCCAGGCCCCTACGTCGTGGTGGACCTCGGCGGCGGCTCGACGGAGCTCGTGCTCGGCACGACGACGCCCGACGCCGCGTACTCGATGGACGTGGGGTGCGTGCGCATGACGGAGCGGCACCTGCGCTCCGACCCGCCGACCCCCGCGGAGGAGGCAGCGGCCCGTGCGGACGTGCGGGCTGCGCTCGACGACGCGGCCCGCGTGGTCCCGCTCGGGCAGGCGGCGACGCTCGTCGGCCTCGCCGGGTCCGTCACGACGGTCACGGCCCACGCGCTCGGCCTCGCGCGGTACGACCGCGACCGCATCAACGGGTCCGTCCTGCCCGTCGACACCGTGCTCGCGGCGTGCGACGACCTGCTGCACCGCACGCGCGCCGAGCGCACCGCCCTGGGGTTCATGCACCCCGGGCGCGTCGACGTCATCGGCGCGGGCGCGCTCGTGTGGTCGGAGGTCGTGCGCCGCGTGCGCGACGACGTCGCCGCCGCGGGCGGGTCGCTCACCGAGGTCGTGACGAGCGAGCACGACATCCTCGACGGGATCGCCTGGTCGCTCGCCTGACCTGCGGACACCCGGCCCGCTCTCCCCGCCCGACCGCCGAGCCCGGCGTCGTGCCGCACCCGGACCGCCGGGCGCCCGCGACCCGGGCTCGGGCGTCTCCGGGGGAGGAGCGTGTCGTGTGCGCGGTACTGCGCATCGCGCGGTAGTGTGCATCCCGTGATCCCGGTGGCCGAGCACCGGGACGGACCGGGGCCACGCCCGACGGAGGGACGGATGGACACCACGCAGCTGCTCAAGGGGGTGCTCGACGCGGCGGTGCTCGCCGCGGTCGAGGCCGAGGACGGGTACGGGTACGACGTCGTGCGACGCCTGCGCGCGGCGGGGCTCGAGGACGTGGGGGACGCGTCCGTGTACGGGACGCTGCGGCGCCTGTACGCGGGCGGGGCGCTGACCACCTACGTCGTGCCGTCCGACGCCGGGCCGCACCGCAAGTACTACGGGATCAACCCGCAGGGCCGGGCCATGCTCGACCTGCACCGCAAGGAGTGGCAGACGTTCGCGGGCACCGTGTCCGCGCTGCTGCGGACCGGAGAGGTGGCCGCCTGATGAGCACGACGACCCCCGCGCAGCCGCCCGCCGGCGCGCCCGTCGGACGGGCCTTCTACGGGCACGTCCACGCCTACGCCCAGCAGGTGCGCGCGCACCTCGCCGACCTGCGGCCGGACCAGGTCGAGGAGCTCGCCGACGGGCTCGAGGCCGACCTCGCCGAGGCGGTCGTCGACGCGCCCGGGGCGCTCCCGCGCCGCACGACAGGGTCGGCACCCGCTGTCGACGGTCCCGACGGCGCTCCGGGCGGCGGTCCCGACGGCGCGGTCGGCACGGGCGCCCCGGAGGCGCTCGACGACATCGGCCTCGATCTCGTCGCGTTCTTCGGTCCGCCCGCCGAGTACGCCGCGGAGCTGCGCGCCGCCGCCGGTCTCCCTCCCGCCGTCGCCCCGGACGGCACCCGGGGCCCACGGCCCGGGGTGCGCCGCCGGGTGCGCGCGCTCGGCGCGTCGCTCGCGGCCGACTGGCGCGCGGGGTGGCAGCCCGTCACCTCGTCGCCGCAGTGGGCCTCGACGACGGAGTTCCTGCGCGCCCTCACGCCCGCGTGGTGGATCCTGCGCGGCTGGGTCGTGGCGACGCTCCTGCTCGCCCTGGTCGCGGGGTACCCGGTGGCCGTGCTCCCGCCGGACCTGTCGGCGCGCGTCGTCGTGCTGCTCGCGGTCGTCGTGAGCGTGCAGTGGGGCAGGGGCCGCTGGCTCCCCACGCGCGGGCTGCGGAAGGTCGGCCGCCCGCTGTCCGTCGCCGCGGCCGTCGCGGCCGTGCCCGCCGTCCTCGTCGCCGCCTCGGCGAGCGCGTCGAGCCCGTACGCGTGGGACCGCGGCTACGAGCAGGGCCGGAGCGACGCGAGCAGCGGCCTCGTGAGCAGCGTGTCGTTCGGGAGCGGCGACTCCCCGGGCACGGCGGGCGTGTGGGTCGACGGTGCGCAGGTGTCCAACCTCTTCGTCTACGACGCGGCGGGCGAGCCGCTCCGCGACGTCCAGGTCTTCGACGACCGCGGCCGCCAGGTCCGCACGGTCACCGAGGAGGGTGCCTCCGGGCCGTGGGCGGTGCCGGACGTCGAGGGCACGTGGTACTTCCAGCCCGCCCTGGCGACGGACGGGCGCGAGCGGTGGAACGTCTACCCGCTGCGCGCGGTCGCCGAGGAGGACGTCGAGTACCGCGAGGGCGACGGCCGCCCCGTCCCGGCGACGGGGACGCGCACGCGCGACATGCCGTGGCCGTTCCTCCAGGCACCGACCGCGGTGCCGTCGAGCGTGGGGGCGGGGGAGACGTCGTCGGGCACGGGCGGTACGGGCGAGGCGCCGGCCGACGAGACGCCGGAGGGCGAGGCGACCGACCCCGCGCCGTCGCAGGAGCCCGCGACCCCGCCCGCGGGCGGAGTGCCGCCCGCGCCGACCGGCCCGACGCCCGTCGTCGGCGCGATCGGCTGATCAGCAGGCCCGGGGTGGTGCGCCGACGGCGGACGGCGGCGCACCACCCCGGTCCCGGGCCACGCGGAATGTCGCCTGTGCCCGCGTGTGCCCGCCTCTGCCCCCGTCCGTCCGCGCAGCGTGGGGCGCGTCACGCCCGTCTGGCGGACGCTCCGGCTCGCCTGTGCCGCAACCGGTAATACTCTGGAACCATGCCTCAGAATGACCTGACCTCGGTCAGCCGTGCCCAGACCGCTTCGCCGCGGCCCCGCAAGGTGCCCCGCGTCGTCGTCCTCGGCGGCGGCTCGGTGGGTCTGTACGCCGCGCGCCGACTGCGCAAGAAGCTCGGTCGCCGCGAGGCGGCGATCGTCGTCGTCGACCCGCGCCCGTACATGACGTACGCGCCCTTCCTCCCCGAGGCGGCCGCGGGCTCGATCGACGGCCGCGACGTCGTCGCGCCGCACCGCCGTGCGCTCAAGGGCGTCGACGTGCTCCAGGGCAAGGTCGTCGCGATCGACCACACCGACCGCCGCGTGACGATCCACCCGGAGGAGGGCGACGACTACTCGGTCACGTACGACCATCTGATCGTCGGCCTCGGCTCCGTGTCGCGCACGCTGCCCATCCCGGGCCTGGCGGAGAACGCGATCGGCTTCAAGAACGTGGAGGAGGCCATCGCGGTCCGCAACCACGTGCTCAACCGCATGGACGTCGCGTCGTCCACGTGGGACGAGAAGCTGCGTCGCCGCATGCTCACGTTCACGTTCGTCGGCGGCGGGTTCGCGGGCATCGAGGCGCTGGCCGAGATCGAGGACATGGCCCGCTACGCGACGCGCAACTACGCGACGATCGAGGAGAAGGACCTCCGCTTCGTCATGATCGAGGGCGCGGGCCGCATCCTGCCCGAGCTCAGCGAGCCCATGGCGCAGTACGCGCTCGACGAGCTGAAGAAGCGCGGCATCGAGTTCCACCTCAGCACGTTCCTGTCGTCGTGCGTGGACGGCCACGTCGTCACCTCGACCGGGGTCGAGTTCGACTCCGACACGATCGTGTGGACCGCGGGCGTCAAGGCGAACCCGGTCCTCAAGGAGTCGTCCGACCTCCCGGTCGACAAGCTGGGCCGCATCACCGTGCTGCCGACGCTCCAGGTCGCGGACGCCGACGGCAACGTCGTGCCGAACGCGTGGGCCGCGGGCGACTGCGCCGCCGTCCCGGACGTGCTGAACCCGGGCAAGTTCTGCCCGCCGAACGCGCAGCACGCCATCCGCGAGGCCACGCGCCTCGCCGACAACCTCGCGCTCGAGCTGCACAGCGAGCCACCGGTCGAGTACCGCCACAAGAGCGTCGGTACGGTCGCGTCGCTCGGTCTGTACAAGGGCGTCGCGGAGCTGTTCGGCGTGTTCAAGCTCCGCGGGACGCTCGCGTGGCTCATGCACCGCAGCTACCACGTCATGGCGATGCCGACGGGCAACCGCAAGATCCGCATCTTCATCGGCTGGATCGGCCAGTTCCTCATGGGCCGCGAGCTCGTGTCGCTCGGCTCGCTGCACGACCCGCGCGCGGAGTTCCGCGCCGCGTCCGTCCCGCCCAAGAAGGACGGCGACCCGGTCAAGCAGACCGCGCAGGGCTCGGCGGCCGCGGCGGAGTCCGGTGCAGGCACCGTCGACGCCGACGACCGGACGCCGGCGGCGAAGGCCTCCTGAGGCCGCGGCCGGGCACTGGCCCGGCCGTCGTGCCCGACGACGAGGGGCGAGCCGCGCGTGCGGCTCGCCCCTCGTCGCGTCCGGCTCCCGCGCGAGCGGCCGCCGTGCCGATCGGCTCGGGGAGCTCTGCGCGCGCGGTAGATTCGGCCCGCGCCCCCATGGCCCAACTGGCAGAGGCGGCCGGCTTAAACCCGGCGTGTTCCGGGTTCGAGTCCCGGTGGGGGCACCGCGCCGGCGGGTGGTCGGCTCCGCGGCGTCTGGGGCCCGCGGGCTAGGACAGCCCCGTCGGGCCCTCCGGCTCGGCCGGGGGAGCGGCCTCCTGGCCGAGGATCACGACGGTGCCGTCCGGGTCCTGCACGCGCGCGACGCGCTCGCCCCACGGTTGGTCCGCGGGCGGCTCCAGGACGGGCACGCCCGCGGTCGCCAGGTGCTCGACGGCGCGGTCGCAGTCGTCGACGTACACCCACAGCACGACGCGGGTGTCCGCCGGAGGCGGGTCGCCCTGCCCGAGCCCGAGCGGTGACCCGCCCACGCGCACGCTCACGTAGACGGGCGGACCGTCGTCGGGGAAGGCGTACTCGACCGTCCCGCGCAGCAGGTCGCGGTAGAAGCCCAGCGACCGGTCGAGATCGGCCACGGTGAGGACGGGGAAGAGGCTGCGGAACACGGTCGCTCCTCGGTGCGCTCGGCGGGTCCTCCCATCGTGCGCCTCGCGTCCCGGGCGCGCTCTCCGTGCCCGGGCCGGCGGGCCTCAGCGAGCGAGCAGCTCCTCGGTCGTCGTGCCCGGCACGGACAGCGTCACGCGCGTGCCCCACGGGTCGTGCACGACGACGGAGCGGCCGTCGTCCGCGTGCTCCAGCCCGCGCGCGCGGAGCCGTGCGACGAGCGCGTCGAGGTCCTCGCGGCCCGGCACCGTGACGGCGACGTCGCCGAGCCCGAGGCTCGCGGCGCGGGGCCCGGCACCCGCGCTGTTCCACACGTTCATCGCGACGTGGTGGTGGTACCCGCCGGCGGACGCGAAGAGCGCCCCGCTGTACCCGGTGAGCGTCGCCTCGAAGCCGACGGCGTCGACGTAGAAGGCGTGGGCGGTCGCGACGTCGCCGACCTGGAGATGCACGTGGCCGACGCGGCCCGCGAGCGAGGGCCCGGCGTCGAACGTCTCCTGGTCGAGGTGCGTGCGCAGGTAGTCGTTCGGGTCGAGGAACGTCGTCGTCATGAGGATCTGGCCGTGCTCGCGCACCCACGTCTCGCGGGGGCGGTCGGTGTAGAGCTCGACGCCGTTGCCCTCGGGGTCGGTGAAGTAGAACGCCTCGCTGACGAGGTGGTCGCTCGACCCGACGAACGTGCCGCGGCGGTCCTGCGCGGCGCGGTAGACGGTCGCGGCGAGGCTCGGGCCGTCGTCGAACAGGAAGGCCGTGTGGAAGAGGCCGGCCTGGCGCGGGTCGACGGGCGGGAGCCCGGGGGTGTGCACGAGGCGCAGCATGGGCGTGCGCCCGCGGCCCAGCACGCGGTGCACCTCGGCGCCGCGCGACCGCTCCTCGAGCGGGGCGAGGGCGAACGCGCCCGTGTAGTACGAGGTCATGAGCTCGAGGTCGCCCACGCGCAGCGTGACGGCGTCCATGCTCGTGGACGGGGACAGGAGGCGGTCGGTCGGCGCGCCCGGGGTGCTCGTGGTCATGTCTCCTCCAACTTGTTGTCGCTACAACTATATTCCCACACCGCGGCGAGGGCTCCCGCACCGGCGCCGTCCTTGCTAGGGTCGGCGCGAACCACGCGGGGCGTCCCGCCCGGGCCACGGCCCGGGCCGAGGGACTGAGACGAGCGGTACGGCCGCCCGGACCCGTCGAACCTGATCTCGCTAGCACGAGCGGAGGAACGTGGGCATGACGACGCCTGCTGCCATCACCCTGAACCCTGTCCTCGCGGACGACCCGACCGCGCTCGTCCGGCAGGAGGAGACCGGCTTCACCGCCGACCTCGCCCGCCGGTACGCGGACCTCTTCGAGA
This sequence comes from Sphaerisporangium cinnabarinum, assembly GCA_003052455.1. Taxonomy (GTDB): domain Bacteria; phylum Actinomycetota; class Actinomycetes; order Actinomycetales; family Cellulomonadaceae; genus Cellulosimicrobium; species Cellulosimicrobium cinnabarinum. The sequence continues at coordinate 32,391 of QAPD01000015.1, read as the reverse complement.
CGTTCTACGACCACCCCTTCCTGGCCAGGCTGCGCGACGGCTCCGTCGAGCCCGCCACGGTGCGCCACTACGTGGGCCAGGACCACCAGTACCTCACGGCCTACCTGCGCTGCTACGGCCTCGGCATGGCCCTCGCGCCCGACCGGTCGTGGGCGGCCTACTTCCACGACAAGGCCGGCTTCCTCCTCGACGACGAGTCGCACGCGCACCACGCCATGTGCGACTTCCTCGGCCTGACGTACGAGGAGGCGCAGACGCAGCGCCTCGCGCCGAGCGCGCAGGCCTACGTCGACCACATGACGGCGGCCGGCCGCGACTCGCTCGGCGTGCTGCTCGCCGCGCTGCTGCCGTGCCCGTGGACCTACATCTGGTCCGCGCGGCGCTTCTGGCTCGGCGAGCGCGAGACGACGCCCGGCGCCCTCGCCGACGACCACCCGCTCGCGGGCTGGTGGCAGTTCTACGCGGCCGAGCGCACCGAGGACGTCCTCACAGACCTGCGCGCGCGCCTCGACGCGCTCGCCGCGGACGCGGGCGAGGCGGAGCGCGCGCGCATGGAGCGCGCGTTCGAGCTGAGCTGTCGCCACGAGATCCGCTTCTGGCAGATGGCCTGGTCGCTCGAGGGTTGGTGACCCGTCCGGCCGGGCGCGCGGCCGACCGTCGCGCCGCGCGCCCGGCCTTACGCCAGCAGCAGATCCCCGCCCGGGTGCCTCGGCACCCGGGCGGGCCGCGGGTAGCGTGATCGCATGGACGCGACGAGCGTGGTGCCCGACGGGGTGCAGGACGCGGTGCCGGACGTGGTGACGCCGCGCCCCCGCTCCCGGACGGGCGGGCGGGCGGAACCCCTCCTGCGCCACGTCATCGGCGGGATCCTGCGGCGGGCGCGGCTCGCCCAGGGGCGCACGCTCGTCGACGTCGCGGTCGCCGCGCGCGTCTCCACCGCCTACCTGTCCGAGGTGGAGCGCGGGCGCAAGGAGGCGTCGTCCGAGGTCCTCGCCGCCGTCTGCGGCGCCCTCGGCCTGCGGCTCGTCGACCTCGTCGCCCGCACGGGCGAGGAGCTGCGGCCGCTCGCACCCGTCCGCGTGCTGTCCTCCGCACGGGAGCGGGGTGCCCTCTCCGCGCCGCGGCACGTCGCGCCGGTGGGCGAGCCCGTGCGCGACCTCCCCGTCGCCGAGACCCTGGGCCGTCCGACCGCGCGCGCCGGCGACGTCCTGCTCCTCGCGGCCTGAGCGGGGTCCCACCGCACCGCACCGCGTGTCGTGCGGAGGCCGGGCACCGTGCGCGCCGCTACCGTCGGTCCATGACGGAGCCGCAGACCGCGCACGGCACGGCAGCCCAGGACGCCCCGGCCCTCCAGGACCTCGTCGACGACGCCGCGTTCCTCTCCCACGAGCACCAGCTCTACCTGTCGGACCTCCACGGCGACGACGCCTGGGCCGCCGACATGACCACGGGCGTCTTCACCTTCACCGCGCCCGACGGCGGGACCGCGACGTGCCGCCTCCAGTTCCTCGGTACGGCCGCGCCCGGTCCGGGCACGTGGATGTGGGCGTGGCAGAACGTCAACGGCTTTCCCGACGGCGTGCTCACCGCCGCCGAGAGCGCGCGGCGGAGCGGGCTGCGCGAGGCCGCCGAGCCGGAGCTCCCCCTCGCCGAGGACCTCGCCCACCGGCTCGCGCTCGCGGCCAAGGCCGTGACCGGGTCGTTCACCCACTACAGCGCGCCCGTCGGCGGCGGCACGCGCGCGTGGTTCCTCCTGGACGACGCCGACCTCGCCCTGCCCGCGCCGACCGTGCCGCGCGTCGTGCGCACGCTGAGCGAGGGGCTGCTGTCGGTCACGGTCGTCGATCACCGGCGCGCCGTCGCGTCCTACGCGAGCGCGCGCGGCCTGCCGTCCGTCGAGGACGGGACCGGCGCCGTCGTGCTCGACGTGCCCGACGGCACCGTGACCGTGCGGTTCGACGGGCGCGGCCGGATCGCGGGCATCTCCGCGTCGTCCCGACGGCCCACCGCGCCCGAGGCCGCAGCGGCGGAGCCCGCGGTGCCGGATCCCGCCGCGACAGACCGTGCGGCCTCGGCACCGACGGCGCCCGGGCCCACCGTCTCGGAGCCGCCGGCGGACGATCCGGCCGTGCCCGTGCCCGTGCCCGAGCCCGCGGCGCCGGAACCGGCCGCGCCCGAGCCGCCGCCCGTGGAGACGGCTCCCGAGCCGCGCCGCCGGTCGTGGTTCCGGCGACGCGGCTGACGACGCACGGGGTCGCCTCCGCGGGCGGGCGTCACGCCGCCGCGGCGAGCTTGCGCGAGGTGACGACGGCGTCCGCGACGCCGTACTCCACGGCCTGGCGCGCGGTGAGCACGAGGTCGCGGTCCGTGTCGGCACGCAGGCGCTCGACGGTCTGGCCCGTGTGCCGCGCCAGCACCTCCTCCGTCTCGGACCGGATCCGGAGGATCTCCTCGGCCTGGATCGACAGGTCCGAGATCGTGCCCTCCCCGCCGCCCGACGGCTGGTGCAGCAGGACGCGCGAGTGCTCCAGCACGAACCGCTTGCCTGGCGTCCCCGCCGCGAGCAGGACGGCCGCGGCCGAGGCCGCCTGGCCCATGCAGATGGTCGAGACGTCGCACCGGACGAACTGCATCGTGTCGTAGATCGCCATGAGCGCCGTCGCCGAACCGCCCGGGGAGTTGATGTACAGCCCGATCTCCTGGTCCGGGGCGTCCGACTCCAGGTGCAGGAGCTGCGCCATGACGACGTTCGCGACGCCGTCGTCGATCTCCGTGCCGAGGAAGACGATGCGCTCCGACAGCAGGCGGGAGAAGACGTCGAACGCGCGCTCGCCCAGCGGCGTGCGCTCGACCACGGTCGGGATCGTGTAGCTCGCCATCACAGCCCCACCTTCCGGGCCGCGCGGGCGGGGCGGACGTCGTCGACGCTCTCGACGATCCGGTCGACCATGCCGTACTCGAGCGCCTGCTGCGCGGTGAACCAGCGGTCGCGGTCGGAGTCGTCGGCGATGGTCTCGACGGACTGCCCGGTGCTCTCCGCGAGCAGCCGGTGCATGAGCCCCTTGGTGTACACGAGGTTCTCCGCCTGGATCGCGATGTCGACGGCGGTTCCCCCGATCCCGGCCGACGGCTGGTGCATCATGATCCGCGCGTGCGGCAGCGCGAACCGCTTGCCCGGCGTCCCCGCGCACAGGAGGAACTGGCCCATGCTCGCCGCGAAGCCCATCGCCACGGTCGACACGTCGTTGGGGATGAGCCGCATCGTGTCGTAGATGGCGAGCCCGGCGCTCACCGAGCCGCCGGGGGAGTTGACGTAGAGCGCGACGTCCGCGCGCGGGTCCTCCGCCGAGAGCAGGAGGAGCTGGGCGCACAGGCGGTTCGCGACGGCGTCGTCCACGGCCGTGCCGAGGACGACGATGCGCTGGTGGAGCAGGCGCGTCGTGAGCTGGTCGTCGAACGAGGAGGCCGCCGGGGCGGCGGCCTCCGCGCGCGGGGTCGGGTGGTGGTCGCCGACGGCGGGTCGGCCGGTCAGGTGCGTGGTCATGCGATCCACCCTGCGCCTGCCCGGGCCTCGTGAGGAGGCCGATCTGCCGTCGGCGAATGAGCCGACGGCAGATCGGCCGTCGCCGCGCTACCGGATGGGCCAGTCTCGCTGCTCGACCACGATGCCGCTCGGCGCGGGGCTGATCGTCACGTAGGCCTTGGCCGTGCGCTGGGTCCCGTACGGGTTGCCCAGGATGCACCCGAGGTCGACGTAGCCGCCCGCGCTGAGGTGCTCGGTCCACGTGAAGCTGCCGATGCGGTTCCCGTCGTAGTAGCACGCGAAGGTGTAGGTGCCGGAGGGGAACGTCGCGTTCGCGTTGACGCGGAAGACCGTGCAGACGCTGGTGTTCTGGCAGTCGCCCCACGAGCCGGTGGCCTTCCCCGGCCCACGCGTCACCCAGATGGTCGGCGGGACCGGGCGCGGGTCGGTGCGGTGCGTCGCCCAGCCGCTCCACGCCCCGCAGCCGGCGGCGTTGCACGCCTGCGCCCGGAGGCGGAACGTCTGGTCGTAGTCGCTCCCGACGTCGACCGTCTGCCCCGAGCCGCTGGACCCGCCCTCGATCTGCCAGTTGTAGCGCGAGACGCCGTTGCCGCCGTTCGACGAGGGCGCGGAGATCGAGAAGCGACCCGAGGTCGCGCTCAGTCGGGACACGGACACGCCCGGTTCGCTGGGCTTGCCGTACGCGCTGATGGACCCGGACGCCGGGCTCGACGTGGACGTGCCGCCCTTGTTCGTCGCGGTGACGGTGAACGTGTAGTTCCCGGCGGGGAGGCCGGTGAAGTCGACGGACGTGCCGGTGACGTCCTTCTTCGCGCCCCCGGGCGACGCGGTGACGGTGTACCCCGTGATGGGGCTGCCGTTCGCGTCGGCGGCGCCCCAGGACACGCGCGGGATGCCGCTGTCCTGCCCGCCGCCGCCCACGTTCTGCACGTTCGGCCGGGGCGGAGCCTCGGGGCGCCCGTAGGGGACCACCGCCGCGGACGCCGCGCTCTCCGCCGTCCGGCCCGCCTTGTTCGCGGCCGTCACCGTGAACGTGTACGACGACTCGTTGTCGAGACCCGTCGCCTTGTGGCTCGTCCCCGTGAGGGTGAGCGCGGCGCCGTCGCGGGCCCCGTCCTTGTAGCGCTGCAGGGTGTACCCGCTGATCGCGTCGCCGTTCTCGAACGGAGGCTTCCACGACACGTCGATCGAGCCGCCGTTGAGCGGCGAGTCCGCGGCGCGGACCGCGCTCGGCGTCTCCGGGACGTCCGGCAGGCCCGCCGGGATCTCCTCGGCCGAGTACTCGCCCCAGTCCGAGGGGTCGGGGGCGAGGTTGTTCGCCCGGACCCGGACGCTGTACGCCGTGCCGTTCTCGAGCCCGTTCCACACGTACTGGGTGCCCGAGAGCGCGGTGACCTGGACGGCGCCGCCCTTCGGCGCGGGGGAGATCTCGAGGTCGACCGTCTCGATCGGCGAGCGGTCGGTGTACGTCTTGTTGGTCCAGGTGACCGTGAGCGACTTGTCGCCGAACTCGAGGGTGGGTGCGGCGGGCGGGTCGGGCTTCTCGTCCGGTCGGGCGACGGCGGAGGCCGGGGAGGCGGGTCCGTCGCCGACGGCGTTGGTCGCGTAGACCGTGAAGGTGTACTCGACGTTGTTGGTCAGGCCGTCCAGGGTGCAGGTGGTGGTGCCGCACTCCTTGGTGTAGCCGTTCTGGGAGCGCACGGTGTAGCCGGTGATGTCGGCGCCGTTGTTGTTCGGCGGGTCCCAGGTGAGCACGACCGTCTTGGAGCGGACCTCCACGACCTGCGGGGTCGCGGGCGCCTCGGGCTTGCCCAGGACCTTGAGCTGCACGCGGCCCTCGACCATGCGGTCGGGGTCCTTCGTCGCGTCCTGGATCCGGTAGACGACCACCATGACGCCCACGAACGAGTCGGCGGGCGTCACGACGACGTCGCCGCCGCTGTACGACACGTCGCCGCTGCCCGTCTCGACGCTCGCGCCGACGATCTCCAGCGGGGTGTCGGGGAAGGGGTTGGAGTCGTTGGCCAGCACGGGCACGGTGGTCGCCTTGCCCTGGTGGGCGTCGTCGACGGTGTCGGGGTTGGCGCGGGCCAGGGGCCGGGTCGAGGCCACGACGGTCAGGGTCGCGGTGCCCTCGACCGGGGGGTGCTCGCCGTCGGTGACGGTGATCGGGACCTGCACGACCGAGCCCTTGGGCACGTCCGGGGTCGCCTGGGCCCGCAGGGTGGAGGTGCCCTCGATGGTCACGGTCACGCCCTGGGCCTGGCCGGTGGCCTTGAACGTCAGAGGGTCGCCGTCGGGGTCGGTCGCGAAGCGCGCGAGGTCGATCGAGGCCTCCTCGCCCGCCGCGACGTCGAGCGTCGGGGTCGACAGCTCCGGCGGCAGGTTCTCCGGCGGCACGACGCTGATCGGCAGCGTGAGCAGCGCGGTGTGGCCGTCGGGGTCGTCGGGGCCGGAGCCGTCGGTGACCTCGAAGGTCACGGCGGCGGGACCCACGTAGTCCGCCGCGGACGTGTAGGTGATCTCCGTGGTCGAGAGGACCTCGCGCGTGCCCTCGAGCGCGGTGACCTTGTCCTCCGTGGTGAGCCGGGGCGTCTTGCTCTCGACGACCAGGACGTAGTCCGTGATGTCGATGGGCAGCGGCTCGCCGCTCACGACCTCCAGGGGCGTGATGCCGGGACGGAGGGTCGGGGCCTGGTCGGTGAGGCCGGGGACCTTGACGAAGGCCTTGGCGGTCAGGCCGTCGATGTCGGTCGCGGTGTAGGTGATGACCTGGCGGCCCTCGGTGAGGGTGACGGTGAGCTCGCCGTCGGGGGTGACGCTCGCGGTGGTCGCGTCGGTGGTCACGGTGAGCTCGCTCGCGGCGCCGTCGGGGTCCTCGTCGTTGTCCAGGACGGGGACGGTGACCTCGGTCTTGCCCAGGATGTCCTCCACGGGCACGGTGTCGTCGCGCGCGACCGGGGGCAGCAGGGGCGCGTTCGCCGAGACGTTCACGGTGACCGCGCCGGTCGCGCGGGCGCCGTAGGTGTCCTGGATCTGGTAGTAGAACGTGTAGGAGCCGTCCTGGTCGGGCGAGGTCAGCACGATCCGGTCGGCCACGACCTCGGCGTCCAGGTCGTGGGTGTCCTCGATCCCGCCCGGGACCAGACCGACCTGGTCCCCGTCGGGGTCGGTGTCGTTGGCCAGCGCCGCGACCGAGACCGTGCGCCCGGGGCGCACCGTCACCTCGTCGTCCACCGCGACGGGGGCCTGGTTGGTCTCCGCGGGGCGGGCGATGCCGACGTGGACCGTGCCCGTGGCGGTGGCGCCGCGGGCGTCGAGCACGGAGTAGGTGAACGTGTCCGCCCCGGTCGCGTTCTTCGACGCGGCGTACTCGATCATCCCGTCCACGACCCTCGCGGTGCCCTTGCCCGCGGGCGTCGCGATGCCGGTGACCTGGACGGAGTCGCCGTCGGGGTCGATGCCGTCCAGGGGGACGGCGATGCGCACGCTGGACCCGGACAGCACCCGGGCCTCGATCTCGCGCGGCTGCGGCGGCGCGTTGTCCTCACCGTCGCGGATCCGGATCGTGACCTGGGCCGAGTCCTCCTGCCCGTTCGCGTCGCGCACCCGGTAGATCGCGTACGCCGTGCCGGCCTCGGGGCCCGCCTTGAACCGCAGCGTGTCCTCCGAGACGAACGCCTCGCCCAGCGCCGGGTCCACGTCCTGCTCCAGCTCGGGCTGCAGGAACAGCTCCAACCCGTCCGGGTGCGTGTCGTTCTTCAGCACCGGGACCGTCACCACGTCCCCCGCGTGCACCGTCACCTCGTCCGCCACCGCGTTCGGCGGCTGCAGCCGCGTCGGCGCCGGCACCGGCACGACCCGCACCTGGCCGGTCGCGGTCTCGGTGCCGTTGGAGGCGGTGTACTCCACCGTCACCGGCGCGTCGAGGCGCCGGATCTCGGTCACCCGCAGCATCTGGTGGGCGAGGATCGCGACCGACACCCCGGCGTCGGCGGGCACGCGCACGGACTGCACGACGAGCACGCCGCCCGCGGGGTCGGTGTCGTTCGCCAGCACGTCCACGAGCGTGGACCCTCCCGCCGGGAGGAGCGCGGTGTCGGTGACGACGATCGGGGCGCCCTCGGCCGCCGACGGCGGCAGGACGTCGACCCGCACCAGGCCCGTGGTCGCGTTCGGGCCGTCGGTCACCTGGTACGTCAGGTCGTACGAGCGCGGCTCCATCGAGAGGAACGTGAACGTGCCCGCGTCGTAGTTCGGCGTGATCTGCGCCGGGGCGGACTCCGACACCGACGCCAGCCGCAGCTCGTCCCCGTTCGGGTCGGTGTCGTTGCGCAACGGCTCCACCGTCACCGGCTGCCCCGCCGGCACGACCACGTGGTCGCTCACCGCGACCGGCGGCTGCGGACCGGGCACCACGTCCACGAGCAGCTTGCCCTCGAAGGACAGCTCGCCGTCGGAGACGAGCAGGGTCACGATCTTGCGGCCGGTCGAGCCGCCGCCGTCGCGCACCTCGACGGTGCCGTCGGGACGCGAGCGCACGTCGTCGCCCGCGACCGTCGCGGCCGCCGAGGCGAGGTAGAGGTCGTCGCCGTCCGGGTCCTTGAAGAAGGGCAGCACCTTGATCGACGCGACGCCGCCCTGGGCGACGCGCAGGACCGGGTCACCGGTCTGCTCGGGGGGAGCGTTCTCGCCCCAGGGGGACACCTTGAGGGTGACGCCCGCCTCGGCGACGCCGCCGCGGCCGTCGGCCACGGAGTACCGGAAGGACCCGGTGCCCTCGGCGTCCTCGGGCACGACGGCCTGCAGCGCGGCGCCACCCATGATGGCCTGCACCGTCGCGTTCGACGGCGAGTCCCCGGCCAGCGACGCCGTCATCACGTCCCCGTCCGGGTCCACGTCGTTGCCCAGCACCGGCAGGATCGTCGTCCGCCCCGGACGCACCCCGAACGTGTCGTCCTTCGGCTGCGGCGGCCGGTTCGGCTGGGACCGGTCCGCGATGAACTGGTCCACCTGCTCCGGGTTCGTCAGCTCCGCGTCGGCCTCCTCACCCTCGGCCTCCTCCGGCATCTGCACGTCCCAGTCGTCGACCTTCTGGTACTCGTCCGCCGCCATCCACAGCGTCCCCGCCGACAGGTCGTTCAGCACGATCACCTGCCGGTTCACCCGGTACTCCAGGCGGGTCTGGGGGTCCAGGCCTTCGAGCCGCTCGTCGACGTCGCGGTCGGTGCCCTCGCAGTCGCGGATCACCTGGCCGGTCGAGGCCCACGCCCCGTACGTGCACGACCCGAGGCGCACCGGGGCGGCCGGGACACCCTGGGCGGCGCGGCGCTGGGCGTCGCCGCCCTTCAGGGGCTGGGTCACGAGCGCCTCCGGCGTGGCGACGACGACGTCGCCCGACCCGGCGGACGGCTGCTGGAGCCGCGCCTGCTCAGCGCCCTCGATCGCGACCGTCTTGCCGCCGGGCAGCACGAGCTGCGAGGCGGAGCGGTCGAGCACGACGGGCTCGTCACCGACGGCCGTCACCTCGACCTCGGCGCCCTTGCCCACCGGCAGGGACGTCGAGGCCGGGTCGCCGAAGACGGCGCCCTTGCTCGTGGTCTCGACGGTCCACAGCGCTCCGGTCGAGGGGACCGCGACGAAGACCGTCCCGTCCTCGGACACGGTCAGCGCGCCGTCGCCGCCGACCTCGGCGGTCGGGTCGAGCTTCTCGGCGTCGAACGAGGTGGCGCCGTCGAACGGGAGGACCCACAGCAGGCCCTCCTCGCCGTCGAGGATCGCGGTCGTCGCGCCCCCGGACGCGACCTGCGCCCCCGCCGGCAGACGGATCTGCCCGGTGAGCTTGAGGTGGGCGACGTCGACCGGGGACGACGTGCTCGTCCCCTGGTCGTCGAGGAGCACGCGGCCCGCGTCCTGCTGCACGTCGAACGACGCGCTGCCCGCGTTGAGCGTGCCGTCCATCGCCTGGGACTCGTAGTTGAACCGCCCCACCAGGCCGGCCGACGTCTTCGTCACCCACACGCCCGAGTCGTTGAGGTCCACGTCCGCCGTGGCCTCGCCCTCGTAGAACAGCGCGAGCCCGACCAGCGCGGTGGAGAACACCGACACGGTGCTCACCGACGCGACGGTACGACGATGCTCGCGGATGGTCGTGAGAAGACCCACCTGTGCTCCTCTGTGCCTGGGCGGGCACGCCGTCTCCTGGCCCCGCCGGGCGGCGGGGGCGTGGGGAGACGGGTGCTCCGGTGCCCGCAGACTGCCCGCAGAACGCCCCGACGAGGGTAACCGAGGCGGGGTGGCTCAGGGCATGGGGAGCAGTCCCCATGGGGGGTGGAAAATTCCGCCGATCAGGGCAGAAGGGACGCACGGGACACGGCGGCACGGTCGCGCGTGCGGTCCTCGGCCCTGCGGAGCGCCGCGTCGTCCGGGCGGACGGCGGCCTCCGCGGCGCGCGGGGTGGTCGCCACGCGCGACCGGGCGGCCGCCCGGCGGCGGCCGAGGTCGGCCAGGGCCGAGCCCACGAGGACGAGCAGACGGTCCGTGCCGCGGGGCTCGACCGTGCGGGGCAGGGTGGGGGAGCACGCGCTCATGAGGGGTTCTCCTTGCCGTCGATCGTCGGGAAGACGTTGAAGTGGATCTGCACGGGGCGTGCGCCCGGCGTCTGCTCCTGGCCCTGGAAGCGCTGGAGCGTCGCGTCGAACGCGTCCCACGCCTCCGCGACCTCGAGCATCTGCTCGGCGGTGAGCCACATGCTCGCCGTCGTCAGGCGGCTGCCGTCGAGCCACCGCGTCGGCAGCTCGGGGGAGCGCTCGAGGAACGCCTGGATCTTGCGGGCCCGTGCGGACTCGAACTCGCGGCTCACCATCGCGCCCGCGAGCGTCGCGGCGGCATCCTCCTCGTTGTTCGGGACGTCGACCGTGAACCCGCCCGGCGGGCGCTCCCACCAGCGCTCGCGCGCCGTCCCGCGGCCGGCGACCTCGCGCACGAAGCCGTGCCGCGCGAGCTGGCGCAGGTGATAGCTCGTGGACCCGCTGGACTCGCCCACGAGGTCCGCGAGGCGGCTCGCGGTGAGCGCGCCGTGCGTCGAGAGCAGGTCGAGGATCTGCACCCGCAGGGGGTGCGCGAGCGCCTTGAGCTGCGCGGGACCGAGCGCGGGGTGGCGCTCGGCCGGGTGGGGCGTCGGGACGGCGTCGGTGGGCATGTGACGACCGTAGCGATGCAAAGGAGCGTTTGCAAGAGTTTCTTTGCAACGAGATGTTGGCGTGTCCCCGGAGGCCCGTGCAGGGAGCGGGGGAGCGCGCGAGGTGCGAGCATCGAGCGCATGACGCAGGTGGCGGAGCGGGTGCGCGGCGCGGCGGAGCGCGCCATCTTCCTGCGGGTCGCGGGCCCGGACGCCACCGCGACGCGGGCGCGCATCCACGAGACGCCCGGCCCGCGCTGGTTCCCGGCGGGGTCGGCGGTGCAGCGCGTGCACGGCGACGCGTCGATGTTCGTCGGCGGCCTGCGTGCGCTCCTCCTGCAGAGCCTGCACCCGCTCGCGATGGCCGGGGTCGCCGCGCACTCGGGCTACCGGGGGGACCCCTGGGGGCGCCTCCAGCGGACCTCGACCTTCATCGCCACGACGACCTTCGGGACGGCCGACGACGCCGCCCGAGCCGTGGCGGCCGTCCGAGCGGTCCACGAGCGGGTCCGCGGCGTCGCGCCCGACGGCCGTCCCTACCGCGCGAGCGACCCGGACCTGCTGCGCTGGGTCCACGTCGCCGAGACGCAGAGCTTCCTCGTGGCGCACCAGTCGTTCGGGCGCCGCCCGCTCGACGCCGCCGGGTGCGACGAGTACGTCGCGCAGGCCGCCGTGGTCGGCCGCGCCCTGGGCGTCGAGGACGTGCCCGTCACCGTGCGCGAGCTGGACGACGCCGTGGCCGGCTACCGGCCGGTGCTCGGCCTCACCCCGGCCGCGCTCGACGCCGCGCGGTTCCTCCTCGTCGAGCCGCCGCTGCCGTGGGCGGTGCGCCAGGTGTACGCCGGCCTCGCGGTGGCCGCGCGGGCGTCGCTGCCGGACTGGGCGCGCGCGGGCATGCCGCGCGTGCGGGGTCTGCCGCAGCGGTGGGCGCACCCGGCGGGGGAGGCGGTCACGCGCCTGCTGCGCTGGGCGCTCCCCGGCGCCTGACGACGACGCGCGGCCGGGCCGTCAGGTGTCGTCGCGGCGGCGACGGTAGGCGTCGAGGTCGTCGTTGAGCCGGCCGAGGAGCTCGGCGAGGAGCGCCCGGTCGAGGCGGGACCAGTCCCCGAGCACGTCCGCGTAGAGCTCGGTGCGCGCCACGCGGTGGGCGGCGAGCTCGTCGAGGCCCGCGCTCGTGGGCTCGACGACGACGGCGCGCCCGTCGTGCGGGTCCCGGACCCGGCGCACGTGCTCGGCCCGCTCGAGCGCGACCACCTGGCGGGTCACGGTGGAGGCGTCGAGGCCGAGACGCTCGGCGAGCGCGTTGACGTGGAGCGGGCCGTGCGTGCCGAGCGTGTGGAGCAGGAGGTAGCCCGACCGGTCGAGCGTGCCGCCGCGGCGCGACGTGCCGGGGCTCCCCGAGGCGCGCGTGCGCTCCGCGCGGCGCAGGAGCTGGGCGACCTCGAGCTCGATCGTGCCCAGCACGTCCTGGGCGGTCGCGTCGCCGCGCGCGTCGGGCTGCGGCAGATCGTTTCCCTCAGCAACCGTCATAGGTGTATTCTACAGAGAGTTGCCCGTTAGATACAGGCACTTCTCTGCTGTCGCCCGGCGCGCGGCGGTCTCCCCTCACCAGGAAGTGCGACCGAGTGGCCTCCACACGCAACGAACCGAACCGCACCGCCATCTACGCGACCGCCCTCACCGCGTTCTTCGCGATCGCCGGCATCGCCGTCGTCGACCCGATCCTCCCCGTGATCGGCGAGGAGATCGGGGCGTCGACCTGGCAGATCGAGCTCCTCTTCACCGCCTACATCGCCGTCATGGCGCTCGGCATGATCCCGGCCGTCATGGCGACCGGGCGCTTCGGGTACAAGAAGATCCTCGCCACGGGCGTCAGCCTGGTCGCCGTCGCGGCCGTGCTCGCGGCGCTGAGCACGAGCATCGGCCAGCTCGCCGCGCTCCGCGGCCTGTGGGGTCTCGGCAACGCGATGTTCTTCGCGACGGCGATGGTGCTCCTCGTCTCCCTCGCGAACGACCGCGAGTGGGTCGTCGAGCTCTTCGAGACGTGCGTCGGCCTCGGCTTCGCCGTGGGGCCGCTCCTCGGCGGTCTGCTCGGCGGCATCTCGTGGCGCGTGCCGTTCTTCGTGTGCGGCGTGTTCATGCTCGTCGCGCTGCTCGTGTCCGTGACGCGGCTCAAGGACCCCGCCGAGAAGCCGGCGCCGCTGCGCGTCGGCCAGGTCTTCCGTCTGTTCCGCAAGCCCGGCTTCCTCGCGCTCGCCGCGGTCACCGCCGCGTACAACTTCTGCTTCTTCGTCGTGCTCGGGTACACCCCGGTGTTCCTCGGTCTCGGCGTCGTGCCGCTCGGGCTCGTCTTCACCGCGTGGGGCGTGGGGCTCGCAGTCGGGATCCTCGTCGTCGGGCACCGGCTCGCGCACCGCGTCGGCGCCGTCCAGACGCTGGGGGTGGCCGTCGTGGGCGTCCTTGTCGCGCTCGTGCTCCTCGCGCTGGACCTCGGGACCGCCTGGTCCGTCGTCGTGCTCGTCGGTGCCGGCGTGTTCATGGGCATCGCGAACGCCAACCTCACGGACCTCTCGCTCGCGCTCGGCGACCCCGACCGCCGCGTGACGACCGGCGCGTTCAACCTCGTGCGCTGGGGCTTCGCCGCCCCCGCCCCGGTGATCGCGGGCCTGCTGCACCCGGTCTCCGCGACGGCCCCCTTCTGGCTCGGGGCGGGGATCCTCGTGCTCGGCGTCGTCGTGTTCGTGGCGTTCGGGCACCGCATGGCGGGCGAGCTCGGCGAGCGCGTCCTGTGGTCCCGGTGGGCCCGCCGGGCCCGGACGGTCGAGGGGACGCCCGAGGAGGCGCTCGGCGAGGTCTGAGCCGCCGACGTCGTCCACGCCAGGAGGGTCCCGGGCCGCGCGGCCCGGGACCCTCAGTCCTGCGAGGTCGTCCCGGCCGCCTCCGCGACCCGGGTGAGGGCCTCGATCCCGACCGTGAGCGCGCGCAGGTCCGCGACGTCGAGCCGGTCGAGGAGGTCCGTGAGGGGCTCGTCCTCCTGCGCGACGAGCCGGCGCACCGCCGCGGCGCCGCCCGGGGTCGCGGCGACGAGGCGCACGCGACCGTCCTGCGGGTCGGGGCGGCGCGACGCCATCCCTGCCGCCTCGAGCCGGTCCACGATCCCCGAGAGCGTCGCGGGGGAGATGCCGAGCACGTCCGCGAGCCGGTGCGAGCTCGTCTCGCCGTCGAGCTGCAGCACGGCGAGCGCGCGGAGCTGGGGGACCGTCAGCGTCGTGCGGAGCAGCGGCTCGAGGCGCTGCGCGAGCAGCACGTCGGCGAGCCGGCGCTGGGCGTCCTCGAGGCGCCGGGCGAGCGCCGCGCGCTCGTCGTCGGCGGGGTGGGTCACGGCGCAGACTCTATCGGTGGACGCGGGAACCATCCCGAGATGCTTCGCGTTACGCTAACGAAATCGCGACGCCGACGTCGTCTCCCGCCCGACCTGGAACCCCTGGAGGCTCCGTGTCCCGTCTCGCCCGGCTGTCGCTGGCCAACCGTGCGCTCGTCGCGCTCGCCACCGTCGCGATCGCGATCTTCGGCGTCATCAGCATGGGATCGCTCAAGCAGGAGCTCATCCCGAGCCTCCAGATCCCGACGGCCGCGGTCGTCGGCGCGTACCCGGGCTCGGCCCCGGCGATCGTCGAGCAGCAGGTCACCGTCCCCGTCGAGACGGCCGCGCGCGGGGTCAAGGGGGTCGAGGACGTCACGTCGACGTCGTCGACCGGGCTCTCCGTGACCACCGTCCAGTTCGCGTACGGCACCGACATGGACGCCGCGTCCTCGCAGCTCCAGACGGCCGTCACCCGGCTGCAGTCCCAGCTCCCCGAGGACGTCGAGCCGCAGGTCGTGACGGGCTCCGTGGACGACCTCCCGGTCATCCAGCTCGCCGTGTCGGGCGGCGCGGACGAGGCCGCGCTCGCGGACACCGTGACGTCGAGCCTCGTCCCCGCGCTCGAGGACGTCGAGGGGGTCCGGAGCGTCGCCGTGAGCGGCGTCGCCGACCAGCAGGTGACGGTCGCCCTCGACCCCGCCGCGCTCGCCGCCGCCGGGCTCAGCCCGCAGCAGGTCTCCACGATCCTCCAGGACAACGGCGTCGTCGTGCCCGCGGGCACCGTCGCGGAGGGCGACCGCACCCTCAGCGTGCAGGTCGGCACCGCGGTCACGACCGTCGACGAGCTCGCCGCGCTTCCCCTCGTGTCCCCGACCGCGGCGCCCGGTACCCCGCCCGTCGCGCTCGGCGACGTCGCGACCGTCACCGCGGGCCCCGAGCCCGCGACGTCGTTCTCCCGCCTCGACGGCGAGCCCGCGCTCGCCGTCGCCATCACCAAGACGCCCGCCGGCAACACGGTCGAGGTCTCGCACGCGGTCCAGGACGCGGTCGACGACCTCGCCGGCGTGCTCGACGCCCAGGACGTGCGCGTCGAGGTCGTGTTCGACCAGGCCCCGTTCATCGAGGAGTCCATCGAGGGCCTCGCCACGGAGGGCCTGCTCGGGCTCCTCTTCGCGGTCGTCGTGATCCTGCTGTTCCTCGCGTCGCTGCGCTCGACGCTCGTCTCCGCCGTGTCGATCCCGCTGTCGCTGCTCGTGACCTTCATCGTCATGAACGCGACGGGCTACACGCTCAACATCCTCACGCTCGGCGCGATGACGGTCGCGATCGGCCGCGTGGTCGACGACTCGATCGTCGTCATCGAGAACATCAAGCGGCACCTCTCCTACGGCGAGGAGAAGGTCGGCGCCATCATCGGCGCGGTCAAGGAGGTCGCGGGCGCGATCACCGCCTCGACCGTGGCGACCGTCGCCGTGTTCCTCCCCATCGCCCTCGTGGGCGGCATGGTCGGCGAGCTCTTCCGGCCGTTCGCGCTCACCGTCGCCATCGCGATGCTCGCCTCGCTCTTCGTCGCGCTGACGATCGTCCCGGTCCTCGCGTACTGGTTCATCACGTCCCCGCCCGTCCCGGCCGACCCGGAGGCCGCGCGCCTCGCGGGCGAGCGCGCCCGCGCCGCCGCGGAGGCCAAGGAGCGTCGTGGTCTGTGGCAGCGCGCGTACCTCCCCACGCTGCGCGCGGCACTGCGCCACCCCGCGATCACGCTCGGCGTGTCGGTCGCGATCCTCGCCGGGACGCTCGCGCTCGTGCCGCGGCTCGAGACGAACTTCCTCGGCGACACCGGCCAGGACACGGTCACCGTCACCGAGTCGTTCGCGCCGGGCACGTCGCTCGACGCGCAGGACGCCGCCGCGCGCGACGTCGAGCAGGCGCTCCTCGACGTCGACGGCGTCGCCACGGTCCAGACGACCGTCGGCACGGCGGGCGGCCCGGAGGCCGCGTTCTTCGGCGGCGGCGGGTCCCCGACGGCGACGTTCGCCGTCACGCTCGACGCGGACGCCGACGCCGTGGCCGCCCAGGCGGCAGTGCGCGACGCCGTCTCCGGGCTGGGCGGCGACGCGAGCGAGGGCATCGAGGTCGCGGGCGCCGACGCCGCGTTCGGCAGCTCCACGGTCGACCTCGTGGTCCGCGCCCCCGACACCGACACCCTCGCGGCGGCGGCCGCCGAGGTGCAGGAGCTCGCGGAGGGGACCGACGGCGCCGCGCAGGTGACGAACAACCTCGCCGCCGCGCAGGCCACGGTCCAGGTGACCGTCGACCGCGAGGCCGCGGCCGCCGTCGGGCTCACGGAGACGCAGGTGGCCGGCACGGTCGCCGGGGCCATGTCCCCGGCCCCGGTCGGCACGGTGAACCTCGGCGACGGCCCGGTCCAGGTGCGCGTGGTCGCGGGCGAGGCCCCGGCGACCGTCGCGGAGCTCGAGCAGGTCGTCCTGCCCACCGCCGCCGGGCCCGTGCCGCTCACGCAGGTCGCCGAGGTCGCGGAGGTCGAGGTCCCCACCTCGATCACGCGCGTCGACGGCGAGCGCAGCGCCACGGTCGCCGTCACGCCCGCGGGACAGGACCTGGGTGCGCTGACCACCGAGCTCACGAGCGCGATCGACGGGCTCGAGCTCGAGGGCGGCGCGACCGTCGAGGTCGGGGGCGTCGCCGCCGACCAGGCCGACGCCTTCGCGGACCTGGGCCTCGCGCTGCTCGTCGCGATCCTCATCGTCTACCTCGTCATGGTCGCGACGTTCCGCAGCCTCCTGCAGCCGTTCATCCTGCTCGTGTCGATCCCGTTCGCCGCGACGGGCGCGCTGCTCCTGCTGCTCGCCACGGGGACGCCGCTGGGCGTACCGGCCCTCATCGGCCTGCTCATGCTCGTCGGCATCGTGGTGTCGAACGCGATCGTGCTCATCGACCTCATCAACCAGTACCGCGAGCGCGGGCGGGCGCTCGACGACGCCGTCATGGAGGGGTCGCGCAAGCGCCTGCGTCCCATCGTCATGACCGCCGCCGCGACGATCTTCGCGCTCACGCCCATGGCCATCGGGATCACGGGCGGCGGCGCGTTCATCTCCCAGCCGCTCGCGCTCGTCGTCATCGGCGGCCTGCTGAGCTCGACGCTGCTCACGCTCGTCGTCGTGCCGGTGCTCTACACGCTCGCCGAGCGCCGTGGCGAGAAGCGCGCCGCCCGCCGCGCGGCCAAGGAGCAGGCGGCAGCCCAGGCCGAGGCCGACAAGGCCGCCACCGAGGAGACGACGGCGAACGCCTGAACCGCCCGACCATCCCCGGACCCGCCGGGCCCCCGCCGACCAGGCGATCCCGGCGGGCCGAGCAGGTGGTTCCGGCGCGTCAGGAGTCCAGGACGTGCCGGAACCACCTGCTCGGCACCAGGGGCGGCTCAGGAGGGGCGCGCGACGCCCGTCTCGTAGGCGAGGACGACGGCCTGGACGCGGTCACGCAGGCCGAGCTTGCCGAGGACGCGGCCGACGTGGGTCTTGACCGTCGCCTCCGAGAGCACGAAGCGCTCGGCGATCTCGGCGTTCGTCAGCCCCTCGCCGAGCGCCTCGAAGACCTCGAGCTCGCGCGCGGTGAGGTCGGCGAGACGCGGGTCGTCCCGGCCGGTCGGCGCCTGGGCGGGGCCGGCGGCGCCGCCCTGCGGGAGCTGGCCGGAGAACATCTCGAGCATGCGGCGCGTGATGCGCGGGGAGACGGCGGCGTCGCCGCTCGCGACGGCGCGGATCGCCCCGACGAGCTCGCCCGGCTTGGCGTCCTTGAGCAGGAAGCCGCTCGCTCCGGCGCGCAGCGCGGCGAACGCGTACTCGTCGAGGTCGAACGTCGTGAGGATGATGACGCGCGACCCGGGCTGGGCGGCGACGATCCGCTCCGTCGCCTCGATGCCGTTCGTGCCGGGCATGCGGACGTCCATGAGCACGACGTCCGGCGCGAGCGCGGACGCCTGCGCGACGCCCGTCTCGCCGTCCCCGGCCTCGCCGACGACCTCGATGTCGTCCTCGGCGGCGAGGATCATGCGGAAGCCCATGCGCAGCAGGGCCTGGTCGTCGACGAGCAGCACCCGGACCGGCGCCCCCGTTCCCGTCATGTGCGTTCCCGTCCGTCGTCGCGTGCGCCGGCCTCGCGGCCGGGGTCGAGGTCGAGGCGCAGGCTCGCCCGCACCTCCCAGCCGGTCCCGCTCGGCCCCGCGGACACGGTACCGCCGTAGACCGCGGCCCTCTCGCGCATCCCGATGATCCCGCGCCCCGTGCCGACGGGGACGCCGGGCGGGTGCTGCTCCGCGACGGACGGCGGGAGCCCGCGCTCGTCGGCGCTCGCGCCCTCCCCGGGGCGGCGGCCCGCCTGGTTGACGACGCGCAGCTCGAGCCAGTCGGCGCCCGGCTCGGCGCGGCGCGACACCTCGACGAGGACCACGGGGGACAGGGGCGCGTAGCGCAGCACGTTCGTCAGGGACTCCTGGACGATGCGGTGCGCGGTCTGGCGCAGGGCGGGGCCGGGCGTCGGCTGCGGGCCGGAGCGCACGAGACGGACGGGCAGCCCGGCGGTGCGGAACCGCTCGACGATCTCCTCGAGCTCGGGCGTCTCGTGCGCGGGCGCGAGGGGCACGGTCTGCTCGCCGCCGGGCTCGCGCAGGACGCCGAGCACGCGCCGCATGTCGGCGAGGGCCGCGCGGCCGGTCGCGGTGAGCTCGTCGAGCGCGTGGCCCGCGAGCTCGGGGTTCTTCGCTCCCGACGCCTTGGCGCCGTCCGCGAGGGCGACCATGACGGTGAGGGAGTGCGCGACGACGTCGTGCATCTCCCGCGCGATGCGCGTGCGCTCGGCGGCGGCGGCGAGCTGCGCCTGCTGGTCGCGGTCGCGCGCGATGGAGTTGGCGCGCTCGACGAGGTCGGACACGTGCTGGCGGCGGGCGCGCACGTTCGTCCCGATCGCGAGCGCGACGAGGCAGAGGATGGTGGTCACGAGGATGCCGACGATGCGGTCGACCGTCGCGCGGCCCGGCTCGACGCTCTGGCGCAGGACCTCTCCGTCCGCGGTGGTGACGACGTCGTACCAGAGCAGCGTCGCGCCGGAGAGTGCGAGGACGGCGATCGCGAGCACGGGCCACGCGATGCGCGAGGGGCGTGACGCCGCGACGGCGTAGACGGCGAACATCGCCGCGACCTCGAACCCGGCCGTGTCACCGGTGACGGCGATCGCCACGACGCCGAGCACGGTGAGCGCGAGCGCGACCGTGACCGGACGACGGCGGCGCCAGTACAGGAGCGCGCCGCCGACGAGGAAGAACACGAGCGACAGCGCCGTCGTCCCCCGGGGCTGGGGCGCCGCGAGCGCGTACAGCACGCCGGGCACGACGAAGACCGCCACGACGACCCAGTCCATGACGACCGGGTGCCGCGCGAAGTACCGCCGGACGGGGCCGAGCCGGCGCGCGTCGAGCTCGGTGAAGGGAGCGGGCGCGGGGCGCAGGGGGTGGGACGACGCCCCCGGGCTCGCCGGGGCAGCAGGCCCCGCCTGCTCCGGGCGCGCCACGGCCGACGCCGGACGAGCGGTCTGCTCGTCCGGCGTCGGCGGGGTGGTGGGCCGGGTGGTCACGCGTCCCGGCGCTTGAGCACGACGGCGGCTGCGGCGACGAGCGCGGCGGTCCAGCCGACGAGGACGAGGTAGCCGGGCCACGGCGCGATCGTGTCGCTGCCCGACATGTTGCCGCCGAGCACGATCTGCTCACCCGCGGACGCGGGCAGGGAGTTGTAGACCGTCTGGACCCAGTCGGCACCGGTCACGCCCATGACGATCCCGAGGACCATCGAGAGGACGAAGAACACGGCGACGAGCGTGAAGATCGCCCCCGCGGAGCTCCGGAGCAGCACGCCGACCGCGACGGAGAAGAGCGCGACGGTCGTGAGGTACAGCACCACGCCGATCAGCGCGCGCTGGTCGTCGGCGGACGAGAAGTCCACCGTCATGTCCTTGCCGGACAGGATCGGGTACGTCACGAGCCAGGACAGCCCGACGGCCACGACGGTCGTCACCGCGGTCACCACGCCGACGACGATCATCTTCGCCGCGAGCGCGGGGAGGCGACGGGGGACGGCCGACAGCGTGGAGCGGATCATGCCGGTCGAGTACTCGCCCGTCACGGTCAGCGCCCCGAGCACGGCCACGGCCAGCTGGGCGAACGTGTAGCCGACCGTGATCACGGTGACGCCGATCCCGGCGGTCGAGCCCATCCCGGCCTCCTCGGCCGAGACGCCCGCGGAGTCCATGGAGGACATGACGGCCGCGAACATGAGCGAGAAGCCCACCATGACGACGACGGTGATGCCGAGCGTCCACCAGGTGGAGCGCAGGGTGCGGAACTTGATCCACTCCGAGCGCAGCACGTGGCCGAACGAGAGGCGGTAGGGGGAGGTGCGGGACGCCGTCGGGCCGGCGCCGGTGGCCAGGGTCGTGGCGCTCATCGCTGCGCTCCTTCGAGGGAGTCGGTGGGGGCCGGTGCGCCCGCGGCACCGTGGCCGATGTGGTTCTGCGCGGACTCGGTCTGGTACTCGACCGAGTCTGCCGTGAGGGCCATGTAGGCGTCCTCGAGCGTGGACGTGACCGGCGTGAGCTCGTGCAGCACGAACCCCTTGGCCGCGGCGAGCTCGCCGATCCCGGGGGCGTCCGCGCCCGTGACGACGAGCAGGCTCGGCTCGTCGCTCGTGACGGTCGCGCCGTCGCTCGTGAGGAGCTCGGCGAGCTGCGTGGCGTGCGGGGTGCGCACGCGCACGGTGCGCTGCTGGGAGCCGTTGACGATGTCGCTCACGGGGGCGTCCGCGATGATGCGGCCCTTGCCGATGACGATGATGTGGTCGGCGGTGAGGGCGACCTCGCTCATGAGGTGGCTCGACAGGAAGACGGTGCGGCCCTCGGAGGCGAGGTAGCGCGCGAGGTTGCGCACCCACAGCACGCCCTCGGGGTCCAGGCCGTTGACGGGCTCGTCCAGGATGAGGGTCTTGGGGTCGCCCAGCAGCGCGGACGCGATGCCCAAGCGCTGGCCCATGCCGAGGGAGAAGCCGCCCACGCGCTTCTTGGCGACCGGCTGCAGGCCGGTCATCTCGATGACCTCGTCCACGCGCTTCGTCGGGATGGCGTGCGTGGCGGCCATCGCGCGCAGGTGGTTGTAGGCCGAGCGGCCGGTGTGGACGGCCTTGGCGTCCAGCAGCGCGCCGACCTCGGTCAGCGGGGAGCGGTGCTGGGCGTAGGGGCGTCCGTTGACGGTGACGGTCCCGGCGGTGGGGCGGTCCAGGCCCATGATCATGCGCATGGTCGTGGACTTGCCGGCGCCGTTGGGGCCCAGGAAGCCGGTGACGGTCCCGGGACGCACGGTGAACGAGATGCCGTCCACCGCGGTCTTGGGCCCGTACCTCTTGGTCAGGCCGCGTGCTTCGATCATGACTTCGCCCCTCCGAGGGTCGTTCGTCCGGGATGGTCCTGGTGCACCGCGGGAAGGTCGCTCCGGTCCGGCCGGGGCCCTCACCGCGAGGTACGTCTCGAGCCTACGGACGGGCCCGGCGTCGGGCAGCCACCTTGCGACGTATCTTGCCGCCGTCGTGACCCAGGACGTGTACGCCGTGCGGCGTACGTGGCGCCGGGGCACGTGGTCCGCTGGTCGGGACTTCGCCCGCGAGGCGCGGAAAACCCGCGGGAACAGTGGCCGGGACTCGCACGTTCCCTAGGATGAACACAGGCCAGCGACACCCGACTCGAGGCGAGACGCCGATGACGAGGCCCGCTGAGAGGTAGTGGACGCCGCGACCAGGAGGAGCTCATGAGCAACCCCGTCTTCAACAACAGCGCGGTCTTCGGCGAGCCGAAGAACCGGCGCGGTGGGGCGGCCACGCAGGCCGCACCCGCCTACGGGAGCCCGCCCGCGCAGGGCCAGGGCCCCGCGTACGGCACGCCCCAGCAGGGCGCGCAGTGGGGTGCCTACGGCGCCCAGACCGCGGACGCGGCGCAGCTCGACGCGATGTACAGCGCACCGTCGGCGACCACGGCGGACACCAAGCGCCTCACGTACGACGACGTGATCATGAAGACGGGTGGCCTGCTCGCGCTGCTCGTCGTCGTCGGGGCGGCGTCGTGGTACCTCACGCCGCAGATGCCGTTCCTCTACCTGCTGGGCGCCGTCGCCGGTCTGGTGCTCGGTCTGGTCAACGCGTTCAAGCGCAACCCCAGCCCGGCCCTGATCATCGCCTACACCGTGGCCCAGGGCCTGTTCCTCGGTGGCATCAGCCTCGCGTTCGGCACCATGACCGTCGGCAACGGCGGGAACCTCACGGACATCGTCTTCCAGGCGGTCCTCGCGACCGTCGCGACGTTCGCGGCCGCGCTGTTCCTGTTCCGCTCGGGCAAGGTGCGCGTCACCCCGAAGTTCACGCGCTGGCTGCTCATCGCGATGGTCGGGTACCTCGCGTTCTCGCTCGTCAACGTCGTCCTCGTGCTCTTCGGCGTCCTCGACGGCTGGGGCATGCGCGGCGGCACGATCGGCATCGTCGTCGGGCTCATCGCGGTCGGCCTGGCCGCCGCGTCGCTCATCGTCGACTTCGACTCGATCAAGCGTGGCGTCGAGGCCGGCGTCCCCGCCAAGTTCGCGTGGTCGGCCGCGTTCGGCCTCATGGTCACGCTGATCTGGCTCTACCTCGAGTTCCTGCGCCTCTTCGCGATCCTGCAGAGCAGCGACTGACGGTGGCGCGCAGCACCCGTGACCCGGCACCCGCGGCGGACCTCCCGCCGCGGGTGCCGGTGTTCCTGGCCGGGCTGGTCGTCGCGGCAGCGGCGATGCTCGGCGTCCAGGTCCTCTACATGGTCGTCTCGGGCGCGCCGCCCGCGTGGCTCTCGTTCGCGGCGCTCCTCATCCTGCTCAGCGTCCCGACGGCGGGCGCCGCCGTCGCCTGGCTCGGCACCCGGATCACGCGCGGCGCCACCGAGCGCCGCGCCGCGCTCGTGTTCGCGGCGCTCGGTCTCGTGGCCGGCGCGATCTGGGGGTCGTTGCTCGCCGGCGGGATCGCCCGGCAGCTCGCCGACGCCGGCGCAGGCGGCGGGGGCGCGCTCGTCGCGGGCGCGGCCGCCGTCGTCGGGGTCACGGCTGCGGTCGGCGCGGGTCTCGGCCGGCTCGCGGCGCCCGAGGCCTCGGACCGGCCGCTGCTCGTCGTCGTGCTCGGTGTCGTCGTGGTGCTCGTCGCGATCCTGGGCCTCGTCGGCTGACGGGCCACCCGCCCCACCCGTGAGTGCGTGGAACAGTCGCGGCCGGACGTCTGTGCCGCGACTGTTCCCCGCACTCAGCGGGTTGGAGGTCAGGCGGGGAGGCGGCTCGCGGCCGAGGCGAAGCCGAGCCACGTGTGGCGGTTCCCGGCCCAGCACCAGCCGACCTTCGGGGCGCCGCGGCGCTCGCGGCCGTCGCGCCCCGTCCCGTTCGAGATCCAGAGCGCGGGGGTGCGGGCGTCGAGGCGGCCGTCGGGCTTGCGCAGGCGCGAGCCGACCGTCATGTAGCAGTGGTTGCGCGCGAGGACGTCCGGCGCCTGGAGCGCCCAGTGGATGCCCTCGTGCAGCAGGAGCGGCGTCCGGCCGCGCGCGGTGAGCTCCGGCAGCGCCTCGTCCGGGGACCAGCTCGCCAGGTCGTCGCCGCGGTCGACGCCCGTCACGAGCGAGAGCGGCCCGGGCGGCACGACGATCCCCTCGATCGGCGTGAAGCGGTCGACGTCCGTCATGTCGACGACCACGAAACCCTCCTTCTCGCCGTCCTTCGCCGGGAGCCGCAGCAGGGGAGCGAGGGCCGACGGCGGGGCGAGCGCCGCGTCGACGACGAGCAGCGCGCCCGCGGGCGCGGTCGCCGCGAGGTCGGCCGCGGCGGCGCGGAACGCGTCCGCCGGGAGACCCGCGACGTCGTGGACGCCGAGCGTGACGAGGCGCTCGGCCTGGGCGACGACGTCGGGCAGCGGGGGGAGCGCGGGCGGCGCGGTGTCCGCCGCGGTGGACGCGGGGCGGGTGGCGGCGGTCGTGGGCTCGGGCACGGATCACCTCTCGGTCGGGGATGTCGGGGTCCTCAACGTTCTACACCGTACGGGAATTCCCGCCGCGAGCGACCGGCGCCCGGGCGCCCGTGCGGGCCGAGCCCGGTCGGGCACGCGCGCAGCCCCGGATCGGGGATGATCGGGGCATGAGATACGCAGAGCACGTGTCCGAGCTCGTCGGCGGTACCCCGCTCGTCCGGCTGTCCCGTGTCACCGCAGGCCTCAGCGCGACGATCCTCGCCAAGGTCGAGTACGTGAACCCCGGTGGCTCCGTCAAGGACCGCATCGCGCTGAAGATGGTCGAGGCCGCGGAGGCGTCGGGCGAGCTCCGGCCGGGCGGCACGATCGTGGAGCCCACGTCGGGCAACACGGGCGTGGGCCTCGCGCTCGTGGCGCAGCGCAAGGGGTACGACTGCGTCTTCGTCTGCCCGGACAAGGTGAGCCAGGACAAGCGCGACGTGCTGCGCGCGTACGGCGCGCGCGTCGTCGTGACGCCGACCGCCGTGGCCCCCGACCACCCGGACTCCTACTACTCGGTCTCCGACCGGCTGGTCCGCGAGATCCCGGGCGCGTGGAAGCCGAACCAGTACGCGAACCCGAACGGCCCGGCGTCGCACTACGAGTCCACGGGCCCCGAGGTCTGGGCCGACACCGACGGTCGCGTGACGCACTTCGTCGCCGGGGTCGGCACGGGCGGCACCATCACGGGCACCGGCCGGTACCTCAAGGAGGTCTCGGCGGACCGCGCGGAGTCCGACGGCGGGCGCGTGCGCGTCGTCGGAGCCGACCCGGCGGGCTCCGTCTACTCGGGCGGCGACGGGCGCCCCTACCTCGTCGAGGGCGTGGGCGAGGACTTCTGGCCCGCCGCGTACGACCCGGCCGTCCCGGACGAGGTCATCCCGGTCACCGACGCGGACTCGTTCGCGATGACGCGCCGCCTCGCGCGCGAGGAGGGGCTGCTCGTCGGCGGGTCGTGCGGCATGGCGGTCGAGGCGACGCTGCGGCTGGCGCGCCGGCTCGAGGAGGAGGACCCGGTCGCCGCAGCGAAGGCCGTGATCGTGGTCCTGCTGCCGGACAGCGGCCGCGGCTACCTGTCGAAGATCTTCAACGACGCGTGGATGCGGTCCTACGGGTTCCTGCCCGACGAGGAGGGCGTGACCGCGGGCGACGTGCTGCGCGCGAAGGACGGCCGCCTGCCCGACCTCGTGCACACGCACCCCAGCGAGACGGTCCGCGACGCGATCGAGATCCTGCGCGAGTACGGGGTGTCGCAGATGCCCGTCGTCGGCGCCGAGCCGCCCGTGAAGAGCGGTGAGGTGGCCGGGTCGGTGAGCGAGCGTGCGCTGCTCGACGCCGTCTTCTCCGGCCGCGCGTCCCTCGCCGACCGCGTGGACCAGCACATGGAGCCCCGCTTCCCGCTCATCGGCGCGGGCGAGGGTGTCGAGGCGGTGCGCGCCGCGCTGCACGACGCCGACGCGCTGCTCGTCGTCGAGGACGGCGACCCGGTCGGCGTCCTCACGCGGCACGACCTCCTGGGGTTCGTCGCCGCGCGCTGATCCCCGGCGGGCCGGCGCTCGTCTCAGGTTCCGGCGGGCGGACGGGCGAGCGACGCCAGCCCGGCGAGGAGCGCGCCGACGTGCAGGTCGAAGCTGCGGTCGAGGTCGTCGGGCAGGCGGTAGCCGCCGCCGAGCTCGAGCGCGACGAAGCCGTGCAGGCTCGCGCGCACGGACCGGACGGCGTCCACCGTGCGGTCCTCGGGGAGGTCGAACCCGCGCAGCACCGCGGCGACGACCTGGACGCTGCGCCCCGCGGCCGCCGACAGCGCGGCGTCCGCGGGGTCGTCCGGGTCGGGGGCGACCTGCACGGCCGCGTACCGGCCGGGGTGCGCCCGGGCGTACCGCCGGGTCGCGTGCGCGAGGGCGGCGACGGCGTCGGGCCCGGCGAGGCCGACCGTCGCGTCCGTGAGGGCGCGCGTGTAGTCCTCGACGGAGAGGACGGCGACCTCGCGGCGCAGCGCCGCGAGCGAGCCGACGTGCTTGTAGAGGCTCGGCGCGGCGACGCCCGCCTGCGCGGCGACCTTCGCGAGCGTGAGGTCGGCGAAGCCCGTCGGGCCGCCGGCGTCGACGAGGTCGAGCGCGATGCCGACGACGGCGTCGTGGGACAGCCCGGCCCTAGCCACGAGCGTCCTCCGACCGCTCGGCGCCCGGGCGCGCCTCGCCGTCGGGCAGCCCGGAGAGGAAGTCGAGGGTCGCGGCCACGACCTCCTCGGGCGCCTGGAGCTGGGGGTAGTGGCCGACGTCGGGCAGCAGGAGCGTGGTCGCGCCGAGCGCCTGCGCGGCCCAGGCTGCCTCGGCGGCCGGGTCGGCGTAGTCGGGGTCGAGCGCGCCGTAGACCGCGAGCACGGGCGCCTCGACCTGGGCGACGCGCGGCTCGACGACGCGGTGGTCGAGCTGGAGGGTGAGGTCCCGGAACGAGCGCAGGCGCCCCGGCTCGGAGAGGTTGGCGCGGATCGCGGCCTGGTGCGCGGCGAGGCGCGCGGGGGTGCGGCCCTTGTTCAGCGAGCCGTAGAACGAGGCCCAGAAGGCCGCACCCCACGGTCGTGCGAGCGCGACACGGTAGAGCACGCGCATCGCCCGGAGCCTCGCGGGCGACGACGGCTCGCGCAGGAACCCGTCGAGCAGGACGAGCCCGCGCACGAGGTCGGGGCGCAAGGCCGCGGCGACCACGGCGGCCGACGCCGCCATGGAGCTGCCCAGCAGGACGGCCGGGCCGGCGGCGAGGTGCTCGACGAGCGCGACGTAGTCGGACGCGGTCGCCTCGTCGCCGTGCGTCGCGAAGGTCGTGTCGCTGTCGCCGTGGCCGCGCAGGTCCATGACGACCACGCGGTGGCCCGCGGCGAGGAGGTGGGGGACGACGTCGTCGTAGGTGGCGCGCAGGTCGCCCATGCCGGGCGCGGCGACGACGAGCGGGCCGGAGCCCTGGTCGGTGTAGGCGAGGCGCCCCTCGGCGCGGGCGAGGTGGCGCACGGTCGGGTGCTGGCTCGTGTTCATAGCCTCAAGGCTAATGCTAATAGCCAACCGTGGCAAGAGTTCCGGGTCGGTGCGCCCGGCCCGGTCGGCGCGAGCCGCGTAGGGTAAGGAGACCCGCGCCCGCGCGGGTCTCCCTGCACCCGACGAGAGGCACCCTCGTGACCGACCAGCCCACCCTCCCCACCGCCTCGGGATCCTTCGGCGAGAAGCCGACGCTCACCTTCCCCGAGACGGACGCGCCCAGCGGTCTGCAGGTGGTCGTGCTCACCGAGGGCGACGGCCCGGCCGTCACGTCGGGGCGCAACATCGTCGTGCACTACCTCGGCCAGACCTGGGGCGGGCACGTCTTCGACAACTCCTACGACCGCGGCGACACGATCGCCTTCCCCATCGGCGTCGGCGCCGTCATCGGCGGCTGGGACAAGGGCCTCGTGGGCCAGAACGTCGGGTCCCGCGTGCTGCTCTCGATCCCGCCGGAGCACGGCTACGGCCAGCGCGGCGTGCCGCAGGCCGGCATCGGCGGCACGGACACGCTCGTCTTCGTCGTGGACGTCGTCGACGTCCAGTGACGTCGTGAGCGCGGGGTGCCCGTCGTCGGCGTCCTCCGACGACGGGCACCCGGCGTTCAGCGCCGCACGGACCGCGTCACGGTGAAGCGCGGGTCGCGCGCGACCTGCGCCGTCGGGCCGACCGCGCGCTCGAGCGCCGGGCGGTACCGCAGGTGGGAGTTCCACACGCACCACAGCTCCCCGCCCGGGCGCAGCACCCGCCCCGCGGTCACGAACATGCGGTGCGCCGCGTCGGTGCGCACGGCGGCGCCGTCGTGGAACGGCGGGTTGAGCAGCACGACGTCGGCGCTCGCGTCCGCGAGGGTCGCGCCTGCGTCGTCGCGCACCGTGCGCACCCGGTCGGCGACGCCGTTCTCGCGCGCGGTGAGCGCCGTCGAGCGGACGGCGGCGTCCGAGCGGTCGGCGGCCACCACGCGCGCCTCGGGCCAGCGCCGGGCCGCCCACGCGGCGAGCAGGCCCGTCCCGCACCCGAGGTCGACGACGTCGCGCGGCGGCGCCCCCTGCGCGCCGGGGGTCGGTCCGTCGTCGGCGCCGAGCCGGTCCAGCAGGGACCGCGTGCCGAGGTCCAGGCCCGCTCCCGCGAAGGCGGCGCCGAACGCCGCGACCCGCAGGCCGACGTCGGCCAGGTCGGTGACGACCGGGTAGGTCAGCGGGCGCGCGGGCCGGGGCGCCGACGCGACGAGCACGCGGGACTTGCCCCGGGCGAGGCTCGCGCGCACCTCGCCGAACGACTCGGCGAGGACGTCGTTCATCGCGCGCGTCATGTGCTTGACGCGCGCGGTCCCGAGGAGCACGACGTCCGGCCCGGCCTCCCGCGCGACGTGCTCCGCGACGTCGCGCAGCGCCGCGAGGCCGCGGGGGAGCCGCAGCAGCACGACCCGCGCCCCGGCCAGCAGCCCTGGGCCCAGACCCTGGCGGTCGTACGCCGCCTCCCTCCCCACCGCGCGCGCGTTCGCGTCGAGCGCCGCCTCCGCGGTGCACGCGTCCTGGTGGACGCGCAGGCGCCCCCCGGCGGCCGGCGCGCTCCCGGGCTCCCCGGCAGGTCCTGCCCCGGTGAGCAGCGCCGCACCCAGGGTGAGGGCGCCGTACCGGTCGTCGACGACGGCCACGGCCCCCGGTGCGATGCCGGCGAGCAGGGGCGCCGCCTCGTCGAGCAGCAGGCGGTCGGCGGGGTCGACGGCGACCGGTGCGTCCTCCCGGGCCGGGCCGGCGTCGTCGGTGCGCAGGCGTCCCAGGAGGGCGTCGAGGTCGGGGGAGGTCGTCACCGCCCCAGTCTCCCCGACGCCGGAGCGCCACGGGCCGCGTCGGCCGCCGCGCCGCGCGTCCGAGCGAGCGCTACTGTGCGACTGCGGAGAGCGAGGAGGCACCCGTGGACGTCCCGCGAACCCTGACCGAGTCCCGTGCCGTCGGGCGCGCGCTGCGCGACCGGGTGCCGCGTCGCACGCAGGGCGCCCTGCTGCTGCCGGAGCGCGACCCGGTCGCGATCGTCGAGGAGCAGAACCGCGACCGGCTGCAGGACCTCGTCCCGCTGCGCATCGGCCGGATGCTCGAGTCGCCCTTCGCCTTCTACCGCGGCACCGCCGCGGTGATGGCCCACGACCTGCGCGACGGTCCCCGGACCGGTGTCCACGTCGTCGCGTGCGGGGACGCGCACGTCTCGAACTTCGGGCTGTTCGCCTCGCCCGAGCGGCGGGTCCTGTTCGACCTCAACGACTTCGACGAGGCGTCGGACGCCCCGTGGGAGTGGGACGTCAAGCGCCTCGCGGCGAGCATGTACGTGGGCGGGCGGGACAAGGGTCTGGCCGAGCACGACTGCGCGGACGCCGCGCGCGGCGCCGTGCGCGGGTACCGCGAGACGCTCGCCGAGGCGTTCGCGCGCGACGCCCTCGAGCGCTACGCGTTCCTCGTCGACACCGCGGTCATCGAGCCCCTGCTGCTCGACGGCGGGCGCGAGGAGCTCGAGCGGACCGTGCGCAAGGCGCGGCGGCGCACGTCGGAGCAGGTCGTGCGGAAGATCACGACCCGGACCGCCGACGGCCGCACGCGGATCGTCGACCAGCCGCCGGTCACCCAGCACGTGGGCACCGCGAGCGTCGACGAGCTCGCGGCGCTGTTCGAGGCGTACCGCGAGCCCCTGCGCGCCGACGCGCGGCTCCTGCTGAGCCAGTTCACGGTCGTGGACTTCGTGCTGCGCGTCGTGGGCGTCGGGAGCGTCGGGACGCGCTGCTACATCGTGCTGCTCGAGGGGCCCGCGGGGGAGCCGCTCGTGCTGCAGGTGAAGGAGGCGACGTCGTCGGTCCTCGCGACGTACGGCGGGATGGTCGACGCGCTGCCGTCCGGGCTCGTGCCCGCCGGGGCCCTGCCCGCGCAGGGCCGCCGGGTGGTCGCCGCCCAGCGCATCCTCCAGGCGCAGTCCGACCCGTTCCTGGGGTGGACGACCGTCGAGGCGCCCGACCGCACGGGCCGGCCGCGCGTCGACTTCTACTGGCGCCAGTTCCGCGACATGAAGGGGTCGGTCGAGCTCGGCCGGCTCTCCGCCTCGCAGTTCGTGCGGTACGGGGAGCTGTGCGGGCGCGTGCTCGCCCGCGCGCACAGCCAGTCCCCGGGCGCGCGCGTGGCGCACGGCTACCTCGGCCGCTCCGACGTGTTCGACGAGTCCCTCGCGCGGTGGTCGCGCGCGTACGCGGACGTCGTCGAGGGCGACCACGCCGCGCTCGAGGCGGCCGTGACGAGCGGCCGCCTCCCGGCCGAGCGGGGCGTCTGAGCCGGCCCGACGGCGGTGGACGGCCACCCGCGCGCCGGGCCGCCGCCCGTACGCTGGGCCCCATGACGGACGACGCCGGTCAGCCCGGCCCGCACGCGACCGCCGAGGCTCGCGGGACCGCGCGCGTGGCGGTCGAGTACTGCACGCAGTGCCGCTGGCTCCTGCGCGCGGCGTGGGTCGCGCAGGAGCTCCTGCAGACGTTCCGCACGCGCCTGGGCGAGGTGGCCCTCGTGCCCGGCACGGACGGCGTCTTCCGGGTCACGCTCGACGCCGGGGACGGGCCGGTGCTGCTGTGGGACCGCCGCGTCGACGGCGGGTTCCCCGAGATCCCGGACCTCAAGCGCCGGGTGCGCGACGCCGTCGCGCCCGACCTGTCGCTCGGCCACACCGACCGCGCGGCCGCCGCGACGGACGCGCCGCGCACGGACTGAGGCTTGTCGGGCTGCCGCCCCGCGCGGGGCGGCGCAGCCGGGAGGTCGTCCGGCGGGAGGTCGTCCGGCGGAGACTGCCCGCCGGGGACGGCTCAGCCCTTCTTGGTGCGCGCGGCGGCGAGCCGCTCCTCCTCGGCGCGGACCTTCTTCTGCACCTCGCGCTCGGCCGTCAGCCACTCCGGCGGGTCCTGGCGCAGCGCGTCGATCTCCTCGGTGGTGAGCGGCTCGGTGAGGCCGCCGCGCGTGAGGCCGGAGATCGAGACGCCGAGCCGGCCCGCGACGACGGGGCGCGGGTGGGGGCCGTTGCGGCGCAGCTCGGCGAGCCACTCCGGCGGGTTCTTCTCCATCTCCTCGAGCTGCGCCCGGGTGATGGTGCCCTCCTGGAACTCCTGCGGCGTGGCGGGCAGGTACACCCCGAGCTTCTTCGCCGCGGTGGCGGGCTTCATGGTCTGCGCGGACTGCTTGGGGGTCATGGGCTCCAGGGTAGTCGGCCGGTCGGGTGCCGGCGGCCCGCGGTCGGGCGTGGGTCGGGCGTCCGGCGGACCTGGTGCCGGGGCACGACGCAGGCCGGGCGGGAGCGCGCGGGACCGCGCGCCTAGGCTGTCCGGGTGGACGACGACGCGGGCACGGCTCCCGAGGCAACGACCGACGGCGGCGGGGACGACGGGGCCGGTCGCCGGTTCCGGCTCGCGTACGTCCCCGGCGCGACCCCGGCCCGGTGGGTGCGCACGTGGCGCGAGCGGCTCCCCGACGTGCCGCTGGACCTCGTCGCCGTCGAGCCCGCCGACGCGGAGCGGGCGCTGCGCGACGACGAGGCGGATGCCGCGATCCTGCGCCTGCCCGTCGACCGCGACGTGCTGAGCGCGATCCGCCTCTACGAGGAGGCGGCGGTCGTGCTCGTGTCGCGCGACCACCTGCTCGCCGCGCTGGAGCCCGAGGAGCCGGTCGCGCTGGACGACCTCGCCGACGACGTGCTGCTGCGGCCGCTCGACGACGTCGTGCCGTGGGCGGGCGAGCCCGGGGCCGCGGACGACGCGCCGCCGCCGCCGGGGCGACCGGCCGACGAGCGGCCCGCGACGACCGGCGACGCCGTCGTGCTGGTCGCCGCGAACGTCGGGGTGGCGGTCGTGCCGCAGTCGCTCGCGCGCCTGCACCACCGCAAGGACGTCACCTACCGCCGCCTGGACGGGGCGCCGTCCGCCCCGGTCGCGCTCGCGTGGGTCGCGGACCGCGACGACGACCTCGTCGAGGAGATGGTCGGGATCGTGCGGGGCCGCACGGCCAACAGCTCCCGCGGGCGCCGCGCCGCCACGCCCCCGGAGGGCGCCCCGCCCGCCCGCGAGCGCCGCGACCGCGACGCGCGCGGTGGTGCGGGCCGCGGGGGAGCGGGCGCGGGACGCGGTGCCA